>NZ_JAGETX010000005.1:0-342167 GCF_017589435.1 Hymenobacter defluvii
GCATTTACCAGTTCCAAGGCCTCGGGGGTAGCAGTGCCGTTGTTTTTGCGCATCAACGCTTCGGCCATAGGTAATCGAGTAAATCTAGCGCAAAAGGAGGGTTATGAATATGCTTCACACCCGCAACAGCGCGGTATTAGTAAGTAAAAACGATTATTTTAAGCAGAATGATGAGTGGAATCACTTCCGTGGCGCAAAGGTACGAAAACAAATGCAGATTCAGTAATGACGCCCGCCGATGTAACGTGCGGGCTATACGAAATACAGAGCCTAGTAACAGTAAGGAAACCACACCATTAGACACCCATAGTACTGTCTCGGGCAGGGTCTGATTGAGGCCTAAATAGAGTAGCATAACAAGGGGCAGGAATAATCCCGTAAAGAGAATTGTGCGGATAAATTCCCGATACTGGACTATTACCAAGGACGTGACATCAAAGATGTAGCCCATCAACTCAAGAAAAAGGTACTTTCCTAATACGAAGGCCGCAATGAGGCTGGTGTAGAACAACACCCGCAGTACAATAGCTGACTCAGGCACGGCAAATAAGCGCCGTAGAATGACGATGCTCTGGATGTTGGTATGGATGGCAACAAGCAGCAGCGCAAAGGAGAGCGAGAAAATCAGAACGAGTAGGATATTGAGCCAGGTGATGGTAGGCTTCACCAAAAAGTCGGGCTCGTTGTTACCGCGGCGCCATAGCTGCTCAAACTGATAGATACGAGCAAAACCTGGTTGGTAGGAAGCTCGCAGGCCACCGTACAGCAGCCCGATCAGCAGCAAAAAGCCGATAAACACGGTCTGCCCCTGATGGCCACGAGGACGCGGAAGCGCCCTAGCTACAGTAGAGGCCGGCTTGCCAGAAGCCGCTGCTACCTCCGGAATAGCATTCGCAAACGATGATAGATTGGGCACCGCATCGGCGTGCCAGACACAGAGTAGATGTTGACCAGCCGGCGCAGAAGCTGGTAGGAAGGTAGCCAGATCCAGCGTGTAGGAGGCGGCGGCCGGTGAGGTGAAAATTAACTGGTTGTCCAGAAATAAGCACTCATTCTGACGAGCCACAAACGTGATGGGTAGGGGTCGGCTAGGACGCAGATTCACCCACTGATAATACGCATGCGCCGGCGCGTGGTAGCCGGGTAGGTACAGCGTCAGCCGGTTGCGAGACGCATTGTAAATCAGCCAATCGTTTGACAAGCCGCTTTTGGCAGATGGGGGCAATGGCCGATACTCAGCTGCACGGACGCCGCTGGGTAGGGTCAGCCAGCAGAGCAGCCATACCAACACCCAGCGCCAGTGGTGGCGTGTAGCAATTGAGTGGTTGGTCATCATAATCTCTGGCGAACTTGCTTGCTGTACTACTACGACGCTACTCGACGCTGTACACCCCGCCGGCTGTGGTATACGCCCAGAAAAACGCTCAACAATACCGAGAAAGCCACTAATGCCAGTATTAATAGAGTATTGCCTAGAGCGGAGAAGTTGATGACAAACAGAATCACTACTAGATTAAGCAGCCCTAGCAGTAGCACTGTACTTATCTGCTGAAAGCCCATAGCCAGAATACGGTGATGCACGTGGTTCTTATCGGGTGAGAAGGGTGAACGGCCCGCCAGCATCCGAATAATAAAGACGCGCAGAGTATCGAACAACGGTACAAACAAAATTCCTACCGCTACCGATGGCGACGAAGCGCCAAATGGCTGTCCCGTGGTAGCGCCCATCTCAACAAACTGAATGGTGAGTACCGACACGATAAATCCACACACCAAGGAACCAGTATCGCCCATGAAAATACTGGCGCGGTGGAAGTTATAACGTAGGAAACCGATAATACCACCTATCAGGCAGATAGCAACATAAGCGTAGTTTCCGTAAGAAGGGCCACCATAGCGTAGAAAGTAGTAACCAAACGTAGCGGAGATGATGCTTACAATGGTACCCGCCAGGCCATCGAGTCCATCAATCAGGTTGATGGCATTGGTGATGCCTACAATGGCCACGAATGTGATGGCATAGCTGACACCCATAGGTAGCTCGTGAATACCAAAGATGCCCTGGAAGCTGGTAATGCGGATTTCTATATCAGGCATCACCATAATGATACCAGTGGCCAATAGCTGCCCGATAAATTTTTTAGTGACAGAAATCGTCACCAAGTCATCCTTCAGTCCTACAAAAAACAGCACGATGCAACCCGCTAGCAGTTGTTGAATACCATTTTCCAGAGGCGCAAAAATGGTAAGCGCCGACATAAAGCCTGCGAAGATGGCTACCCCGCCCAAACGGGGGGTAAGTGACTCATGCACGGTACGCACGTTGGGCGTGTCGAGCATGTTTTTTAGGTGGGCGATGTAGATAATGGACGGCACGGCAAACAGCGCCACCAAAAACGACCACAGAGCCGACAGGACCAGTTTTACTCCGAGAACGGGCATCGTAACGTCAAGATCAAAGGGGGTGGGTGGAATCGGGCAGGATCGGATTAACTGTGCAGCACGCCTTCCTGCTCGAGCAGCGCAATGTGCGTCAGGTTGGCGGGCACAATAGAATCGGGAACGAAAATGAACTTCTTGTCGAAAATCTGTGCCCCGCGGTAGTAGCTGAGCCAGTATTGATTGTTGAGGTGAAACAGGGCCGGGTCGATGGGTTCGATGGGAACGGCGCTGCGGGGCTCTACCTCTGGCAAGGCATGACGCAGGGTGGAGGTGCGCACTGGCTCGCCCTGCGCATCAGTACCGTAGCCATTAGAACTTACGATAACGTTGCTGAGCGGAAAGGAATTGTAGTTCAACAAGTAGACCAGCCAACCGGGTTTGCCGTCTTCCACAACCGCGTCTTGGCTGGGCACTATGGCAATAGAAACGCCTTCTACCGGATCAAAGGAAATATCTTCTTTCATAGGTAATCAGTGGATAAAATGGACGCTCTATCGCAGCTATTCTTGCGTCAGCGTAGCTCCCAACAAGGTTGCCAAATGTGGTACCAAGCGGTCCGCAACCTCAGCCAAAGGCACAGCATGGCCCAACTCCTGCTCCATCGAGGTTACAGCTTTGTCGTCGATGCCGCAGGGGATGATATGACCAAAATAATCAAGGTCAGTATTGACGTTGAGCGCGAAGCCATGCATCGTTACCCAACGGCTGCACTTGACGCCCATTGCACAAATCTTGCGCGGGTTGGGGGCGCCTTCCTCCCAGTCGAGCCAGACGCCGGTGAGGCCGGCAATGCGCCCGGCGGAGATGTCAAAGTCGGCTAGGGTGAGGATAACGGCTTCTTCCAGCACGCGCAGGTAGCGGTGAATGTCGGTGAAGAAATTATCGAGGTCGAGGATGGGGTAGCCTACCAGCTGGCCGGGGCCGTGGTAGGTGATATCGCCGCCGCGGTTGATGCGGTGAAACGTGGCACCGTGGTGCGCTAGGCCTACTTCATCCAGTAACAGGTGCTCAGGTTTGCCGCTCTTACCCAGCGTATACACGTGCGGATGCTCGCAGAGCAACAGGTAGTTGGGGGTAGGCGCAGGGGCTTCCCCTCGCTCGACGGCGTCGCGGTTCTGCTTTTTGCGCTCCAAGGTATCGGCTAGTAGGCTTTCCTGATAGGCCCAAGCCTCTTCATAGGGTTGCACGCCCAAATGACGCACATGTAGCGCACGATTTTGGTGGGGCGTAGCAGTAGGCGTAGCACTGAATACCGAACTAGTCGGAGCCGATGTACTGCAAGAAGTAAGCAATGTGTCCATCCTAATTGAAAACTGCGGTGTACAAAAAGTAAGCCGCGCTGGCTAGTAATTACATCCTCTCGGCCTGCCAATAATGGCTACCTACAATCCCGGTGACGGGTCGGTGCACAAACCACTTCAAAGGTACTAGATTTAGCACCAACCCCATTCGTGCTGCTCCCCTACCCTACCCCCGTATGATGACTCCCGCGCACCAACTCGGCCAAGCCGGCGAAGATGCCGCCGCCGCGCACCTCACGGCGCAAGGGTATACCGTTGTGCAACGCAACTACCGTTACCGCCGTGCCGAAATCGACTTAATTGCCACGCTGGACGACGAGTTGCTGGTATTCGTGGAGGTGAAGGCGCGCTCTACCTCACAGTTCGGCTACCCCGAGGCGTTCGTGACGGAGCGCAAACGGCAATTGTTTCGCCTGGCCGCCGAGCAGGTACAGGAAGAACTGAACTGGCACGGCGACATTCGCTTCGACGTTTTGGCCGTAACGCCCGTAGCTGCTGGCTTCCGGGTAGAGCACTTTGAGGATGCGTTTTATTGAGACCAGGGACTTCACAATAGTGTGTCATCCTGAGCTTGCGAAGGACCTTATGTCTATTGAACGAGTCGTTATGACGTCATTCGTTTTGGCATCATAAGATCCTTCGCAGGCTCAGGATGACAGAAAAATTCACTCACCCCTACCCCTACTTCCGGCGGGTGTTGCCCGGCCGACGGCGGTCTACAGGGTCTGCGTCAGCAGTGCCGCGCTTGTCGTAGCCTTTCTCTTTGTCGAAGACCAGCACGCCGTTGCGGTTATATTCCATCACCAGTTCGGGTGTGGCTACCTCTGGCTCGTAGCCCGATTCGCCGTAGGCGTATACATAGTGGCGGCGGTCTTTCAGATTACGGAAACCCCAGTAGTTGATCCACTGTCCTACCTTCTTGCCATTCTCAAACTGGCCATCCCACTCGCGCTGGCCGTTTTCGTTGTAGCGCACATAGTCGCCTTCCAGCTCGCCATTCACGTAGGGAATCACTTCTTTTAGCTGCTTGTGTTCAGCGTCGTAATAGGAAATGACGGCGTCGCGGGGGAAGCCCATTTCATAATGCACTTTGTCTTGCAGGATGTTGTCGGGCGTGGTTACCTCCCAACGGAGGTGACGAGTGCCCACGGCGTAGAAGCCGGTTTCTACTACTTTGCCACCTTTTAAGCGCTTATAAGGGCCATGCAGTACGAGGCTTTTGGGATCTAACTCACCAGGCCCAGCTTTATACACACGATGCTTACCAGCATCGTAGATGTAGCGCCCAGGTGCGTAAAGGTTAGGCTGCTGAAAGTTTTTGAGGTAGTAGAATATCTCAACCTGCTGATTCTTTCCCTTTGGCCCAGACTTAGCATAGCCCTTCTTTATAGGCTGGCCCATGAAGATATTTTTCTTCTTTTTAGGTTTGCGCTGCTCTGCTTTGGCCTTTGCTTTCGCTGCTTTTTCCTGCTCTTTGGTCAGGGTCACGCGCTTGTTGGTGAGCGAGGGCGCCTTGGCCGTGTCGCTGGCGGTGGTCAGAGAATCGATGGTAGCCAGCAGGGTAGCCGCGTCGGGCTGACTGCTGAACGACACGGTTTTGCGGGTACAGGCCTCCGTCAGCGGCAGCAACAGGGCCAAAAGTCCGACAAGGGGTAAACGGGTACTACGCATGCAAACAGAGTAGGGAAGGCAGACAAATGGTATTCCAGCCAAACGTAAAGATACACCGCTTTGGTGCCCAATAGTAAGTGGTGAGATAGTGAAATGGCGAGGTACTACCTGCTACAATTTCAACGCAAACCACTTTTCTTCAACAAACAAAAAGCCCGCCGACCTCATTATAGGCCGCGGGCTTTTGTACTGTTTAAGACTTCTCAGACTTTCTTGTACTGAGCAGTCAGCCTTATTCGGCCGTTAGGAGGTCAGCACTGCGTTTTACGAAAGCTGTTAGTGCCTCACCCTTCAGCATGCCCTGGCTGAGCAAGGCCAAGTCGAAGGCTTGCTTAGCTAGCTTCTGGCCAGCTTCACCTTCTTGAGCCAGCACGCGCTGGGCTACCGGGTGGTTGGCATTCACGCTCACGGTGTAGCTGTCGGGTAGAGAGCCGAACATTTGCATGCCGCCACCGCCGCCCACGCGCTGCATATCCTTCATGCGGCGCATAAACTCAGGTACCGTCACAATCACCGGCGCATCCTGCGGCGACAGGGCTTCTACCTGCACCTGCATATGCTCGTTGTTGATGGCGGCTTTGTAGACCTCCGTCAGCTTAGTTTTGTCGTCGTCGCTGAGTACGCTTTCGGTGGTTTCGTCCTTCTCAATGAGCTTGCCCACCGTGTCGGCATCCACGCGCTTGAAGGTCACTTTCTCCAGCTTCTGCTCCAGCTGCCCAATGAAGTGCGGGTCGAGCACAGCGTTCAGCTTCAGCACCGAGTAGCCCCGATCCAAAGCAGCTTGCACGTAGCCGTGCTGGGCCTCTGGGTCGGTGGTATATAGGATAACCGTCTGCTCGTTCTTGTCCTTCTGGTTGGCCTGAATATGCTCCTGATATTCGTTCAGGGTGTAGTACTTATCGGTGGTGTCTTGCACCAACACGATGTCCTTGGCGCGGTCGTAGAACTTGTCGTCCGACAGCATGCCGTACTTCACAAACAAACCGATATCCGACCACTTCTGCTCGTAGCCTTCGCGGTCTTTGCGGAACAGCTCGGCCAGCTTGTCGGCTACCTTTTTGGTGATGTAGGTGTTGATCTTCTTCACCGCCGCATCGGCTTGCAGGAAGGAGCGCGACACGTTCAGCGGAATATCCGGCGAGTCGATTACGCCGTGCAGCAGCATCAGGAACTCGGGCACTACGTCCTTCACCTCGTCGGTAATGAACACCTGGCGCGAGTAGAGCTGAATTTTGTTGCGCTGCAATTGCAGCTCGTCCTTGATTTTGGGGAAGTACAGGATACCCGTCAGGTTGAAGGGGTAGTCCACGTTCAGGTGAATCCAGAACAGCGGCGGCTCCGAGAACGGGTACAGCTCCTGGTAGAACTTGGTGTAGTCCTCGTCCGTTAGCTCCGAAGGCTGCTTGGTCCAGATGGGCGCCGTCTGGTTGATGACCTCACCCTCAAACTCAATCGGGATGGGTAGGAACTTGCAGTACTTGCTGAGGATGCTTTTCAGCCGCGCTTCTTCCAGAAATTCATCCGAGTCGTCGGCCACGTGCAGCACTACATCGGTGCCGCGCTCGGCTTTCTCATGCTCTCCGGCGGGCTCGTCCAGGGTAAACTCGGTGCTGCCGTCGCAGGTCCAGTGGGCCGTCAGGGTATCGTCTTTATACGACTTCGACCAGATTTCCACCTCCTTGGCTACCATGAAAGCCGAGTAGAAGCCCAGGCCGAACTGCCCAATGATCTGGTCTTTGGTAGCGGCGTCCTTCTCCTTGTATTGCTCCACAAACTCGGTGGCGCCGGAGAAGGCAATCTGGTTGATATATTTCTTAATCTCCTCGGCCGTCATGCCAATGCCGCGGTCGGAGATGGTGATTTTGCGGGCTTCCTTGTCCACCGTCACGCGTACTTTCAGCTCGCCCAACTCGCCCTTGAACTCGCCCAATTGGGCCAGGCTCTTGAGCTTCTGAGTGGCGTCCACGGCGTTGCTCACCAGCTCACGCAGGAAGATTTCGTGGTCGGAGTACAGGAACTTCTTAATGATGGGGAAGATATTCTCGGTGTGAATCGAGATGCTACCTTTCTCTTGCATAACAGGAATATTAGGGTGAACAGACAATTTCAGGCGCCAGCCGGCGCAGTGCGTTGTTCCCTTCAAAAGATATTCCATGCAGCCCGGAGCTGCCAGTTTGACAGCGCATTAGCCTGCCCTACCCTCGAAACCGGCTTATACGTCGGCCAAGCACTGCCGCTGCAACTGCGCCGCGCAGTCTTCATCCATGAGCGACAGCCAGTCTAACGCCGACAGCATCTCAGAGAAATACTGCATATCGCAACGGACAGTGGGTAGTACCGACTACCACATTTTCCAGCACCAACTGATTGTGCACCGTGGAAGGGAGCAGTATGGCCAACGCCTGAATATGCAACTGCTGGTAGCGGGGCAACTAGCTTTCACTCAGCCAGGCTGGTGCACGGGGCTCACGGCTAGCAGGCTACTCACCTAGCCAATAAGCCATTATAGCCGTTGGCGCCTATAAGTACTATACGAATAGCATTTCCGGCGTATCGCTGGCAGCAGTAGGAAGCGGACTCGCTGGGCGCAGTATTCCTGATAGTAAGCGCAGCATCTTTTTCATAGCAGTAAAACGTAAACAGGTTGACTACTACAAAATTGCGGCGCTACTACTACCTTATTATTATGAGTAGGTTACGCTTACATAATGTTTGTCGGGCGCTGCCGAGGGTAACGCACTGGAGCAGTGCCATTCCTGCTGTAGCACCGAGGGCAGTGGCGAGTCTCCGGTAATCCATTCGAGTGCATCTTCTACCTCGGAAAAAAACTGAATGTCAAAATGAATAAGCGCCTGCCCCATCCATAGGATACTCTCCACTACCATCTGGTTGTAGAGGCTGCGGGGCGGCATCACCAATGCCACTTGCTGTAGCGGCTGACCGGCCATTTTCGGAAACCACGTCAGGCTGATCCACGCCTGCTCCATTATACAAATATCCGGCAAGTCGTGCAGATCCAGCACTACACGTGTAACTACGTGTTGTTCTGTTAGTTCTAGTACACGTGATAAGCCCTGTTTGAAATGCTGTATGGAGTGTCCAGCTCTCCATTGAGTGCGCAGCAGCTGTTGCTCATCAGCACACTGAATAATCATATAATCTAAGTTATATAGCATGATGAATGCAAAGGTATATTATTTTGTATTTATATGTGAATTATGCAAAAAATATTTACTCCATTCTATCATATAGATTTATAGTCTCTATGATAGAATGGCTATAAAAACTTGTATAACCCTCTAAATCAATGAAAATACGCTTATACTCGATATGTCATATGTACTATAATCACCCGCACCTTTGATTATATCCCGAAATTAGGAATAAGCTTTTCTGTAAATAGTTCAATTATGATAGTTAATTTATTAAATTGAATTATTTTTATACAACACGATTCAATGGCAGCCTACGAGCCATTGTACGACTTTCTATTACTTTTGAAACGACAAGACGCTGCTATACGGAGGCCGACTGCAATGGTTACCACTTGGCGCCTTATCTCATGCAGCCGCTTATGACTCGTTATCTGATTTTTGTTGGTCTGCTCGCTCAGAGTGCCTTCGCCCAAACGACTACTCCAGCGGCGTCTGTAGCACGCGCCACAGCGTCTCCGCCCGTTACGGGCCGCGTGACAGATGCCGATACACACGAGGCGCTGCCGGGAGTTACCGTCTTATTTCAGGATTTGCGCCAAGCCACTGCTACTGGTTCTGATGGGAGGTTTAGCTTCTCCAATTTGCCGCGCGGGCGGTTTTTGGTGCAGGTACGCTCCTTGGGTTATACTACCTTGGTGCGCACCGTAGACACGGGCAGCGGGCAGCCGTTGGAACTGGCTCTCATGCCGGCCACCACCGAAATCGGACAGGTAGTGGTAACGGGGGTGTCGGCGGCTACGGAAATGCGCCGCTCGCCTATCCCTACCACCATCATCAGTAACAAGGAGCTGAGCCAACGGGCCAGCACCAACGCGGTGGATGCGCTGGCCCACACGCCCGGCGTGGCTCAGATTACCACCGGACCGGCCATCAGCAAACCCATCATCCGGGGGCTGGGGGCTAACCGCGTCATCACTTTGAACAATGGCGCCAAGCAGGAAGGCCAGCAGTGGGGCGACGAGCACGGCATCGAAATCGACCAATACTCTGTGGACCGGGTAGAGATTATCAAAGGTCCCGGCTCGCTGCTCTACGGTTCCGATGGCATGGCCGGCGTCATCAACTTCCTACCCGCCGACCCGGTGGAAGAGGGCAAGGTAATGGGGTCGATATCGGCCAACTATCAGACGAATAACCATTTGCAAGGCTACTCGCTGATGAATGCTGGCAACCGCAATGGGCTGAATTGGCTGGTACGTGGCACTGGCAAAGTGGCCGGCCCCTACCGTAACCCCTACGACGGCCGCGTCTTCAACTCGGGCTTTCGGGAGTTGGATGCCAACGGCTACGTGGGACTGAATAAAAGCTGGGGGTTTTCGCACCTCACGTTCAACTCCTTCAACCAAGAGCTGGGCCTAACTGAAGGTGACCGGGACGAGGAAACTGGCCGCTTCCTAAAAGACGTGGGGGTAGGCAGCGACGCCGTGGCGGCCGTGCCCGTTAGCAGCAGCGACTTGCGCGGCTATGGTCTGTCGGTGCCGCGCCAGCAAGTGAACCACCTGCGCATTGGCACCGACAACAACTTCATTTTGGGCCAGAGCCGCCTGACGCTGAACGTGGGCTGGCAGCAAAACCTGCGCCGCGAGTTTGGCGACGTGCTGGCGCCCAACGAGCCCGAACTGTACTTTCAACTGCATACCGTAGACTACGCCGCCCGCTACTTCCTGCCCGAAACGAACGGCTGGAACACCACCTTGGGGGTGAGTGGGCAAGTACAGCAAAACCGCAACAAAGGCGTGGAATTCTTGATTCCAGCCTACCGTCTGTTTGATGGGGGTGTATTTGGCGTCACCAAGAAAACCATTGGCAAGCTCGACCTAAGCGGTGGTTTGCGCTACGACATTCGGCGCATCAAGGCCGAGGCGCTCTACCTGGGCGCCGATGAACAGCCCGTACCCGCCGATACGCCTGGTGCCGAGACTAAGTTTGGGAGCTTCACCAGCACCTTCCGCAACGTGTCGGGTAGTGCAGGCGGGGCCTTCAACGCCACCGACGACCTAACGCTGAAGGCCAACGTGTCACGCGGATTCCGGGCGCCCAATATTGCTGAGTTAGGTTCCAATGGGCAGCACGAGGGCACTATTCGCTACGAGATAGGAGAGCCGAATTTGCGGGCCGAGGTGAGCACGCAGCTGGATGCCGGCGTGAGCTACACCACGCAGCACATCAGCCTGAACGTGGATGCGTTTCACAACCGCATCAATCACTACATCTTCCCCAGCCGCCTAGCCACCGCCTCGGGCGCCGATTCTATTGCCGCCACCGGCGACCCAGTGTTTCGGTACGGGCAGGGCGATGCCCGGCTGGTGGGCGGCGAGGTCAGCCTCGATATTCACCCGCACCCGCTGGACTGGCTGCACTTTGAAAACACCTTCTCGATGGTGCGGGCCACCCAGCTCAACCAGCCCGATAGCACCCACTACCTGCCTTTTATTCCAGCCAATCGGTTTCAGTCGGAGCTGCGGGTGAACTTCCGCAAGGTAGGGCAGAGCCAGCATTTGGCTAATCTGTATGCCAGCTTTCTGGTAGAGCACACCTTTGCGCAAGACCGGTTTTACTCGGCCTACTCCACCGAAACCCGCACGCCGGGCTACACCCTCTGCAACGCTGGCTTGGGCGCCGATGTGCGCAACGCCAAAGCACAACCGCTATTTAGCCTCTACCTGGCCGCCAACAATCTATTCGATGTGGGCTACCAAAGCCACCTGAGCCGCCTGAAATACGCCGACGTAAACAACGTGACCGGCCGGCGCGGCGTATTCAACATGGGCCGCAACGTGAGCGTGAAGCTGGTAGTACCGCTGGCGTTCAATTGAGTGGCTGCGTAATTCCTACCTAGTCTGTCATCCCTCATCTGGCGTCCGCTTACGAAGGACCTTGTGTCAGTTGAACGAACATTGTACTAACGACTCGTTCCAGCGTGAGAAGGTCTTTCGACACTGGCTTGATGCGCTATATGTTCGGGATGACAGACGGTTTCCCCTCCCTCCTCCCGCATGGCACACCACCACAACCACTCGCACGACCACAACCATAGTCATGGCGGCCACAGCCACGGCATACCGGCTGACGGAAATTTTGGGAAGGCCTTTGGGTGGGGCATTGGACTAAACCTGGTGTTTGTAGTGGCGGAGGCGGCTAGCGGCTTCTGGGGCAACTCGGCGGCCCTACTTTCTGATGCCGGCCACAACCTCTCCGATGTGCTCAGCCTGGCCCTAGCCTGGGGCGCGGCGCTGCTGGCCAAACGGCAGGCCTCGGCTCGTTATACCTATGGGTACAAGAGTGCTACCATTCAGGCGGCGCTGGTGAATGCTGCTTTGCTGTATGCGGCGCTAGGCTTCATCTTATGGGAAACCATTGACCACCTGCGCCACCCCGAGCCGGTGAATGGCAAGCTGGTGATGCTGATGGCCGGCGCGGGCATTGCCGTTAATGGCTTCACGGCCTGGCTGTTCAGCAGCGGGCAAAAAGGCGACGTGAACGTGCGCGGCGCTTACCTACACATGCTCACCGATGCGCTGGTATCGGTAGGGGTAGTGGTGGGCGGAGCACTGGTGTACTTCACCAACTGGTTGTGGCTCGACCCGGTTATCAGCTTCCTGATTCTAAGCATCATTGCTTACGGTTCGTGGGGGCTGCTGCGCGAAACCGTGCAGCTCAGCCTGCAAGCCGTGCCCGACGGCATTGAGCTACCCGAGGTGCGCCAGTTTTTGCTGGATCAGCCCGGCGTGACGCAGGTGCACGATCTGCACGTGTGGCCCCTCAGCACCCAGGAAACCGCCCTAACGGTGCACCTAGTGCGCCCGGCCACCAGCGAGGACAATCAGTTTCTGAATCATTTGCAGGTGGAAATGCGGGAGCATTTCAACATTGGCCACATCACGGTACAGCTGGAAGATACCACGTCCGTGCCGCACGAAGACGGCTGCCACGGCTGCGAGGCAGCGCAGCAATCGGTAGCGGCGGCTAGCTAAGTTGCGGCGGGTAGGAGGAACTGCTTACATTGTTGCGGTCAACCTTTTCCTACCCATGCGCTCCCCTACCCCCTCTCCTAAAACAGCCTCCTTGCTCAGCGCCGTTGTGATTGTGGCCTCGCTGGGCTACTTCGTAGACATCTACGACTTGGTGCTTTTCAGCATTATTCGAGTGCAAAGCCTGAACGGCATCGGCATTACCGATGCCAACGCCGTGACGGAGCAAGGCCAGTACCTGCTGAGTATGCAGATGGGCGGCATGCTGCTGGGCGGCATTTTGTGGGGTGTGCTGGGCGATAAACGGGGGCGGCTGTCGGTGCTGTTTGGCTCCATCCTTCTGTATTCACTGGCCAACATTGCCAACGGCTTCGTGCAGACTATTGACCAATATGCCTGGCTGCGCCTGATTGCGGGGGTAGGGCTGGCCGGAGAACTAGGCGCCGGCATCACGCTGGTAGCTGAAAGCCTACCCAAAGAGAAACGCGGCTACGGCACCATGATTGTGGCCTCGGTGGGCGTATCGGGGGCTATGGTGGCGTATTGGATAGGCGCGGCGTTTGGCTGGCGCAACGCCTATTTTATTGGCGGCGGACTAGGGCTGGCGTTGCTGGCCTTGCGGGTAGGCGTGTTTGAGTCGGGTATGTTTGAGCAGGCCAAGCGCGAGGGCGTGGAGCGCGGCAACTTCCTGGCGTTGTTCAGCAACGGGGAGCGGTTTGGACGTTACTTGCGCTGCCTATTTTTGGGTGTACCCTTCTGGTTTCTGGTGGGCATTCTTATCACGCTGGCGCCGGAGTTTGGGCGAGAGTTTGGGCTGACTGGCCCCGTCACGGGTGGCCTGAGCATATTCTGGTGCTACTTCGGCCTCACGCTGGGCGATTTCACCAGCGGTGGCCTCAGCCAATTGCTGCGGAGCCGCAACCGTACCTTGCTGGCCTTCATTGTGGCTAGCGCCGTGATGGTGGGCGTGTATTTGTTTGGCCTGCGTGGTGCTTCGCCTACCCTCTTCTATGGAGTGTGCTTTCTGATTGGCTTTGCGGGCGGTTTTTGGGCGCTATTTGTGACGGTGGCAGCCGAGCAGTTCGGCACCAACCTGCGCTCCACGGTAGCCACCACGGCTCCCAACTTTGCGCGCGGTGCCATTGTGCTCATCAATCCGGCCTTTCTAGCCTTACGACCAAGTTTGGGCATGGTGGGCGCGGCCTTGGTTATCGGCGTCGTTACGCTAGCGTTGGCATTTTTTGGGGCTGCTACCCTTCCCGAGAGCTATGGTAAAGACCTCGACTATGTGGAATAAATAACTTGCGCCCCGTTCAACTGGGCACCGCCAATACCGTATACGGCAGTATCAACATCCCTCTGACAATGAAAAAGATACTGGGCCTTTTGGCCGTTGCTGGTGCCGCGTTTTTCGCCGCCCCCGCACAAGCGCAGACTACCACTACCGATATGCAAAGCCAGCAGCAACGCTCGGCCGATGCCAAAGCAGCGCTACGTGAGCAGAAGCAACAATCAGCCGCTAGCCGCGATGCCGTGCGTGAGAGCAAACGCGAGGTGAAAGATCAGCGCAATGCCATGAAAGCGCAAAAAGCGCAAATGAAAGAACAGAAGATGGTGGCCAAGCAAGCCAAGCAGCAAGAGAAAATGGCCCGTCAGCAAGCACAAGCTGAAAAACAAGCCTTGAGCGCGCAGAAAAAAGCAGCCCGCGCCGAAAAGAAAGCGGCAAGTATGTAGTTGGTGCCACGGAGGCGACTTTTTCCCTACTTCTTCGTAAAGACAGCTCCGGCCTCATGGTCGGAGCTTTTTTTGTACCTCTACCTCTGCCTGCTCCCATGGCCTCTTCCCCGACTAAAAACACCGTCATGTACTACCCCTGGCACCACTTCGTGCTGTTTCCGGCGGCTTTCATTTTGGCTGCTTATGGCGTACGGCGCTACGTGGATGTAGCTGGCAACGACTCGGAGGACTCGCGGTTGTGGTTTACGGTGGCGGCGTTGGCCGTGGTAGGGCTAGGCGTATTATTGATGCTCCGGCAGCACTATGCCCTCACGTTGCAGGACCGCATCATCCGGCTAGAATTGCGCCAGCAGTATTTTGAAGCCACAGGCCAGAGCCTGCGCCCCTTGGAAGGTCAGCTTACCCTACCCCAGATCCTCAGCCTGCGTTTTGCTGGCGACGCCGAGTTGCCCGCACTCGTGCAAGCAGCTATTCGGGAGAAACTGTCGGCCAAAGACATTCAGGCCCGTATTCAGGATTTCCACTTCGACCACATGCGGGTTTGAGTGGTAGCTTTGCCACTATGTTTTTGCTTTCCCTTACCTATCTGGTCCCCCTTGAGGAGATAGAGCCGCTGATGGCGCCGCACATGACGTGGGTAGACACGCACTACCAAACGGGCACCTTGCTGCTCTCGGGCCGCAAAGTACCGCGTACCGGAGGCGTACTCCTGGCCCGCGCCGAGAGCCGGGAAGCCATAGAGGCCATCGTAGCCGCCGACCCATTTACGCAGGCCGGTGCCGTGCGCTACGATATCATCGAATTTACGCCTACCCGCATAGCGCCCGGCGCTGGCGAGGCCTGGCTTGATTAATCTTTTACTTTTCCCGAATGATTTTATACAACGTAACCAGCAGTATTGACCCAGAAGTAGCTGAAGCATGGATGGAATACGTCCGCGACGTGCACATGCCGGAAGTAATGGCCACGGGCTTCTTTGTGAAACACCAGCTCTGCCGCCTGCTCAACGAAGAAAACGACGGCTATACCTACGCTGCCCAGTACTACGCCCTCGGCCTAGAACAACTCGAAACCTTTCAAAACGCCTTCGAACCTGGCCTCAACGCCACGCTGGAAACCCGGTTTCCCGGCCAGTTTATCTCCTTCCGCACGGTACTGGAGATTATTGAGTAAAAGGTGAAATTGTGAGGTGGTGAAGTGGTGAATAACAGAGTGCCTGTCTTCCTGAGCGCAGCGAAGGACCTTTTCACGTGTGAACGATTGTTGAAACAACGACTTGTTCTCGCGTAAAAAGGTCCTTCGCTGCGCTCAGGATGACAGGCACTTTGTTATTCACAACTTCACCACCTCACACCCTCACAACTTCACTATTTCCACTCCCGCAGTTGATCGGCTGACAGGTTGCCGTTGAGCCATTCGGGGTCGAGTTGGGCGCCTAGCTTTTGGTAGAAGCCGATGGCGGGCTCGTTCCAGTTGAGTACCTGCCACTTCATACGCTGAGCACCGGTGTCGCGGGCTTCGGCTACTACTGCCCCAAACAGCGCCCGGCCCAGACCGGTACCGCGGGCGGCTTCTGTTACCACTAAATCTTCCAGGAAAAGCATCTTACCCTTCCAGGTGGAGTAGGCAGTGTAATAAAGCGCAATGCCGATAATCTCGTGGGCGGTGTTTTCGGCCACAAAGAATTTGAAAATTGGCTCCGGACCAAAGCCGTCGCGCTGCATATCGGCCAGGGTATTGGTGACTTCCTGCGGGGCGCGCTCGTACTCGGCCAACTCCTGAATCAGGGCCAATACTTGCGGCAAATCGGCTTCCACGCCCCGCCGGACGGTGATAGAGGACGGAATAGACATCAGCAAAAAAGTAAACAGGTGGAAAACAATGACGCCCGGTTGCGGCGAAAGGGCCGTAACCGGGCGTTGGCACAGGCCAAATGGCCCATATTACATCTGCGGCTGCATCTTTTTGATGTCTTCCGTCGCATTCACCGCGTTGATTTCGCGGGTTGCAGGGTTTTCGGGGGCCGTTTTGCCGCCAGTAGTGTCGGGCTCGGGTGGCAGCGGGGGTAGGGGCTCCACAGCCACCTCATCTTGTCTCTTGTAGTCGGGGTTGCTGCACGAAGCAATCGACAGCAGCGAAGCACCGGCCAGCAGACCGATCAGAAGCGTATTTTTCATATAAAACCGAAATGACACGGGCATTGACGTTTGGAAGCGCAAGATACGGTGAGATAGTGAGATGGTGAAATGACGAGCTTACGAAGAGGTGAATGAACAAACCACCTGTCATCCTGAGCTTGCGAAGGACCTTCTCACGTGAGAACGAATCGTTGGTGCGCCTGTCGTGCAGATGTTATAAGGTCCTTCGCAAGCTCAGGATGACAGACGCTTTTCACTTCACAAACTCACTACCTCACTTCCCATACGGATTCACGCCCATGTTCTGGTAGGCGAAGGTCCAAATGTCGGTCCATTCGTCTATCTGGAGCTGGGTGCTTTTGCCCGCGCCGTGGCCGGCGTTGGTGTCTACCCGGATGAGCTGCGGGTTGGAACCGGCGTCGGCGGCTTGCAGGGCGGCGGCAAACTTGAAGGAGTGCGCAGGCACTACCCGGTCGTCGTGGTCGGCGGTGGTAATGAGGGTAGCGGGATAGTTGGTGCCGGCCTTCAGGTTGTGCAGGGGCGAGAACTTATAGAGATTCTGAAACTGGTTGTAGTTGTCGGAGGTGCCGTACTCGGGTATCCAGTTCCAGCCAATCGTAAACTTCTGGTAGCGCAGCATATCCATTACGCCCACTGCCGGAAACGCCACGCGGGCCACGTCGGGGCGCTGCGTCATGGTGGCGCCTACCAACAGGCCACCATTCGAGCCGCCCGCTATAGCAAGATGCGCCGGATTGGTATAGCCCTGAATGGTTAGGTATTCGGCAGCGGCAATGAAGTCGTCGAATACGTTTTGCTTATTAGGCGTCATGCCCGCTTGGTGCCACTCCTCGCCATACTCGCCCCCGCCGCGCAGATTTACCACGGCCAGAATGCCGCCGTTTTCCAGCCACAGCATCCGGGCCATGCTGAAGGAAGGTGTGAGGGAGACGTTGAAGCCGCCGTAGCCATAGAGGTAGGTAGGCACCTGCCCATTCAGCTTCACGCCTTTCTTGTGCACAATAAACATCGGAATCTTGGTGCCGTCCTTAGATGCGTAAAACACCTGCGTGGTCACGTAATCGGCTGGGTCCACCTTGGCCGTTGGCGCCTGATACACGGTGCTGGTATTGGTGGTCAGATCGTACTGGTAGATGGTAGTGGGGTGGGCAAAGGACGTGAAGGCATAGTACACCACCTTGTCGGTGCGGTGGCCCTCGAAGCCGGTGGCGGTACCCAGCGCAGGCAGCTCTACATTGTGCAAGGGTTTGCCCTGCTCGTCGAATACCTTCACGGCGCTGCTGGCATCTTGCAGGTAGGTGGCAATCAAGCGGCCACCGGCCTGGCTCACGCCCTCTAGCTTCTGCTCGGCTTCGGGCAGCACATTTTTCCAGTTGGCCGCCTGGGGCCGTTTGGGGTCTACCAGCACTAGGCGGTAGTGTGGTGCCTTGTAGTTGGTGCGCACCAGCAGCTTGCCGTTGGTGGTGCCTACCACATTGTTTTTATAGGAATAGCTGGTAACGAAGGAGGTGAACTTGGTAGCCCGCTTTGGGTCGGTGAGGTCGCGCACGAGTAGGCGGTTGCCGTCGGATTTACCATTGGTGAGGTGCAGCACGGCAAAGCGCCCGTCGTCGGTGGTGGTGAGGTAGCGGAAGCCCAGCGGCATCCGGCGGTCCTCGTACACCAGCTTATCCTGGCTCTGCTTGCTCCCCAGCTTGTGGTAGTACACTTTCTGAAACTGGTTCAGGCCCGCCAAACGGTTGTCATCGCCTTTGGGTGCGTCGTAGCGGCTGTAGTAAAAGCCATCCTTAGCCCAGGCCGCCCCCGATACCTTCACCCAATTGATTTCATCGGATAGGATTTTGCGCGTTTTCAGGTCAATCACGCGGATTTTGCGCCAATCGGACCCGCCCCCAGAGGTAGCGTAGGCCAGGTAGCGGTGGTCGGGTGAGAAGTAGGTGCCGGCCAGCGCGGTGGTGCCGTCGTCGGAGAGCTTGTTGGGGTCGAGTAGCACTTTAGGCTCGCCGCCCTGCACGGGCTGCACATAGAGCACGGCCTGATTTTGCAGGCCGTCGTTTTTAGTGAAATACAGGTGGTCGCCCTCGCGCTGCGGCACGCCGTAGCGCTCATAATTCCACATGCTCGTGAGCCGCTCTTTAATTTGCCCCCGAAACGCAATCTTACTGAAATATTCCGCCGTTACCTGGTTTTCAGCCGCTACCCACTTCTTGGTTTCAGGCGCGTCTGGGTCTTCCAGCCAGCGGTAAGGGTCGGGCACGGGCGTACCGTGGTAGTCGTCTACCCGCTCGCCTTGCGGGGCGGTAGGATATTGTACCGGAATGCGCGGCGCTTGCTTGGCACTAGTAGCCTTCGGACTAGCCGCCGTAAAGCCTCCCTGCGGCCCCGCCGAGCGGCAAGAGGTCACGGCCAGCAACGTGAGGAGCGGGAGAGTAAATTTATTCATGCAGATATAGTTGGGAGCAGGGCAATGAATATACCAACCAAGTGCATTTCAATCTTGTTATAGTGAAATCACTATTCACAAAATCTTATACAATACGCCGGCATTACTGAGCGCTCCGCATTCTTCCTACCTTCGGAATCACCTGAATTAGAAAGCGTTTGTTGTCGCCCTCGCGGCGCCCGGCGTAGCGACCAGTGCCATAGAAACCGCTGCCGCTGATGACCAGTTCAATGCTTTTGTCCTGGGTGAAATCGAGGCCATTCTGCTTCCAGAAGTTCAGTAAGCTGAGGGCACGGCGGTAGCTGAGCTGATAGGTAAGCTGCTCTTCGCGGGCGTTACGCGGGTCGCCCCGGGGGTAGCGGGCGGCCATGCCTTCCACAATCACGAGGTAGCGCACGGGCTGGTCAGTCTTGATGCTCTTGAGCACCTTACGCAACGTGCGCCCCGCCTGAAGTAGAGCTGGCTTATAGCGCTCCTCAATTACGTCTTGTCCTGATTTAAACTGCACTGGCACGAGCAGCTCGTGACGCTCATTCGCAGGGTCGTACTTGAAGTATTTGCCTTCCAGCTGCTGCAAGGAGCGTTTGATCTTGTTGATTTGCTCCAGCTCCTGCGCTTTGGCCTTTAACTCACCGTTGGCCTGCTTCAGCTCTCCTTCGCGGTCTTTGAACAGCTTGAAGCTGTAGACAAATAGCACCAGCATCACCACAAACAACGACGTCATCAGGTCCACGTAGCTGGGCCAGAAGAAGTCGGAAGATTGTTGGCGGTTATCGTTCATGTAGTGGACCCCTCCCCCCCGGCCCCCTCCCCTCCGGGAGAGGGGGAGCCTGACGGGTGAAATATTAAATATTGATTGTCAAACGTTTGTTGGCCGATATTCATAATTTTCTCTCGGCTCCCCCTCTCCCGGAGGGGAGGGGGCAGGGGGTGGGGTCATACCGGCCGCACGCCCCCAAACAACTTATCCATAAACCGCTGCCAACGGTTCTTGGACGTGGCTTTTACCAACACCGTATTCAGCGCCGAAAGCTCCGCGAGTAGCTTGGCGTCTACCTGCGAGTCGATTTCTATTTTGCGCAATAGCTCGCGTTGAGTGGCCGTCACGTCGCGGAAGAGGGCTTGCTGGTTGGCTTGCACATCTTTCAGCGGGTCGAGCTGCTTGAGGATACGCTCGAAGACGTTGTCCTGGTTGAGGCGACGGAAGTAGTCGCCCCACTTTTCGTAGGCTTGCTGGGCGTCGCGCTCGTGCTGGTTGAGGCGCTGCTGCATGAGGTCGGTGAGGCGCAGGGTAGCCGTGTCGAAGTACTGCTCGGTGCGGGCGGCCAGGTTGTCCATCTCCGTTTGGTGGCGCTGGAAAAACGACAACTGGTGCTGCACAATGTTGCTCTGCTGCCCAATGTACTGCCCTACATTGTTGATGCCACGCTCAAAACCGCTGAGGCGGTCCAGGATGCTGTGTACCGCCTGCGCTACCTGCGCGCCCTCGGCCAGCATCTGGTTCAACTGCTGCTGGTAGCCCGTAAACTGCCCAAACAGCTCCGCCGACTCGCGTACCTTATCGAACACGGCAATGTTGGCCTTTGCCATTTGGTCGTACCCAATTTTATCCAGCGCCTCCAGAAAGCGGCTTTGCACCTGAATATTGTTGGTGAGCTTGTCCATAATCGGCTCAAACAGCGTCACCTTGCCCACAAAATCCTGATTAAAAGCGTCCAGCACACCCTTTAGCGTGCTCAGGCTGCTCGACATATCATCGTGCAGAATGGGTAGCAGCCGCGCTTGCAAGAAGGTATAGTATTGGTTCTGGTGCTGGTCGAGGAGCTGGCGGGCGCGACGCACCACATTGTTGCCAAGCAGTGTTAGCAACAGCCCCACGAAAGAACCCGTCATGGCAATGAGCACGCCAGTCAGGAAAGGCGTCAGCGCATTTTCATCCGATACGCCGTTGCGCGCGATGCCCACAAGGCCCAGAATTACGCCTAGGAATGTGCCGAGCAAGCCGAGGTAAAGCGGCGTGGCCACGTTGGCCTGGGTGGCATTGTCGAGCACTTGGGCTTGGCGGGCGGCAATGTCTTTGAGAATATCGAAGTTGGATGCGGCGCCTTTGTTGTGGTAGAGGTAGGCGTTGGTGTCGCGCAGGATGTCGGTAAACTCCGGGGAGGCCGCGTCCGCCTTAATCATGTCGACAGGGTAGGCGCCCTCGGGCGCATCGGCAGCATAGTCGGGTAGGTCGCGGCCGTCGGGCAGCAGTAGGCGGCGCTCCAGGCGTAACGTGTGGCGCTCGGGGTAGAGCTGCCCGAGCCGTAGGGCCTGGGCTTTGGTTTGCAGAAACGTGCGGATTTGCAAGCCCACCACCACCAGCACCACCGCTATTTCAAGGATAATTTCGAGCATGAGGAAGTGAAAAAGCAACGAATAGCTAAAGCTATAAACAATCTGTCATCCTGAGCGCAACGCAGTGGAGCGAAGGACCTTCTCCCGTCCAACGAGTCGTTCCTACGACAGTCGTTTCAGCGTGAGAAGGTCCTTCGCTCCACTGCGTTGCGCTCAGGATGACAGCCGGGTGTGTTTACTCAAAATGCACCACGGCTTTTTGCTCGATATGCCAGGCACCACCTTGTTTGCGTAGCGTGCCCGGCTCATCGTTGATGATATACGACACCGGTCCGCTGGGCTGCGGGTAGCGGCAAGCGTCGCGCAGGGAGTACTGCGCACTCTGGATAGCGTAGGCATGTACGCTCGGGTCAGGGTTCACCTGGAAGGTAGCCGTATCCGGCTTGTTGGAATCAAGCGTGATTTCGTAGATGCTGTCGTGTTGCGCCTCCTCTAGAAAGTCGTATTCACTGAAAATGCCATTTACCGGTACCTTGGCATACACGTAGCGCACCGAAGCCGGTGCCGCCGCCACCGAAGCATACGACTCGGGCGCTGGTAGCTGCACGGGTGGCACCAAGCTGTCGAACTCATCCCGCGGCGAGGCCGAAGGCGGGCCCGCCGGAATGGGCATTTCCAGATGTGGCGCAGCAGGCGGAGCGTAAGCCGAAGGCGCGGCAGCGATATTGTCAAACGCCGGGGTAGCAGGCTGTGGCGTTTCGACAGGCGCCGATGCTACTGGAGCAGGTTGCTGGGTAGCAGGCTTAGCGGGAGCAGGTGGTGTAACTGGGGTAGATGGCGCAGGCTTTTCAGTTGACCCAGCGTTGAAACCCTGGGCTACAGAGCGGCTGTCTGTAGTTGGCTGGCGCTCGATTGGTGCTGGCGTTTTTTGGGGTGCCGCTACGTAGCCTAGCCCTTCATCCTCAGAACTATCAAAGTCTTGCCCTAGCTCCTCCGCTACGCGCTGTTGCACTATCTTCTCAATCTCGGCGCGCAACTCCGGCGTGAGGCGCTTCGAGGAAAAAGTACCGCCGGGTGCCGTCGACACATTCTGCCCGGCCGATTTCAGCTTCTCCAGCTCGTCACGATGCCGGTCCATGCGGACGTTTAGATTGCGCATGCTGCTGCGCAACAACCAAAACAGCACGAGGCTCAACAGAGCCAAAATGAACGCAATGGGTGCAAACAAACTGCTCATAACACCTTCTTTATTGCCGGCGGGTGCGGGCGTTGCATAATTAGGGTTTTCCTCGGGGCCGGCATCGGCGGGCGCGGCGGCGGTGGCTTCGTCGGTGCTGGTGTCGGGGGTAGCTTCGGCGTTGAGGCTGCTGCTCACATCGGCGGGCGGCGTGCCGTTTTCCACGTAGTTGTTCAGCGAAGCGGCCAGCGCATCTACGGCCTGTATGCGGGCGGGGCTACCCTTTCGGCTGGGTGAGGCCTTCAGTTTGTTGATGATTTCCGTTGTCAGCTTTTGTAGGCGCGACTTATCTGAACCCAAGCCCTTGTACATAGCGCCCCTACCCTCCAGCGGCTGATAAAGCAGGCTATATACCTTTTGACTATCGGCCTTGATGCTGTTTTCCAGTTGCTTCAAGGAACCACCACAGTTTACGCCGTTCTTCAAGTTGGGCCGCCCGGTGTCGTCATACACAAACTTTATCGCCGCACACCAGATCTGCGCCTTCTGCTCATCCAGAGTAGGCTGGCCGAGTTGAGTTTGGGCGTGGGTGAGGGTAGTGGAAAGGAGTAAGCAGGCAGGTAATACTAGGTAACGAAGAACCTTCATAAGGAAAGTTGAGAATTTTCGGCAAAAAGTTTATTAATAATAATACAGCCACTCACATATCCCACACGATATTTAATTTTCCTTTTTTCACTCCACATGGAACATAACAGATATATCCAGGCGCATTTTGATAAAAATCGAAGAACATCTTCGGCTTGCTAACCTCTCCTCTATTTATATTAAAGTATGTTATGGTATCACTTCTACTACAGGCTCTACTTTTATCAAGTAATCCCGCTTTAGTTGGCTCTTTCTCCGTTACATATATTAATGCATTATCATCTATTTCGCCTTCAACTTTCAACCTAACATTGACAGGACTAGAAATATCTTTGTGTTCAAATTTATACACGTGAATACGCGAGACGTCTTTAATTTCTATGGTTCTATTGCCTGTATACAGACTATCAAATCCGAAGAAAAAGAAAATAAATATTCCTATTACCCCTGCTAATAGCAGCCATATTACGGCTGAAAAACGAATCATATCTTTCTACATGAATATATTGTATTTGAATGGCCTAGGACTGAAGCCCTAGGCCATTCACCCTACCCTGGATTCTGCAACTCCCGGCTTAGGTTATACAACGCCTGCTTCAACGGGTAGAAGAACAGCGTTTCCGGAAGTGTCTCGTCCTGGCTGAGCTGGCGGTCTAGCTGGTGCAGGCCCAGGCTGAGACTGTCGTCAATTTCGCGCAGGAGCAGATCTTCTACCCGCTTGCGGTCCACATCCACGCCTACCTCGCGCATCAGCGGGGCTACCTCGTCGCCTTCCAATACCAACTTCAGGAACTTGCGCACGTTGTCGAGCACGTGTTGCTTGAGGTCGGCGTCTACCTGGGGCAACTTCAGACGTTGCTCGTCAATGTCGGCACTTTGCTCAGCGCCGGTGAGCTTCACGGTGCGCACCGCGTCAAAGTCGGCGCGGCTGGAGCTGCTTTCCTCGAACAGCACACCGCCATTGGTAGTGGCCTCCTTGGGATTATCGGCCAGAATGACGCGGAAGTTGTGCGGCGGTTCCTGGCCGGTTACGCCTTTGAAAACGGCTTTCGTAATCTTCTCAATAGACGTCAGGCTGCTGCCACCGGCTAACAAACGCAAGTAGAGGCTACCCTTGCCGGAGAAACAGATGTAGCGCGGCGTTTTGAGGTTGAGTTGCTGCGTGAGCTGCGCCACGTGGTAGATGATGGCCGTGTAGTGCAGGTAGAACAGCACCCGCAGCTGCCGCCCCTTGCCTAAGCCCAGGCTCTGCGAAAAGCGCAGCTTGTCGTCGTACGTGAACAGCAGGCTGGTCACGTCGGCCGAGCCGAAATCAGGGTTTTGCAGGGCGGCGCGGAGGTAGCCTTTGTACTCCTGGTTTTCCTCCGAGTCGGGTAGGCTTTCCACATGCTGCACACCCAGGCGGAGCAGGCCGTTTTGCTTAGGCGCGCCCTGCACGCGGGCGTAGCCGTCGCCCCACAGGTCGTCGCCAGCAAAGCGGAACGACGAACTGAACGCCGGGCGCTGATCAGCAAACACCAGCAAATCGGTGGTACCGCCGCCGATGTCGATGTTCACCACGTTCTCGTCGCGGTTGGGCACTACCTGGTTGGTAGCCGTGAGGTAGTAGTAGGGCGCCACCGATTCGGAAACAAACTGCGTGTTGCGCCGACTGTGGAAAACTTGTTGAAAAGCCTCGTCCCACACTTGCTGGAACTGGTTGCGCAGGAAGGCATCAAAGCTCAGCGGCGCAAACCACACCACCCGCGTATCTTCCAAAATACCGCCGTGCAGCGCCGCTTTATGACGCATCAAAAGCAGAATTTCCTTGAAAAACGCCGCAATGCGCGACACGCCCTGTGGGTCCAGCTCCGCCGACCACTTCAGATTCGTCACAAAACGGTTTTGCGGCGGCTGGCCGGTTTCGGTATTGATGCTAAAGCCGATGTTGATGTTGCTCAGCACTTTGCTCGGCTCGTTGGCGTAGGTATTGGTTTCGCACACGGCCGTCCGAATCGGAAATTCATACACCGACTGCTGCTCCCCGATGATGCTGGGCACAAACTCGCGGTTCTGAATTAGCGGCACGTCGAACAGCTGACCGGGGCCACGCATGTAGCGCTGGTAAGCCGAGTAACCGGTGTCGGGGAGAGGGGCGTTCAGCAACTCTACCTGCACATCTTGCTCGCTGATGGTGAACGGTCGTGGGTGCGCCGACGGTCCATCGGCGTAGGCCACGTGCGTGTTGCTGGTGCCAAAGTCCACGGCGAAGGTGAAGCGGCGGGTGCCACGGTCTACCTCGCGCCAGCGCGGCACAATGAGGCCGCGGGCCGGCTCGCCGTTCAGCACGGCGGGCGGGCACATCAGCTCGGCCAGGTCGAAGTGCGTGCCGGTGATTTCGTAGTAGGTGCTGCCGGCCGTGGACACACTTTTCTGCGTCCGCTCGAAGCGGGTAGCGCGCTTGGAAGCGCCTTGTTCGCTGATGCCCGATCCGTCCACGAAGAACTTTAGGTCGTAGCGACGACTCACCATGGTAGGCGAGTTGTCGGCGTCTACCAGCATCACCTTGTAGAAGTCGTTGTACTCGGGCTGCGAGCGGTGCTTGTAAAACGGAAACACGCCCAGCCCGATGTTGGCCTTCACAATGCGGCCCTTCTCCAAAATCTCCCTACCCTGCGCGTCCTTGGGGTTTTGCGGGTTGGGGTAGTAGCTGCGCTCGAAGGTGATGAAGCGCCCTGCCTGCACCGGAATCCGCAGTTGCACGCGCACGTGGTTCAGGTCGATGGTGAAGGTGAGCAGCTCGGCTAGTTCGTTTTCGGTGAAGTACTCGAAGAACGTTTGCCGCAACGGCAGCAGGTACGGAAACCGCGCCCTACCCTGCGTATCGGCGCCGTACTGAAACGACACTTTGCCGGTGTGGAAACGCTGGGTGTTCAGCTCATAGGGCAGTTCCACCAGAGCGTCTTCCAGGAAGTCGCCCACCGTGAGGTAGGGGTATTTGAAGCCCTTGCCGGGCAGCACGCGGTTTTCCAACGCCAGCTCGTCGAGGTAGGGCACCACGGTGCGGTCGTCCCACGGCTGACCGTTGAGGTAGTTGGCGCCGGGCATGGTCAGATTGGGGCGCAGCACTAGCGGGCGCGGACCATTGCTCACAGCCGCCCGTGTGGGCTGAATAAACAAGTCAGAACTCGTCACAGCCGACTGGTCGGCGCGGCCGGGCAGCGGCACGTTCTTCACGCCCGCCGGATTGCCCTGAATATCAGCCAGCGACGGATACTTAGCCGCGAACTGCTGGGCCGTGTGCTCGCCCTGCATCTGCATCTGGTTGATACGACTACGGTCTAAGGCGGCATACACCGACCCGGCAAACTCGCGGCGTTGCAGCTGGGGGTAGGCCAGAAACAGCTCGTACACAAACTCCTGAAACTGCGGCGAGCGGTCAGCCAGCAGCACAATGTTGTGGTCAAAATAATGGCCGCGGGCCTGGGCGCGTTCCAGCTCCAGCGGCTGGGTATTGGGCGCCGTGAAGAACAACGTCAGCGGCGAAGTACCGCCCAGCAGCCGCGGCCCGCCCGCCAGCTCCGGCGACTCATAGAACACCAGGTACATATCCGAGAAGTCGCGAAACCGCTCGTCTTGCAGAAATAGCTGCAAGGTTTCGCCAAGTAGGCGTGTGCCCTCGTCGGCGCGCATGCGTTGCACTTCGGCCGCCGCATTCCAACGCCGCAACGTGATTTTGCGCCCGGCCTGGGTGTAGAGGTGGTAGTTATAGAGCAGCTCAAACAGGTCCCAGAAGTGCGTCACCAACTCGTGGTATACCGAGTTGGGGTTGCGCTGCCCTTCCCGGGCCACGAAATCAAATGCGGCCTCAAACAGGTGCATCCGCGCAAACGGAGTCGGGATGGACACAGCCACGTTGCGGGCTTTGCTCCCCGTGGGGTCCGTCACGGCGTTGATTTCAGTGCTGGTAATGGGCGCGGTTTTCTGCCAGCCTTGGATTTGCTGGGAACCATTGTTGTGCAGGCGAAGGACTTTGGGCATAGTAGGACCCCACCCCCCAGCCCCCTCCCCTCCGGGAGAGGGGGAGCCAGACGTATGTGGGTTTAGCTAGAATTAACAATTACTAGAAACTACGATTAGTGTCTAGAAAACTAGAAGCTAGTTCCCCTCCTTAGTTAAGGAGGGGCTAGGGGTGGTTGTGGTCATTGCTGCCTCTGCCATCCTGAGCTTGCGAAGGACCTTATCAAGTAAGAACGATTGTCGTTCGGTAGTAATCCAGATGTGATAAGGTCCTTCGTCTCCGCTTGATGCGCGGAATGCTCAGGATGACGGAGGAAACAAGTAAACAACGTCAGCAACGACGCCAACCACCCCAGCTTTGGCTAACGCCAAAACACCCCCTCCTTAGCTAAGGAGGGGAGTTTGCTCTGGCTTACACCACCTTCACCTTCTCCTCAAACCCCTTCTCCGTCACATCATAAAACAGCGCCAGCAGTTTGCGGAAGTTATCCGGCTCGGCGTTGCCCTTGGAGGCGTCGTTGAGTTTGTTGAGGAAATAGTTGTGACTGAGGCCTTTGTTAAAGAACTCGTTCCACTTTTTCTCTACCGGCTTGCCGAGAATCATGGCGTTGAAGTCGTCAGTGCTGAGGTCGAAGGGGCGGAAGGCGCGGCGGTTTTGGGCCAGTTCCTTTAGCCACTCGTCTACCCCGAACTCGGGACTGTGCAGGAAGGTGTTCAGTTCCTTGAAGATGGGCTCGTTGCGCAGGGCGTAGTCCAAGTTCAGGGTGTCGAAGTAGGGCGCCTTATCGGTGGGCAGGTGCTGCTTGTGGTAGCGCGTGAAGTAGAGCAGCTGCGTGAGGCGCTCGGCCACGATTTCGCGGGTTTCGGTAGGCAGGTGCGCAAACTGGATTTCCGGCGCATCGCTTTCCAGGCCGTACTCGTGGAAGTGCGGACCGGAGCGTAGCTCGGCCGTGGGGTAGCGCATGAAGTCCACGATACTCAGGGCTGCCAATAGCTCAATAAGGTGCGCTTTGTTGCGCTGCTGTGTGCCGCCAGGCTGGTTTTCGTAGGGCGTGTCGGGCGTGTCGGCGAGGTAGTAGAGGGCGTCGAGGCCTTGCAGGTTGTGCTCGTAGTAGCTGAGCGCCGCCTTGGTCTTCGTCAGGAAGTTGTTCGACTCGATGATGGCATTGTCCTCCGATTGCAGGGCGAAGTAGGGCATCACCGTTACGGCGCCGGTGGGCGCGTCGCGCAGGTAGCGGGCGTTGCTGAGGCGCGTGTTGTTGTCTTTCAGATTTTTGAGTAACAGTGGGAAGCCCGCCGCGCCCGTACCGCCAAAGATGCTCGACACAAAAAACACCCGGTCGCCCTCCTGGAAGTTGTCGGCGAAGTAGCGCAGTTCCTGCGACTCCACCACCTTGTTCAGCACCACCGAGCCCACGTTGGGCGAGCCGCGGAAGCCAATGGTAAGCGGGCTTTCCAGGTTGTCCTGCGTAAACAACAGCTCCACCAGCGCCTTCGAATCAACGGAAAGCTGGTCGTAGTGCAGATACTGCCGGAAGCTTTGGTTGATGCCGCCAAAGTCGAACACAAACGTATCCTTTACCGACCCGTTCACATCCTGCGAAATGCTGCTCAGCGTGCTGATGTTGGTGCGGAAAAAGCCCTCGTCACGCTGACCCAGGTTATTGTAAATCTGCTGGTAGCTCTTGAGTAGGGCCACCGTACGGTTCATGTCGCCGTTGTGCGCGTCGGGGTCGATGATGATGGGTACCACCCGGTCGCAGTTGGGAAGCTCTACGCCCGCCGCCAGCAACATCGTGAGCGAGCGAATGACGCGGGAGCCCGTGCCGCCAATACCGAATAAAAAGAGTTTAGCCATAAGGATGAAAGTCGTTGAACGAAGCTCCCCTCCTTCGCTAAGGAGGGGATGTTGCCGCGTCGGCGGCAAATGGGGTGGTTGGCGTCGTTGCCGATATTGTTTAGTTGTTTCCTCTGTCATCCTGAGCTTGCGAAGGACCTTCTCACGTCAGGTTTATCAGTGAACGACAATCGTTCTTACTTGAAAAGGTCCTTCGCAAGCTCAGGATGACAGAGGAAACAACGATTGAACTACCCCAAACCCTTCCTTAAAAAAAGGAGGAGAGCTAGTTTGCTAGCTTTTCAGTTTTTAGCTCTAAAACGGCGTCGTACTCGCATTACGCGAGCCGCCTTTCAGAATGAGGGAGAACAGGAAAAACCACAGCAGCCCGTAGAACGCGTTGAATGTGGCCAACCAGTATACATAAGAGTGCGAGGCCACTGCCTGCGCATTGGTTTGCCAGATGACTACTCCAAACGCAATCAGCGCATTCAGGATGAGGAACAGTGCCCAATTGCCGGTTTTGTTGAACGTGGCTACACCTATCGCACGGTTGATGAGGTAATAGAAAATCAGCACCAGCGCTAAGGATACGCCGATAGTGACCAGACCAACGTTAGGGAAAATTACGTCGCGGTAGACAGGGATTTCCGAGGGCGGCTGCGGCGTGCCGATAAGCTCGTAGAGAAAGCGGAAGAGACTTTTCATAGGGTAGCGCGAAACGGATACCGCGCGTTTTGTTAGGCTATGTACGGATAAAAGCGGCGCAAGCGATGCACGAAGCTAGCGCTTCAGGCTATGTGCTACTCGCCCGGTTGCAAGGTGAACGGAATCGTGAAGACGGGCGCTTCGTCTTGCTCGTCGCTCGTCACGGCGGCTACGCCGTCGAGGAGGCTGCTGAGGGCGAAGGTTTTAGCGCCTACCTGGTTGATATTGCTGTCGTTGCGGGTAGTCCACTGCCCTACCCAAGCTGGGCGGCGGTGGTTGAGCAGGAGCTGCAACGGCCGGGCGGCACGGGGCTGCCGCGTGAGGCGCACCTTCACGAAGTGCGAGTATTGGCTTTCCGGGCCGCTACTGTTTTGCGTCTGCGCGTTGGCGGCAAATACATCGGCAACTTTCGCATCGGTGTCCTGACCTGTGAGTTGCAGGTTTTGCTTGAGGTAGGCCACATCGCGGTAGGCGGCGGGTAGGGTTTTCAAGTCTAAGCCCACCACAAACTCCACGGGCTGCGTGGCCGAGGCTTCCTGCACGGCCACCGTGTGGTAGGTAGCGCCAGCGGCGCGCTTGCTGGCGCCCGCATCACCATAGTACCAAGCGCCTTTATTCTGGAAGCGGCTGAGTAGGGACGACGACGGCGTAGGGTACGTCACCCCGAAATGCGCTTGCTGCCCCGGCTGCTTTGTAAGCAGCGCCGCATCAAACTGCCGCACGGCATCGGCCGGACCCATCACCCAGATGTAGTACGGAATCGGCGTGTCGCAGCAATTATTGATGCGCTTAGCACCGGTTTTCAGCGCGGGGTAGAATGCCCCTTTGAAATCAGAAGTGAAACCGTAGACCGATACGGCTAGGTCTGGGCGGCCGGTGCTGTTCAGGGCATCGGTGATGTCAGTTTTGACGTAGGCCTGGTCGCCGGTGCGGGGCGGAGCATAGATGAAGTCCGAAATCAGCACACTCACGGCGCCGGGCTGGTAGTAGTGGCTTACCAGCGTATCCAGAATGGCCGGGATGCTGGTGCTGCTAGCGGCCTCCCGAATGCCGCCACGCACGGTCTGGGAAAGCTGCTGGTAGGAGTCGCGGTAGGGCTTCTCCTTAATGCGATAAAACGTCTTCTGCCGCACCGCCGAGCTGCGGTTCAAGTCCGATAAAAACTGCGCCACATGCTGCTGAAACTGCGTATTCTGCGCATCGGCGCCGGTTTTGGGCATGAAGCCTTCCATTGAGCCCGATACTTCCAGAAACACGTTGGCTTGCGTCAGCGGCTGGGTAGGGGCCGCTGCTGCTGTTTCCGCCGCAGCCGGTGTTTTGGTAGTAGCAGGCTTTTCAACAGCCGCGGCCGTTTCGGCGGTGCCGGTTTCGCCTTTCATGTCCTCGCGGGAGTAGCAACCCGAAAGCAGTACGGTGGCGGCCACTAGTGCCGGTAGAAAGCGGGAGGAGAGAGTCAGGTGCATCGAACCAAGGTAAAGACTGTCGGCCGAAGCCGCAACCTTGCGTACTGTCGCGCAAGGCGGCAGGTTGTGTAGGAACGATGGGATATTAGGAAAATTTTATACTCGAAGCGAAATTAACAGACTAACTATAGTCTATTTCCGTGTTATCCCCGATGTTCAAACTGTGGTTCACGCCCCGAAATGATGAGTCGCTGCCCACGATGCAGTCGTGCATTACGGCTTGACGCAACTCGCTGTAGGAGCCGATAATGGAGTCGCTGAGGACGGTGTGCTGGATGATGGTTTTGTCGCCAATAGCCACGTTGGGGCCGATGATGGAGTTGGAAATCTGGCAGTCCTTGCCAATGCTGACAGGCGGAATGATGATGGTATTGGCAAACTCGGGATACTCGCGGCGGCGCATGGCATCGGGGCGACGCAGCAGGCGGGCGTTGGCTTCGAGCAGGGTTTCCTTGCGGCCGCAGTCAAACCAGCTGTCTACCGTAACGGTCATCATCTCTTCGCCCTGTCGAATCATCAGCATGAGTGCGTCGGTGAGCTGAAATTCATCGTAGGTGCGCAGGTTTTCGTCGATCAGGCGCTCTAGGGCCCCGGCCAACACTTCGGGGTGCGCCAGTTTGTAGAGCCCTACCATGGCGTAGTTCGATTTTGGGATGCGGGGCTTTTCCACCACCTTCAGCACGCGGCCGCCGGGACCGGTTTCTACCAGGCCAAACATGGAGGGCGTTTTCACTTCCTGCACGGCCAGGATAGAGCCGGATGTTTCCAAAATCGCCTTTAGGTCGACGTCTACAATGGTGTCGCCAAGCAGAATCAGCACGCCATCTTCATCGTGGCGGAACTGCTCGCGGGCCAGCCAGAGAGCATGCGCAATGCCTTCGCGGGGGTCTTGCACCACAAACTCGGCGCGCAGTGCGGGATAGTGGCGGCGCACGTAGCGCTTTATTTTTTCGCCCAGGTAGCCAATCACAAACACAAACTCTTCGACGCCGGCGGCCACTACTCGGTCAATAATATGCCCCAGAATGGGCGTACCGGCCACGGGTACCAGCGACTTAGGCTGGGTGTGCGTGTGCGGACGGAGGCGCGAACCAATACCAGCAACAGGAATTATGGCTTTCATGCAAAGGGGAAAAAGCGTACGATTTGCAAAGTAGCAAACCCAGCGGTAGCACGATGCGGCAACTGCTATGGGCCGAATGCGTACGTTGCACCAACTTATGGCTCGTTAGGCAAACCGCCACCCCTAGCCTCAGGTTTTACGTTTCAGTCTTCTCTCCTTTTTTCATCCTTACTCCCTACTCTCTATGAAACGCCTTTTAGTTTACTTTTTTGGCTTGGTCGTGCTGCTCTCACAGTCGTCGTGCGGCTACAACTCTATGGTTGAGAAAGACCAGGCCGTGAAAACACAGTGGGCCCAGGTACAGAACAGCTACCAGCGCCGCGCCGACCTGATTCCGAACCTGGTGAACACCGTGAAAGGTGCCGCCAACTTCGAGAAATCGACCCTGACTGATGTGATAAACGCCCGCGCCAAGGCCACCAGCGTGCAAGTATCGGCTGATAATCTCACTCCTGAGAAGATAAAGCAGTTCCAAGAGGCCCAAAGCCAGGTAAGCGCCGGACTGGGCCGCCTGCTGGCTGTATCGGAAAACTACCCCGATCTGAAAGCCAACGCCAACTTCCAGGAGCTACAAGCGCAGATTGAGGGTACTGAAAACCGCATCAACGTGGAGCGCAACAAGTTCAATACTGTGACGCAGGACTACAACACCTACATCCGCTCCTTCCCGCAGAACCTGTTTGCGGGGCTATTTAAGTTCAGCGAGAAGCCGTACTTTGAGGCAGATGCTGCTTCGCAGAAAGCGCCTACCGTTCAGTTTTAAAAGTAAGCTGATGGCTGTTGGGTGTTAGCTTTCCCAATCGGAATTAGGCTAACACCCAACACCCATCAGCTAACAGCTTATTTATGACTACCCCACTCACCGCGGAGCAGGAAGCCAGCCTGATTGCCGCCATTCAACAGGCCGAGCGTACTACCTCGGGCGAAATTCGGGTACATCTGGAAGACACCTGCCCTACCCCCGAGCCACTGGATCGGGCCGCGCAGGTGTTTGCCGAGCTGGGCATGCACAAAACGGCTCAGCGCAACGGCGTACTGTTTTATCTGGCCTGGCAAACCCGGCAGTTTGCCGTTATCGGCGATGCCGGCATCAATGCCACGGTACCCGACGATTTTTGGGAAACCACCAAAGAGGCCGTTCTAGAGCAATTTCGGGGCAAGCAACTAGCCGCAGGCCTGGCCCGCGGCATTCAGCTGGTAGGCGAGCAACTGCACCGCTATTTCCCCTACGACGCCGCCACCGACCAAAACGAGCTGGACGACTCCATTTCGTACGGTCCTTCTACTTCGCCGCCGCGCCCATGACCTACCCTACCCCTACGCTACCCTTTTCACGTTTGCCAGCCTTTGTTGCCCTGCTGCTGCTGATTCTGAGCAGTTGGCTGCCAGCTACGGCCCAGTCTATCCCGCCGCGGCCCAATCCGCCGCGCTTGGTGAATGACTTGGCAGGCATGATGAGCGCCGACGAGGTAGCCCAACTGGAGCGCAAACTGGTAGCCTACGACGATAGCACCTCCTCCCAGATTGCCGTCGTCACGGTGCCTACCCTCGGTGGCGACGACATTGCCAACTACGCTCAGCAGCTCTACGAAAGCTGGGGCATTGGCCGCAAAGGCGACAACAACGGCATCCTAGTATTGGTGGCCGAGCAGGAACACCGTGCCCGCATCCAAACAGGCTACGGCCTAGAAGGTGCCGTACCCGACGCCTTGGCTAAGCGCATTATCAGCAACACCATTGTGCCTGCCTTCAAGCAGGAGCGCTACTACGAAGGCCTTAACACCGCCACCGACGAGCTCATTGCCCTAGCCAAAGGCGAGTACAAAGCCGACCCCGAGGACCAGCGCCGCAACCGCGACTCGTCGGGTTCGGGCTTTCCATTTTGGCTGATTATCCTAGCCCTGGTGTTGTTCTGGTTCTTGAGCCGGCGCGGTGGGGGCGGTAGAGGCGGCCGCCGTAACCGGGGCAGCGGCGGCATGTTTATCCCACCCGTCATCTTCGGCGACTTTTCCGGCGGCCGCGGCACCTTTGGTGGCGGCGGTGGTGGTTTTGGAGGGGGCGGTGGCTTCGGCGGTTTCGGTGGCGGCAGCTCCGGCGGCGGCGGCGCCAGCGGCAGCTGGTAAGTGGTGGTTTTATAAAGTTGTAAACGCAAAAGCGCCTGTCATCCTGAGCTTGCGAAGGACCTTATCACGCTAGAACGATGCTCGTAGCAACGACTCGTTCAACTAGCAGAAGGTTCTTCGCAAGCTCAGGATGACAGGCGCTTTCGCGTTTATAACTTTATAAAACCACTACTCCCTATCTTACCTTTCATAAAACGGCCTCAGCAAACGCACTACGTCTAAGGCATCAGCAAGCGCCTCATGCGCCACAGTATCATCCTCGAATTTTGCCCGCGCCTTGCAGGTTTGCATAGTGGGTAGGCGCATGTCTTTGTGCCAGTTGAGGTAGAAGGCAGCTGGATCGAGGGTAGCGGGTTCCGTGCGCACCAGCGTGCCATAGCCGGGTAGGCGGCGCAGAAACGGCACATCAAATACCGCCACGTTCTTGCCAGCAATGGTGAACGTGACGCAGTTTTTCTTATCGGTTTTGAAGCCTTGCACCAGAAGAAACTCCCGTAGCTGCGGCAGCAGTTCGTCGGGTGTGCACAGCTCGCGGTTGGGTCCCTTGTGGGCCAGCTCCTCCAGCAGACGTGCATTCAGGGCCAGCGCCCCAGCCGAGCCCACGTATTCGGGGTGGCGCACCACGCGCCGGAAGCCAGGAAGCTCGTGTAGGGGTAGCGGGTGTTTGGAATCTTCCACCACGGCGGCCAGCTCCAGAATCTGGTGCCGCTCGAAGTTGCCGCCGGTGGTTTCGAGGTCGAGGGAGACGTAGCGCATGGTAGGCGCTTACGCAGCCCTACCCCTCTTGGGTGCGGCCGTCAATGATCGTTGCCCATCACCCCGGCCCGGATAGCCACTGACAACTGATTTTCGGCCGGCGGAATCGGGCAGGAGTAGCCAGTGCTGTACGCGCAGTAAGGATTGTATGCTTTGTTGAAATCGAGTAGCACCTTTCCGGTTTTCACGTCGGCAAAGCGCAAATCGATGTACCGCCCGCCACCGTAGCTACCAAAGCCGTTGGTGAGGTCCGTGAAAGGCACCATGAGGTAATCGGCATACGTTGGCACTTTCAGCAAGGCCAGGCTTTGGTACACCGAAAGCCGCTGTGGCTTGCCATGCAGCAGAAACCGCAGCTCCCCGTATTTTCGATACGGCCGCGGCTGATTTGTGCTGGTGCGTATCAAGAACGGTTGTGCCGTTGAGTCGCGCACAAAAGTGGCTGTTACCAACAGGCTGTCGTTGACTGGAAAGAAAGGTAGCCCCTGAAAGGATTTTCGCGCCGCTGCCGGTAGCGGCGAGCGTTGCGGATCGCGGTACTCGGCATTCAACTCTTGTTGAAAAGCGGCTATAGTTTGCGCGTGCGTAAGTGGTTGCTGCCCCTGACTATGGCCCACACTATGGAAGAACAGCATGAAGCCCAAAGCAGAAATAATTCGTAGCATCGATTGAATGAAGTTCGTTATTGAGACTGCAACATAACGAATCAGCGGTAGTCATTTGCGCAAGGCAAAGCACCTGTTTCTGGGTTCCTCGCCAACTGCCACTGTCTACCTACGTACCTTTGCTTTACTATGACCGACACCGCTGCTCCCGCTAAAAAACTCTTCCTGCTCGACGCCTTTGCCCTGATTTATCGCGCCCACTTTGCGTTCAGCAAAAATCCACGCGTGAACTCCAAGGGCCTGAATACGGGTGCTATTCTGGGCTTCACCAACACCCTGGTGGAGGTGCTGCAAAAGGAGCGCCCTACCCACATTGGGGTAGCATTTGATGCGGCCAAAAAGACCTTCCGGCATGAGCAGTTTGCCGATTACAAAGCCCAGCGCCAAGCCATGCCCGAGGATATCGGCCTGGCCATTCCTTATATCAAACAGATTATCAAAGCCTTCCACATTCCCATCCTGATGGTGGAAGGGTTTGAGGCCGACGACGTGATTGGCACCCTGGCCCAACGCGCCGAGGCCCAGGGCTTTGGCGAGGTGTACATGATGACGCCCGACAAAGACTACTGCCAACTCGTAACGGAGTGCGTCAAAATTTATCGCCCTGCTTTTATGGGCAACGCCGCCGAGGTGCTCGATGTAGCCCATGTGCTGCAACGCTTCGAGATTGAGCGGGTAGAGCAGGTGATTGATATTCTGGGCTTGCAGGGCGACGCGTCGGACAATATTCCGGGTATTCCGGGCATTGGCGAGAAGACGGCCAAGAAGCTGGTGCAGGAGTTTGGCTCGGTGGAAAACCTGATTGCCAATGTGGATAAGCTCAAAGGCAAGCAGCAGGAAAACGTGCGCAACTTCGCCGAGCAGGGCTTGATGTCGAAGGAACTGGCCACCATCCACGTAAACGCGCCCATCGAGTTTGAGGCCGAAAAGCTGGTGCTGGACCAGCCCGACGAAGACGAGTTGCGCCGTTTGTTCGATGAGCTGGAGTTCCGGCAGCTGGCTGCCCGCGTGCTGAGTGGCCCGACCGCGCCTACCTCCACGCCTCCGCCCAGCCGCGGTGCCCGCCGCCCTTCTGTACCGGCCTCGCAACAATCGTTGTTTGATGGGCCCGGCATCACAGCCAGCAGCGCCGAGTTGGCCGAGCTAGAGCCCAACGGCCCACGCCGTACCCTGGCCGACGTGCCTCACCAGTACCACCTCATTGATACGCCCGAGGCGCGCCAATCTCTACTCAAACACTTGCTGAAGCAGAAAGAAGTTAGCTTCGACACCGAAACCACCGGCCTCGACACCATGACGGCGCGACTGGTAGGGCTGTCGTTCTCCTGGCTTCCCGGCGAGGCCTACTACGTGCCCGTGCCCCAGGACGATGCGGACGCCGCACAAGCCCTGGTAGATGAGTTTTGCCCGTTTTTCGAGGCCGAAAACATTCTGAAAATTGGTCAGAATATCAAGTACGACCTCACCATCCTCAAGCACTACGGTGTCGAGATTCGCGGGGAGCTGTTTGATACCATGCTGGCCCACTACCTGCTGGAGCCCGACATGCGCCACAACATGGACGTGCTGGCTGAAACCTACCTGCACTACACGCCTGTCAGCATCACAGAGTTAATTGGCCCCAAAGGCAAGAACCAGAAAACTATGGCCGATCTGCCACCCGCCGAGGTGTCGGACTACGCTTGCGAAGACGCCGACGTGACTTTGCAGCTTAAGCATGTATTCGAGCCCAAGCTGAAAGCCCTCAACCAGCTCGACCTGCTGAACGAGGTAGAAAACCCGCTGGTGCCCGTGCTGGCCGCCATCGAGTACGAGGGTGTAAAGATTGATTCTGTGGCGATGGGCGAGTATTCGGCCGAGCTGCAAGGCTATATCACGGAGCTGGAACAGCAGATTTTTGCCGCCGCCGGCGAGGAGTTTAACATTGGTTCGCCCAAGCAGTTGGGCGAGGTCTTGTTTGACCGCATGGGTTTGGGCGGTAACAAAATCAAGAAAACTAAAACCGGCCAATATGCCACCGGCGAGGAGATACTGAGTCAGCTAGCCTCCGAAGCGCCTATTGCCGGCCTTATTCTGGATCATCGCCAACTCACCAAGCTGCGCTCCACCTACGTGGAGGCCCTACCCCAGCTGGTGTGCGAGCTGGACGGGCGCGTGCACACCTCTTTCAACCAGGCCGTAACGGCCACCGGCCGCCTGAGCAGCACCAACCCCAACCTGCAAAACATTCCCATCCGTACCGAGAAGGGTAGGGAAATCCGTAAGGCCTTCGTGCCTCGCGATGCCGACCACGTGCTGCTCGCCGCCGACTACTCGCAGATCGAACTGCGCATTATGGCCGATTTTTCGGGCGACGCCACGATGATTGAGGCTTTTCGTCTGGGGCAGGATATCCACGCCAGCACCGCCAGTAAGGTATTTGGGGTAGGGCTGAACGAGGTAGATGGCGAAATGCGCCGCAAAGCCAAAACCGTCAATTTCGGTATCATCTACGGCATCTCGGCTTTCGGATTAGCCCAACGCCTGAATATTTCGCGTAAGGAGGCCGTCGACATTATCGATGCGTACTTCCAGGAGTTTTCGGCTGTGAAGCAGTTCATGGACGACAGTATCAACAAAGCCCGCGAGCTAGAATATGCCGAAACCCTCCTCGGCCGCCGCCGCTACCTGCGCGACATCAATTCCCGTAATGCGACTTTGCGCGGCTACACCGAGCGCAATGCCATCAACGCCCCTATCCAAGGCACCGCGGCCGACATCATCAAGAAGGCCATGATTGACATTCACCATTGGATAGTGGACCAGAAGCTCGGCACGCGCATGATCCTGCAAGTACACGACGAATTGGTTTTCGATGTACCAAAGGAGGAATTAGAATTGGTAACGCCAAAAATCAAAGAATTGATGGCCAATGCCTTGCTCCTACCCCACGGCGTGCCCTTAGAAGTGGAAGCCGGGACAGGCAGCAACTGGTTACAGGCGCACTAGATTGACTTGTCATTCCGAGCGAAGCGAAGAGTCTGGGCAGTAATCGTCAAGCGTTTTTCCTCCAATGCTTCGCTCCGCTCGGAATAACAATAAAAGCGCAACCCTGCGGTGACTTCGTGTGTTACTTTGCTATCATGCACGAATCAACTTCTTCCTTCGATACAGTCGTTATAGGTGCCGGCCCGGTGGGCTTGGCTTGTGCCCTTGAAATCCAGCGCCGGGGCTTTACCGTGTGCGTGGTCGACAAGGGCGCACTCGTCAATTCCATAGTGGGCTACCCCAACCAGATGGAGTTTTTCTCTACTCCAGAGCTGCTAGAGATTGGGGGCTACCCCATGCCAACCAACCACTACAAACCGCTCCGCGAAGAGGCCCTCGACTATTATCGCCGGGTAGCGCAAGTGGAGAAGCTGCCCTTGCGGCTACACGAACGAGTGCTAGGGCTGGAAGGCGAGGAGAACCACTACGAGGTAGTGACTACCAAAGGCCGCATTGCTACCCGGTTTGTGGTAGTGGCTACAGGCTTCTTCGATGTGCCGGTGAAGATGAACGTGCCGGGCGAGGACTTGCCCAACGTGAGCCACTACTACAAGGAGCCTTACACGCACGTCGACCAGCAGGTGGTGGTGGTAGGGGCGCGAAATTCTTCGGCCAAAGCCGCGTTGCAGTTGCTGCGTGCTGGTGCACACGTTACCATGGTGGTGCGTAGCGCTGAGCTGTCGCCCGCGGTGAAATACTGGATTCGGCCGGACCTAGAGAACCGTATCAAAGAAGGTCGTATCAAAGCGTACTTCAACGCAACCATTCAGGCGATTCGACCAACTGAAATGGATATAGCCACCCCCGATGGCTTCCTTACGCTGCCCGTTGATTTCACCTACGCCCTTACCGGCTACCGTCCCGATTATTCGTTGCTGGACGCCTTAGGCATCACCTCTCAGGACGATGCAGCGCGTACGCCTACCCACGATCAGGAGACGTTTGAGACCAACCGGCCTGGCGTGTACATGGCAGGCACGGTGTGCGGCGGCCTAAATACCAGCCGCTGGTTTATTGAGAATGGCCGTTACCATGCAGCCGTTATTGCAGCCAACTTGGCCGGTGAGGCGGCACCAGCTACTCCACAGATTATTCAGCCGGTCCAGCTCTCGAAGTAGATAAGATTTGAATAAAAAAGACCGGCCTCAAATCTCTGGGGCCGGTCTTTTTTATGGCTTTCTACGACTACTTAAGGAAACTTAACGCCCCGATAATCCAGCGGATTTAGCTGGGGGACGTTTGCGTTGTACTTCGCGTTGATGGTTTTGATCATCTCATTGGCGATGATAGCGTATCCGCGGGGTGTGAGGTGCACGCCATCCAAAGAGAACAGGTTGCCGCTGATGAAGCCAGCATTGTTAGGTACGCCATTTACCACAACGCCGCTGGTTGCTACCCGAGCTAAGAAAGCGTTGGCATCGAAGTAAGCCAGCCCTTTGCGGTCGGCACTTGCCTTGATGATGTTATTGAGCGCCGTGGTGCGGTTGTTAACCGAAGCTACTTCGGTTGCATCCAGCACAAGGGCATTCGCCAACGGGTTGGCAGCAGCAGCTAACGCCGTCGCAATAGCAGCCGGTGCACCAGGAATTTCCAGGCCAATACCATTCGGGAATGGGCTAGTAGCACTAGGCGTATTGATAACTGAACGAGCTGGTAGCAGAATCAAGTCATTAGCGGTTGCCAAGCGGACGGGTGCCGTGGTGCTGCTGGTGCGCACATATAGCGCGAAGCGAGTGCCGGCCGGTAGCGCTGGCAAACCTAGCGCTTGCGCAATGAGCGGGGCCTGTGCAGCCGGGATAGGGGTAGCATTCACTTGCGCAATGACAGCTGCCGTTGAGATAGTCGTGAACAGTGGTGTGTTGACAACGCTTGGAATATTTGCTACAATACCCTTGGCCTCGTTCAGCGTCAGCGCATCAATTACTTGATTATACTTCGTAGTAAATTCCGCGTCTGGCGTGAGAGGAGCACCCGTACCACCCGAACTAGCGTATCCCAGCACATCGTTGTTGCCCAACCAGTTAGAAAAAAAGGTAGGTTTGATGGCAGTAACCCGTTCCTGCACATACTGCAAGTAGCTGGCAGGCGAGTTGTTCAGCAGACGCTCGAAATAAGGGTTGAAGCCCAGCGGGTTATTGAGACCATAGCCATTGGTGGTCACGTCAGCTACCCGAATGCCAGGCACGCCCAGGTTTTGGTTGGCAGCTGCATTGGTAGGCTTTGCGAGCAGTGGCGTTCTGGTATCGGCACCTGTTCCCACTACCGCTGCTGGCGCCATGTTGCCGATTTGTGGATTACCGCTGGCATCGATACCCGTCAGGAACAGATAGCCTGTGCCATTCGCCTGCGCTTCCGTAAACAACGGCTGCACAAAGTCGCCGCCGCCTACCGACCGGAACTGCTGGGCCAGCATGGAGGGATAGGAATTCTGCTGGCCTTCCAGGTACAGGCCATTATCAGCAAAACCCGCCGTAAGGGAGTTGCCTACGGCGATATAGCGGGAGAAATCGGCGGTACCAGCGCTGGATTTTACTTCATCTTCCAGATCGGGCTGACAGGCCGTGAGGCTGAGCCCCAGCAGCGCCAGAAACGGCACTACTTTGCGAAATGTAATCGTATACATGTGTTCAGAACGGGAGGTGGGAAATTAGAAAGCGTAGTTCAGGCCCAGGCCCGGAATCACAATATTGGTTTTGTAAGTACCTGCTACCCGGTCGGTGGTGCCGTTGTTGATCAGGTCGGCCTGGGTTTCAGTCCGCTTCTGAATGCGGATAAACTGCCCCGATAGGTCCAGGCTGAATTTGCCGAATGCGTAGGAAGCGCCCACAGTACCGCTTATGCGGTCGTTGTCGGGCGTTTCGGGGGTCACGTAGCCGTCGGGCACGGGCGTCATATCGTAGGAGCCGCCGGCGCGCACCGTTAGGCCGCTGGTGAGCTTGTACTGACCGCCCAGGCGGAACGTCAGGGCATCTTCGTAGTTGCGCTTGGAAACGCTGGTGTTCTGCCCGTTGATCGGCTGGTCGAAATCAAAACGCAGTTCGCGGTATTTGCTCCACTGCACAAAGTTGACATCAAAGCCAATGGTTAGATTTTCGTTGGGCATCACGCCAATACCCACCGAGGTGGTAGCAGGCAGCGGCAGGGTAGCATTAAACTTGGTAGCCTGAAAGCGGCTCCGGAATGATTCCGGAATGTTGGTGAACGTCACGTCGCCGTCATTGTCCACCACCGCATCAATTTTGGAGCGGTGGCTGATGCCAATGCTCAGCTTATCCGAAGGCTTGTAGTAAATACCGGCGTTGAAGCCCAGCTTGGTTTTGGCCTTGCCATCCAGCTCGATGTGGCCGTAAGAATCGGGTAGGGCGATGTCGCGCTGGAGGTTTACGGCGCCGTAGGCCAGCACCACCAGGCCAGCGCCCACGCTCAGCTCGTCGGTAATGGCGTAGCTGAAGGTAGGCTGCACAAAAACGGATTTCAAGTCGATATCCGTTAGAGAAGTGCGGCCTTCCCAACCGTTGGCATAGCCCAACTTGCTGCCAAAGGGCGTATACACGGCAATACCTGCCCGGAATTTACCCTCGGCCGGTCCAAAACCTGCGTACAGGCTGAAAGGCGTCACCACGCTGTTGCGCAGCTCCCGCTGTATGTTGCTACCCTCCGCCACGAAGGCATTGCGGGCCAACGTCACGTTGCCGCCCAACTGTACGCCGCGCTCCCGCACCATGGCCAGTGCACCAGGATTATAGAACATAGCGGCCTGGTCCAGCGACAGGCCTACCCCTACGCCCCCCATGCCGTTGTTTTTAATGCCAGCCAGTGTAACCTGGTAGCCACCGGCCACAGCACTGCCCGTACCAGCAAGCAGCGCACCACTCACAAGGAGTAAAGATTTTAACTTCATACAGGAAATAAAAGGTGAGATTTTAGAAGGTAAGAACGGAAAATCGACGCAACTAAATGTAGAAAGAAAACCCGAATAAAGTATGCTTGCCGAGTAGTTTACGTTCGTCCGAAATCGTTTTCGTTGCTAGGTTGCAAAGCAACAAAAAGCCTACCGTTATTCCTTCGAATTATTGACCTTGCCCGTGCGTATATCCAGCACGTGGCCTTGCACCAGCAAATGCAGGTGTAGGCCCTGCACGCTCACGGGCTCGCCCTGCCCAATGCGGCCCAGGTTATGGCTGTACAGCTGCCGGCCATCCAGCACCACCACCTGCCCGTAGCCGAACACTTCGGCCTGCTGCCCACCCCGAATAATCACACCCGTTTCCTCGCTCAAGCCCAGGCCCAGGCAATTGGTGTGCGTGAGTAGGGCATGCGCCAAGCGCCCAAACCGCGCCCGCTCCACAAAGTGCTGATCAATAAGCAAGGATGGTAGCAGTCCCAGCCCTGGCAACACCTGAATGCCGCCCTTGCGCAGCGCCCGCCACCCCTGACCGTCTACCAGCATGTAGGCGGGTAGGGCCGCCGCGCCGGCACTGGTTCCGGCCACTAAGAACGCGGCATCGGTCTGGAAGCGGTGGCGCAGCACCCGCAGAAACTCGGTACCGGTCAGAAAATCGGTGATGCGCTCCTGGTCGCCGCCCGTGAAGAACACCAGCGCGGCTTGGTGCAGGCGGCGCAGGGTAGCGGGATGGTCGGCGGGGTGGTGCTCGTCGATGGCCAAATGGCGGACCTCCTGGCAGCCCAAGTCGCGCAGCGCTTGCTGGTAGGCGGTGGCCGTGGCTGCTACCTCGCGCGAGGCCGTGGTAATGATTTCAACGGGTAGCTCCGGCAAAGGCAACAAAGCACACAGCCGGGCCAGGAGGGCATCATCATCGCCCCCACCAAAGGCGACGAGGGTTCCGAGCGGAAAGTCAGAGGGAAGCATTCAGGGCAGGTAGGAAAAGCCCAAAAATAGTGGGCAACAACATGAGGGAAGCGCTTAGCCAAACAGCGAAAAACGGGGTAAACCAACCCGAATTCATTTGGCAAGCTCCCGGCAAGTACGCTAAGCACAAGCCGAAGGACGCGCTATTCATAAAAAAATCGGCACTAGCTGCGGCAAACGCAACAGTTAACCGGCTGTATTCTTCTACTTTTGCGCGTTCAATTGTACCAAACGTCGTTGCCTAGCGAAAAACGCCTCCCTCTAGTTATTGTATGAATCAGCACCCGACCACCGAGTTCATCACGTCCCTGATTCAGGAGGGCGAGTTTTTTAAACTCAAGGAAGCATTAAAGAAGTTTGAACCGGGCGAGGTAGTAGAGCTGATTGAAGAGGAAGAAGAGCGCGAACAGCTGATTATCTTCCGCCTTCTGCCGTTGGAACTGGCCACGCAGGTGTTCGAGTATCTTGACTTAGATATTCAGCGGCACTTTTTAGCTAACCTGGCGCAGGATAAGATTACGGACATCCTCAACGAGATGTCGCCCGATGACCGCACAGCCCTGCTGGAGTTCCTACCCGACGAGTTGGTGCGGGAGCTGATTCAGACGCTCTCGGAGCCGGAGCGCAAGGTGACGCTGGAGCTGCTCGGCTACCCCGAGTACTCGGTGGGCCGCCTAATGACGCCCGACTATATTGCTATCCGCGAGAACTGGACCGTGCAGCAGGTGCTCGATTACATTCGCCGCCACGGTGGGCAGTCGGAAACGCTGAGCGTGCTGTACGTGACCGATAGCCGTGGCCGCCTCATCGATGATATTCGCATCCGGGAGTTTCTCCTGGCCGACCCGCAAACCCGTGTGAACGAGTTGATGGACAACCGTTTCGTGCACCTGCAAACCATGCAGGACCAGGAAGAGGCCATCGAGGTGTTTCGGCGCAACGACCGGGTGGCCCTACCCGTGGTCAACAGTGACGGCATCCTATATGGCATCGTGACTATCGATGACATTCTGGACATTCGGGAAGAGGAAGATACCGAGGATATCCAGAAGCTGGGTGGTTCGGAAGCCTTGGATGAGCCCTACCTCACTATTTCGCTCCCTAAGATGATTCAGAAGCGGGCCGGCTGGCTGGTAGTGCTGTTTCTGGGTGAGATGCTGACGGCCACGGCTATGGGCTTTTTTGAAGGCGAGATTGAGAAGGCGGTGGTGCTGGCGCTGTTTGTGCCGCTCATTATTTCCAGCGGTGGCAATGCCGGCTCGCAGGCTACCTCGCTTATCATCCGGGCCATGTCGCTGGGGGAGCTGACGGTAGGCGAATGGTGGAAGGTAATGCGCCGAGAACTGCTGTCGGGCGCATTGCTGGGCGGTATTCTGGGCGCAGTAGGCTTTCTGCGGATTCTGCTGTGGCAGCAAACCGGCTTTTATGACTATGGTCCGCATTGGTTCCTGGTAGGCTGCACGGTAGGGCTGTCGTTGGTGGGCATTGTGCTGTGGGGGTCGTTGTCGGGCTCCATGCTGCCGCTGCTGCTCAAGAAGCTGGGCTTCGACCCGGCCACGTCGTCGGCGCCGTTTGTGGCCACGCTGGTAGACGTAACGGGGTTGATTATCTACTTCTCGGTAGCCACGCTGTTCTTGAGCGGAACCTTGTTGTAAGGCAGTAAGGGCAGCTTGCAGCCGCCCCCCGTTGACAGACCATACGTTGCAAGGATTTCCCTACCTTGGCGTATTATGCGTATATCTCTGTCAATCTGCACTTTGCTGCTAGCAGGCTGTCACCCTTCCGGCATGCCTACCCACAACACGCAGGAAACCGGCTGGCATCCTATCCTCACCGAAAACCGCCCCTTTGTGTACGCGGCGCGCTGGTACGCACCGGGCGCTACCACGGCTACCTTGGACACGGTGGTGCTGACGGCGCTGGGGAAACCGTGGAAAATTGAGCCCTTAGTTCAAGTGGCTATTGAACGGACTTTTCACCCAGATATTATACCAAATTCTACACTAAAGCAAGAAGTTGGTGCTATCGAGAAGCCGGAGAAATTCTGGTTACATCCACCACGCAATGGACATTACGATATTTTAGAGTTAAATCCTTTTCCAGACATTGAACTACCGGCTATTATTGGTAGAACATGGAATGTTCACAACTTTGGAGTACCGGATTCTTATTCCAATCCAAAGTGGGCTATTTGGGAAGACAATTTATTTCTCCAGCAGCAATATCAACTCACAGACTTCACCCTCCTTTCTACCCTACTCGGCCGCCTACCCTGCCACCGCGTGCTAGCTACTAGCAACTGCAAATTGGGCACCACCGCGCTGGAGTCATACTTCAACCCTACCTACGGCTTCGTGCGCCTGCACTACCGCAACATCGACCGCAGCCGGTTGGAGTTAGAGCTAGTGTCCGTGACGTCGCGTCCTAGTCTGGATAAGGCTATGTTTTCGCGCTATTTATAAGGAGTTTCAAGCGCTCCGTCAGCTAGGCTAGTTTGCCACACATCTGCTCAGGCGTAGAAAGCAGGCGCGTTTCGCTTACCTTTCTTGTACGCTACCAAAGCACGCAACCCCCTACCTATTACTCTTTTGCCAAGCGGTAAAATTTTTCTTTTGCCGCAGGCAACCATTTCGGGCACGTGGCCGAGTAGGCGAGTATAAACCTGGTAACCGTGGCGCAGTTCGACCCTGAACCTCAGATGCTCTTGGCTCTCCTGGCTGGCTGCCGCCGTGCCGATCGGGAATGCCAGCACCAGCTGTACCTGCGGTACTACAGCTACTGCATGAGCATTGCGCTGCGCTACACCCGCACCCGCGACGAAGCCATGGAAGCCGTGAACGATGGCTTCATGAAGGTTTTTCAGGACATCGGGCGCTTCGACCCGGCCTTGCACGAGCTGGCGGGCTCGTTTCGGGGCTGGCTGCGCAAGGTGATGGTGCACACAGCCATCGACCACTACCGGCGCACGGCAAAGCACACGCACACCCAGGAGCTGGACACGGTGGCCTACGCTCTACCCGACGATGGTAGCAACGCCCTCGACCAGCTCTCCTACCAGGATTTGCTGGCCCTTATTTGCCAACTCTCGCCGGCTTATCGCACGGTGTTCAACCTCTACGTCATCGACGGCTTCTCGCACGAAGAAATTGCTGGTCAGCTGGGCATCTCGGTAGGGGCTTCCAAGTCCAATCTGTCGAAAGCACGGGCACATTTAAAGCATTTTTTACAACCTAGTACTTCTCATGTCTACGCCGGACGACCTATCGGACAATGAACTCGACGCGCTTTTCCAGCGCAGCGCGGCGTCCTATCCGGAGCTAGACGGGCAGGAGGGCTGGCAACGCATGGCTGCACGCCTCGACACAGAAACGCACTTCCAGCGCGAGCGAACCAGCATCATGCGCCTGTTTGGCGCCGAAACGCTTTCGTTGCTGATCTTGCTGCTAGGTGGCTTTTATATGGTAGACGCTTTTTCAGGTAGCAACGACCCGCGCACTACTGCTACCCCAGCGGCTTCCAGCATCAATACTTCTAAACGCAAACACACTACTGCCTCCCGCTCCTTCAATGCTGCTCTCCCTACCTCCTCCGCTAATACGGCAGCTTCGGTCACTGCTGTACCGCTTGTAGCACCTACCACGCCCGCCCCCTTGCCTGTCGCCGCTGCTCCTACCCTAGCAGAGCCAACTACCTCTATACCAGCAGGACAGTCAGGCAGCGCAGCCGGTGTGGTTATCCCGCCCCGCCAGCAGCGAGCCCTATCTCTTGTAGCGAATCGCAAGAAGTATAAACGCATTGCTTCGGCCGCACTGCTTCACAACGTGCACCCGCAGTTGGTTGCCACTAATTCTGCTCCCCACGCGCCGGACGCAACAAGCCAGCCTGAGGCTTTTACGCCAGCGGCCGAAGCACCTACCCCTTCTTCGGTTGCCGCAGCCGCGGCCCCGAGTTCCACACCCGCACCTACGGCAGCAGGACCCGACTCGCTGGTGGCGCCTGCAACGCCGTTGGCTATTGCGGAGGCTGATTCGGTAGCTACCCCAACGCAGCCCGAAAAGCCTAGCAAGCCATCCTACCGCTTTGGTGTAGGCTTGATGTATGCGCCCGAGGTGAGCACCGTGCGGTTTGCCCAAGCCACACGGCCAGGCAGCAACGTAGGCATGCTGCTGGAATACAGGGCCACGGCCCGCTGGCGCATTACCACGGGCCTGATTCGCTCGGTGAAACTGTACGAAGCCCGCGGCTCGGACTACCACGCTCCCGCCGGCTTCTGGACCACCCGCTACGACATCGACGAGGTGTACGCCAACTGCCGCATCCTGGACATTCCCGTGAATGTGCGCTTTGATGCCCTGGTGCGGCCGCGCTACTCCGTATTTGCCAGCGCTGGCCTTTCTACCCTGCTCATGCGGCGCGAAACCTACGATTACGACTACTACCTCCAAGGCCAGAGTGTCAGCCGTGAGTGGACGCTGAGGAATGGCTCCAACCATCCGCTTAGCGTGCTGAACCTGTCGGCGGGGTATGAGCGCACCTTTGGCGGCCGATGGTCGGGCCAGGCCGAGCCATTTGTGAAGCTGCCGCTGGGTGGCGTGGGCTTTGGCAAAGTGAAGCTCAGCAGCGCCGGCGTTTTCTTCTCGCTCAAATACCAATTGCTTCCCACAGCCACGCAACCCGTGCGCTAAGGTTCTTTCCCCTGCTTCTTCGGCCTACCCAAGGCTCCTGCTCCGGTGCGCGCACTGCCCCGGCCGAGCCTCTGCGTGCCTACTTTTTTACGCTCACATACACTATTTCTCTCTTCACCAATCACTTAACCAATCATCACCATGAAAAACGTAGCCGTATTTTCTTCCGTACGCCGCCTGCTGGGGGTAGTGTACCTGCTGTTGCTCACCAGCTTGCTCGTAGGTGCCGTGAGCTGCGGCAAGGACGATAACACGCCCCCCGACCTCGACGCCCAAGCCACCGTGAAGCTGGCCACTACCCCTACCCTGGGCAGCTTTCTGGTCGATAAGCAAGGCAACACGCTCTACTACTTCACCCGCGACGTAGACGGCGCCAACGTGTGTACCGGCGGCTGCGCGGCAGTGTGGCCCATTTTTTACGAGGCCGATCTTAAGGTAGGCAACGGCCTAAACGCCACCGACTTCACCACCAAGAACACAGCCGGCGGTCAGCCCCAGACCTATTACAAGGGGTGGCCTTTGTACTACTACGCGCCGGCCGTAAACGGGCAAAACGTGCGCGAGCAACCCGGTGCCACCACTGGCGAAGGAGTAGGCAATGTGTGGTTTGTGGTGAAGCCCGACTACTCCCTGATGCTGGCTACCAAATCCGTTACTAACAAATCCACAGGGCAGGCGGCTACTGCCAACTTCCTGATTGACGCACAGGGCCGCACGCTCTACTTATTCGGGAAAGATGCGCGGCTACCCAACTCCATGACTACCAACTGCCAGGATGGTTGCCTGTCGGCGTGGCCAGCCTTTTATACGGCTGCCACTACCCTACCCTCTACTCTGAAAAGCAGCGACTTCAGCGTGCTGAACCGCAGCACCGGGCAGCAACTGCTCTACAAAGGCCGGCCCCTCTACGTCTACAGCGGCGACAACGGTGCCCGCGGCCACGCCGACGGCCACGGCCTGCGCAACGGCGACGACACCTGGACCGTGGCGAATCCCTAATCAGTGCCTCCCCTTACTATGCGCCATATGCTACGCTATCTGTCCTACCTCCTGAGCGGCTTGCTGCTGGCAAGCTGCGTGTACGACCACGCCGACGAGCCGGTAGCGCCCACCCCTCCTACCTGCGACACCGCTACCGCCACTTACGCCTTGTTCGTGTCGCCGCTGCTGGATCAGCGGTGCCGCTCCTGCCACAATGCCCAGTTCCCGCAGGGCGGCGCCAACCTCACCGATCTGGCTCAGGTGCAGCGCTATGCCCGCAACGGCACCTTGCTGGGCGTGGTCAGCCACGCGGCGGGCTACCCAGCTATGCCCAAAAATGGCTCCAAGCTGTCGGATTGCGAAATCACTCGCCTGAAAAAGTGGATCGACGACGGCGCGCCCAACAATTAATTCTCACCCTCACTGCTTGTCTGCTATGAATGTGTTGCTGATGCTCTTGGTGGCGCTGCCGGCCTGGATAGTGGCGCCCCTGAAATACACCACACGTACTGCTTCTATTTCTTTTTTCTCCAGTACGCCACTTGAAGACATCGACGCCCACAACCGCCAGGCGGGCGCCGCCTTCGATGTCGCTACCGGGCAGTTGGCTTTCACGGCTGCCATGAAGGATTTTCAGTTTAAGCGCAGCCTGATGCAGGAGCACTTCAACGAAAACTACGTGGAATCGGAGCGCTACCCAAAGGCCACGTTTGCAGGCCGCGTGCTGAACTACACGCCGGAGCTGCTGCAACAGGCCGGCCCGCAAACCGTGCAGGTAGAAGGTGACCTAGCCCTACACGGCGTAACGCGCCGCGTGCGAATACCCGGCACGCTAGAGCTGCGCGGCACGCAGCTGCTCATGCAGTCGAAATTCACTGTGGCCCCTGCCGATTTCAAGATTGAAATACCAGCCCTAGTGCGCGCCCACATTGCCAAAACCGTGGAGGTGACGGTGGAAGCCACCTGTGTACCTGCCACTTAAAAATCTGCTTCAACAGCTCGTCCTGCTGAGCGCAGCCGATACCTCTCGCCCATGCCTTTCGAGGTACTAAAGCGGTAGAGGTGCTCGGCTCCGCGTAGCAGGGCGGCCTGGTTGGAGTGTTCCTGATGCTTACTTCCTATTACTTATGACCAGACCCTTTCTCTTCTTCCGATGCATTGTGCTGCTACTCTTGCTGACGGGCGCCACCCGCGCCCACTGCCAAGACGATTTGCTGAGCTCTCTGGAAAAGCAAACCAACGACAGCCTGCGCCCTATCTACACCACGGCCACCTTCAAAGGCACGCGCGTCATCAACGGGCAGTCGGTGGAGACGCCGGGGGCGCATACGCTGCTGTTTCTGATTTCGCACCGATTTGGGCAGCTCAACAGCGGTGCCTACAATTTCTTCGGCCTCGACCAAGCCACCATCCGGCTGGGGCTGGAGTACGGCCTCACCGACCGGTTGGCCGTGGGGGTAGGGCGCAGCTCGCTGGAAAAAACCTTCGATGGCTTTCTGAAATATAAGCTGCTGCGGCAGGGTAGCGGCCCGGGGGCCATGCCCCTCTCGGCTACCCTGCTGGCTACCTCAGCCCTTTCTACCCTGAAGTTTGGCGACGAGCGAACCGGTGTGCGTCGTCTCACCTATACCTACCAGGTGCTGCTGGCCCGTAAAATAAGCCCTAGCCTCTCGGTGCAGCTAATGCCGACGCTTATCCACCGCAACTACGTAGCCACCAGCGAAGATCAGAACGACGTGTATGCTGTGGGCGTGGCGGCCCGGCAGAAGCTCACCAAGCGCTTCGCCCTCACGGGCGAGTACTACTACCTGCTGCCCGGCGCCACCGCCGACCAGTTTCGCAATTCCATGGCCCTGGGTTTTGATATTGAAACTGGTGGGCACGTGTTTCAGCTGCACGTCACCAACTCGCAGGGCATGATTGAGAAGTTCTTCATTCCCCAAACCACCGGCCGCTGGTGGCAGGGTGACTTGTACTTCGGCTTCAACGTGTCGAGGGCGTTTACGCTAGGCGGACGGTAACTCGCCCCAACCTGCCGGCTATCGGATCGTAGCAAGGGAGCTGTACCCTACCTTCCCTGCTTCCTTATGCCTACTGCCTTTATTCGGTTAGCTATTTGCGCTGGTGCCTGTGTGGCGCTGCTGGGGCTTGGCGGGTGTGCGGCCGTAGGGCGCTTAGCGCAGCTCGACGACGGCTGGTATCACGTAGAGCACCTGGGCGGCAACGACTCGCTGGCAACCCAGCTGCGGCAGGCCACGCGCTACCGCGTGTACGTACAGCAACGCACCGATACGCTGCGGCTCTCGCCCTATACCGACCAGCCCCAGCCCACCACCTACACGTACGAGCTGCAAAGCAACCACCACGCCCTGCTTTCCAGCCGCTCCTTCGATGTGGATGTGTTTACCCTACCTGTAAAGGCCCGTCTGCCCCGCGAGGGGGTACCGGTGCAGCTTAATACTACGTTCAGCGCCGCCGTGTACCTAGGGCGCCGCCTCGACTACTACTACCTACACAAGCACACGCTGGCTCCCTGGCAACACGAGCCGCGCATTCGGGCTACCGGGCTGGGCTACGGGGTATTCTTCGGCATGGGATCTACCAACGTAACAAACGACGTGACGCGCCAGCACGCTGGCCCCGAGTACGAGGGGTTCGTATTGCACGCCGGCATGGCTACTATCTACGATGCGCGCATTTTCAACGTGGGCCTAGCAGTGGGTTTCGATAACCTGCTAGGCCCCGACCGTGCGTACTGGATTTACCAACGGCGGCCCTGGTTTGGTCTGCTGTTCGGTCTGGATTTGAATTAACAGTAATTTATTTACTAATATATTTAGCAATAAATAACGCCAACCTTCTTTATCCTATTTTCGTTAGCAGCATATATCTCCTAAATGCTGAACTCATGAAAATTCCTGTTGAAAAAGGTCAAGACAAAGGCTTCCTGCCCGATGGCCGTTATACTGTTGAAATCACCGACATTGAAGAAGGCACCAGTGAGCACCAGAACGTGCCCTACTTTGCCGCCCGCCTGGAAAATGAGCAGGGCTTCGTTACCCAGCGCTTCTACACCTCGCCGGCCGGCATGCCCATTTTGCTGAGCTTCTGCGAGGCAGCTGGCGTGCATCCCGAAGAAGGCAAGGACATCGATACCAAACAACTGATCGGTAAAAAGCTGTCAGTAGAGGTATCCGACCACTCCTACGCCGACCCCGCTACCGGCAACGAGCGCACCATTAAGCAGGCTACCGGTTTCCGGACGGCCTAAGCTGCTCCTCAACTCAACCCACAAAAGCCAACGGCTGCCTCAGAAATCGAGGCGGCGGTTGGCTTTTTTGTCGCTGTGGCGTTTCTTCTCTTCTAGCCGTTTGCGCACGGCACCCGCACTGGGGCGCGAGGCTTTGCGAGCTTTGGGCTGCTGCAAATTTTCCTTGAGCAACGCGTAGAACTTACGCAGCGCGTGTTCCTTGTTGCGCAGTTGGCTGCGGTCTTCCTGAGCTACCACTAACAGGTAGCCATCGGTGGTGATGCGGCTGGCCAGCTTTTCCTGCAAGCGCAGCTTCTGCTCATCGGTGAGCAGGTGCGAGGTAGCTAGGTGAAACCGCAGTTCCACCCGCGACTCTACCTTATTCACATTCTGGCCGCCTGGGCCACTGCTACGGCTGGTTTGTACCTGAAGCTCGGGCCAGAAATAGTCGGCGGGGGGTAGGGCCATAACAGGAAAACGGTGAGATGAGGGTAGGGAATGAGGTTAGAGTTCTAAAGCAGCGTTTACGCAAAAATACCCTGCCAGCTACAAGCCAGCAGGGTATTTTTGTAATGAGATTTAGCGGAATGCTAGCGTGTGGCTGCGGCAGGCACTTTGCGTACCAACCCGGTGATACCGCCACGTTGCAGGCGCTTGCGTACGGCATCGGCAGTAGCCCAGTCAGCAAACCCGCCTACCACTACCCGGTTGAGCGAGCGGCTGGCTACCGTTTCGGTGGCTACCGTTACGGAGAGTTGCTGATCTACGGCCAGAATTTTGGCTTGCATAGCGGCCGCGTTGCGGGCATCACCAAATGTGCCGGCTTGCACCACGTAAGTAGGATTCAGCACAACTGGGGCGGCGGCGGCGGGCACCTCTACGGCTACCTCCGTCGTTTCCAGAGGCGTGCCCAAGGCCAGCGCCTCATCTTCTACCAGGGCGGCTAGGTCGGCGGGGGCAGCAATAGGGCCCAGAGGAGTAGTTTCGGGTACTACCTCAGCCACCACATCAGCCGAGCCATCAGCGACGATGCCCAGTGGGCGGGCTGCTATTTCGGAAAGGTCTAGGATGCGGGCGTGGCGAAATGGACCGCGGTCGGCTACGCGCACCACCACAGCCTTGCCGTTATCGGGGTTTGTCACGCGCAAACGGGTGCCGAAGGGTAGGGTTTTGTGGGCGCAGGTGTATTTATGACGGTCGAACCGCTCGCCGCTGCTGGTGCGGCGTCCTTGGTGCTCCCGGCCATACCAGGAAGCGCGGCCCCGTAGCACGGCGGTGCGGTGAGAGGTAGCAGTCAGAGCTTTTTCGTCGTCGCTGAGGCGGGCGGCTCGGGTGGTCTGTGGCAGCGCCAAAAGCACGGCAAAAAGCACTGCGATGAGAGAACCAGAAACACGCTGTCGGAGAGGCAACTTCATTCAAACACGAATTGGTGAATCCGACAAATCTAGAGGCCCACAACTAAACCGGTCCTGCATCGTCCTATTTTCGCACCTACAAGCTTTCTATATAATTGTACTTTTTATATAAAATTTGCATTAAAATAATTTGATGTTTGCATAGTTAAACCACGCCTAAATCAGCATTTGTGTTTAGTTAAGACTACTTTTGCCGTATTATAGGACAAAACAAAGACAAGGGCAGAAATAAGATTATCCGGCCTCTAAAAAAATTATGTCCTTCGTCTGATTCCTCCCGTATAGCCTAGGTTGGAAAAGTCCGAATTATTCCGTATGACCTGTAGTACGGTAAACTACTGCATCTTCTCTTTTACGCTATGGATTTTGGTCGCCTTTCTGATCTGCGCTACGTCGATTTTTCGTTGCCTTCCGACCACCCTGTTACAGCCACTGTGCTGGCCCGCGCCGCGGCTACCCCATCGGCGCCCGCCGTGTACGTGGGCTGCCCCATCTGGACCAACAAAGCGTGGTTGGGCTCCTACTTCCCGGCTGGCATCAAAGATGCGGATTACCTACACTACTACGCCCGGCAGTTCAACAGCATCGAGCTAAATACCACGCACTACCGCATTCCTGATGCGCCCACCGTGCGGCGCTGGCGCGACGCGGTGCCGCCAAGTTTCCGTTTCTGCCCCAAGCTTCCCCAAAGCATCAGCCACGACCGTGCGCTGTACAATGCCGACGACCTCACGCTGTCGTTTTGCCGCAGCATAGGCGAACTGGGCGAACGGCTGGGGCGGGCGTTTCTGCAACTGCCACCCCACTTCGGCCCCGAGCACCTACCCCGCCTGGAACGCTACCTGCTCGATTTTCCGGCGGAAATTCCGCTGGCCGTAGAGTTACGCCATCCGGCGTGGTTTGCCAATCCAGAGCTGTTTGCTACCGTATCGGCCATGCTGGAGGCGCTGGACAAAACGTTAGTGCTAAGTGATGTAGCCGGCCGCCGCGACGTGCTGCATATGCGCTTGACGACGCCTACCGCCTTCATCCGCCTCAACGGCCACGGTCTGGTCCCCAGCGACTACCAGCGCGCCGACGCTTGGGCCGAGCGCTTGGCCACGTGGTTTGGCGCCGGCCTGCAAACGGCCTACGTGTTCATCCACCAGAAAGACATCATGCACTCGCCTCTCTGGACACAGCATTTCTTGCAGCGCTTACAGCAGCTTACGGGCATAGTGGTAGAGCCGCCCCGTGTGATTCCGCAGCCGGTGCAGGGGAGTTTGTTTTAGGAAACGGTGCAAAACCCTGACGGGGCTTGAAGCCCCGTCAGGGTTTTGTAAGAAAGCAACCTCTAGCTAATGCGCTAAGCTAAGGCGAATGTTCAGCTCTGCTATAGGACTTAGCGGACGTTTTATCTCTCCCGTATTCGTAGCATAGTTGTAGGTGTATTTTGAATGATTTCCTACACCTAGGCCTACGTTACCATCAAATAGTCCCCACTTGCCTATCCGGCGCTGCATACCCCATAGTACTGTCACACCTGAATAGTCGTACCCATACTGACGCCGCATATCTGTCGCATAGTATGGCTTGTAGCTATACCAATCATTGCTGAGTTGCAAAGCCAAATAGTTACCTATAAACGGGCCGTGTGCACGGCCGCGCTGCTCTCGCTTTATCTGATTGTAGTAATAACGCGCTCCAAGGTCTGTGTTGATCCGTGCTAATTGTACAAATGATCTATCATTCGTTCGATAACGGCCACCCGTTTGTAGCATTGGTGATATATTACCGTAGACAGAAAACTTCGGCGTAAGCTGGCGCTCTACACCGAGCGTAATCGGCAGCAGCAAACCGGAATAGCTTCCATATCCCGAATCGCGGGTTAAACCCGTCCCTAGCTTGAATAGCGTATTGGGTAACCATGTGGTGGATGGGGTAGACGTAGCGGCCGCCGGGTTGTCAATCTCTTTCTCGGTTTGCCCAAACGAAATGCTCGGTAGTAGCAGAACGGCTGCAACGGCCGACACTAGAATGGTTTTCATGATACACTATGTAGAATAAATGGAAAGGCATCGATAAGTAGCAGAGCATCAAGAATACGAATAGGTTGGCTGGGGTCCTAAAAAAAATTCAACTCGGCTGATACGAAAATCCGTACTTGTGCGTGATAAACTGTCTACGCCACTCTTTATGCTTTTCTCCCGCGCTACCCAGCTCCTACTGGGCGTTGCCTTTTGCAGCTTCGCGCTGCCTACCCGTGCTCAGCTAATTGCCCCTACCCCCACCGATGAATTGCACTGCCTGATGCAGCCCCTCGACCCCGCACGCCGGGCCGGGCAGGCCAGTTTGGTGATAGAAGGTGAAGTACTAGACTCGAAGGGCTTTTGGGATGCAGCCCACCAGCACATCTATACATCTCACCGGGTACGGGTGTATCAGGTATTCAAAGGCACGGCGGCCACCGAAATTACCGTCGTGACGGAAGGCGGCACCGTTGATTTGGACCAGCAGCACCTAACCAACACCTTGACGCTCAGCGCTGGCCAGCAGGGTGTGTTGTTCTTGTACCCAGCGCCGTTTGCGGGGCTGGATGCCGTTGGGGGAGCAGCTTGGGCGGCGTATGGCAGCGAGCAGGGCTTCATTCAATACGACCTAGCCACGGCCACGGCCAAGGAATCGTTTCGCTCCTACCCTACCCTCGGCGATACATTCTACGCTTCCCTGACCAACCTCACGGGTCAGGCGCGGCGCGTGGTGCAGGCCAACCCGGCCCTGACTACCGCCCAACGACGTGCGGGCACCGCAGCCCGCGGACAAGCGCCGGTGATTGCGGCGCTGTCTCCACTGACGACCACCGCCGGCACCGAGTCGGTGCTGACGATTACGGGCACGGGCTTTGGTGCTACGCGGGGCACGGGCTTCGTGGAGTTTCGGAATGCTGATGATGGCGGCGCTACCTTCACACGGCCACTGGATACAGATTACGTTTCCTGGACGAACACAAGCATTCAGGTACGGGTGCCCTCGTATAGTGCCGATGCCCACCCGGCCGGCACCGGCCAAGTGCGTGTGACCAGCAGCGACCAAGTGACTGCTACCAGCGCCCAGGTGCTTACGGTGGTATACGCCATCAGCAACGTGCAGGAAACCACTGGCAAGCTCACCTACCGCCCCGGCCACATCAACCAAAATGACAACGGCGGCTACACATTTCGCTTCGATCAGAACTTTGCGGCCAATGCGGCTGCGTCGGCGGCCTGGCAACGGGCGCTGGAAAACTGGCGTTGCTCCTCGGGCATCAACTGGCAGGTAGGCGATACCCGCACCACCAACGGCGTGGCCGACGACGGACAAAACTCCGTGGGCTTCGACCAGACCAGCGGCTCTACTGCCGGCGCTACCCTACCCGTCAACGTGCTGGGGCGCACCACCAGCTATTACAGCGGCTGCCGCAACGCCAATGGCAGTATTGTGTTTTACGTGCGCGAGATTGATATGCTGTTTTCCAGTGCGGCGGCCTGGCAGTTTGGCCCTAGCGCACCCGCGCCTCAACAGCTTGACTTTGAAACGGTAGCCGTGCACGAACTAGGGCACGCCCAGCAGCTTTCTCACCTGATTCGGCCTTCTGCCGTGATGCACTACGCCGTATCGCGCGGGCAGGTGAGCCGCACTCTCAGCCCCGTTAGCGACATTGCCGGCGGGCGCTTGTTGCTGCGTACGCGCAGTTTCCCGGCTGCCAGCTGCGATGAGCCAGCCATGCTACCCGCACCGCTCACCCGGTTTACCGCCACTGGCCCCATCCTCACCTGGACCACCCGCGACGAGTGCTTTATACAGGAGTTTGTAGTCGAGCGTACCAGCGCAGATACCACTGCTCGCAACTGGCAAACTCTGGCTACCATAGCTGCTGGCGCCACCGGCAACAACTATGGCTATGCCGATGCGCAAGCGCCTACCAGCAGCTTGCTCTACTACCGCCTGCGCATACGCCGCCCCGATGGCTCACTGGACACCACCACACCCATTGCCACCACTTCCGACGCCTCATCCCTCACGGGCCTGGCGCTCTACCCCAACCCGCTGAGCAACGGCCCCTTACAATTTCAATACAACACTGGCGCTGCCACCACCTTACGACTATACATCTACGATGCCCTTGGCCGGTACATCCAGGGTAGGGCTATTTCGCTGCAAACCGGCCTCAACTTATTTACCCTGAATGCAGATGGTCTGCACCCCGGCTGGTACGCCGTGCGCTGGACCGATGAAACCGGCCGCAAAGGCACCGTGCGCTTTATTCGGCTGTAAGTGAGTTGTTAGGTTGCCAGTAAGCAAAGAAGCGTCTGTCATCCTGAGCGCAGCGAAGGACCTTATCACGTCAGCACGATTCTCGTAACAACGACTCGTTCTACCATGAAAAGGTCCTTCGCTGCGCTCAGGATGACAGGCGCTTTTCTGCTTACTGGCAACATAACAACAACTTATTTTTCCAGCAGCATAGCGCCGTAGGAATAGCCACCGCCGAATACAGTGATGACTACCCGGTCGCCTTGTTGGAGGTTGGGCCAGGTATCGGCTAGGCCGATGGCGGCGCCGGCGCAGCCCGTGTTGCCCAGGAACTGAATATTGGATACGGCCCGGTCTTCGGGTAGGCCTAGCTGTTCTACCACATTGCGCGTGATGCGCAGGTTGGCCTGGTGCGGAATCAAGTAGCGCACGTCGCTAACGTTCAAGGTATTGCGCTCCAGCAACTGCGTGGTTACGCGGGCCATGTACTGGCAGGCATGAATAAACACGTCTTTGCCGAAGGGCATCACAATGCCTTTCTCCACCGGCTTCAGCGTGACGGCAGTGCTGGCTTTGCCACGGGTAGCGGCGCCACCGGTCATCACGTCCACAATACGAATATCATCTGGGCTCAGGCGCTCTTTGCTGATGAGTAGGGTAGCGGCCCCATCGCCCCAGAGGTGGCCGGCCATGGTATCCTGCTCGTTGTTGTAGGCCGTGTTGTGTTCCGACACTACTACAATGGCGCGTGTGGCTTTGCCCATGGCAAAATAGCCTTCTACAATTTCCACCGCATTCAGCAGGGAAGAGCAAGCCGAGGAAATACTTACCGTCGGGATATCATCGACGCCCACGGCTATTTGCACGGCGTGCGCTACCGTGAAAATGGTGTCGTGGGGCGTGTAGGTGGCGCCCACAATAAGATCGAGACCGGCCGCAAAGTCCGGCGCGGCAGCCAGGGCACGCTCGGTGGCCTCTACGGCCATGGTATTGGTATTTTCGCCGGGAGCCGCTTTGCGTCGCTCCCGAATGCCAGTGCGCTCAATAATCCACTCGTCCGACAGCCCGTTGAGTTGAGTGAAATGCTCGTTGGTTACTACTTGCGTCGGTAGATAGGTGGCTACCTGATGAATATACACGGGAAAGGAACTAGGGAAAGCAAGAAAAAAAGAAGGGGCCACACATCAAATCAGACCCAGGGCATCGTTTTGCCGAAGCGGCCCGTACTTTGTAGGCTCCGCCCCAACAAACGCCACTCCCTAGGCTGAGTTCACGCTTTGCCGTTACAAGATTATGACTTTTCCCGCTTTCCCCCCACGTATTGCCCTAATTCTATTCATGCTACTGCTGGGCGTGGCGCCAGCGGCACGGGCGCAGAAATACCGCACAGCAGCCGGCGTGCGTTTGGGAGCCGGCAACTACGGCCTCACCCTACAGCAGAAAATCTTTGAAAAAACAACTCTGGAAGGACTTGGTTTGGTAGGCAACCGCGAGGTGAGTGCCGCGCTACTGGCTGAGCGTCACTTCGGTATCCTGGGGCCTAGCCTCAACTACTATCTGGGCGCAGGCGGCCACGTAGGCAACCACAAAGACGACGGGGCCTTTGGCGGCGTAGATGTTATTGTGGGCTTGGAATACAAATTGCCCATTACCCGGCTGGTTTTGTCCGCCGATTTCAAGCCCAGCGTGGAGTTCGGCTCCTCCGACTGGGCCCGCTTTCCCACAGCTATTTCAGTCCGCTACATTTTGGTGAAGGAAAGGAAAACCGGCTTCCTCAACAATGTTTTCGGCGGAGATAAAGACAAGAAAAAGTCGAGAAGCCGGGAGAAAAGCGGCACCCGCCGCGGCCTGTTCGATTTTTAACGAGCGTGACCCTACCCCCAGCCCCTCCCCTCCGGGAGAGGGGTGCCAGGCGTAAAGGAGAACTTGTGGAATTGTGAGGAGTGAGTTTTCACTTTTCACAACGTTACTACTACTAGACCCCACCCCTCTCCCGGAGGGAAGGAGCCGGGGGTGGGGTCACGCCGTCCTACCCTTAGCTGCGGTGCACGCGGCCGCTGCCGGCTACGGAACTGCTCACTTGCGGATTGCCGCTCACGTATACGCTGCCCGAACCGGCGATGCGAGCGTCCAGCGTTTTGGAGGCATACACGCGGGCATTGCCCGAACCGGCAATACGCACGCCGCACGTTTCGGCGCGCAGCTTGGTGGCCTGAATGCTGCCCGAGCCACTGATGCTCACGTTGGTATCGGTGCTGACGCCTGCTACGTTTACGCTGCCCGAGCCCGAGATGGAAATATCCGTTTTGTCGGCCTGCATTTCGGGCAGTTCAATGTCGCCCGAGCCGCTAATGGACAGTGCCAACACGTGGCTTTGCACATCAGTCATGGCCTTGATGCTACCCGAACCGCTCACGGCCAGCGCGTTGATGTCGGGCATGGTGATGTAGACGGTGATTTTGCCCTGGTAGTCGCGGCCGCGGAAGTTGTTTTCTGGCTTGCGCCGAATGCGCAGGCGTTTGCCTTCGACGATAGTTTCGAGGCGTGCTATGTCTTCGGAGCTGCCTTCTACCTCTACCTTTTGGGGGCTACCCTGGCGCAGTATCACGTTGGCTGAGCCTCCCAACCCAATTTCAGAAAAAGCGCTTACCTGCCGCGTTTCGCGGGTATCGGCTAGCGCTGGCTGCGTCAGGAAGGCAGCAAATAAGAGCAGGCAAAGAAAGGTCAGCGTTTTCATGGGGGTACGGTTAGTGGTGAGGTATGTTTGGTAGATGCAACTACTTGCACAAGGGTTGCCCCGCTATTTTACAGCAGGTACGTATTCAACTCCAAAAGCCTATTGCACCCCGCTTTCTACCTTTCTCTACCATGTCTCTCCTTACCCTACTGCTGCTCAATGGCGCCCTTACGGCCTATCTCACCGGCGTTATCTGGACGGTGCAGCTGGTGGTGTATCCCGCGTTTGCGGAGGTAGCGCCGGAGCGGTTTGCGGCGTTTCACCAGCGGCACTCCACCCGCATCAGTTGGGTGGTGCTGGCCCCAATGGTGGCCGAGCTGGGCCTGGCCTTGTGGCTGGCGTGGCAAGGACGGGCTACCCTAGGCGCGGCGGGTTGGGTAGGGCTGGCGCTGGTGGTAGCCATTTGGGCCGCCACGTTTTTTGTGTCGGTGCCGTTTCACAACCGGCTGGGGCAGCACGGTTACGATTACGTGACCATTGATGGGCTGATACGCACCAACTGGCTGCGCACGGTGCTCTGGAGGGTGCGGCTGGCACTGCTGGGCTGGTTGCTGATGCAGTACCTCGTCGTATAATTCAGTATGGGGTAGGCCACAAGATTTTCGTCCCACTTCCCTACCTTCCAGCGCTTAATTCACCTGCTATGGTTTTCCGCTGGATCAAGTTTGCCGTTGCTTTTGTCATCACCATTGCCCTCACGTGGGTGCTGCATACCAGCCACGGTACTGTGCCACCGTTTGGCAAGTTTCTGAGTCCGTATGTGGGTTTTTGGCGCGAGGGCGAAACGGCGGCCGACTTTCCCAAGCGGCAGGAGCTGGCCCTACCTGCCCTGGAGCAACCAGTACAAGTGCGCTTCGACGACCAGCGCGTGGCGCACGTATTCGCCCAAAACGACCACGACCTGTACTACACCCAAGGCTACCTCACAGCCCGCGACCGGCTCTGGCAGATGGACTTTATGACCCACGTGGCGGCCGGCCGGCTGGCTGAGATTGTGGGGCCGGAGCGCCTGGAGATGGACCGCTTTTTCCGGCGCATGGGCATGGTCTACGGCGCGCAACGCTCCCTCGACTCGATGCTGGTGGACCCGCGCACCCGGCTGGCCCTCACGGCCTACTCCGATGGGGTGAATGCCTACATCAACGTCCTCAATCCCAAAGACTACCCCTTCGAGTATAAGCTCTTGAACTACGCCCCCGAGCCGTGGGCGCCGCTGAAAAGTGCGTTGCTGCTCAAGCTGATGGCCTTCGATTTGAGCGGCCGCTCCGATGATTTGCGCCTGAGCAACGCGCTGGGCAAATACGGGCCGGAGGTAGTGAAAGACCTGTTTCCGGACTATCCGCGGCTGGAAGACCCGATTGTACCGGTAGGCTCGCCCCGCAACTTCACGCCGGTGCCGGTGCCGCCTACCCCGGCAGGGTTCGAGGCGGCTATGTCGGGGAAGGTACCGCAGCATGAGCCGGCGCCGGATTTGGGCTCCAACAACTTTGCGGTGGGCGCGGCGAAGTCGGCCACGGGCTACCCCATCTTGGCCAACGACCCGCACTTGCAGCTGAATCTGCCCAGCATTTGGTACCAGATGCAGCTCTCGGCGCCGGGCGTAAACGTGTACGGCGTGTCGATTCCGGGGGCGCCTACCCTCATTATCGGCTTCAACCAGGATGTAGCCTGGGGCGTGACCAACACCGGCGCCGACGTGATGGACTGGTACCAGATCAAGTTTAAAGACGCTACCAAGCGCGAATATCAATACGCTGGCCGCTGGCTGCCGGTGCGCCGGGTGGTAGAGCGCATCCAGATAAAAGGGCAGCCCGACCGCCTCGACACGGTGCTCTACACCCGCCACGGCCCCATCGTGTACGACCACGACGAGAAGCCCTTCTCGCCCCAAACGCCCGTGCACCACGCCCTGCGCTGGACCGCCCACGACGGCGCCAACGAGGTGCTCACCTTCTACCTGCTCAACCGCGCCCACGCCTACCCCGACTACCTGGCAGCCCTCACGCACTACGGCTCACCGGCCCAGAACTTCATCTTTGCCAGCAACCAGAAGGACATTGCCATCCGGCCCAATGGTCGTTTTCCGTTGAAGTGGAACGATCAGGGCAAGTTTATTCTGGATGGTACCGACTCGGCCTACGACTGGCACGGCTGGATTCCGGCCCAGCAGAACCCATTGTCGTACAACCCGAAGCGCGGGTTTGTGTCGTCGGCCAACCAGACGCCGGTGGGGCCGGACTACCCCTACTACCTGGGGTGGCAGTTTTCGCTTTGGGACCGGGGGCACCGCATCAACGAGCGCCTGGCCCGCATGCAGCGCGCTACCCCCGACAGCCTGCGCCTGTTGCAGCTCGACAACTTCGGCATCAACGCCCAGCTGATGCTGCCGCGGATGCTGGCGTTGGTAGCGCCGGGCCAGCTGAAACCCGCGGAGCAGCGCGTATACCAGGAGCTGCAACGTTGGAACTTCTCTTATGACGCCGACGCGCTGGGGCCGAGCATCTACGAGCTGTGGTATAATCAACTTATCAAACGCATCTGGGAGGATGATTTCGGCAAGCAAACCGGCCTAGAAATGCGCTACCCCAACCGCGACCGGACGAACACGCTCATCCTGCAACAACCCAACTCACCGTGGATCGATGACAAGCTGACGCCGGAAAAGGAAACCCTACCCGACCTCGCCCTGCAATCGTTGCGCTGGGCCACCGACTCGCTCACGCGCAAGTTTGGCCCTCTGAACGACGACTGGCACTGGGCCAACCAAAAAAGCACCGACATCCTGCACCTGGCCCAGCTCCCCGGCTTCGGGCATATGAATTTGAACGTGGGCGGCGGCGTGGGCATTGTGAATGCCATCACGGAGCGCAACGGCCCCTCCTGGCGCATGGTGGTAGCGCTGGGGCCGCAGCCCAAGGCCTACGGCCTATTTCCCGGTGGGCAAAGCGGCAACCCCGGCTCGCGCTACTATGACAACATGATTGCTCCCTGGGTGCAGGGCAAGCTGCCAGAACTGGTGTTTCTGCAAAAACCCAACGAACGCAACGAACGAATCCGCGCTGCCTGGAAACTGACAACGAAATAAGATGCTTCTCTTCCTTCTGATTCTCATTGTAGCCACCGTGGCGCAGGTTTTCCTACCCTGGTGGTGCATAGTGCCCGTGGCGTTTGTGCTGGCGCTGCTAGTAGGCCGTACCGGTGGCAAGGCCTTTCTGGCGGGCTTTTTCGGGGTAGGGCTGGGCTGGCTGGTGCTAGCCATCTGGCTGAATGGACAGAACAATAGCGTGTTGGCGCATCGCGTGGCTGAGTTACTACCCCTCAGCGGCAGCATCGCACTGCTGCTGCTCGTGACGATGGTGGTAGGCGGACTGGTAGGCGGCTTGGCCGCGCTGTCGGGCTGCTGGCTGCGGCAGGCGCTGTGGCCAATTCAGCCGCCAGTTGCACCGGTTGTTGAGATGGAGCCGAAGTAGAAGATTCCACTTATTTGTCATTCTAAATTTTCTGTGTCATCCTGAGTGGAGCGAAGGACCTTTTGCCAGTTGAATGACAAGCGTAATAACGACTCGTTTCAACGTGATAAGGTCCTTCGCTCCGCTCAGGATGACAGAAAATTTAGAATCACAGATGGTGAGTGAATTATTCACTCAGCGACGAAATCCACTGGTTTTCCCTACCCCACGTTTCGTTCGGGGTGTCGCTGGCCACGAACACCAGTGAGCCACCCGCCGACAGTTCTTTGTGTGTAAGCCAGTTACGCTCCAAGGGTTTGCCATTCAGGCGGGCGCTTTGGATGTAGCGGCGAGTAGGCGTGTAATTTTCTACCTGCATTACCAGCTGCTTTTTATCCGCCACTTGCACCTTCACTTCCCGGAATAAGGGTAGGTTAAGGTAGTACACGGGCTGCCCCACGCAAGCAGGCATCACGCCGCAGGCCGTCAGGACAAACCACGCCGACATGGCGCCCGCATCGTCGTCCATGGTGCGCAGGTAGGCTTTGGGCTGGTTCTGGTAGATGCGGCCCACGTAGGGGTCGATGCCGCGGCTGTTGTCGTTGAAGTAGTGCTGCACCACCGTATCGACGGCCAGTTGGTGCATGAGCGCCTGCGACTGCCAGGGCTGGCGGGTGGCGTTATAGAGGGTAGGCGCTTGCAGGTCGGTTTCGTTGGCGTGGTTGTAGTAGTCGCCGCCGAAAAACGTATCGAGCTGCTGGCGAAATGCCGCCTCACCGCCTACCATCTCTTGTAAGCCTTTGATGTCGTAGGGCACGTTCCAGCGGTATTGCCAGATGGTGCCCTGGTACATGCCGCGGGCGGGTAGGCGGTCCACGTCGGAGCGGGTCATATCCAGGAAATCCTTCTTCCAATACTCTTTGTATTCCAGCGCTTTGCGTCGATACTGCGCACTCAGGGTTTTATCTTTCAGAATGCCCAGCAGCTCGCTCAGTGCCCAGGCGTCGTACGACGACTCCAGCGCCTTATCGGGGTGGGAGTAGTCGAGGCGGTTGACTTCCCGGATTAGCGAGTCGCGGATGCCGCGCAGGTCTACCCGGTAGCCTTTGCGCACGGCGTCGAGCAGCACCACAATGGCGTGCTCCGTACGCACAGTAGGCGAGGGCTCGTGCTGGGTCGCAAAGTCATTCTTGCCGTAGCGATACAAGCCCGCCAACGACGTGGCCACATCCTGAAACTCGGTGGGGTAGGCCAGCGAAAACAGCGGCAGCTGCGTGTGGTAGTTGTCCCAGATAGCCCACCCGTTATACACCGGCCGCTTCGATTTCTGCACCGACCCATCGGTGGCCCGGTAGCGCCCATCCGCCTCCGACACCACGTACGGCGACTGCAACGTGCGGTAGAGCAGCGAGTAAAACAGCTTTTCGCGGTCGGCATCGCCTTGCACCTGCACGCGGGTGAGCAGCGCGTTCCAAGCCTGACTGGCCGCGCGGCGCACTTCCGCCAACGAAGCTCTTGCCTGCCCTTGCACCGTGGCACGGGCATCATCCGCACTCATGGACGAGAAGGCCACGCGCACCTCTACGTCGGCGGTGCCGTTGGGTAAGCGGGCTACTACTTTGTGCTCACCCGCTGTTTCCCATTGCACGGGTTGGTTGATTTCGAGGAAGTAGTAGAGCCGGTATTTGCCCGCGCTACAGGTGGTACCGGCTTCAATCCAACCCGTAAGGGTAGCGTTTTGCGTCGTGTGTTCCTCTTGCTTGAAACCGTTGGCGAAGGAATGGCTCAGGTTGAAGAACAACCCTGGCGCGGCCCCGCTTGGAAAATGGTAGCGGTGCAACCCGAAGCGCTGCCCTACCGTCAGCTCAGCCCCTACCCCGTTGGCAAACGTGACGGCGTAGTAGCCCGGCTCGGCGTGCTCAGTCTTTTTCAGGAGTTGCGTTTGCGCCGGGTCACTCCCCAGAAATGGTTTCACCAGCAGATTGCCGCCCGCGCCCTGGCACCCTACTCCCTCAAACCGCGTGTGCGTGAAGCCCAGAAAGGTGCGGGCCAAGTGCTCATAGCCGGCGTGCAAATTAGGGTAGGTCTGCGGCCCCAGGCTCAGCATGGAAAATGGGTAGGACGCGGCGGGCGACATCTGACCATGGTCGCCGGATGAACCCAGAAAAACGTTGACCTGCTCGGTAGGCGACGTTTGGGCCAGCGCTGGCAGAGAGCAAAGAGCGAAAAAGAGCCAGAATAAGTGCTTCATGCGGAAAAATTACGCGATACAGGGTTATCTACTAGTTGCCAGCTTTATGGATCGAGCGGGTCAAACGGGTTGGGCTGGCGGGCCTCGGGCACCGGCAGGTAGCTGTTTTCTGTATCGGAGAGGCGTTGTAGGTCGCGGTAGGGCACATAGCCCAGCTCGCGGCGGCAGCGCTCGGCCATGTTCAGGATGTAGCGGCTCTGGCTGGCGTCGGTGACGGTCAGCACGGGCTTATCCGTGGGGAAGCCAAAGGCATAGAGCATCCGGCTAACGTTGCGCAGATTGGTGGTGGTGTGGCGGGCGTGGGGCTCAATGAACACTGCCGCATCGGGCAGCCCCAGCGTTCCGACCATGTATTTCTTCATCTCCACGGCCTCGCAGAAGGGCGTCTTGTTGGGGTGCACGTGCCCGCCCGACACCACCACAAACGGCGCCTGTCCCGCCCGGTAGCGCGCCGCCGCCATGCGGCAACGTAGCGCACTCATCGAGTCCAGTGCCACGCCGGGCTGCTCGGGTCCCATGCCCGGCACCAAGATCATGGTATAGGGGAAACGCGCCCACTCGGTGCCGGCCACGGCGGCGCTGGGAGCCGCATTAAGGCCCGCGCCAAGCGGCTCGTAGCGGGCGGCTTCGTCGCGGCCGTTCAGACGCAGTGCGGCCAAGGTAGCGTGTAGGGGCACCTCATAGAACGTAGCGGGCTGGCGGCGTTTCCGTAACGGCAATAGCTGTTGCTGTAGCGCCTGGGCAAACGCAGCATCCTGGCGCGGAAAGCTAATGGAGTCGATGACGGGGTAGCGCGGGCGCATGCTGGCCACGTACACTTGCAACGTGCGGTTGAGGCCCTGCACAGCATCTTGCCAGGCCAGGCGCAAGGTGGTCGTATCGGGTTGAGCAGCGTAGAGTGGGTAGCCTCCGCCTGAACCAAGCAACGGCTGCACCGCCACTTTAAACGCCTTGTCGGCCACATACAACCGCTGTAGCTCCTGCCCGATAGCGCGAATCTCCCGTGGCTGCCACACCAGCGAATCGACGTAGCGCTGCACGTTGGCGGGGCGCGCCGCGAGCAACGGGTAGCTGCGTTGGGCCTGCCGTTGCGCTACGCGTTGCAACACCTTATCGGCCTGTACTATTTTTCGCAGGGCTGGCTTTGCCTCCAGTAAGGCCAGCAGCGGGTAGGTTTTCGCCACCAACACCGAGTCGGTGCGTTGGGCCGGCGGTGGTGCCTGGGCGTAGCCGAAACGGCTGAGTAGCACCAACAGTAGAAAGGCAGAAGGTAGTCGCCACATCATCAAGAACTGTTTTTACGTTGTGTATTACACCTTTCCTTTAAGCGAAAACGTCATGCAGAAAGCTTCCCTGCATGACGTTTTCGCTTAGCGGCTGTTTGCGTTAACTAGCGTCTGGTCGTTCGCACTACCAGACCGACTTTCGTTCAACGACAAGACGCAAGTATGCGTCTCTACATCGTTCACTGGGTAACACAAACGGCTTAAAAGTAAAGAGGCTTAGTTATACCCTGGGTTCTGCGTCAATTGCCCTTTGCTCAGGTTGATTTGCGACTGCGGAATGGGCCAGTACTCGTGCGTGCCTTTTATGAAGCGCGCCGTGGACATAAACGTGCGGCGGCTTTTCTCGCGGTTGAAGTGGTCGTTCATCACCTCGTCGGCAATGCCCCAGCGCACTAGGTCGAAGAAGCGGTGGCCTTCCAGCGCCAGCTCCAGGCGGCGCTCGGTGCGTACGGCCTGGCGGGCAATGGCCGGGTCGGTCCAGGGAGTGGTGTACTCGGCCACATTGTAGGTAGCGGCGGGCGTGCCGTTGGCGCTCAGCACCTTATCGTTGTTGGCTCGCCGCCGAATCTGGTTCACAATGGCGCGGGCGCCCTCCAGGTTGCCGGTTTCCACCTGGGCTTCGGCCTTCAGCAGCAGCACATCGGCCAGCCGGATGATGTCGTAGTTCAGGGCACTCACCCACGGAAACTGGTTGAGGTAGAACGTGGAGCGGGAACTCACCATGCGCTTCTTGAAGCTGAACACCCCGTAGGTACCAGCGTCGCGGGCCCAGCTGGCAGCATACGGCGCCAGGTCCAGAAACTGAATGCCGGGCCGGGCCACCGCGTGGTCGAGGCGTGGGTCTACGGAGTCAGCAGCGCCCACGTCCGACTTATCGGTTTGGGGTAGGCCGGCGGCGGTGGTTTTGTAGGCATTCACCAGGTCCTGGCTCGGCATATCGAAGCCGTAGACGGGGTAGTATGGGCCACCAGGGTTCAGCAGGCGCTCATCCAGGCTACCCCGAAAGTTGCTGGGCGTACCGTCGCGGATGGAGCGCTCAATGGCAAACAGGCTCTCCGGGCCGTGCTCTTTGGTGGGGTCGAAGTTGTCGTGGTAGTTGTCGTTGAGGCGGTAGAGGCCCGAGGCCAGCACCGCATCGGCGGCGGCAATCACCTTGGGGTAGTCCTTGGTGTAGGCGTAGAGCTTGGCCAGGTAGGCCGTAGCGGCGCCCTTGCTCACGCGGCCCAGGTCAGTTTGTTTGGCGGGTAGGTTGGCTTGGGCCAGCAGAAAGTCGTTTTCAATGTTCTTCCACAGCGCCGCATCCGAGAGGTTGTTCGGAATGTCGTATTCCGTAATGTCCCGCGCCGTTTCGTCCACCCACGGTATGCGGTTGTAGATCTTTTTCAGATCGAAGTAGTAGTGCCCGCGCAGCAGGTGCAGCTCACCCAGCCGAATCTTTTTCAAGTCTTCGCTCATGCCCGCAAACCCATCCACGGCCCGAATAGCGCGGTTGGCGCGGGCAATGCCCTCGTAGCAAGCACGCCACTTCCGCTCCACATCAATGATGTTGGAGTTCGTAAGGAAAATCTCCATCAGGTGCATGCCGTTCTGGTCGCCTACCCCGCCGCCGCCTTTGTAGGCGTCGTCCGACACTACATCGCCAAACGTCCAGTTGGTACCGGGCGAGTTGAAAGCGTTGTTGGCATCGTCAATCTGTCCGCCCAGCGGCGCGTAGGCGGCCGTAATGAGGGCCTCTACTGCGGCCAAGTTATTCAGGTCCGTGGAGGAAAGGCTGGCGCGGGGCTGTTCGTCCAGGAAATCTTTATTGCAGCTAGCCAGCGACGTTGCCAGGGCCAGCAGGAGTACTTTATTTTTCATGACAAAGAGAAGGAGCGTGGAAGGTTAGAACCGAGCGTTGATGCCAAACAGCACCGCGCGGGGCTGCGGGTAGTAGCCACGGTCCACGTTCTGGTCGAGGTTGCGGTCCACGGCGCTGTAGTTTTGCAGGTTCACCTCGGGGTCCATGCCCGTGTAGTTGGTGATAGTGAAGAGGTTCTGCGCCTGCACGTACACCCGCACGCTGCTGGCCCGAATGGCCGAGGTCCAGGCCACCGGAATGGTGTAGCCCAACTGAATGTTTTTCAGGCGAGCGTAGGAGCCATTTTCAACGAAGTAGGTAGACGGCCGCAGTTCGTCGTTGGAGTTGGTTTTGCTGAGCTGGGGCAGCGAAGCGCCTGGGTTCTCGGGCGTCCAGGAGTCCAGAATGCGCGTGTTTTTGTTGAAGGGATCGAAGGCAAAATCAGTGTTGTACTTGCTGAAATTGTAAATATCGATGCCCTGCACCCCCTGGATGAACAAGCTCAGATCGAGGTTCTTGTAGGCGGCGTTGAAGTTGATGCCGTAGGTTAAATCAGGCTGAGGCTTGCCAATCTGCTGCTGGTCCTGCTCGTTCACGGTGCCGTCGCCGTTCAAATCCTGGTAGCGCCAACGGCCAATACCTTTGCCGCGCTGGGCCGGCGCCGCGTCCACCTCGGCTTGGTTCTGGAAGATGCCATCCACTACGTAGCCGTAGAAATACGCCACCGGCTTGCCTACCTCCGTGCGCGAGAGCGACAGGCCCCGCGTGAGGTTGTTGCTCACATAGCCCGGAATAAAGGAGTTGCCCTCGCCCAGCGACAGCACCTTGTTGCGTATCACCGACCCGTTGGCCGACACGCCCCAAGTGAAGTCCTTGGCGGCGTCGCTCTGGTAGCTGGCCTGAAACTCCAGGCCGCGGTTGCGGATGCGGCCCGCGTTTTCGTACGGCACCAGCACCTCGCCCGCCAGGGCCGGACGCGGCACCCGCACCAGCACGTCTTTGGTTACTTTATCGAAGAAATCGACACTGAAATTCAAGCGATTGCGCAGCACCCCGAAGTCCAGCCCGATATCGGTTTGAGTGGAGGTTTCCCACTTCAGGTTGGGGTTGCCAATGGCGCGGGCCGCGTAGCCGGTTTGCACCGTGCCGTTGCTACCCGTGATGGGGTAGTTGGTGTTGGTCGGGCTGATGCCGTAGATATCGAAGGCCGGGTAGTTACCGATTTCCTGGTTGCCGCTCTGCCCCCACGAGGCGCGCAGCTTCAAGTTGCTCAGCCAGTTCACCTCTTTAAAGAACGTTTCCTCCGACAAGCGCCAGCCCGCCGAGAAAGCCGGGAATACGGCGTAGCGGTTGTTGCTCGGGAAGCGGCTGGAGCCGTCGCGGCGCACCGAGGCCGAGGCCAGGTACTTGCTGGCAAAGTTGTAGTCGAGGCGGCCGAACTGCGAGAACAGGGCCCAGGCCGAGCCAGTACCGCTGTTGGTTTGCAGGCCCTGGCCCGCATCGAGGTAGCGGAAGTTGGGGTCGCTGATCAGGAAGTTTTCCCGGTAGGCCGCAAAGCCTTCGTTGGTGTTCCGAATGGCTTCCGTACCCACCACCGCGGCCAGATTATGCTTCCCAAAGTCGCGGCTGTAGCGCGCAATATTGGTCCACGTCCAGTTGATGGTGTAGGCGTTGTTGACGTTCAGGTTGGAAATGGGGTTGTTGGCAATGCCCTCGGTGTAGCTCGGCGAAAAACCCCGGAAGTTGCTCGACAGGTAGTCAATGCCGATGGACGAGCGCACGAACAGGTTATCGAGCACTTCCAGCTCGGCGTAGGCGTTGCCCAGGGCGCGCAGGTTGCGCGAGGCGTTGTCGCGGTTGTTGTAGAGGGCGCGCAGCGGGTTACCGGCGTCGCCCAGGCCCGCGGCCGGACCGGCAAAGTTGCCGTTTTCGTCGCGCACGGGCACAATAGAGGGTAGGCGGTAGGCGTCGTAGATGATGCCCCCGTTCACGGCATTGGAACCCGCCTGCACCGAGCGGGCGTAGCTGGTGGTAAAGTTCTCGCCTACCTTCAGCCGTTTCAGCACCGTGTACTCCGTGTTCACACGCAGCGACACGCGCTTGAAACCCGTGTAATCCAGGATACCATCTTGCCCGAAGTAGGTGAGGTTGATGGCGTGCCGGCTGGTTTCGCTCCCGCCCGATAAGCCCAGCGAGTAGTTCTGGATAGGTGCCGTGCGGAAGATGGTCTTAAACCAGTTGGTGCCGGCCACGTTGGCCCGCACATTGGGGTTGCGCTGCAAAAACTCGGGTAGCACAGGTTGCGCGCCGTTGCCGTACTGCGGGTGGCTGGGCGTCTGGCCGCTGTTGCGCTGGGCATCGAACTCCACCTGCGCCAGCTGGGTAGGCGACACCATGTCGGGCAGGTTGTACACCGATTGCAAGCCATAGTAAGAATCGAAGCTCAGCTGCGTCTTGCCCGATTTGCCCTGCCGGGTGGTGATAACCACTACCCCGTTGGAAGCCCGCGCCCCGTAGATGGCCGTGGAAGATGCATCCTTCAGCACCTGCATCGACTCAATGTCGTTGGGGTTCAACTGATTGATACCGTTCTTGGTAGGCACACCGTCGATGATATACAGCGGGTCGCTGTCGCCGAGCGTGCCAAGGCCGCGCACCCGCACCACGGCGCCACCACCGGGCGCGCCATCGGTGCTCACCTGCACGCCTGCCACCTGGCCTTGCAGCAGTTTCTCGGGGCTGGCTACCGGGAAGTTCTTCACCCGATCCAGCGGCAGTACGCCCACGGCGCCGGTCACGTCTTTTGCTTCCTGCGTGGTGTAGCCTACCACTACTACCTGATCCAGCGCGGTGGTGCTTTCGCGCATCGTTACGGCCAGGGTAGTCTGGTTGCCTACCTGCACCTCCTGGTTTTCGTAGCCAATGAAGGAGAATACCAGCGTGGGCTGCCCTACCTCGTCGGGAATGCTGAGCTGGAAGTTACCTGCGGCATCCGTTACGGTGCCTTGCGCGGTGCCTTTCAGGGAGATGGATACGCCCGGCAAAGCTTGCCCGTTGGTGTCCTTCACCTGTCCCTGAACAGTGCGGGCCACCACAGTTGCGGGGCGCACGGCATGCGTGGCGGGAAGCAGGACGGGTTTGGCCGTGGCGAGTGTGGTCCAGCTTAGCGCCAGCGCTACCCCGGTCAGGTAGTAGGGCCGGCGGTAGCCGGAACGTTTGGGTAGGGAGTGTTGCATGCAGGGAAAGGGTTTTGGTGGTGGAAGAAAGCAGCTGCGTAACCTCTAGGAAAGCGGGCACCTACCTATACTATGCAATAGGCCATTGACAGGCGCGTATCCGGCAACAGGCTGCGAATAGCAGCTATAAGTTGCACGATTATTCCCAGTAAGTGCGCCGCCGATTTGGTTGCTGGTTGGTTGCCACGTGTTGGCCACTACCGCGCTACTGGCTGTAGACAACCCGCTCTTGCGTGTTCACTTCGTCTCTACAGCTGCCTGGATTGGCTATTGGCGGCACAAAAGAAGCCCGTCTGGTTTTCGTTATTGTTCCCGACATGTTACCAAACTGTTGCCATGACCTGTAGCCATAGCCTTCCCTCTATCACGCATGCATCAAGAAACTGTACAACTATTTGATAATCAAATCCTATATTGTTACTTGCCGCTCCACTTTCTTTCGCCCGCATGAAGCAGAAAATACTAGCCTTCCTCCTGTTTCTGCCCGGCCTTGGCTACCATGCGGCCGCCCAAACCGGCTGCACCGATGCGCGGGCCACCAATTTTGCCCCCTCGGCCACTAGCAACGATGGTTCCTGCGTCTACCCTACCACCACTGCGCCCTTACCCAGCCGGGCTACCCTACCCTCGGAGGTACACGAAACCTCCGGCCTGATCTACACCAATCAGCAACTCTGGACGATCAACGACAGCGGCAACGAGCCCGTGCTCTACCGCCTCGACGCGGCCACCGGCGCCGTGCAGCAGCGCGTACGCATCAGCAATTTTGCTAACGTGGACTGGGAGGACCTGACTGCCGATGACCGCTACTTGTACATCGGCGATTTTGGCAACAACGCAGGCAACCGGCGCGATTTGCGCGTTTTACGCGTCCCGAAAGCGGCCATTGGCACCGCGCCCGATATAACCGTAGCGGCAGAGCCAATTGCCTTTTCCTACCCCCAGCAGACCAACTTTCAGCCTCCTGTCAATCAGCACAATTTCGATGCGGAGGCGTTTTTCGTCGCCAACGACTCCTTGCATATTTTCACGAAGAACTGGGCCGATCAGCAAACCAGCTACTACACCGTGCCGGCCACGCCGGGCACCTACGCGGCCCGATACCGTGCCATGCTCAACGTAAACGGCCTCGTGACCGGGGCCGCGCTCAATGCCGCAGGTACGGAGGCTACGCTATTGGGCTACACCGCCACGGGTGCTACGTTTGCCTGGCTGCTTTTTGATTTCCCAACGGGTCGCGTGCTGCAAGGCAACAAGCGCCGTATCGACCTTCCCTCGGCCCTGCTGGTAGGACAGGTAGAGGCCCTCACGTTCACCGACCGCTACTCGGTGCTGGTGTCCAACGAACGCCTCGCTACGTCTTTCCTCACGGTGCCGCCCCGCCTGTATTCGCTGGCGCTAGGCGAGTGGCTGGCGCCGGTGGCTACCACCAGCAATCAGTCGGCCGGAACGGCTAGTTTTGCCCTATACCCCAACCCGGCGCGCCACGTGCTGCGCGTGCAAACGCTGGCGCCTACCCCCGAAGACAGCCAGCTGACCGTGCACGACTCCAGCGGCCGCCTTGTGCTAGCAGCTCAGTTGCACGCCCGCAACCAGTCCCACGAGTTGAACCTTGCGCACCTGGCACCCGGTCTGTATGCTGTGCGTATCACCTCCGCGCACGCCACCTACTCGCAAACGTTGCTGATTGAGTAAGCAGCGTTGCGTCCTGTTTACACACCATAAGTGTATAGCAGGCTTCAGGTAGAAAAGAAACCCCTACCTTCTCAACACAGCCCACACTTTCTGCTGCTCTCTGGTTTAGTGTTCTGGGAGAGTTGACGGTTGCAAGCGGTCTGCTTGTAATTGTTGGTAGAGCAGCTTGGCAGCGGCTTCGAGCAACGGTTGGTCGGTGGTGCGCTCCTGGCAGCGCTGCATATCGTAGTGACACAGCGTACCAAAGGGCTGACCCTGAGCATCGCGCACGAGCACCCCGCAATAGGAAATGACAGGCGTATCAATCAGGCCCAACACGTGCGGGTCAATGGTAGCATCTGTTATTTCCAATGGCGCCTGCTGCCGCCCTACCAGGGAACAGTACGTAACGGCCATGGGCACATCGTCGCCCCGCCGCATGGCAGGTTGGTAGCGGTCAAACAAGGCCTCGTTGCGCAATACCTCCCCATCGAACCGAAATAGGCCCGTGTAGCGGTGCGGGGTCCGACTGTTGAGGTACTCCAACGCCGCATGTAGGCCCTGCTGCTGCATCACTTGCCCGAATACGCTGATTTCGTCCCGCATAGAATTTAGTGGTCAAAGGATACTACGTGTAAAGGTACGGTTTGCCTCTCCGAAGGCAGCGTTATATTAGGTTTGCCCCCTGAGCACAACCGTTTTTGCACCCTTGGCAACGACGGATCCGGAGGCGAGCATTTTCAACTTTTACCACGATGCCTTTCAGTCCGGCCAGCTGGAGCTGTGCCAGAAACTGCATTAGATGGCTTAGATGGTTGTCGCCTACCGGTCGGACGCCCTACGGCGTCGGACCGGTAGGCGACGTGAATGGTGGCTTCATCCGCTACACGCTAATACTGCGCAATGAACGCGTAGGCGGACAGCGTGTACACCGCCGCGGCCGTGAAGTGGTTGCCGCCTTCGATGGGGTGTAGCTCCACCTGGGTAGCCCCGCGGGCGCGCATGGCTTTGTAGGCATCTTCGGAATTGAAGAAGGGCACGTAGTCGTCGGCGGTGCCGTGGAAGAGGGCTACGGGCGCTGTGGGCTTCCAGTCGTAGATGTCGTTGTCGGTGAGGGTAGCAGACAGGGGCGCGTCGGTGCCGTTCAGTACCGCGTCACGGAAAGTAGTCGAGAACAGCTGGCTGGGCAGTTGCGGCACAGCGCTAAACTGATTGGCCTTTAACTGCGCGGCATACGGTGCTTTGTAGTAGTAGTCGAATGGCCGGTTCAGCTTATACACCCGGTCGTAGGTGCTCAGCACCCACACGTAGGTACTCAGAAAGTTTAGCGGCTGGTCGCTGCTGAGGATATAGCGCGCAAAGGCCGATTTGTGGTAGGCGCCCGCGCCGGGGGCGCTGGCCGTCACGGTAAACTCCTGGCTATTTTTCTCCTCGATGAGCTTGTGCAAGGCCATGGTTGCAAAGCCGCCCTCGGAGTAACCTACCAGAAAGTTCTTGTCGTTGCGCTGGATTTTCTGCTGGGCGCAGAACTCCCGCGCCGCCCGCAGCATATCCAACGACGAGGATGCCAGCGAGGCCGCGTGCTCGTAGGGGTGCGGCAGGTTTTTGCTGGCGCCGTAGCCAATATAATCCGGGGCCGCTACAATGTAGCCCGTGGAGGCCAGCACCGACACTGCCGAATACACTTCGCTGCTCTGGCTATAGTAAGAGGGTGCCCGGTTCTCATCGGCGGGGCGCAGGGTGCCGTGCTGGTAGCTGAGGAGCGGCAAGGCCACAGGCGCTGTAGGCACTAGCAGCGCCCCGGAGGCCGTCACGGTCTGGCCGTCGGTGTTTTGGGTGGTGTAGGTGAGCCGGTATACTTTGATAGGATATTTGGCCAGCGCCCCCACCAGCGGCACCTGCGACACGCGGCCGGCCAACGCCTGGGTGCTGTACTCGCCAATGAGCTTGCTGCCCACTAAATGGGTAGCGGCCGCCGGAGCCTCGGGGGTTTCGGTGGAGGTGGTAGGGGTAGGCGAATCGGAATTGCAACTGACGGCCGTACCAGCGCCCAGGGCAATACCCAGGAAACCAGTCAGCCACGCAAATCGGGTAGCAAGCTTAGGAAAACGCACGATACAGAATAGAATGAATTAAAGGTCTTTGTATAACACTGGGGCGCCCAAAAGATTCGATTTCGTAGTGGTAAGTCAGAACCACGGATTCGCTCGGATTTTTCGGATGACACCGATTTTGGGAATGATAGAAGATGTATGCCATGCACGAAATCGGTGTCATCCGAAAAATCCGAGCGAATCCGTGGTTCAGATTCCTCGCTGCGCTCGGAATGGCAGGCTACTTTTATTCTTTCATCTAAAAAATTAGTTGTATAACTAAAATATTAGTTATACCTTACTCTCCTTAACCACTGCTTATGGAAAATCTACCCGAACTCACCCGCGCCGAGGAGCAAGTCATGCAAGTGCTGTGGCAGCGGGGGCCATCGTTTGTGAAGGACATGCTGCCGGAGCTGCCCACTCCTACCCCCGCCTACACCACGGTGTCCACTATCATCCGCATTCTGGAGCAGAAGGGCTTTGTGGGGCACGAGGCCTTTGGGCGCACGCACCGCTACTATGCCCTGGTAGCACAGGATGCCTACCGGCGCTTCTCGCTCACCAAGCTGCTGGGCGGCTACTTCGGTGGGTCGTTCAGCCGGTTGGTCAGCTTCTTTGCCCAGGAGGAAAACCTGGATGCCCGCCAGCTCGACGAGCTGCTGCGCCACGCCCAGCAGGACCTCCCCCCTACCCCCTCGGACTCGCCCGATGACGACGCCCCAGCTGCTTAACTGGCTTCTGCTGAACACGCTCACGCTGGGCGCGCTGTGGCTGCTCTACCACTTGGCCCTGCGCCGCGAGCGGTGCTTCCAGTACAACCGCGCCTTGCTGCTGATGGCCCCGCCGCTGGCGGCGCTGTTGCCCCTGGTGCATCTGCCTGCCGCCTGGCTTCCGGCAACTCCCACGGCCCAGGCGCCCCTGCGCCTGCTGCTGCCAACCGTGACGGTAGGCGCTTCGGCTACCAGTGCGCCCGTTGTGCCGCTGCTGTTCTGGGTGCTGCTACTGTACGGCGCCGGTGTGGCCCTACTACTAGGTAGGCTAAGCTGGCAATTGCTGCTGCTTTGGCGCTTCACGCGCACGCTCCCTGCCGAGCAAAACGCAGAGTACACGCTGTACCGCACCGGCGGCCAGCGGCCTACCGGCTCCTTCGGTCGCGCCGTGTACTGGGACGATACCCTACCCCTCTCTACCGCCGAGGCTGCCCACGTGCTGCGCCACGAGCTGGTGCACGTGCGCCAGCATCACACCCTCGACCGGCTCTGGCTGCGCGTGTGGCAGGCCGTGCTCTGGCCCAACCTCTTCGTGCACCTGCTGCCCCGTGCCCTCGACCTCACCCACGAATACCTCGCCGACGCGGCCGTGGCTCCTACGGCTCCTACCGATTACATCCGTCTGCTGGCTCGCCAAGCTACCGGCTGGCTAGCGCCGGCGCCTACCCTTGCGCATTCCTTCTTTTCATCCTCCACCTTAACTCGTATTGCCATGCTGAACCGTTCGTCGTCTGTACCCCGCCGCTGGAAGCAGTGGCTGGCATTGCCCGTGTGTGCCGGGTCGTTGGTTATGGTTGCCTATGCGAAAAACACAGTAGCAGGTGAGGCAACCGTGCGCACGATGTATCCTAATCATCAAGCGCAAGCATCGATGCCGGCACCGCCCCTACCCCCAGCCCTGTATACTGCTGTTGATCAGATGCCTCAACCCGTAGGCGGGATGGATCAATTACTAAAATACTTTACGCAGAACATCCGCTACCCGGAAGCTGCAAAAGCACAGCATTTGGAAGGTAAAGTGCTCGTAAGCTTTATTGTGACTACCAATGGAAGCGTGCAGGCTGTAAAGATTCACGAGGGAATAGAGAAGGACCTCGACGCAAAAGCTACTCTAAATAAGTTGGTGGTAGTTGGCTACACGGCAACTAACGCTAAGCCTGGAACGGTGAATGCATCATCGGGTGCAAGGCAAGCCATGAATGAGGAGGCATTACGAATGGTACGGGCCATGCCTCAGCAGTGGAAACCCGGGCAGCAGAATGGAAAGCCCGTGGCCGTATTGCTTACGCTACCAATAGTTTATGTCCTGAGATAAACAGGTGTGCTAGTGCTTCACGCGCCCTAAATTATCTTCTCTTTTATTCCTTTCTGACTATGCTATTTCACTGGCTTTGGCTGAGCACCCTGCTGCTCGGTGCCCTCTGGCTGTTCTACTACCTCGGGCTGCGGCGCGAGCAAAGTTTCCGCTACAACCGGGTGCTACTGGTGCTGGCGCCGCTGCTGGCTGCCACGCTGCCGCTGCTGCCCCTACCCGCCCTGGAGCTGAGCACCCCACTGGCAGCGCAACAACCGTTGCAGTTTCTGCTGCCCGAGGCAACGGCCAACGCCGAGGCCAGCCATTCGGTGGCTACTGCCGTGCCATGGTTGGTGCTCTGCTATGGCATAGGAGTGGCGCTGCTGTTGGCGCGCCTGGGCGGGCAGCTCTGGCAGCTTTGGCGCTTCGCGCAGTCGCTACCAGTAGAGCAGCGTACGGGCTATACGCTGCGCCGCACCAGCGGCCGGCGCCCTACCAGCTCTTTCGGCCGCACCGTGTTTTGGGACGATTCCCTACCTCTCACGCCCGCCGAGGGCCGGCAGATACTGGCCCACGAGCTAGCCCACGTGCGCCAGCACCACACCCTCGACCGGCTTTGGCTGCGCGTGTGGCAGGCCGTGCTCTGGCCCAACCCCTTCGTGCACCTGCTGCCGCCCGCGCTGCACCTCACCCACGAGTACCTCGCCGACGAGGCCGCCGCGGCTACCGCGCCCACCCACTACGTTGGGTTGCTGGCCCGGCAGGCCACGCGCTGGTTGGGGCAGACGCCTACCCTTGCACATTCTTTCTTTTCATCTTCCACCTTAACCCGTATTGCTATGCTGAACCGTCCGTCCGTTACCCGCCGCTGGAAGCAGTGGCTGGCCCTACCCCTTGGCTGCGTCCTGCTGGGCGTAGTAGCCTGTGAGAAGAACACGCCCGCTGATGACGCTGCGCTTTCGCAGACTGCCAGTCAAGCCGCCTCAATGCCAGCACCGCCCCCACCACCGCCACCTGTTGTGCGAAACGCAAAAGGCGAACAGATTTATAACTACGTCGAGCAAATGCCGGAGCCCCCAGGCGGCATGGGAGGCTTATTGAAATATATCGGCGAAAACATTCAATATCCAAAAGCTGCTATGGCGGCAAAGCTGGAAGGAAGGTCATTTGTCAGCTTCACGATTAACAAGGAAGGCGATATAGAAAACGTGTATATTCAGAAAGGCATTTTCTCTCCCGAACACGAAGCAGCAGCTCAGGCGATGAATGATGAAGCTATGCGCGTCGTCAAACAACTGCCCCGCTGGACACCCGGCAAGCAAGACGGGCAGCCTGTGAATGTGTCTTTCACCATCCCCGTCACATATATGCTAGAGAAGTGAATGATTTATTGATCCGTATTAAACTCTATCCAGTATGCTTACTCTATCATTAGCAACTGATTTATCCCATTGGTTTTGGCTCAGCACGCTAGTGCTGGGCCTATTTTGGGTCTTCTATTATCTAGTATTAAGACACGAGCGACTCTTTCTCTACAACCGGGTGCTGCTACTGATGGCCCCTTTAGTAGCGGCTATATGGCCACTACTAAAGGTATCTGCTACCTACTTACCGACTATAGTAGATGCCACTACGAGTACAGAGTCATCGTTACCCTTGTTGCTTCCGGAGGCAACTATCGGAATTGAGCTGACAGCACCCACCCCTATATCGTGGTCGCTGCTCATCTACAGTGCAGGTGTAGTTTTTATGCTGGCGCGATTGATTTGGCAACTCTGGCAGTTGTGGCGCTTTACCTACTCCCTACCCACCGAGTACTACGAGGGCTACACATTGCGTCGCACTGGCGGCCGGCGGTCCACCGGCTCCTTTAGTCGCACGGTATATTGGGATGAAACTGCTCCGCTTACGCCAGCCGAAGCCAGCCAGGTACTTCGCCACGAGCTAGTACACGTGTATCAACGACATACGCTAGACCGATTGTGGTTACGCGTATGGCAGGCCCTGCTCTGGCCAAATCCCTTTATACACTTGTGTCTCCACGCCCTCGACCTCACCCATGAATATCTCGCCGATGCTGTCGTATCGGCTTCAGCTCCTGCTGGGCATTACGTCCGCCTATTAGCTGGTCAGGCCATTGGCTGGCGTAATCGCACGCCTATTCTCACGCATTCTTTCTTTTCATCCTCCACCTTAACCCGCATCGCTATGCTGAATCGCCTGTCCGCTCCTCATCGCTGGAAACAGTGGTTACTTCTACCTCTTGGCTGTGTATTATTAGGTTTGGTTGCCTGCGAGAAGAATAAGTCAATCGACAAGCAAAAGGCAGTTGATAAATACAACGCTAATTTATTCATGTCAACTATCGAAATAAAAGACCAACCCTTAATGCAAACGATAGAAGTACGCCGAGCACCTACTAGCAGTAAATACAGTACAACAAAGGGAGAAAGAAGAAAAATAGGCGCTCATAAAGATGACCTTATCACTATAATTGACGGTAAATCGGTACTAAATGGGCGGATTACCAATAGAATGCTAACGCGTTTTTCCACCCAACCCATGAGTGCGGATACAGGAGTTTATTCGGCTAGATTACCAGTCCCGGCAGGTGGCGTATCCAATTTATTGCAGTTTGTGGAGCAGAGCATTACCTATCCTAGGAGCGGTATAGATGCGAGATTAGAGGGGAAAGTTTGGGTTAATTTCATAGTCAATAAATATGGTCAGGTAACAGAGACAAGCATACGCCGTGGAATTTCTTCTTCAGAGCATCCCGAAGCCGCGGAGGAAATGAATGCAGAAGCGTTACGCGTTATAAAGTCATTTCCTAGATGGGTACCAGGTACATGTGATGGCGAACCAGTTGGCGTAGCATTCACCATTCCTGTCACCTACGCTTTGGAGTAGCCGTTTGCCCGCTACCCTGTCTGCATGGATAGGGTAGCGGGCAAACTTTATTCTCTACCTCCCGGAACGTCCTTTCTATGCAGCGCGTATCTTTAGCTTCCATATCAGCGCGTTCGTGGCATCTATCCGGCTTTTCTTTCTTTCTCCTACCCACTTATGCTGTTGGGTAGTATGGTTGCTGCTGAGTAGTAGTTGCTCGTCGCCGCAGAAGAAGTCCCGGCAGCCCAGCGCCGCCGAGCTGGCGCTAGCTCGGCAGCAGCAGCTACACCAAGACTCCCTACAGGCCGATTCTGTTGCCAAGGTGCACGGCGAGCTGCCGGGCGCCATTCTACCCGAATCGCGCATTGTGGCCTACTATGGCAACCCGTTGCACAAAAGCATGGGCATTTTGGGGCAGTACCCGCAGGATGAGATGCTACGCCGCCTCAGCGAGCAGATAGAAGAGTGGGAAGCCGCCGACCCCAAGCGCCCCGTGCGCCCGGCCCTGCACCTCACGGCCATCATCGCCCAGCGCGACTCCGGCGCCGATGGCAAGTACCGCGCGTCTCTACCCGATAGCACTATCCAGCGCATGATTGCGCTGGGCCGCCAGCAGCACGCGCTGGTATTTCTGGATGTGCAAGTGGGCTTGAGCACCTTGCCCGAGGAGTTGCCCCGCTTGGCGCCCTACCTGCGCCTACCCTTCGTGCACCTGGGCATCGACCCGGAGTTTTCGATGAAATCGGGCCGGCGACCGGGCACGGAGGTGGGCGAGTTTGATGCCCAGGACGTGAACTACGCCCGCCGCTTTCTGGCCGATATCGTGAGCGAAAACCACCTACCGCCCAAAGTGCTGGTGGTGCACCGCTTCCGCCAGGATATGGTGACCAACTACCAAGATATCAAAACCGACCCGCGCGTGCAGATTGTGATGGACATGGACGGCTGGGGCACGCCCAAAATCAAGCGCGGCTCCTACCGCAAGTTCATCAAGCAGCAACCCGTAGAGTTTGCCGGTTTCAAGCTCTTCTACAAAAACGACCAGCGCCCCGGCTCCCGCCTCATGACCCCCGCCGAAGTGGCCGCCCTCGACCCCAAGCCACTGTATATTCAGTATCAATAAATGGTGAAGTTGTGAATAGTCTGTCATCCTGAACGCAGTGAAGGACCTTCTCACGAGAGAACGAGTCGTTAATACGATTGTCGTTCACACGTGAGAAGGTCCTTCACTGCGTTCAGGATGACAGACTATTCACAACTTCACAAACTCACAACTTCACTACTCCTACCCTATCAACAAAAAGCCCTTACACCCGCACCGGTCTAAGGGCTTTTTATACCAGCAGGGTTGCTTCTTGCAGGACGAATGGTTTAGCTCGTCCGTAACCGGCGCGCCATGGCAACATCCTCAGCCACTTACCGAAGCTACATATCCTTATTCCTTGATCAATAGAATTTTTTGTTATCGAACTTCCTAGCTTTATGCCCGTAGCCCTATCATTTTGCCCCAACTACTCGCTGTGTTTGCATTCATATCTCGCCCAATTTTACCTGCGTTCTTTGTTAGCTCCGGTTTACTACTTGCCTTAACTGGCTGCGGCTCCCGCCAGGAGCGCGCCAACCCCGATGCCGCATCCACAGCCAGCGTGGAGCAGGTAGCCTCTACCCCGCCGCCCGTCGACTCGGTGCAACTGAAGCTGGAAGCCATGCGCCGCGATTCGCTGTGGGCCGACTCGGTGGCCCGCGTGAACGGGCAGCTACCGGGCGCCATTTTGCCGGGGCACCGTATTGTGGCTTTCTACGGTAACATCCGGGCGAAGGGCATGGGTATTTTGGGACGTGAGCCCAAGGAGCAAATGTTCCGCAAGTTTGATGGGGTGCTGAAGGAGTGGCAAGACGCCGACACTACCCTACCCGTGATGCCGGCGCTGCATAGCGTGACTATCACGGCCCAGGGCGCCCCCGGCAAGGACGGCAAATACCGCCTCATGAACTCCAAAGCCACCATTGAGGAAACCATGCGCTGGGCCAAGGAAAAGAACGCCATTCTGTTTCTGGACGTGCAAGTGGGTCTGAGCGACCTAGAGCACGAACTACCTAAGCTGGAGCCCTACCTCAAAGACCCCACTATCCACCTAGGCATCGACCCGGAGTTTGCTATGGCCACTAAAGGCGTGCGGCCGGGTAAGAAAATCGGCACCTACGATGCCAAGGACGTGAACTACGCCATCAGGTTCCTGACGCGCATTGTGCGCGAAAACAAGCTACCTCCCAAGATTCTGATGGTGCACCGCTTCACGCAGGGCATGGTCACGAACTACAAAAACATCAAGCTCGACCCGCACGTGCAGGTGGTGATGGACATGGATGGATGGGGCAACCCCATCCTGAAAAAGGATTCTTACAAAGCCTACATACAAAAGCAGCCTGTGCAGTACACCGGCTTCAAACTGTTCTACGAGTACGATGCCCGGCCGGCCCCCCACCATATCATGACGCCCAAGGAAGTCCTAGCCGAGTTGGACCCCAAGCCGCTGTATATTCAGTATCAATAGGGTAAGAGCGTGTAAGGGTAGGGGGGGTTTGAGTGTAAGAAGCGTGTCATCCTGAGCGCAGCGAAGGACCTTATGACAATAGAACGAGTCGTTATTACACTTGTCGTTCTATTGCCATAAGGTCCTTCGCTGCGCTCAGGATGACACGCTTCTTTTTCAACGCGCCTATAAACTCACAATTTCACAAACTCACCATTTAGTGTGCGGCGTTCAGGTCTACTTTCTCGCCGGGTTTGGCGCGCTTGATGAGTAGCACCAACGGCACGCAGATGAGGAAGAAGCCCCCGATCATCAGGAAGATTTCGGAGTAGGTGATGATGGACGTTTGTTTCATCAGGGTGCCTTCGAGAGCGGCGTAGGCCATTTGCTGTGCCTGTACCAGGTCGGCACCCTTGGCGCGGAAGTTGGCAATGAAGGCGTTGAGACGCGTTACCGTTTCGGGGTTGTAGAGCGAGATATTGGGCAGCAATGCGTTGCGGTTCTGGAAGATAGCGCGCTCCAAGTACGTACCGACCAGGGCTACCCCAAACGAGCCGCCCAATTGGCGAATCATACCGGTGAGGCCAGCTGCTTGGCCCGCATCTTTCCCACTCAGGCCGGCTAGCGACATGGTGGTGATGGGTAGGAACAACATGCTCAGGCCAAAACCACGCAGCATCAGCGGCCAAAAGAAGTCGCCCTCGCCAGCGGTGGGCGTGAGGCGCACGCTCATCCAATAAGAGAAGATAAAAAACACGGTGAAGCCCACCGGCAGGATAAATTTCTGCGAGATGCCCCGCTGAATCATCTTGCCCATCACCGGCATCATCAGGCCCGACACCACGGCACCGGGTAGGAGAATGTAGCCCGTTTGCTCGGCCGAGAAGCCCAGAATGCGCTGGCAGAAAATGGGAAACACGAACACCGAAGCGAACAAACCGAAGCCCAGCACAAACGATAGAAACGCGCCGATGGACAGGTTGCGGCTTTTAGTGAGCACGCGCAAATCCACGATGGGTTGCTTGGCCGTCATCTCGCGCACCACAAAGCCTACCAAGCCGATGATGGCCAGAATGGTACCCAGCACAATGTAGGGCGTCTCAAACCACTCTTCCCGCTCGCCTTGCTCCAGCACCAGCTGCAACGCGCCCACGCCCATAATCAGCAGGATAATGCCCGCCCAGTCGATTTGACGCAGAGGCCGCGGAATGGCGTTTTTAATACGCTCGGGGTCGCGGATAAACAAGAGGGTGAAGATGCTGGCCAGAATGCCCACGGGCACGTTCACGTAGAAAATCCAGGGCCAGTCGTAGTTGTCCACAATAAAGCCGCCGAGGGTAGGGCCAATAGTAGGCCCGATAATCACGCCCATACCAAACAAGGCCTGACCCAGGGCCAACTCCTCGGGCGGGAACGTATCAACCAGGATAGCCTGCGACGTAGCCATCAGGGCACCGCCGCCTACCCCCTGGATAAAGCGAAACGCCACCAGCTCCCAGATGTTGGTGCTCTGCCCGCAGGCCATGGAGGCCAGGGTGAAAAGAATAACGGAGGCGAGGTAGTAGTTTTTGCGCCCAAACTGCTCGGCCAGGAAGCCGGTCATGGGAATCACAATCACGTTGGCAATGGCGTAGCTCGCCACCACCCAGCTCACCTCCTGCTGCGTGGCCGACAGGTTGCCCATCATCTGGGTCAGGGCCACGTTCACGATGCTGGTATCAATCAGCTCCAGCAAGCAGCACATCACCACCGTAATGACGATGATCCACTTGGTAAATCCGGTTTCCATGAGGTAGTGTTTAAACTGTCATCCTGAGCTTGCGAAGGACCTTCTCACGTCAGATAGTACCTATCTATCGTTAGTTGTTCTCATGTGAGAAGGTCCTTCGCAAGCTCAGGATGACAAATAATTTTCCAGCTTATCTATTTCACCGCTACGGTGGCCGTCACGCTCATGCCGGCGCGCAGGGGGTGTTCGGGGTCTACTTTGTCGAGGGCGATTTTGACGGGCACACGCTGCGTTACCTTCACGAAGTTGCCGGTCGAGTTGTCGGGGGGCAGCAGGGCGAAGCGGGCGCCCGTAGCAGCCGACAGTGACTCCACGTGGCCTTCGAACTCCTCGTTGGGGTAGGCGTCTACCTCAATATTCACCTTCTGGCCCACTTTCATGTTTTCCAGCTGGGTTTCTTTGAAGTTGGCTACCACCCACGTACGGTCGCTGGCCACCAGGCCAAACAACTGCTGACCGGGCGCTACCACTTGGCCGGGCTGCACGTTCTTGCGGCTTACCACGCCGTTGGCAGGGGCCGTAATGGTGGTGTAGCTCAGTTGCAGCTTGGCGTTGTCGAGGTCGGCTTGGCGCTGCTTCACCACGGCTTGCGCCACGGCTACCTGCTGCTCGGCCGCGGCCACTTGCTGCCGGGCTACGGCTACTTGCTGCTCGGCGGTAGCGCGCTGGGCGGTAGTGGCTTGCAGGTTGGCCTGCACGGCGTCGTAGTCGCTCTGCGGAATGATATCCTCTTTGCGCAGGAAAGTGCTACGCTTCAGGTCTTTTTGGAGGCGGGCACGGTTGGCCGAACTCACACCAATGGTCGCCTGGGCGGCTTTCACATTGGCCTGCGCCGTACCAATGGAGGTGCGGGCAGCTACTACGTTGGCTTGGGCAGCAGCCAGGGCAGCCTCGGCAGCATTTACACGCTGCTGGTAGTCGGCGGGGTCGATGGTAACTACCACGTCGCCTTTCTTCACGACCTGGTTATCGTCGATTTTCACGTCGAGCACGGGGCCACCCACGCGCGGAATCACGGGATATACGTCGCCCTCTACCTGGGCGTCGTCGGTGTCTTCGTGGGCTTGGCCGAACTGGTAGCGCTGATAGCCAAAGTAGCCGCCCACCAGTAGTACAAGCGCCAAAATAATAAGGATAATCGGGCGCCGCGAACTGCTTTGCGGCTGCTCGTCGGTAGGCGTTACTACGGCGGCGTCTTGGTGAACAGAAGTTGCCATTAGAAAAGGGAGCTTAGAAAATGAGTATTGAATACAAAGTGACGTGAGTGCGACAAGCTGCGAAGTGCTACCGCCGCTACCCTACTGGTTAGGCCGATTGGCGGTATTCATCAGCCTGACAGTTCTTTACGAGAAGTGTGGCACAAGGGGCAGTGCGTACCACGGCTTCGGCGGTGCTACCCATCAGGAAGCGCGTGAGTCCGGTGCGGCCGTGCGCCCCAATCAGGATCAGGTCGGCGGGGTGGCGCCGGGCTTCGGCCACGATTTCCGTGGCCGCATCGCCCTGCACAATAGCTGTGCTAACCGCTACCCCTTCCTGTTCCGCCAGTAGTCGGTAGTTGGCCAACTGCAAGGCAATATCCAAGTCGAGGGGGCGCGCCAGTCCGGCCATGGGCAGCTCCGGCTGGGCTTCCAGCACGTGCAGCAACCGCAGCTCGGCACCGGTGGCCGCCGCCAGCGTTGTGGCGTACCGCACCAGCGGCGCCGAAGCAACCGAGAAATCAAGCGGACACAAAACGGTGGTGAGGGTCATCTGGTGAATTAGTGAGAGGATGCTATGGTGAGTGGCTCGTAGTATGGGTGAGAAGATGGGGTTTATCGTTACCGGAACGACAACTCACCCGTTCACTATTTCGCCGCTTCCCAAATCTGCTCGCCGGTGGCACGGCGGAGCTGGTATTGACCAATGGTGTAGTTGTAGATGGCTTGCAGGCGGGAGAGGCGCGACTGGGCCAACTGCGTTTCGGCATCCAGCACATCGAGGTTGTTGCCTACCCCGTAGCGGTAGCGGGCCTTGGCGCGGGTGAGGGCGTCGGTGGCCTGCCCAATCTGCACTTCCGAGTTATCGTAGCGAGCAGTGCTGGCCTGCATGTTGTTCACGGCTTGCAGCACATCGGCGCGCACTTGCTCCTGCGTGTCTTGGGTACGAGCTTGGGCCCCTTTGATGGCCGATTGCGCTTCGGCACGCTGCGTTTTGTTGCGGCCGCCGTCGTAAATCGGAATGGAAAGCTGAGCGCCGGCTACCGTGTTGAAGCGGAAGCGGTTCAGGTTGGGCACGATGTAGCCATTTTTGCCGCCGGCCTGGGCCAGCACGTTCAGTTGCGGCTTGTTGCTTACCTCAGCTACCCGCAACTGCGCCGTGGCTGTGGCTTCGTTGTCCCTGGCCAGCTTCACCTCGGGGCGGTTGGCAGCGCCAGCTTCTAGTGCCGCCTGCACATTCACGGTCTCCGGGTTGTATTCGAAGCGGCCGCGCACCGGCACCACCGCCGTTTCGGATTTGTGCAGCAGGCGAGCCAGCTGTACTTCCTGGTTGCGAAGCTGATTTTGCAGGTCAATCTTCTTGTCCTGGGCCTGCGCGATACGTACCTGCGTGGTAGTCACATCGAACTGCGTGCTCACGCCACCTTCTACCCGGCGCTGCATTTCGCGCTCGTGCTGTCGCAACGAGGCAATCTGCGCGTCCTGCACCCGAATGGCCTCGCGGGCAAACAAGATGCTGTAGTAGCTCTGCGCGGCGGCGTAGGCCAAGTCGCGGCGGGTCACGTCGATGTTGTCGGTGGCAGTAAGGGTACGGCTGCGGGCGGCTTCAATAGCGGCATTGGCCCGCCCGAAGTCCAGCAGCGTATACTGCGCGGCCACGTGGGTGTCGTAGTTGTTGTTGGGCGCCAGCTGGAAAGGCGCCTGCTCGGGGGTAAGGTTCAGCTTCACCTGCGGGTCAATGCGGGTATAGCTGGCCGTACCCGTTACCACTGGTTTGAGGTAGGTGCGCTGTTGAGCCAAGCGGCTCTGGGCCTGGTTTACTTCCTCCTGCAAGGCATTGATGGAAGGGTTGGCATCCAGCACCGAGCGGATGGTGGTTTCCAACGACAGCGAATCGCCAGCGGTGGCCGTAGATATAGGTACCTGCGCGTAGGCGGCGCTACCAATCAGCAACCCTAGAGTTGTGAGTAGCGGCGCAGCAAAGGTTGGTCGGAGATGCATAAGAAAACAGCGTATGGATGCTGCCCCTTATCCGAAAGATGTGCCAAGTGCTGATGTCCTCGTATACCAGCCTAAAAAGTAGTGTTTAAAGCCAAATGAAGCCGTTTTTGGATAGTAATGGCTGATAAACGGACTTGTGCCAAACTGCTATATTTCCTGATATTTTAGGAATACCTCATTTTTATTTCCTCATATATAAGGAAATAAGCACGTTTATTTTGTTGTTGCTTCGGTCATTTCGCCCTCCATTATGCCCCAGACTAACAGTCAGGACGAGTCGTTGCTGCTCTACCTCAACGATGCCATTGCGACTACCCGCAACAAGGAAGCTCTATTTCAGACCGTCACGGAAAAGCTACGGCTGATTTTCCCGTTCGACGCCATCACCATCATCACCCTCGACAACGAGCAGCAGTACCGGCGGGTATTTTTGCGCGACTACCTGGGCGAGACGCTACCCCCCATGGCTAACTTTCGCAAGTCCATTACGGGCTCGCCTATTTCGGAGTTTGTGGGCAGTGCCACCCAGCTTCGGCAATACGACCTGACGGAGTTGTTGCCGCGCTACAACAACTACGAGCCGCTAGCCCAAATGCTCAAGAAGGGCCTGCGCTACTTCACAGTGGTGCCGCTGCGCACGGGCGGGCGGTTGATTGGGCTGTTGTCGTTGGTGGCGCGGCGCCACCCGGCCTTCTCCCCCGACGACGTTTCGCTGCTCGAAAAGATTGGTAGTCTGGTAGCGGTGGCCGTGAACAACACGCTGGCGTTTGAGGACGTGGCACGGCGGGAGCAGGAGAAAAGCATGCAGCTAGCGCTTACCAATGCGCTGCTCACCATTAAAGAGCGCGGCGAGCTGTTTCAGCGTATTGCCACCGAAATAAACCGCGTGGTGCCGTGCACCTACTTTGGGGTGCGCGTGCAAGAAGCTGATGGCCCGATTCAGGTGTTTGCTGAGTTTATGAAGCAACCCGACGGCACGTTCCTCCCCACCGACCCTACCCGCTGGGACCACCTACCCGAATACCCCCAGCTGCAACAGCAGATAGCGCCGCTATTCTCGAAGCCGGGCGTGTACGCGGGGGCCGAGTTTCAGGCGCTGGCGGCGCGCTACCCCCTCATGCGCCACATCTGGGAGCAGCGCGGCACCCGTGCCCTTCTGTGCATGCCCCTCTGGGTGCGCGACGACCAAAGCGCCACGCTTATTCTATCCAGCAAGCAGGAAGATACCTCGCTGACCGAAGACGACCTCCGCCTGATCCGGCTACTGGTGCCCCAGCTCACGCTGGCCATTCAAAACGTGTTTGCTTTCGAGCAGATCGAGCACCTGCGCGCCCAGCTGGAGCGGGAGCGCACCTACCTCATCGACGAGATTAACACCACCGCCGCTGCCCGTTTCGCCGATTTTGTGGGCGGCAGCGAGGCCATGCAAGGCGTTTTCCAGCGCATCATGCAAGTAGCCCCCACCGACTCTACTGTACTGGTAACGGGCGAAACGGGCACCGGCAAGGAACTGGTAGCGCGCGCCGTGCACCAACAGAGTCCGCGCCGGACGCGGGCCTTGGTGAAGGTGAACTGCGCCGCCCTACCCGCCCAGCTCATCGAAAGTGAGCTGTTTGGGCACGAGAAAGGCGCGTTTACGGGTGCCATCGACCGGCGTATTGGCAAGTTTGAGGTGGCCGATGGTGGGAGCATTTTTCTGGATGAGGTAGGCGAATTGCCGCTGGATTTGCAGGCCAAGCTTTTGCGCGTGTTGCAGGAAAAGGAGTTTGAGCGCCTGGGCGGGCAGCGCGTGTTGAAGGCCGATGTACGCGTGATTGCCGCCACCAACCGCGTGTTGGAAGACGAGGTAGCCGCCGGCCGTTTCCGCGCCGATTTGTACTACCGCCTCAATGTATTTCCGGTGCGCCTACCCGCCTTGCGCGAGCGGCCCGAGGACATTGAACCCCTCACGCGTCACTTTCTGGAGCGCTTCACCAAGCAGATGGGCAAGCCCGTGCGCAACCTGCGCGAGCAGGACTTGCGCGCCCTGCGCGCGTATGCCTGGCCCGGCAACGTGCGCGAGTTGGAGCACGTGGTAGAGCAGGCCGTGATTGTATCCAGCGGACAGTTCCTGGATTTTGGCGGCTTTGCGGCGGCCCTGCACCCGACCACCTCCGAAGCCATAGCCCTACCCATAGCCAGCAATCAACCCCTCAAAACCCTGAAAGACCAGGAGCGCGACCACATCCTGGCGGCGCTGCACCACACCGGCGGCCGCGTGAGTGGCCCTAGCGGCGCGGCCATGTTGCTCGACATCAACCCCAAAACGCTGGAAGCCCGCATGAAAAAGCTGGGCATCCGGCGTACGGTGGGGGTAGGGTAGCCCGTTTCAAAGCACACCTGTTTCATTGATTATCCGTAGAACAACGGCACCTTTCCACCTGCTTTCACAAGACGCATGCATAAACCCTACTTCCCCCTAGGCGACTGGCGCCGCAACCTGTTGCTGGCCGCCGCCGCGGCCAGCCTGGGCATAGCCCTACCCGCCTGCTCCAGCAGCTCAGAACCCGACCGCACTACCACCGAAACCGGCAGCTGGGACAATGCCGCCGATTCCTACTCCCAGGGCGTTATCACGGAGCTGACGGAGGTGCAGCCCGATAAGTGGCAGATTACCGCCGAGCGCCCCGCCGGCAAAGAAGAAGTGGCGGCCATTCTGAAGCACTTCGATGGCAAGGTAGACACCCTGCAAGGTCAAGCCCTGCAACAGCAGATGCGCCAATACAGCCAGCAACACCCCGAAAACCAAACAGTGAGCAGCGGCGGGGGCGGCCTCATGAATATCCTGATGTGGAGCAGCTTAGGCTACATGGCCGGGCGGTTTCTCACGCCCCAGCCCGCCGCCTACGCCAACCCCGGACTGATACGCCAAAACCAGGGCTGGCGCAGCCAGGTAGCGCAGGAGCGTGCTCAGGGCCGTGGCTTTTTTGGGCGGGGCTTTACTGGTACGCGCGCCGCGGCGGGCAGCAACGGCATTCGGCCTAGCACTAGCGTAGTGCGCTCTACGGGCTACGGTAGCCGCAGCACGATGCGCACCAGTGCTCCCTCGGGGCGGCGCTCTGGCTTTGGCAGCCGCGGCTATGGCGGCCGCGGGTTTGGCGGGTAGGCCCGGCCGCTGGTCGCATTTCCCTTGCATTTCTTTTCCTACCCTCTTTTATGCCTGCCATTCAAACGGTACCCCTTGCCGGTACTATTGCCCCTACCCTACGCAACTTAGGCTGGGACTGGGCCGTGGAGGACGTGTGCCAGCACTACGTGGCGCAAGAAGCCGTGCAGCTCCCCGAGGAGCAGGCCGACGCTCTGCTGGAAGCCGCCGATACGCTCTACGATATGCTGGTGCAAGCCGTACCCGACGAGCTGCCCGACGACTTTTTGCGGCGCCTAGCTATTCCGGAGATACTGTGGGATGCCGTGCGGCACTCCTGGGCCGATGACCGCCACTGGCACCTCTACGGCCGCTTCGACCTAGCCCAAACGCCCGATGGCCCTAAGCTCCTCGAATTCAACGCCGATACGGCCACCAGCCTACCCGAAGCGGCCGTGGTGCAGTGGGCCAGCCTGGTAGCGGCCGGCCTCAGCGAGAAAGACCGCCAGGCCAATGGTTTGTTTGAGGGCTTGCAGGCCCAGCTCACGCACTGGCTAGAACTGAACGACGACCTGGCCCCTACCCTGCTACTAGTGCATTTGCCAGGCAGCGCGGAAGATGCCACCAACTGCGCCGTGGTAGCCGAGGCCGCGCTGGCGGCCGGCTTCGAGCTAACCCACCTCTGCGAGGCCGATGCCATGACGGTTTCCGTAACGGGCGCCGACCGGGGCGCCTGGGCCGAGGTAGAGCCCGGCCAGTGGCAAAAGTTTGACTTTGTATTCAAGCTGGTGCCCTGGGAGATTTTGGCCGAGGAAGAACCGGAGCTGACCACCGACCTCACGCAGCTCATGCAGTCGCGGGATGTGGTGGTGGCCAATCCGGCCTATTCGCTTCTTTTTCAGAGCAAAGCCATGCTGGCCTGGCTGTGGCAGGAGTTCCCGCACCACCCGTTGTTGCTGGAGGCTTCGTTCGAGGAGCTGGCCGGCCACAGCGTGCGCAAACCCGTGTTTGGGCGCGAAGGGCAGAATGTGACGGAGCTACACGCCGGCCAACCGGGCCAAGCCGTGGAGGGCGACTTTGCCCAGCAGCCCCAGGTATACCAACGCTACGCCGCCCTACCCCAGGACGCCCACGGCCGATACTACCAGGCGGGCGTGTTCTGGGCGGGCCAGGCCTGCGCCATCGGCTACCGCCGCGACACCGGTTTTATGACTAACCTATCGGAATTCGTGCCCCACGTACTGCTGTAGTTCAGTCAAACAGAAGCGGATGCCGTACACAGCGTACACCTCAACCAAAACTTCCATGGCTAATCCTACCAGCACTCCGACCCACACCGATCCGGCTACCAAGAATAAGGAGAAGGAAAACGAAACCACCGTGAAGGACAAACCCGACGGTAAGAAGAAAACCACACAGAAGAAGTAACCCTTAAGAAGCTAGTTGAGCTAAATATGAACGGTGTAGAGACGCATACTTGCGTCTTATCGTTGAACGAAATGCGGTCTGATGGCGCGGACGACTACACCGTTCACTAATGAATGCAAACAGCTTACTAGTACTAGTATAGAAAAAGGCCCTGACTTACGCAGTCAAGGCCTTTTTGCTATTCGCCGGGGTAGTGCACGCCCAGTTGCTGCCGGATATCATCGAGCGTTGCTATCAGCTTTTCGCTGAATGCGAGCGGCACTAGCGGGCTTTCCGTCAGGCCTTGCGCCAGGCACTCCTGCACGTGCTGGGCTTCGTAGCGGTAGCCGTAACCGTCCTCCTCAAAGTGAAAGTCCTGGTGTTCCTCGCCAGTGCGGTGTAGGGTGATGCGGTCGGCGTGATGAAACTTGTGATGCAAATGCAGCTTGCCCTCGGTACCGTAAATGGTGCAGGTGGTATCGGTGGTGGCAGCCAGGGTGGAGTAGAGGCTGGACGTGGCGCCGCCAGGGTAAGCCAGCGCCAGGCTGCACGTTAGGTCGACGCCGGTTTCGGTGAGGGTGCCCACGGCTTTCACCTGGGTAGGCTCGCCCAGGAAAAACTTGCTGAAGAACACGGGGTAGATGCCAATATCCAGCAACGAGCCGCCCGCTAGCGCCGGATCGAACAGGCGGCTGGTGGGGTTGTAGTCGGCGGCAAAACCGAAGTCGGCTACCATGTGTACCGGGCGGCCGATAGCGCCGGCGCCTACCAACTCCAGGGCTTTGCGGGTGGCGGGCATGAAGCGCGTCCAAAGGGCTTCCATCAGAAACACCTGTTTCTCGCGGGCCACGGCTATCATTTCGGCTACCTCGGCGGCGTTGCGGGCAAAGGCTTTTTCGCAAAGCACGGCCACGCCAGCCCGTAGGCACAGCAGCGTATGCGCATGGTGCTCGGAGTGCGGAGTAGCCACGTACACGGCATCCAGATCGGGCAGTTGCACTAGTTCCTCGTAGCTGCCGAGGGCGTGCGGCGCGCCGTACTGCGCGGCAAACGCTTGGGCTTTCTCCAAGGTGCGCGAGGCCACGGCGTGCAGGCGGGCGCCCGGCACCAAGGCCAAGTCCTGGGCAAACTTGTGGGCAATCTTGCCGGGGCCGATAATGCCCCAATTCGTAGTGTTCATAGGATGCTGATTTGCGAGCGACACGCCTGCGCAGAGGTACGCGGGGAGTGTGTAGAAGTTCTTCGGCTGCAATATGGGCGTTGCTCCCGAACATCAAAAAGCCCACAGGAAGGATAGGTGCGCTGTGTGCGGCGCGTTATAACCCCACAGGGGTAAGCTTCGTCGTTCTAGTCTGCGGCGTAATACACCTACTTTCAACTATTCCGTTAGCTTTACGCTCTTCACCAACGTGAAGTAAGTCCTTGACTGCATTCACGCTATGTACAGCCCACCGCCTTCGCACCACGAGCAGCGCCACGACGATGACGTGGCCTTGTGGCAGGCGTTTCGGGCAGGGCAGCAAGCGGCGCTGGGGGCCTTGTTTGATCGATACGCGCAGCAGCTTTTTTCCTACGGCTACCACCTAATCCACGACGCAGAAGTGGTGAAAGACGCTATCCAAACCGTGTTTGTGCACCTCTGGGCGCGGCGCGACCACCTAGGCGAAGTGACGACGGTGAAGTTCTACCTCTATCGCAGCCTCAAAAACGAGTTGCTGCGCATAGCCAGCTCGGCCCGACCAGCCAAAGAGCAGGTTATTGAAGACTACGAGCCTTCCATCGAGCAGTCGTTGGTTGATACCGAAGAGGAACACCAGCGGGCCATGCGCTTACGGTTGTCGTTGGCGCAGCTTTCGGGTAGGGAGAAGGAAATCATCAACCTAAAGTATTTCAGCAACTTCAAGATTCGGGAGATTGCGACCATGCTGCAACTCAACGAGCAGACCGTCGCGAATCTGTTGTTGCGGGCACTCAAAAAGCTACGCCAATCGCTGTTGGTGAGCGTGTTGCTGTGGCTGCTGGGGTAGTAGGCACTTTGTTTTTGTCTGTCATCCTGAACGCAGTGAAGGACCTTCTCGCGTAACAACGACTCGTTCTAACGCGAGAAGGTCCTTCACTGCGTTCAGGATGACAGATAATTTTATTATTATAATACGTTAATAATCAATAAAATATAAACAAAACAACCTTCTTCCGAAAAAATATTTTCTCTTAACGTGGTAGTAAACTCCCAATAGCCCCTCTTCCATATACTACCACCTACCCCATGCCCGACTACCCGCACTTTTGCGCCGAAGAGTTTGCCCAGGACGAGTTTTTCGTTCGGTGGGTGCTGCGGCCCGATGCGGAAACGGAGGCGTTTTGGCAGCAGTGGCTTGCCACGTTTGCGTTTCGGCGCGACGAGGTAGAGGCCGCGCGCCAGTTGGTGCTGGGGCTGCACCAACTTCCCCAGGCCCGGCTGTCGTCGGCGGAGAAGATGGCGTTGCGGCAGCGCATTTTTGAGGAGATAGACACGCTGGAAGCTCCTGCGCCGGATGCGCATCACCGTTGGCTGGTTCCTACCTGGCAGTGGGCGGCGGCGGCTAGTGTGCTCTTGATGCTGCTGGGCATTGGGCAGCTATGGCAGCTGCAACAGCCCGTTTCGGCGTCGGGCTACCGGGCGCTGCTGGCGCAAGCCCGGCGGGAAGCCGGCACCCTGCGCGACATCGACAACCCCACGGCAGGCACCCGCCTGGTGTCGCTGCCCGACGGCAGTTCTGTGCTGCTGCGGCCGCATAGCCGGCTGGCGTTTCCGGTGCGTTTTGTGGGCACTACCCGCCCGGTATACCTGGAGGGTTCGGCCTTTTTTGAGGTAGCGAAGAATCCGGAAAAGCCTTTCTTCGTGAATACGGCTTCCCTGGTTACCAAAGTGCTGGGCACCAGCTTCGAGGTGCAGGCAGTGGCCAAGTCGCCCCGCGTGGTAGTGACGGTGAAAACCGGGCGCGTCTCGGTGTATCCGCAGGGCGGGGAGCAAGCTCAGTTGCAAGCCCGTACACAACGGTTGGAAGGCGTTGTGCTGACGCCCAACCAGCAAGCTACCTACCGCCTCGCCGACCACCAGCTTAAGCGTACGCTGCTGGCGCAACCGGCCCTGGCAGGCGGCGCGGCGGCCGTATTCGAGTATGAGGAAACGCCTATCCACGAGGTCTTTACACAATTGGAGAAAGCCTACGGCGTGTCCATTGTATACGACAAGGCAGTGCTGGGCAACTGCCCCCTCACGGCGTCCTTCACCGATGAGCCTTTGTTTGAGAAGCTCCGCCTGATCTGTAAAGCCACGCGTGCCCACTACGAGGTGCTCGACGCCCAGATTGTAGTCACCGGGCCAGGTTGTAGATAATTCCGCTTCGCTTTTTTCAGCCGTTCGCCCGCAAACGATTTCGGCTTTCTCATACACCCGCTTTCCTACCCTGCGCAGGGTAGAGGGTGCTTGTGGTGCTTCCTGTTCTACTTCCAATTCCCTATCCTATGCTTTCACTCCTACCTCATCCAATTTGGCGGCGAGGCGTTGCGCGGCTTTTGTGGTTGACCACGCTGCTCGTGGTCATCGGCACTGCGCAAACTACGGCGGCGCCTGCCTCCCACCAAGACCCCGCCAACCGGCGCATCAGCGTGCAAGTCAGCAATCAAGCGCTGAAGACGGCTTTGCACCTGATTGGGCAGCAGGCCGGTGTGAAGTTCGTGTACAGCCCGCGCCTGATTGACCCGCAGCAGCGCGTGACGCTGCGGGCGCACGAGCAGCCCCTACCCGACGTGCTCCAACAGCTGCTTGCCCCACTTCATCTCGACTTCGAGATTTTGCAAAAGCAGGTGGTGATTAGCCGGGCGACGGCAACGGGCGCGGTGCCACCGCCTACCCTAGAGGCGCGCAACACCCGCCCCGTGCCCGTAGAAACGACTATCACGGGTCGCGTAACGCAGGCCAACGGCGAGGGCCTACCCGGCGTGACGGTGGTAGTGAAAGGCACTACCAATGGCACCACCTCCGACGCCGACGGCAACTTCACCCTCAGCCTCCCCGACGCTTCGGGCACGCTGGTGGTATCGGCCATTGGCTTTATCACGCAAGAAGTGGCCTTACAGGGCCGTACGCAAGTGAGCGTGATGCTGCAAACCGATGTAAAATCCTTGGATGATGTGGTGGTGATTGGCTACACCACCCAGCGCAAAGCCGACCTCACGGGTGCGGTATCGCAGGTGAACCAAGCGGACATCAACGGCTTGCCCGTGACGGGGCCCGCCCAGATTTTGCAGGGCAAAGCGGCGGGCGTGGCCATTACGCAGGCCACCGGCGCCCCCGGCGAAAACATTGCCGTGCGCATTCGGGGGGTAGGCACCATCAACGACAACGACCCGCTCTACATCATCGACGGGGTGCCCACCAAGACCGGCATCAACCAGATTTCGCCCAATGATATTGAGAGTATCAACATTCTGAAAGATGCATCCTCGGCGGCCATTTATGGGGCGCGGGCCTCAAACGGCGTGGTGATTATCACCACCAAGCGCGGCAAGGCCGGCAAGCCGCGTCTCACGGCCAGCGCCTACGCGGGGGTACAAACGGCTTCCAATCTGATTAATATGGCCAACACCAGTCAGTACGTGGCGGCCTACAATGTGGCGGCGCAGAACGACGGCCGCGAGCAGATTCCGGCCGACGTGGCGGCTACCCTACCCGATGTGAACTGGCTGAAAGAGGTGCTGAAGCCGGCCCGCCAATACAACGGCCAACTCGACGTGAGCGGCGGCACCGAAAACTCCCAGTACATCGTGTCGGGCAGCTATTTGAAGCAAGATGGTTTGATTGACAACTCCTCGTTTGACCGCTACAATCTGCGCACGGCGGTGAATACGACCTTGTCGCGGTTTGTGAAGATTGGGACCAACGCCAACCTGTCGTACAGCAAAACCCGGCAGGTAGGCACCTCTGGCGACGGATTCGGCGACGGCAACCCGGGAGCCAGCATTGTGCGCTTTGCGCTGTTCCGGACGCCAGGTACGCCGGTACGCAACAACCAGGGCCAATTTGTGGACCTGCCCCGCACGCCCGATGGCGCGCTGGCCACGGCCTTTCTGGGCGACGGCATCAACCCCGTGGCCCTGGCCGACGCTGCCGACCGCAACTTCAACCGCTACAATCTGCTGGGTAATGCCTATATAGAAATCACGCCCGTAGAGCGCCTGCGCATCCGCTCCGACTACGGCGTAACGTTTCTGATTACTGATTACAAGCAGTTTTTCAAGACGTTCGGCATTGACCGGTCGTTCAACTCGCCCGCCCAGCTGGCGCAGTCCAACACCAAGGAGTTCAACTACAACTGGACCAACACCGCCGTATACGACTTGCCGGTGGGCAAAAGCACCTTCAACTTTTTACTGGGCACGGAGGCCATCAAAAACAACGTGACGGCTATTTCAGCCTCGCGCCGCGGCTATGTAGACCAGTCGCCTACCTTCCAGTACCTCGACAATGGCACGGGGGTGCAGCAGAACGGTGGCGGTGAGGCGCACTCGGCGCTGTTCTCGGGCTTTGCCCGCCTGAGCTACGACTACGACAGCCGCTACCTGGCCAGCTTCAACTTCCGCCGCGACGGTTCCTCACAGTTCATTCCGGGTAGGCGGGCCGAGAGCTTCTACTCCGGCTCGGTGGGCTGGAACCTGGCCCAGGAGCGTTTCCTGCGCGATGTGTCGGCGCTGTCGTTGCTGAAACTGCGCGCCAGTGTGGGGCAGTTGGGCAACTCGTCTATCGGCAACTACCCCTACGCCTCGCTGGTAGGCGGCAACTTTTACTACCCCTTCGGTGGGGTTTCTACGCAAGGCCTGAGCGTAGTGAGCAAGGGCAACCCCAACCTGCGGTGGGAAACCAGCACCCAGAGCGACGTGGGCTTGGACATTGGCCTGTTGCAGGGCGCTTTGCAGCTGACGTTGGATTATTTCGTGAAGAATACCTCCAACGTGCTCTTGTTCCTACCCCAGCCCAGCAGCGCTGGCAACGGCGGCAACCCGGCCGTGAATGCCGGCAAAATCCGCAACCAGGGCTTCGAGCTGGAGCTGTCGTACCGCAACACCATCGGCAACGATTGGAGCTATAACTTGAGTGGCAACCTGGCTACCCTGAAAAACGAGGTGCGCGACCTGGGCGGCACCCCGCCCAGCGTGGGCGGCCGCATCGACAACAACTACTTTGCTACCCTCACCGACGTAGGCCGCCCCATTGGCTCTTTCTACCTGTTGCAGGCTGATGGCATTTTCCAGACCGCCGAGGAGGTGTTTACGCACGCCTACCAGGGTCCCGGCATTCAGCCCGGCGACGTGAAGTTCAAGGACATCAGCGGCCCCAACGGCGTGCCCGATGGCGTGATTGACGGTAACGACCGCACCTTCGTGGGCAGCCCCATCCCCAAGCTCACCTACGGCCTGACCGGCAACCTGCGCTACAAGAGCCTCGACCTAAGCGCGTTCTTCCAGGGCGTGCAGGGCAACAAGCTCTACAACCAAGTGAACACCGACATCGAGGGCTTCTACCGCGCCTTCAACCTGACGGAGCGGGCGGCCACCAATTACTGGACCGGCCCCGGCAGCACCAACGAGTTTCCGCGCCTGTCGTGGGTAGGGGCTTCGAACAATAAGCAGCCTTCCACCCGCTTTCTGGAAGACGGTTCCTACCTGCGCCTCAAGAACATTCAGCTGGGCTACACCTTCGGCGACAAGCTACTCTCGCCGCTGAAAGTAGCGTCGGTGCGGCTCTACGTGAGCGCGCAAAACCTGCTGACCTTCACCAAGTACACCGGCCTCGACCCCGAGCAGGGCACCAACAGCAACTCCCTCGGCGACGGCGTGCGCGCCACCGGCATCGACTTCGGCACCTACCCCTCGGCTCGCACCTTCACGGTGGGGATTAACGCGGGTTTCTAATCTTCTTGCATCACACGATATGAAACGCAATTATCTTTTGATCAGCGGATTGACTGCCCTCCTGCTCACCACCGCCGGGTGCGACAGTTTCCTGGACCAGCCGGTGCTGGGGCAGTACGAGGCGGGGCAGTTTTTCACGTCTGACACCAACGCCATTCTGGCCGTGAATGCTGCCTACGTGCCACTGTCGTTCCGCGACGCGGGCTCCAACACTATCTGGGTGCTGGGCGATGTGGCCTCCGACGATGCCGTGAAGGGTAGCAACCCCGGCGACCAGGCCGACTTCGAGAACATCGATATCTTCAACATTACGCCCATCAACGCGGCTGTGGAGGCCCAGTGGCGCCGCGACTACGACGGCATTTTCAAGTGCAATGTGGTGCTCGATGGCCTACCTGAGAGCAACACCAACATCAGCGCCACTGTGCGCCAGCAGGCCCGAGGGCAGGCACTGTTTCTCAGGGCGTATTACTACTTCGAGCTGACCAACCTCTATGGCAACATCCCGTTGCGCGTGAAGGTGGAAACGCCCGAGGAACTGCAAAGCCCGGCCGTGCCACAGGCACAGATTTACGCCCAGATTGAGGCCGACTGCCAAGCCGCCGCCGACGCCCTACCCGCCACCTGGACCGGCACTGACGTAGGCCGCGCCACCAAGGGCGCGGCGCTGGCCCTGCTCACCAAAGCCTATCTGTTTCAGAAAAAATGGGCGCCGGCCGCCCAAACCGCCCAGGCCGTGGGGGCACTGGGCTACAAGCTGCAACCCGTGTTTGCTGACAACTTCCGGGCAGCCACCGACAACAACCAGGAAATCATTTTCTCGGTGCAGCACACCACCGGCCTCAGCCCCAACCAGGGTAGCGGCCTCAACCAATGGTTTGCCCCGCGCCCGCAAAACGGCTACGGCTTTTTTCTGCCTACCCAAAGCCTGGTCGATAACTTCGAACGGACCTCGGACGGGGTGGTAGACCCGCGGCTGGACTACACGCTGGGAAGGGCCGGGCAGTCGTTTTTTGGGGTAGCGTTTGATCCGGGTTGGACCTCTACCGGCTACGTCTCGAAGAAGCACTTGCAGCCGCTGACGGAGATTCCGGCCACCATCAAGGGCGACGGCAACCTGAACTACCAGCCTCTGCGCTACGCCGATGTGCTGCTGATGCAGGCCGAGGCCCTAAACGAATCGGGCAACGGCGCGGGGGCGCTAATGGCTCTCAACCAGGTGCGCAAGCGCGCCCGCGAGAGCTACCTCTACGACACCTCCCTACCCAACGCAGGCACCGTACCCGATGGCCTCCTACCCGACATCACCACCACCGACCAAAGCCAATTGCGCGAGCTGATTCGGCGTGAGCGACGCTCGGAGCTGGCCCTGGAGTTTCATCGCTACTTCGACATCATCCGCTACGGTGAGGCCTACGCCCGCCAGGCCCTCGCCGACCGGCCTAACTTCAACTACGCGCGCAACCAGTTTTACCCCATTCCGCAGAGCGAGCGGGACACCAACCGCAACCTGGGCTTGTAGCCGCGCTGCTGTCTTTTTCCTACCCTTTTTGCTTCTCTGTTTATGAAAAGGTACTTTTTTTTATTGCTCCTACCCTGGCTGCTAGGGGGCACCGCGGTGCTGTCGGCCTGCTCCGACTCCGACGACGACACGCCCCAGGTAGCCGCCGACACCAGCCGCCTGGCCGCCCTGATTGACTCTGTGACCGTGGGCTACAACGCCGCTGTGGAGGGCAACAAGCCCGGCAACTACGCCACCGGCTCGAAAGCTCCTCTGAAAACGGCCCTCGATCTGGCTACCAGCACAAGAGGCAACAACCAGTACACCCAACTGCAAATCGACAATGCCACGGCCAACCTGCGCCGCGCTGTGGCGGCTTTTCGGGGTAGCCTGATTGAGGATGTATCGGTGGCGAATCTGGTGGCGCAGTGGAAGTTTGAGGGCAACGCCAACGACGCCACCGCCAACGGCCACAATGGCACCCCCAAAACCGGCCCCACCGGCCCCGGCGCCGCCCCCGGCGACGGCGCTACTCTCCCCAAGCTAGTAGCCGACCGCTTCAACCGCCCCAACCAGGCCTATGAGTTCACCAACGGCGCCTACATCGAGGTGCCCTACGCGGCAGCGTTCAACCCGCCAGCCATGACCATCAGCCTATGGTGCAAGCGCTTCGACTCGAACGACGCCAATTATTTGTTGTCGCTGAACCGCTGGAACGGCTTCAAGTTTCAGCTGCAAGGCGCAGGCAAACCTTTCCTGACGGCCACTACCACCACCGGCATTTTCGACCGGGACGCTGAATCGGGTGTGGTGGCTGTGAACACCTGGACGCACGTGGTAACCAGCTACGTAGACGGCACCCTGAAATTCTACCTCAACGGTGCGCTGGTGAAAACCTGGACCAACGTGCAGGGTCCCATGAAGACTATTCCCGAGCCCGTACCGCTGGCTATCGGCCAGCAGCTGCCCAAGGAAACTTACAACCGCGCCCCCACCGCCGGCCAGGCCGCCGGCTATTTCGAGTACTACGGCCCGGCGTTTTTCAAAGGCCAAATCGACGACATTCGCTTTTACAACCGCGCCCTGACGGATGCGGAAGTGACGTCTATCTATACGATTGAGAATACGCTGTGACCTCACCCCCCGGCCCCCTCTCCTCGGGGAGAGGGGGAGCCAAACGAACTTCTTTTTCTTTCTAGTATGATTCTACAACCACGCCGCCGTGGCTCCCCCTCTCCCCGAGGAGAGGGGGCCGGGGGGTGAGGTCCCACACACCAGCACGCATGACAATCCGCCCCTATCCCCTCGCCCTACTCCTTGCCGCTCTCACTAGCTGCAACTCCGCTGACAAAGCTGATACTACGGCCACTCCTCCCGTCAAACCCAAGGAGTGGAGCATGCTCAACTTCACGAAGGTCGACAGCGCCAACCCGATTATGGGTCCGAGTCCGGTGGGCGTATTCACTGACCCCATTCTGAAGCAGCAGGTACAGTGGGAAGAAAAAGACGTGTTTAACCCGGCTGTGGTGGTGCGCCACGACACCATTTATATGCTGTATCGGGCCGAGAACCTGGTGAAGGGCGCCGTGGGCAAAGCGTCGCGTATTGGCCTGGCTGCCAGCACCGATGGCATTCATTTCACGCGGCGCAAGGAGCCCGTGTTCTACCCCGATAACGACGCCCAGAAAAAATACGAGTGGCCCGGCGGCACTGAGGACCCGCGCGTAGTGGAAGACGCCAATGGCGTGTACTTTATGACTTACACCGCCTACGACGGCGACAAAGCCCGCCTGCACGTGGCCTCCTCCCCCGACCTGGTGCACTGGACCAAGTACGGCAATGCCTTTACTGGGGCCAAAAACGGCGAGTACGTGCCGAAATGGAGTAAGTCGGGCGCCATTGTGTCGCGCTACGAGCCCGACGGACGCATTGTGGCCACCAAAATCAACGGCAAGTACTGGATGTATTGGGGTGATGCGCAAATCTGGGCGGCCACTTCCGACGACCTTATTCACTGGACGCCCGTGGAGATGGCGCCCGGCGAGAAACCGCCCGTGCCCCTGCGCGCCCAGGCCCAAACCCTACCCAACCTGAAGATTGTGCTACCTACCCGCGAGGGTAAGTTTGATAGTGACCTGGTAGAATCGGGTCCGCCCGCCATGCTCACCGACCAAGGTATTCTGCTGATTTACAACAGCCGCAACGTACCCGCCATCGGCGACAAGTCCCTACCCGAAGGCACCTACACCGCCGCCCAGGCCCTGTTCGACAAGAACGACCCCACCAAGCTGCTCCTCCGCACCGACACGTATTTCATGCGTCCCGAGAAGCCCTACGAAACCACTGGCCAAGTGAACCAGGTGGTTTTCCTGGAAGGTCTGGCCCGCCTGCACAATACGTGGTTCCTGTACTATGGCACCGCCGACTCGAAAATAGCCGTGGCCACCCGCCCTGTGGAGTAGTGTTGTGAGTTGTCAGGGGGTAGTTGTCAGTTATCGGGAGGCACGGAGTAGTTGTTAGTTGTCAGAATAAACCTAACTTCCTCGCTAATACCTACTCCCTGAGACAACCGACAAATCCTTCCTGACAACTGATAACTCTCTCCTAACAACTAACTATCCCCCACCGCATGCAACCAACTGCTCCGGCTACCACCGCCTCAGCCCCCTTCACCGAAAAACGCTACCTCGTCACGCTAGTATTCGTCACCTCCTTATTCTTGCTCTGGGGCGTGGCTATTACGATGGGCGACGTGCTGAACAAGCACTTCCAAAACGTGCTCAGCGTAAGCAAGGCCGACTCGGGGCTGGTGCAGTTTTCCATCTTTGGCGCCTACGCCATCATGGGTATTCCGGCCGGCTTGTTTATGAAGCGGTTTGGGTATAAAAATGGCGTGCTCTTGGGGCTGGGTCTGTATGCGCTGGGGGCATTTCTGTTTGTACCAGCCGCCAATGCGCAGTCGTTCAACTTCTTCCGCGGGGCGCTGTTTGTGCTGGCCTGCGGCTTGGCTACCCTAGAGGCCGTAGCGCACCCCTTCATGGGCGCCCTGGGCCACCCCGACACCAGCGACCAGCGCATCAATTTTGCGCAGTCGTTCAATGGCTTAGGCGCCGTGATTGGGCCGCTGTTGGGCAGTTTTTTCATTCTGAACGGCGTACACGCCGATGGTGATTTGTCGTCGGTGAAGACCCTCTACCTTTCTATTGGCAGTGTTATTCTATTCATCGGGGTGTGCTTTGCCTTTGTGAAGGTGCCCGCCCTGCAAGACGCTCACGCCGTTGACGTATCGGCTGAGCCGGAGGCGGGTTTTTACAGCGGTACGGCCGAGGAAGTACCCGAGGCCAAGGGTCTGTTCAACCGTCCGCACTTTGTGTGGGCCGTGGTGGCGCAGTTTTTCAACGTGGCGGCGCAGGGCGGCACCTGGGCGTTCTTCATCAACTACGGCGCCGAGAAAATGGGCCTTACCGACTCCGTGGCCTCGCGTTACTTTGCTCTCAGCATGGTGATGATGATGATTGGCCGCTTCGTGGGTACGTTCTTGATGCGCTTTATTGCGCCCAACAAGCTGCTGGCCACGTTTGCCTTCGCAAATATTATATTGTGCCTCATCATTGCCCAAAGCTGGGGCTGGCCGTCGTTTATTGCGCTCTTAGGGCTGAACTTCTTCTTCAGCATCATGTTCCCCACCATCTTCTCGCTGGGCCTCAAAGACCTGGGTACCAAGACCCAGCAAGGCTCCTCCTTCCTGGTGATGACGGTGGCCGGCGGCGCCATCTTCCCCTACCTGATGGGCAAAGTCGCCAACGAAGACGTAGCCCACGCCTACTACCTACCCATCATCTGCTACCTCGTCATCTTCCTGTTCGGCGCCCGCCTGTATAAGGTACGGTAGAGGTGAACTTGTAACCTCACCCCCCGGCCCCCTCTCCCCGAGGAGAGGGGGCCGGGGGGTGAGGTCCGCCGCATGAACGAACCGTCAGGCAGTCCGTAACGTTTTGCTCGTATCTTTTGCTTGCATGACGGCTGATCCTACCCCTTTCCTCCCCGAACACCTCACCCACGCGCACGTACTGGACGCCCTGCGCCACATCGAGCAGAACGGCTTGCGCCTGGCGCCCGGCACCGTGTACGATCTGGTGTTTGAAAGCCGCCGCTACCCGCCGCGGGCGGTGGCGCAACTGGCCTACCGCCTGGCTAGCCAGCAGCCCGATATCCGTTGGCCGCTGGCTAGCGGCACGCCTACCAACGCTCTGCTCGAACGCCTTGACTTCACCATTGCCACCAAGCGCCCTACCCTCGCCAACTCGCCCCAGGACGGCAACGTGGCCGAGCAGGAACAGTTACCCGCCAATCTCTACCCCGGCCGACCCGCCGAAAAGCCCGCTCCTGGTAAACTAGCTCTCGACGACGCGCCCGCTACTCCAGCCATAGCAGCCGAGCCAATTATTCCTTACCCCACCGCGCCCGCGCCCCGGCCCTACTCGCGTGCGCAGGCCTTGGCCGAGCTGTTTATCAGCGAGGAGCAGTTGGATGCGGCTTTGGCGGCCCTGTACCGCCGCCGCAATTTGCTGCTGCAAGGTCCGCCCGGCACGGGCAAGACGTTTCTGGCCCAGCGCCTGGCATGGCTGGAACTGGGTGCCGTAGACGAAAACCGCATCGAGCGGGTGCAGTTTCACCCTAGCTACAGCTATGAGGACTTTGTGCAGGGCTTCCGGCCCGATGCGGCGGGCACGTTTCGGTTGCAGGATGGGGTGTTGGTAGACGTGTGCCGCCGCGCCGCCGCCGTGCCCGATCAGCCGTTTTTTCTGCTGATTGACGAACTGAACCGCGGCCACGTGGCTCGCATCTTCGGGGAGCTGCTGTTGCTACTGGAAGCCGACAAGCGCGGCCCCGCCCACGCCGTGCGCCTACCCTACTCTCCCGCCGAGGACCCGCACTTTTTCGTGCCTGAGAACCTCTACGTTATTGGCACGCTGAACACCGCCGACCGCTCGCTCACGCCTCTTGACTATGCCCTGCGCCGCCGCTTCGCATTCGTAGGGCTGACCCCGGAGTTTGGGCCAAAGCTGCAAGCCTTCCTGCTCGACAACGGCTTGTCGGCTACGCTGGTAGAACGCTTGGTCACGCGCCTCAACGCCCTCAACGAAATCATTGCCGACGACCCCGAGCTAGGCGCGGAGTTTCGCGTTGGGCACAGCTATTTCTGTCAGCCTCCCGCTGGCACTGAGGCCGAAGCGTGGTTTCAATTGATTGTAGAACAAGAAATTGGGCCGCTATTGGAAGAATATTGGCAGGAAGATTCCGCCAAAGCCGCCGCGGAACTGAAGCGACTCTTGATGTGATGGTTTTGTTGGATCAATGCGTCTGTCATCCTGAGCGCAACGCAGTGGAGCGAAGGATCTTATCACGGCTGAACGACTAGCATACCAACGACTCGTTCTAGCGTGATAAGGTCCTTCGCTCCACTGCGTTGCGCTCAGGATGACAGATGTATGCTTTCACAAATTCACTACTCACAACTTCACCACTCCCCATGATTCCTGTTCACAACCTCTACTACCTGCTCTGCTATGCCTGGCACCGGCTGCCGGACCCGGCCGAGGCACAGGCGGTGGAGGCGCAGGAGTTTCATCGGCCGCTGGCGCTGCTGACGCATCTGCTGTTGCAAGCCACCCGGCGGCAGTTGCGGCGCGGCTTGTCGGTGGGATATACTGAGCAGGAAGCCGAGTTGACGGAACTGCGCGGGCGGGTGCAACTGGCCCCTACCCTCGCCCGCGACCTGCTGCGGCGGGGCCGCGCCGTGTGCACCTACGACGAGCTTGGCCCCAATACACCACTCAACCAACTGCTGGTGGGCACACTCGCGCAGCTGAGCCGTACGCGTGCCCTACCCGCTGCCACGCGCCAGCAGGTACGGCAGGTGCTGGGGCGCTTTCCCTCCACGGTGCACCCTACTCCGCCTACCAGCCAAGCGCTGCTTCTGCTACGGCGGCAGCGGTTGCAGGGGGCACAGGCGTTTCTACTGCATCTCTGCGACTTACTGCACCACTGTGCCCTACCCGTACCGGATGAGGCGGGCCGCCACCGCTTCCGCGACTTCCGCCGCGACGAGGTGCTAATGGCGCGGCTGTTCGAACAGTTCGTGCGCAACTTCTACCGCCTGGAGCAGCGCCGCTACCGCGTACGCTCCGAAACCATTGCATGGCAGGCCGTCGCTGATACCGCTGAAGACCTAGCCCTGCTCCCGACGATGATTACAGACACCTCCCTGGAAGCTGCCGACCGCAAAATCATCCTCGATACCAAATACTACGCCGCCGCCCTGCGCACTCGCCACAACCGTCAGCGCCTGATTGCGCCCCACCTCTACCAGCTCTACGCCTACCTTCAAAACCAGCCTGCCACGCCGGGCCAGCAGCTAGAGGGCGTGCTGCTCTACCCCGCCGCCACGCAGGAAGTGGACGTGCGCTACACACTGGGCGGCCATCCGGTGCGCGTGGTTACGCTGGACTTAGCGCAGCCTTGGCCGGATATTGCCGCGGCTTTACTGAATTTAATATTTTAAGGGTCGTCACTAATAGTAATTAGTCTAAATAAAATTAGGAAAATGATTGTGTCCCGCTGAACTTTGCAGCCTAGCCAGTACACAATCTATGACCTCTTCTCTACCCCCTTCTCGCTTGACAACGCATGTAGCGTTGTTTCTTTTTTTCTTGCTGCTGGGCCACTTGGCGCAGGCCCAGACCCTACTTACCGGCCGCGTAACCAACGCGGCCGGCGCCCCACTATCTGGCGCTTCCGTTGGCGTGCAGGGCACCAACGTGGGCACCGATACCGATAGCAATGGCGATTATACCCTCACGCTCAGCCAGGGCGGCACCTATGTGGTAGGGGTGCGCCTGCTGGGGTACCTCAACCAAGAGCACCGCGTGACGGTGAAAGCCGGCGAAAAGCAAACACGTAATTTCATCCTGGTCCCAGGCGACCGGCAACTGGAGGAAGTAACCGTGCAGGGCGACCGTACCAACAAATTCTCGCGCAAATCGAGCGAGTACGTGGGCAAAATGCCGCTTTCGAACCTCGAAAACCCGCAGGTATATGCTACCGTGGGCAAGGAATTACTCACGGAGCAGTTGGTATTCTCAGTGGACGATGCTACACGCAACGCGCCGGGTTTGCAAAAAATGTGGGAGCCCACCGGCCGCAGCGGCGACGGCGGCTCGTTCTACGCCTCGCGGGGCTTCGTGGTATCTAGCCAGCTGCGCAACGGGGTAGCTGGCGGTGTTACGAGCACCATTGATGCGGCCAACCTAGAGAAACTGGAAGTTATCAAAGGCCCATCGGCCACACTCTACGGCAGCGCCCTGACCTCGTATGGCGGCCTGCTGAACCGCGTGACCAAGAAGCCTTACGAAACGTTCGGGGGCGAAGTGGCTTTGTCGGCCGGCAGCTACGGTTTTCACCGGGCCAGTGTGGATGTGAACACGCCGCTGAACTCGACCAAGACGCTGGCTTTCCGCCTAAACGGTGCTTACACCTACGAAGACAGCTGGCAGAACCGCGGCTACGCGGGCTTTGCGAAAGACATAGCCATTGCCCCAAGTCTGCAATTTCAACCCACCGACCGGCTGACTATTAATCTGGATGCGGAGGTGTACCGCAGCACCAACGTGGGCAAGCAGCTCATTTACATTCCTTTCGACGATAAAGTCGAGAATTTCGGCTTCTCGCGGGCCGATCAAGCCCCGCTCGACTACCGTCAGTCGTACCAAGGACCCGGCCTGACGCAGGATTCGCGCAGCACCAACCTGTTTGCGCAGGTGCGCTACCGCATTTCGCCTAGCTTCACTTCTACTACCTACCTCTCATCGAGCCGCAGCTATTCGCAGGGTAGAGGTCCCTATTTCTACATGATATCGGATATTACTCTTGCGGCGCGAGACAGCATTACCCTTACTACACCCGGCGTCAGCACCCTACTTCGGAATGACCAGTCGACGCGAGACAGCCGCCGTCAGACGTATCAGGTACAACAACTATTCAACGGCGACTTCCAATTGGCCGGCTTACGCAACCGTGTGGTACTAGGCCTGGACTTCCTGCGCCTGGATTCTAACATCGAATTCTTCGGGGGGCAAATCGATGCAGTGCCAATCAACGCACTGGACTATAATTACCGCACCTTCAACAAAAGTGCGGTAGATGCGGCTTACGCTGCGAGTACTCCACCAAGTTACCCCGTGACAACCAAAATCAATACATACAGTGCTTTCGCCTCGGATGTATTGAATGTAACGAATAAGCTCAGTGTTTTGGCCGCTATCCGAGTTGACCGATACGATAACGAGGGCGGACTTCTGTACTTCCCGGTAAACAGCTATAAACAGACGGCTGTTTCGCCTAAGTTTGGCGTGGTGTATCAACCCGTGAAAGACCGCGTAGCTCTGTTTGCCAACTACCAGAACAGCTTCAACAACCAGAACAGCTCTTTCCTGGACGCTCAAGGCCAATTGAGCGTAACCAAACCGGAGCGTGCTAATCAAGCGGAAGCGGGCGTGAAGCTTGATGCAGCTGGCGGCCTGATAAGCGCTACCGTCAGCTATTATGACATCCGAGTACAGAATGTTCTACGCATCGTAGGCATGAATGAGGCTGGCCTCGCCATCAGCGCTCAGGATGGTACGCAATGGAGCCGGGGCGCTGAGTTGAACCTGACAGCCAACCCTGTTCAAGGGCTGAACATTGTGGGCGGCTTTGCTTACAACTACTCCAAAGCTGTCGATACCGACCCAAACTTTAATGGTCGGCGGCCAGAAACAGCTTCTTCGCCTTACTTGGCCAACGGCTGGGTGAGCTACCGTCAGCCTACTGGCGCCCTCAGAGGCCTCGGCCTGGGCTTCGGGGGTAACTATGCCAGCGACAATAAGATTGTTAACAAAGCTTCGCAGGGCGTATTCACCCTACCTAGCTATACTGTTCTCAACGCTAGTGCTTTCTATGACCTCCCGCACTACCGCTTCGCTGTGAAAATGGATAACCTCACCAATGAGCATTATTGGATCGGCTACACCACCATCAATGCACAGAAGCTGCGAAGCATTATCGGCAGCATCGCGTATAAGTTCTAACCCCAACATTCCCGCCTATGACGGTTAAGCAGCTCGTTGGCAAACTTCACCTCTGGCTCGGACTTGCGTCCGGGCTAGTTGTGTTTATTGTGAGTCTCACCGGCGCCATCTTCGTTTTCCAGGACGACATCCGGGATGTGACGGAGCCCTGGCGCAAGGTGGAGGCCCAGGCTACGGCCATGGCCCTACCCTCGCAGCTGCAAGCCGCCGCGCTGGCCCCGCACCCTGGCCAGGCCACTCCCGCCGATACCTGGGTGACGTACTTCGGCCCCGAGCGCTCGGCTACCGTGTTCTTCACCGACAAAGCGGGCAACCCGATACAGGTGTACCTAAACCCCTACACCGGGCAGGTGCTGAAGGAGCAAAATTTGCGCACGCATTTCTTCACCATTGTGCAGGAAATACACATGCACCTGCTGCTGCCCGAGGCCATAGCCAAGTGGGTGGTAGGAGGCTCGGTCATCATCTTTGTGGTGATGCTACTCACGGGCTTGGTGCTGTGGTGGCCCAAGCGCAAACACGAGCGGAAGCAACGCTTCACCATTAAGTGGGGAGCCCGCTGGCGGCGCGTTAACTACGATTTGCACAATGTGTTGGGCTTCTATGCGGCCAGCATTGGGCTGGTGCTGGCGCTGACGGGCCTGGTCATGATTTTTCCCTGGATGCTGGAGTCGGTCCAGCTGGCAGTTGATGGTGGCAAGGTGGCTCCCCCAGAGATTATGACCACGAAGCTCGACACTCTACAAACTGTATCGGCCGCTACTCAGCCGCTGCCCGACGTTGTGTACCGCAACGTGCGCCGCCTGTCGCCTACCCACGAAATGATTCTGATTGGGCCAACCGGCACGGGCAAAACGCCTGCCTACTGCTGGACCTACCAGAAGGCCCTGCACTATTACCACCGCGACGAGTACGCGTTTCATCCTGTTTCGGGGGAGCTACTAGAGTCCCGCTTTCACGCCACCAAAAGCGCTGGCACCAAGATTTCCGACATGAATTACGACCTACACACGGGCCAGATTCTGGGGTTCGGGGGCAAGCTGGTGGCCTTTCTCGCCAGCCTGATTTCGGCCAGCCTACCCGTTACGGGTACCGTTATCTGGTGGGGTAGGCGCCACAAAAAAACTCCTCATAAGCGCCCCGTGCGGGTAGCCGTGGGCTGATCTACTTTACCTAGTAGCTGTTGGCTGTTAGTTGTTGGCTTTTGTTCTAAACAAGCCAACAATTAACAGCCTTTTTGATGGTATCAGCTTCGTTCAAAACCGAGAGCTAACAGCTAGCGGCCAATAGCTGACAGCTTTTTCAAAAACATGCAGCCCCGCGGCGCTACGTGCGTCCTTCTTGTGAAGTTTCACGATTTATTGGTAAACTTCCGATCAACCTATCACCAAAACCACAACCTGCTTGAAAAGACGTGACTTTGTGGGCTTGACCGGCTTGGCCACCGGCGCCCTGTTCCTACCTTCTATTCCGGGCTTTGGCGGTGCGCTAGTAACACCGGAGCGTTTGCTGGAAACCGTGGACGTAGCCGTGAAAAAACGCCTGGCCGATGCCGCCCTGAACGCAGCTAAATCGGCGGGGGCTACCTATGCCGACGCGCGCATTGGGCGCTACCTCAACCAAAGCATTTTCACCCGCGAAAAGCAGGTGCAGAACATTGCCAACGGCGAAAGCTACGGCGCCGGGGTGCGCGTACTGGCCAACGGCACCTGGGGCTTTGCCTCCACCAACGACGTAACGGAAGCCGGCTTGGCCAAAGCTGCCCAGCTAGCTGTGGCCATTGCCAAAGCCAACAGCAAGGTGCAGAAAGACCCCGTGAAGCTGGCCGCCCAGAAGGGCTACGGCGAGGTGGTTTGGAAAACGCCCATCGTGCAAAGCGCCTTCGAGGTGCCCATCACGCAGAAGGTAGACCTGCTGCTGTCGGCCAACGCCAAGGCGCTGGAAGGCGGCGCGTCGTTCGTCAATTCGTCGCTGTTTCAGATCAACGAGCAGAAGTACTTTGCTAGCACCGAGGGCTCGTATATCGACCAGGATATTCACCGCATCTGGCCAACCTTCACGGTGTCGGCAGTGGACCGGGCTTCGGGCAAGTTCCGCTCGCGGCAGGCTCTGAGCGCACCGATGGGCATGGGCTACGAGTACCTGGTGCCCAAAGCCAAAGATAAAATTGCCGGCCCCAGCGGCTCGGGGCTGGTAGGCTACAAGATGAGCTACGATTTGCTGGAAGACATTACGGCCGCTACCCGCGAGGCCAAGCAGAAAATCACGGCCAAATCGGTGACGCCGGGCAAGTACGACCTCGTGCTCGACCCCAACCACCTGGGCCTGACCATTCACGAGAGCATCGGCCACGCTACGGAGCTGGACCGCGTGCTGGGCTACGAGGCCAACTATGCTGGCACCTCGTTCGCTACCCTGGACTGGAAAGCGCAGAAGAAGCCCTATGGCTCGAAGGTGGTGAACATTGTGGCCGATAAGCTGCAACCCGGCTCGCTGGGTGCCGTGGGCTACGACGACGAAGGGGTAAAAACCGGCCAGTGGGACATCATCAAGGACGGTATGCTGGTGGACTACCAGAAAACCCGCGACCAGGCGCACATCGTGAACCAGGACCACTCCGATGGCTGCTGCTACGCCGACTCCTGGGATTCGGTGCAGTTTCAGCGCATGGCCAACATCAGCCTGCAACCCAACAAGCAGAAGATGAGCGTGGACGACATGGTGAAGAACGTGGACAAAGGCATCTACATTGCCGGGCGCGGGTCGTTCTCCATCGACCAGCAGCGCTACAACTTCCAGTTTGGCGGCACCACCTTCTATGCTATTGAGAAAGGCAAAATTGCCGGGATGTTGGAAGACGTGGCCTACCAGGCTAACACGCAGGAATTCTGGAACAGTTGCGCCGCTACCTGCGACAAAGACGATTACCGCTTGTTCGGCTCGTTCTTCGACGGCAAGGGCCAGCCCGCGCAGGTGTCGGCCGTGAGCCACGGCTCGGCTACTACCCGCTTCAACGGCGTGAACGTGATTAATACGGCCCGCAAAATCGGATAATTTCTTTACGCTGCTAGCTATTAGCTGCTGGCTGATAACCCTCGTTTCAGAGTTCAGATCAGAAAGCTAACAGCTAGCAGCCAACGGCTAATAGCTCTCTAAAAAATATGGCAATTCTCTCCCAATCAGAAGCGCAGGCCATTCTGACCAAAGTGCTTAGCTTCAGCAAAGCCGATGAGTGCGAGGCGTCGCTCTCGGGCAACCTCGGCGGCAACGTGCGCACGGCGCGCAACACCATCAGCACCAGCGGCGCCAACGACAATGTGTCGCTGGCCGTAGAGTCGCGGTTTGGCAAACGCTCGGGCGTGGCTACCTGCAACCAGTTCGACGACGCTACCCTGCGCAACTGCGTGCAGCGGGCCGAGGAAATCGCCCGGCTGGCGCCCGAAAGCCCTGAGTACATGCCCCTGCTCGGGCCGCAGCAGTACGTGGCGGCTCCCGATTCGTTTTCGCAGCGCACCGCCGCTATCAACCCCGACTACCGCGCTACCCAGGTAGCCGCCGGTATGCAGCTCTGCGACCAGCAGAAGTTGTCGTCGGCTGCTTTTCTGGAAGATTCGGCCGGGTTCCGGGCTGTGCGCAACAGCAAGGGCTTGCAAGCCTACCAGCAGCGCAGCGGCATCACCTACAGCGTAACCGTCCGCACGCCCGACGGCACCGGCTCGGGCTACGCCACCGCCGACTACAACGATGCCAGCAAGCTCGATACTACCGCCCTAACGGCTACGGCCGCCAAGAAAGCGGCTATGTCGCGCGAGGCCAAGGCCATTGAGCCCGGCAAGTACACCGTGATTATGGAGCCCGCTGCGCTGGTAGCCAACACCGATGCCTCGTTGCTGGCTGCGCTGATGGGCGCCCTCGACGCCCGCAACGCCGACGAAGGTCGCTCCTTCCTGAGCAAAAAAGGCGGCGGCAACAAGAAAGGCGAGAAGCTCTTTGACGAGCGCGTGACCATCTACTCGGACCCCACGAACCCCGAAATTGCTGACCTCACCTTCTCCGGCGACGGCCGCCCGCACCAGAAAACTACCTGGATTGAGAAGGGGGTAGTGAAGAACCTCTACACCTCGCGCTACTGGGCCCAAAAAGCCGGCATTCCCGACATTCCGCGCCCCACCGGCTGGATTATGGAAGGCGGCACACAGAGCTTGGAAGACATGATTAAGGGCACAGCGAAGGGCATTCTGGTGACGCGCCTGTGGTACATCCGTCCCGTGGACCCGCAAACGCTGCTCTACACCGGCCTGACGCGTGACGGAACGTTCTACATCGAGAACGGCAAGATCAAGCATCCGGTGAAGAACTTCCGCTTCAACGAGTCGCCCATTATCATGCTCAACAACCTGGAGGCCATTGGCAAGCCGGTGCGCATGGGCGGCAATCTGGTGCCCCCGCTCAAGATTCGGGACTTCACCTTCACTAGCCTGTCGGACGCGGTGTAGCGTGTCATTCCGAGCGTAGCGAGGAATCTGAGTGATAAGTATAAGTATGCATTCAGATTCCTCTCTTCACTCAACAGCATATCACACTATATGCGACACCATCACTACTACGTTTACTTGGTTACCAATCCCAAACGAACTACTCTTTACATAGGAGTCACAAACGACTTAGTGCGTCGTTTGGACCAGCATACAAGCAATGAAGGACAGCGACACACATTTGCGGGTCGCTATTTCTGCAACTTACTGGTGTACTGGGAACAGTTTGGCGATATCAACCAGGCAATTGCTCGTGAAAAGGAAATAAAGGGCTGGCGACGCGAGAAAAAAGACGCATTGATTGCCAGCTTCAATCCGGATTGGCGGGATCTGACAACGGAAGTAACTCCCTAAACAACTTGTCATGCAGCAGCGGTGGAGAACATAGATTGCCTACATGGCACCTCAGATTCCTCGCTGCGCTCGGAATGACAACTTAACCCCTACCTCTTTGAAACGTCGTGATTTTGTGGGACTGACCGGCTTAGCGGCCGGCTCCCTTTTACTACCCAGCATCCCCGGTTTCGGTAGCGGGCTGCTGGTGCCTGCGGAGCGCCTGCTGGAGCCCGGCATGGACGTGGCTTTGAAAAAGCGCTTGGCCGATGTGGCCCTGAACGCGGCCAAATCGGCAGGAGCCACCTACGCCGACGTGCGCATCGGGCGCTACCTTAACCAAGGCATTTTTACCCGCGAAAAGCAGGTGCAGAACATTGCCAGCAGCGAAAGCCAGGGCGTGGGCGTGCGCGTCATTGCCAACGGCACATGGGGTTTTGCCTCTACCAACCAGATAACGGACGAAGGCATTGCCAAGGCGGCGCAACTGGCCGTGGCCATTGCCAAGGCCAACAGCAAGGTGCAGAAAGAGCCCGTGAAACTGGTACCCCAAAAAGGCTACGGAGTGGTGTCGTGGAAAACGCCGATTACGCAGAATGCCTTCGAGGTACCCATTGCGCAGAAGGTAGACCTGCTGATGGAAACCAACGCCAAGGCCCTGGCCGGCGGCGCGTCTTTCGTGAATTCGGCGCTGTTCCAAGTGAATGAGCAGAAATACTTTGCCAGCACCGACGGCTCCTACATCGACCAAGACGTGCACCGCATCTGGCCTACCTTCACCGTCACGGCCATCGACCGGGGCACGGGCAAGTTCCGCTCGCGCCCCTCGATGAGTGCGTCTATGGGCCTGGGCTACGAGTACCTGACGCCCAGCGCGAAGGAGAAAATTGCCGGTCCCGCTGGCTCCGACGTTATCGGCTACAAGCAGCGCTATGACATCCTGGAAGACGTGACCAACGCCACCAAACAGGTAAAGCAGAAGCTCACGGCCAAGTCGGTAACGCCCGGTAAATACGACCTCGTGCTGGACCCGCACCACTTGGGCCTGACCATTCACGAGTCGGTAGGGCACCCCTTGGAGCTGGACCGCGTGCTGGGCTACGAGGCCAACTACGCCGGTACCAGCTTCGCCGATCTGGCCTGGAAGGCGAAAAACATTCCGTACGGCTCGAAGGCCGTCAACATTGTGGCCGACAAGCTACAACCCGGCTCCTTGGGCGCCGTGGGCTACGACGACGAGGGCGTGAAAACCGGCCAATGGAACCTCATCGAGCAAGGCAAGCTCGTTGACTACCAGAAAATCCGCGACCAAGCACACATGGTAGGCCAGGACCACTCCGACGGCTGCTGCTACGCGCAGTCGTGGCAGGATGTGCAGTTCCAGCGCATGCCCAACGTGAGCCTACAGCCCGGCAAAGCCAAAAGGAGCGTGGACGACATGGTACGCGGGGTAGACAAAGGCATCTACATCGCCGGCAACGGCTCGTTCTCCATCGACCAGCAACGCTACAACTTTCAGTTCGGCGGCATCGTGTTCTATGCCATCGAGAAAGGCAAAATAACAGGCATGCTGGAAGACGTGGCCTACCAGGCCAACACCCAGGAGTTCTGGAACAGCTGCGCCGCCAGCTGCGACGAGTCGGACTACCGCCTCGTGGGCTTCTTCAATGACGGCAAGGGCCAGCCTTCGCAAAGCTCAGCCGTGAGCCACGGCTCGGCCACTACCCGCTTCAACGGCGTGAACGTGATTAACACGGCCCGCAAGATTGGGTAGGGGCACCCCACCCCCCGGCCCCCTCCCCTCCGGGAGAGGGGGAGCCGAGAGGAATTACGAATGGTCGTCGAACGACACTTAACATTTAGAACTTAACATTCAGCACTCCAAGCGTCTGGCTCCCCCTCTCCCGGAGGGGAGGGGGCAGGGGGGTAGGGTCAATCAGTAGAACTATGCGTCGTCGTGATTTTGTGGGGCTGACTGGTCTGGCGACCGGAGCCTTGTTCCTACCCTCGCTGCCAGGGTTCGGTGGTACGCTGGTGACGCCAGAGCGCCTGCTAGAAGGCGTGGACGTAGCCGTGAAAAAACGCCTGGCTGATGCGGCCCTGAACGCCGCCAAATCGGCGGGCGCGAGCTACGCCGATGCGCGGGTAGGGCGCTACCTCAACCAGTATGTGTTCACCCGCGAGAAGCAGGTGCAGAACATTGTGAACACCGAAAGCTACGGGGTAGGCGTGCGCGTGCTGGTGAACGGCGCCTGGGGCTTTGCGGCCACTAACGACGTGAGCGAGGCCGCTGTGGCCCAGGCTGCCCGCGATGCTGTGGCGATTGCCAAGGCCAACGCCAAAATCCAGAAAACACCGGTGCAACTGGCTCCGCAGCGCGGCTACGGCGAAGTGAGCTGGAAAACGCCCATCGAGCAGAACGCCTTTGAGGTGCCGGTGAAGCAAAAGGCTGATTTCCTGCTGGCTGTGAACGCCAAAGCCCTGGACAACGGCGCGAGCTACGTTAGCTCCAACCTGTTTCAGGTGAACGAGCAGAAGTACTTTGCCAGCACCGACGGCTCCTACATTGACCAGGACGTGCACCGCATCTGGCCTACCTTCGATGTGACGGTGATAGACCGTGCCTCGGGCAAATTCCGCTCCCGCGACTCGCTGGGCACCTCCATGGGTATGGGCTACGAGTACCTCACGCCCCGCGCCCAAGACAAGGTGGCCGGTCCGGCCGGCACCGGCGTGATTGGCTACAAGCAGCGCTACGACATGCTGGAAGATGCTGCCCTGGCCGCCAAGCAGGCCAAGGCCAAGCTCACGGCCAAATCGGTGGTGCCCGGCAAGTACGACTTGGTGCTTGACCCCGACCACCTGGGCCTAACCATTCACGAGTCGGTAGGGCACCCCTTGGAACTGGACCGCGTGCTGGGCTACGAGGCCAACTACGCTGGCACCAGCTTCGCTACCCTCGACAAGCTGAAATCGGGCAACTTCAAGTACGGCTCGCCGGCCGTGAACATTGTAGCCGACAAGCTGCAACCTGGCACCCTGGGCGCAGTGGGCTACGACGACGAAGGCGTGAAAACCGGCGAGTGGGACCTGATAAAGGGCGGCGTTTTGGTGAACTACGAAAAGATCCGCGACCAGGCCGGGGTAGTTGGTCAGGACCACTCCGACGGCTGCTGCTACGCCGACTCCTGGAGCAACGTGCAGTTCCAGCGGATGCCCAACGTAAGCCTGCGCCCCAACGCCAAGAAAATGAGCGTGGATGACATGATTAAAGGTGTCGACAAGGGCATTTACATTGTAGGTGCCGGCTCCTACTCCATCGACCAGCAACGCTACAACTTTCAGTTCGGTGGTAAGCTGTTCTACGCCATCGAGAAGGGTAAGATTACGGGGCAGATTGAGGATGTAGCTTACCAGTCGAACACCCAGGAGTTCTGGAACAGCTGCGCCGCCACCTGCGACCAGTCGGACTACCGTTTCCTGGGCACCTTCTTCGACGGGAAGGGCCAGCCGCCGCAGGTGTCGGCCGTGAGCCACGGCTCCAGCACCACGCGCTTCAATGGCGTGAATGTGATTAATACGGCGCGGAAAGTATAACCAACGATTCACCCCACCCCCCGGCCCCCTCCCCTCCGGGAGAGGAGGAGCCGAGAGGAAAGCTGTTAGCTGATGGCTGTCAGCCTTTAGCCTCGTTCAACAGAAGCTACCAGCTAATCGCTAACCCGTCTGGCTCCCCCTCTCCCGGAGGGGAGGGGGCCGGGGGGTGGAGTAACGAAACCAACTATTATGGCAATCCTTACCCAAGAACAAGCCCAGGCTATCCTACAAAAAGTCCTCAGCTTCAGCACCGCCGATGAGTGCCAGGCCACGCTGTCGGGTCGTACGGCAGGCAATATTCGCTATGCTCGTAATGCCGTGAGCACGGCCGGCAAGTCTGATAACGTGTCGCTGGCCGTGGAGTCGCGGTTTGGTAAACGCTCGGGCGTGGCTACCTGCAATCAGTTTGATGATGCTACCCTGAAACGCTGCGTGCAGCGGGCCGAGGAAACCGCCAAGCTGGCGCCCGAAGATCCCGAGTACATGCCCCTGCTCGGGCCGCAGCAGTACCTCACGCCTAACGCCTTTGCCGCCAGCACCGCCGCCGATACCGCCGACGCCCGCGCCCAGGCCGCCGGCGACAGCATTGCGCTATGCGAGGCCAAAAAGCTGACGGCCGCCGGCTTCTTGGAAAACAGCAGCAGCTTCCGGGCCCTACGCAACAGCAAAGGTCTGCAAGCCTACCAGCCCGATACCTACGTCGACTTTTCGGTGACGGTGCGCACGGCCGACGGCATGGGCTCGGGCTACGCCGTGGCCGATTTTACAGATATTAAGCAGTTCGATGCGAAGGTATTGACGGAGCGCGCCGCCAGCAAAGCGGCCGGCTCGGTGGGCGCCCGCGCCATTGAGCCCGGCAAATACACCGTGATTTTGGAACCGGCCGCGCTGGTGTCGGACGAAGGCTTGCTCAACAACCTCATGTACTCGCTCGACGCCCGCTCGGCCGACGAAGGCCGCTCTTTTCTGAGTAAGAAAGGCGGTGGCACCAAGAAGGGCGAAAAGCTCTTTGATGAGCGCGTGACCATCTATACCGACCCTACCAACCCCGCCGCGCCCAGCAGCGTGTTCGACGGCGAGGGCCTACCCGTGAAGCGCATCAATTGGATCAACAAAGGCAAGGTCGACAACCTGTACTACTCGCGCTATTGGGCCCAGAAAAACAACGTGGCCCCTACCCCCTTCCCCGGCAATTTCATCATGGAAGGCGGCACGCAGAGCCTGGAGGAGATGATCAAAGGCACGCAGAAAGGCATTCTAGTAACGCGCCTGTGGTACATCCGCGGTGTAGACCCGCAGACGCTCCTCTTCACCGGCCTGACGCGCGACGGCACGTTCTACATTGAAAACGGTAAGGTGAAGTTCCCGGTGAAAAACCTTCGCTTCAACGAGTCGCCCATTATCATGCTGAACAACTTAGAAACCATTGGTAAACAGCAGCGTCTGGGCGGCAATTTGGTGCCGCCGCTCAAGATTCGGGACTTCACATTCACCAGTCTCTCGGACGCGGTGTAAGGTCATATCTTCGTGGAATTACAGTAAAATGGCTCGTATTTGGCTTTCGCCGAATACGAGCCATTTTTCATCCTATTTATCATGAAGAAGTTATTCTGCTTTCTGTTTTTAGTGCCTACCCTATTGCACTGCGCCTATGCACAACAAGCGCTTACTGATACCACGACATGGCACGACACTAATGCAAAGGCCAAACATGGCTTAGCCGTTATCAAATTAGTGGACAATCGCACTGTTCACGCCTATTTGCCTACCAATGCGATTGGCTACATTAATACTATCGATTATTTCCGAAAAAATCCGGAGGTGCGGCCCTTCCCTAAGATTCAATACATCCCCGTTAATGACCTGGAAGTAGTAGAGATGCGCGGCTTCCATCTGGAAAACATGCGTGCTGCCGGTCATCCTGATATCTTGGCCATGCGTGTGTTGGAAGGTCCGGTAGAGCTATTTATGATGAGCGGAAAAATCACCGATAATCTACCGGGGGTTGTCTTTGTGGCTTCCGGTCTTAGCTTATTCACTACAGCTGCCTTTCTAAGCGGTGCAGCAGTGGAAAATAACCGCTGGTTTGTGCGCCGTAATGGTCAGCTGATTGCCTTGAAACATAGCAATTTCCGAGAGCAAATGGGTCAATACACTGCTGACTGCCTAGGAATTAGCACACAGGTGAAACAGGGCATGGATGGTTTCCGGTACAAGGATACGCCCAACATTATCAAGCTGTACAACGAGTTCTTACAGCAACGTGCAACGAACTAGCGCCCTACTCAGCAGCCCACAGCTGCTGAGTAGGGCGCTAGTTCGTGGTTGGTATACAGGCCAGCTTAAATAGATATTAAACTTGCGTTCTTATCATAGAAAAAACGAAAAAGGACGTGCTGCCAGATTTTACAGGCCATTCCTAATTTAGAAATGAGGCTTACGCACAAGAAATGAATGTTCCGCTGCATTAGCTCCTACCGATGCAACAGGACAGGACATTCATTTTTCCTACCCACCTAGCTGGTAGCTCACCGACGCCTGCGCTACCTGGTTTCGCAAATGGTTATCGTCAATAGTAGTTTGAGTATCACGGGCAATCGGAATAAGGCCTGTGCTAGCCCGTATTCCCACCGCGAATCCGGCGGGTAGCTTCACCCCGATGCCAGCGCATATGCCAACATCAAACCGCCGAAAGTCAGCCGTTGCCGAGCGGTCGAAATACGTGGTGTTATCTGGTCCCATATAGCTGCTTAGGTAGGAAAGGGTCCGTTCCTGCCCTTTTTCGCGCGCCGCAAGTAAGAACCCAGCTTGCGGCCCAGCTTCTAAGTAGAACCTACCAAAATGGGTTCGCAGCATTATAGGTATCGTTAGGTAGGATAGCTTGAGTTGATACTGAGCATGATAATCCTCTGCTGGAAAATTAAAGCGCACCACCTCCGCATCTAGTTGTTGCCGACTGAACTGCACTTCGGGAACCAATGAAAAGCGGCCCGCCAGATTTTGTTCATAAAATACGCCTACCTGATAGCCTACTCTACCCTTAGGGTGTATGTAATTACTCGACTTATTTTCTTTGGAAAGAGTAGCATAGTTAGCACCAGCCTTCACACCGAATTGAGCTTGCGCGGTGCTTACCAGCAGCAAGCTGGCAAGTAGGAGTAAGGGTTGTTTCATAATAGAATAGATAGGAACCGTAGAAAACAAACGGGCTGGCTCTGTAGAGAGCCAGCCCGTTGCCTAAACGTTGCATGTCCTTCTGACACTGCTAATGGCCTAGCTGAAGCGCCACGTAGCCTTGAAACACGCGGTTTTTGAGGCGGGCGTCGTTTACGCCGGTAAGGTTATCCACGTCGTTCACGTCGTTGAGGCCGGCGTTGAAGCGGGCACCGATGAGGAGGGCTGAGAACTTAAGGCCCACCCCGGCGCACAGGCTGAAGTCACCGCGCTTGAAGTCGCTGGTGGCGCCGCGCTTGTAGTCGTTGTAGGTGGCTGCGCCGCCGGTGCCTTGCACACGCTGGGTTCCTTCTTTGGTGGCATCGAGGAGGAAAGAGAACTGCGGGCCCGCCTCCACAAACAGCGGCCCTACGTGTACTTTCGCCAGCACCGGCACCGTGAAGTAGTGCATCTTGGTGTCGAAGTCCTCGAACTGGTTCTTGATGTTACCGCCCTGCGAAGAGTACAGCAGTTCCGGCTGCACCGATAATGGGCCAATCAGTTTGGCCTCGTAAAAAAACCCCGCATGGTAGGAAGTATTGTAGCTGGTGCTCCCGTCGATGTTTTCACCATTGAGCACAGACTGGTTGACGCCGGCTTTCACGCCGAGTTGGGCATAGGCTCCGCTGCTTAGCAGCAGGCTGAACAGTAGGAAGAAGAATTGTTTCATGGCAGGTGAAGCGTGTTTGTTACAGTTTTAGAGTGAAGCTGTTTCCTTAAACGTTAGCCGGGCCGCGCAGTATATCTGGCGGCCTATTATTTTGGCAACTGCTGGGCTTCAGACCTTGACCCAATCCCGCGAAGCGCCATTCATTGCAATGTCAATTAGGTTTTTTTGCGTTTTTAGCAAAAACCGATGCCACCCTCTGCCAGCTTGCCGCGTCCTTGCCTCGGCTTCTGCCTTTTTAATTCTTCATTATTAATTTTTAATTCCCTCTTGCCTACCCCCTTCACGTTCGTTCGGCTCAGCTACCACTCCGGCGACTGGGATGCCGTGGATGAGCGAATGCCCAGCAACCTGCTGCACTCGCTGGTGCAATACACCACAGTGCCCGTAGAGCAGAAAGAGAAAGTGGTGGCATTGGACTCGCCGGAGCTGTTTCGCTACCCTTTTTGCTACCTCTCGGGGCACCGGTTGGTGCAGTTCAGCGAGGCCGAAAAGAAGAACTTCACGCAGTACGTGCGCAACGGCGGATTCGTGTTTGTAGACGATTGCAACCACGACATCGACGGGCTGTTTGCGCGCTCCTTCGAGGAGCAGATGCGCGTGTGCTTCGGGGCGGGCGCGCTCAAGAAGTTGCCCAAAACCCATCCCATCTATTCGCAGTTTTTCAAGTTTCCGGACGGCCCGCCGCCTACCGGCTTCGAGCTAAACGGCTGGGGCGACGACCTCGTGCATGACTACCTGAAAGGCGTGGAAACCAACGGCCGCTTAGGCGTGCTCTACTCCAACAAAGATTACGGCTGCGAGTGGGACTACGACTTCCGCAACAAGCGCTTTCTGGCCGAGGATAACACAAAGTTTGGCGTCAATATTTTGCTATATGCCCTAACAGCGTGACGGTGTAGTAAAACGCCTTGCAGGTACTCTTCTATTGAACGACAAGCTATATACTTTCTACTCTAACACAACCTCAGCAACGATGGGCTCCTACCAAGCGCCCCTACAACATGACCGAACAAGACGTAAAACGCCTGCTTGCCAAACTGCCGCCCCTGCGCGAGGAAATTGCCAAAGTCATTGTGGGGCAAACGCAAGTGCTGGATGAAGTGCTGGTGGCCCTGCTGGCCGGCGGCCACGCCCTGCTAGAAGGCGTGCCGGGCCTAGCTAAAACCTTGCTGGTGCGCACCCTGGCCTCGGCCACCGACCTACCCTTCCGCCGCATTCAGTTCACGCCCGACCTAATGCCGACGGACATTCTCGGCACCGAAGTTCTGGAGGAAGACCACGGCACAGGGCACCGCTCGTTCAAGTTCAACGAAGGGCCGATTTTCGCTAGCCTGGTGCTGGCCGATGAAATCAACCGGACGCCGCCCAAGACGCAGGCGGCTTTGCTGGAAGCCATGCAGGAAGGCCACGTGACCTACGCCGGCCAGGAGCACGCCCTACCTAAGCCGTTCTTTTTGCTGGCCACGCAGAATCCCATCGAGCAGAGCGGCACCTACCCGCTACCCGAGGCCCAGCTCGACCGTTTTCTGCTCTACATTCGCATTGGCTACCCCACCGAGCAGGAAGAACTGGCCGTGCTGAGCGGCACCACCGGCATCAACAAAGCCCAAGTGCAGCCCGTGCTGGGCGGCGACGACATCCGGCAGTTGCAGCAACTGGTGCGTCAGGTGAGTCTGAGTCCTGAGCTGCTGAGCTTCGTGAACCGGCTGGTGCGCGCTACCCGCCCGGCTACCTCGGAGGTGAAGTTCATTCAGGACTACGGGCGCTGGGGTGCGGGGCCGCGTGCTGGTCAGGCTCTCATTCTGTGCGCTAAAGCGCGGGCGTTGCTGCAAGGCCGCTTCGCCGCTACCCTCGACGATATTAAGGCTCTGGCCCCGGCCGTGCTGCGCCACCGCGTGCTGTTGAATTTCAACGCCGAAGCCGAAAACCTGACGCCAGATAATGCCGTGCAGGAGCTGCTGAAGGCCGTGGCGGTGTAATTCTGCTGTCATCCTGAGCTTGCCGAAGGACCTTATCCTGTTAGGGCGACCAAGCGTCTGCCAGCAACTCTATCCTGTTATCCTGAGCTTGCGGACGTCTTCATACCAAGTAGTTACTACCTAATGCATGGTCGTCCCAGCGGGATAAGGTCCTTCACTCCGCTCAGGATGCCACATAAAATATCAACTAAAAACCATGCTCAGCCCCGAACAACTCTACGCCCTGCGCAACCTACCCCTAGCCGCCAAACAGGTAGCCGAGGGCTTTTTGCACGGCCAGCATTTGAGCCGGCGGCGGGGCGTGGGTATGGAGTTCAGCCAGTACCGCCCCTACCAGCCCGGCGACGACCTGCGCCGCCTCGACTGGCGCTTGGCCGCCCGCTCCGACCGCTATTACATTCGCGAGTCGGAGGTGGATACCAGCCTCACGGTGCATTTGCTGCTGGACGCCACCGCCAGCATGAACCACCGCGACAACAACGGCCTCAGCAAGCTCGACTACGGCCGGCTGCTGCTGGCGGCGTTGGCCTACCTGGCGGTAAATCAAGGCGATGCCGTGGCCCTTACCATTCTGCGTCCCAATGGCCTGCAACACCTGCCGCCCCGCGCCGACCCGCGTCAGCTTACGCGCATCTTTCATACCCTGGAAAACGCCACGGCCACTGGTCGCTTCCCGGTGGCGGCCGAGTTGGCGCCCCTCACCGCCCGACGGCAGCGCGCCCTTACCATCTGCGTGAGCGATTTGTATGAGGAAGACGGGGAGATTGACACGCTCCTGACGCGCCTGCGCACCACCAGCGGCGAGGTACTGCTGCTGCATCTGCTGGCCCGCAACGAACTGGACTTCACCTACCGCGGCGCCGTCACCTTTGAGGACTTGGAAACCGGCCGCACGCTTCAACTCAACGCCGACCAGCAACGCCGCGCCTGGCAGGAACACCTGCAAAACTGGCTGCGTGAAGCCGCTACCCAGGCCCGCCGCCATGGCTTCGAGTATGCTCAACTAAGCACCGCCGAGCCGCTGGACCGAGCCCTGCGCGAATTTTTGAAACGACGGTAGGGGCGCCTTGCAGGCGCCCCTACCGTCGCAACAGATGGTTCTATTTTTCATCCTTTGATGCATACACCACACCGAGCTCCCTAAGCGGAAACGCAACAGTCTGTACCCCTACAACCGCCTGCGTATCACTGGGCGCCTGCCAGGCGCCCCTACCTTTTGCCTCATGCTTGCACTGTCCCTATCAACGTTTCACGTATTGCACCCCACGGCCGGCCTGTTGGCGCTGCTGGGGGTGCTGGTGCCGCTGCTGGTTTACCTCTGGAACCGGCGCCCCGCCCGGGTGGTACAGGTAGGCAGCCTGCGCTGGCTGGAAACGGCCGCCAACCGCCGTCTGCGCCGCCTGAAGCCTGAGCAGCTGCTGTTATTCTTGCTGCGGGCCACATTGGTGGGCGTGTTGGCGCTGGCCGTGGCGGGCCTGAGCTGGCAGGAGCCCGCGCCGCCCGTGCGGGGACAAGTCCTGCTGAGCCCCGACTTGCTGGCCTCATCGGCCCTAGCCGCCGTGCGCCCTGGCATCGATTCACTGCGCCAGCAAGGCTACGAGTTGCGCCAACTGCGGCGCGGCTTTCCGCAGGTGCCGGCCCGCACCTGGGCGCGCTTGGCCTCGCCTACCCCTTCGCTTACCGATTCGCTCCGGGCATTGCTTCCAGCTGATAACTTGTGGATGCGCGCCCAGCAAGCCGCCGACTCCTTCCCCAACCGACCACTCCGCGTATTTTCGACGGCGGCGTTGCGGCGGTTTGAGGGCCCACGCCCAGCGCTACCCGCCACTTTGCGCTGGCAACTGGTCCCTACCCCTGATTCGGCCCATTGGCTACAGGCTGCGGCCTTGGTTGGCACCGACAGCCTGCGCTTGCTGGTGGGCCGTAGCACCGAGGAAGCCAGCACCTTCCGCAGCCTGACAGTGCGACGCCCCGCCAACGGCGCTTCCGTGCGGGTGACGGGCTTACCGGGTATTTCCTACCAAACCACAGCCAACGGCGCCCAACTGCGCACACTTGATTCTACCATCGTACCGGTACGCACTACGCCGGTGCGCGCGTGGCTGCTCACGGATGCCGCGTATGCGCTGGAGGCCCGCTATTGGCGGGCGGCGGTGCAGGCTGTCTCCGTCGGGTTGGTGGCTCCGCTGCAACTTACGGCCGCTACCCTAGCGCCTGCCGGGCCGCTGCCCGATGTGGTTATCTGGCTGAAAGACGCGCCGCTGCCCGCTGCCTGGCAACAAGCAGCCGTGCCGGGTACGCAGGTGTGGCGGGTAGGGCGCGGGGGCGGCCGCGCCGTTGGCGGCACATTCATTCCTACTAACACACAAAACACTGTTGCTATTCGGCGCCTCGATTCGCTGACGGTGGCGGCGGCCGAAACCGTGTGGCAGGATGCTGCCGGCCGACCGTTGCTCGTCCGGCAGGCGCTGGGTGCGGGCACGTTGTATCACCTCCGCACCCGGCTGCACCCAAGCTGGAGCGCGTTGGGCGAAAGTCCGGCCTTGCCAGGGCTGCTGCTGCCACTGCTCCAGCCGCCCGTAGCGCCTACCCGCTTGCTTGCCCACGATCAGCGTACCCTCGATCCGCACCAGCTACTGACCACGACCGCGCCAGCCGCTGCGTCTGTTTCCGTAGCTAATGATGCTCCGCCCGCTACGGATCTGCGGCCGTGGGTGGTGCTGGCGGCCGTGCTGCTGTTTGGGCTGGAACGGTTGCTCTCCTGGCGCGCTGCCGGGCGCCCTCTCACTACTGCTACTGCTTCCGTATGAGCATTTCCGTAACTTCTGCTGCCGTTGCGCCGGGCCTGTTGCGCCGCGTGGCGCGTTCGTACGCCAGCCGCCGCACAGTACAGATTCTGCTGCCTTTCTTAGCGGCTAGCGGCGCGGCGCTGGTAGCCGCAGAGCGGTGGCCGCAGGCGGGGCCAGCCTTGCTAGTGTTGCTAGCCGTGGGCGTTATAGCACTGGTAGTGTGGCTGGTACGCTTGTGGAAATTCCGGCCCGAGCCACTGGCTCGCCGCCTCGACCGGGAGTTTGCGGAGCTGGAGGACAGCACCGGCCTGCTCCTACGCCCTACCCCCAACCTCAACCTATTGGAGCAACTACAGCAGCAGCACGTAGCCGAGCGCCTCGATGCGCTGACGGCCGCTACCCCCGCGCTACTGCCCACGCCGTGGCGCACCTCATTGCTGCTTACCAGCCTGTTTCTGGTGGTAGCCGGCGTGTGTTGGGTGGTACCAAAATCAGCCGCACAGCCAGCCACTACGGTTGCTACGGCGCCCGCCGTGCCCTTGCGGTTTGTGGGTAAACCGGCGCCAGCCAAGGCCCCACGTATTCAGGAATTGAAGCTGCTGGTGACGCCGCCGGCCTACACACGCCGGGCGGCTTTTGCGGCGGCACAACCGTCGTTTCAGGCGCCGGCCGGGTCGCGGGTGCGTTGGCGGGTACGTGTAAGCCGCCGCGCCGCCGCGCCGGTGCTGGAATTGGGCAAGCGGCGGGTACCGCTACGGCCCGTGGCCAGCGATTCGCTGGCGTTTGAGGCTGAACAAGTAGTGAACAGCTCGGTGCTCTACCGGCTGCGGTTTGCAGGACAAACTTCTGAGGATTATGCCCTTGAAGTCATTCCTGACCGGGCACCTACCCTCCAACTCATCACACCGAAACCCTATACCCTGGTAGAGTTTGGGCAGAAGCCCCAGGTAGGCGTGCGCGTAACCGTGCGCGACGACTATGGCCTAAGCCGGGCCCGCGTGGTAGCTACCGTGGCCAAGGGCGAGGGCGAGGCGGTGAAGTTTACGGAAGTTGCCACTGACCTCAGCGCTCAGCTGCGCGGTCAGCCTACCCAACACCAGCTTACCTACACCCTGCAACTACGCCAGCTGGGTCTCACTTACGGCGACGAGGTATATTTCTACGTGCAGGCCTGGGACAACCACCGGCAAATGGCCCGTACCGACACCTACCTGGTGCAGTGGGAAGACACCACTATTGACGCTTCCGGGGCGGATATTTCGCTGGGTGTGAACGTGGTGCCGGCCTACTTCCGCAGTCAGCGCCAGGTAATTATCGATACGGAAAAGCTGCTTTCGGAGCGCAAAGGGCTGGATCAGTCCACATTTGCCAGCCGTGCCAACGACATCGGGCACGACCAAAAGGTGCTGCGTATGCGCTACGGTAAGTTTATGGGCGAGGAATTCGAGGAAAGCATCGGCCAGGCCAATGCCATACCGGAGGGCGAAAAAGAGGAGCACCACGAGGGCGACGGCCACGACCACGGCCATGAGCACGGAGCCCCGTCAACCAACGCCAACCCCTCGTCGCTGGAAACCACGGCCGCCCTCATGGACCCCTACATGCACAAGCACGACGACGCCGAAACCGCCGATTTCCTGGAGCCGGCCGTGAAAGCCAAGCTCAGCGTAGTGCTCAGTCAGATGTGGGAAGCCGAGCTGCGCCTGCGCACCGCTCGTCCCGCCGAGGCCCTACCCTACGAGTACAAGGCCCTGCGCCTCTTGAAGGAAGTGCAGCAGCAAACCCGCGTCTACGTCAAAAAAGCCGGCTACACCCCGCCGCCCATGCCCGAAGCCACCGTGCGCCTCACGGGCGAGCTAGAAGGCGCCGCCACTCCTCAGCGTCGCGCCGATGTGGCAGCGCCGGCTTCCCAACCAGCCGTGCGGGCTGCCCTGGGCCTACTGAGTCGCTTGCGTCGCGGTCAACCCGCCGCCCCTGACGATGCCGCCCTGCTCGACCGTGCCGGGTCGCAACTGGCCCAGGCGGCCCTGCAACGCCCTGGCGCCTACCTCACCGCCCTGCGCGACCTGCGCCAGCTCAGCGCCGCTTTGCGCGCCAGGCAGCCGGTGCCTTGCCCCGAGTGCCTGCCTGTAGTAGAGCGCGCTCTTACGGCCCTGCTGCCTACTCCTACCTCCGCGCCTACCCCTGCTCCTTCGCCTAACCGCCTGGCTCGGCGCTACTTGCAGGCGCTGGGTCAGCCGTAGCGCCGCCTTATTATTTGATTTGATTGTTTGCCTTTACTTCAGCTCCTTGTCTGCCTTCACCCCGAACTTTCTTTTCTACGCGCTGCTCATTTTCTGTCTGCTGCTGGCTGTTGGGCTGAGCGTGGCCGCCTGGCGCCGTCCCAACCGGCAACGGCTGGCTTTGCGTCTAGTAGCGGGCTGGGTGGCCGCGGCCGCTTTGTGGCTGATAGCCTACCCGCCTGCCCGCACCATACCCGGTAGTCGGCAGCAAGCTATCCTGCTAATGCCTGGTTACCAACCCGACTCGCTGCAAGCTTTACTGCGCCAGCTGGGTGCAGGCACCCAACTGTGGCGCTACGGCGCGGCCCCTACCCCCGACACGCCTACCCTGCACAGCCTAGTAGCCCTGCGCGAGCAGTTGCCCCACCTCCGGCAGCTGCACGTGCTGGGGCGGGGCCTGCCCTCAGATGCCGCCTCTGTTGCTGACTCGCTTCACCTGATTCGGCACGGTGGCGCGGCGGTGGCTGGCTTTCGGGTGGCGCAGTGGGCGCGGCAGGTGGCGCTAGGGAAAACGTTGCAGCTGAATGGCTCCTTTGCGGCGGCCACCGCAGATAAAGCGCCGGTGTGGGTAGGGCTGCGCGCCGCCGGCAAAACCCGCGACTCGGTGCAGCTAAAGAGCGGGCGTGGTGCTTTCCAGCTTCGCTACGTACCCAAAGCCACTGGCTTGGCCGAGTACGAATTGTGGGCGCGGCGCGGCACGCAGGTCGTAGCCCGCGAGACGGTGCCCGTGGAGGTAATGGCAATAGCACCTTTACGCGTACTGCTACTCACCACCACACCCGGTTTCGAATTCAACTTTCTCAAAAACTACCTGGGCACCCAACAACACCGCGTGGCGCTGCGCACGCAAGTCAGCAAAGGCCTCACCCAGACAGCTTTCCTCAACCAGCCAACCCACGACCTGCGTCGCCTCTCGCCTACCCTACTGGCTCGCTACGATGTGGTAATAGCCGACAATGGCACTCTCACCAGCCTCGCTCCCGCCGAAGCCCAGGCCATGCGCGCGGCCATACAAAACCAAGGCTTGGGCTTATTGCTACTAGCTGAGCCAGGCGCCCTACCCCGTGCGCTACCCGGTCGCGCCGCCTTTAGCCTGCTGCCCCGCCCCACCGGCGCCGACCTCCCCCAGCCCGTGCGCTGGCCCGATGCGCCGGCCTCGCTGGCCGCCCCGCTCGCTGCCGAGCTGCGGCTCCAGGCAGGTAGCACCGCTCTGGCTACCGATGCCCGCCAACGCCCGGTGGTGGGCGTAACGCGGGTAGGGCTAGGGCACGTGATAGTCAGCACGCTGGCCGCCACCTACCCTTGGCAGCTGCAAACGACTAACACAGCTGGCTATGCGGCTTTTTGGAGTCGCCTGCTGGCCGCGGTGGCCCGCCCAGTGCCCGTGGCAGCGCAGTGGCAAGTGGTAGATGCCTGGCCCCGCCCACATCAGCCCACTACTCTACGCCTAGAATCGGCCACGCTTCCGGCTACGCTGCCCAGTATTACCACAGCTAAGCAACCAGCCGTCCGCCTACCCATGCAGCAGGATACGCGCCTGCCGGAGTGGTCTACGGGGCAGTTTTGGCCCGCCGCCGCGGGCTGGCACCAGGTGCAGGGCCCCGGCGCTACCCGGCAGTGGTTCTACGTGTTTGCGCCCACTGCCTGGCAGGCTACGGAGCGCGAAGCATACCAAGCGCCGACTGCTGTAGCAACCGACAACCTCCCCCCCGCTACTACCCGGCAGCCGTGGGCAGTAGGCTGGTTTGTGGCCCTCTTTGTACTGGCGGCGGGCACGCTCTGGCTGGAGGAAAAGCTGTAGCACCTCACCGCTCGCCCGGCCGCTTTCCTGCGTAACCGCTACTTTTGTGCCTGCTTGGGTAGGCTACAACAAAAAAGGTCCGTACCCTCCCGGAGGAAGATACGGACCTTTCGTTTGCTGGCGTTGTGGGTACAACGCCAGCAAATAGTATGGTTTACTCAGCCGTGGTGGTAGTAGTCGACATGGTCGAGGTCGAATCAGCCATCGGAGCGGTTCCTTCCATCGTCGAGGTCGAGTCGTTGCTCATCATGGGCGCCGTCTCGGTGGTCGTAGTTTCCGTCGTGGTCGTGGTTTCAGCAGGCTTCGACTCGCACGAAGCGAGGCCAGCAGCGAATACGATAGCCAGGGCAGATACTTTCAGTAGGTTTTTCATCTTTGGGGTTGGGTTGATTTTTCGTCTGAAAACGCTCTTAATCCCTGCTTCGAAGAAAAGTAACCCGAGTTGAGAATATTTATTTTTGATGGGTTACGTAAGAGCCCCATCCGTATTAAAACAAGAAGTATAGCGAATGGGTAAGGGACTTCCTTCCTACACCGATGCAGAGTTCGTGGCGGCCATCCGTCAGGGCGACGACCGGGCGCTGGCGCAGCTCTACCGCTTGCACCTCCCCATGGTTCTTCACTTGGTACAGCAAAACAGCGGTACCGAGGACGAGGCCAAGGATGTGTATCAGGAGGGCGTGATGGTGTTCTACGAGAAGGTGCGCGATGGCTCTTTGGAGCTAAGCTGCCAGATCAAGACCTACCTCTACGCCGTGTGCCGCCGGTTGTGGTTGAAACGGCTGGCCGAGAAAAACCGCTTTGGCGGCAGCCTCACCGACCACGAACCCTACCTCGAAACGGGCGCCGAGCAGGATTTGCTCGACGCCCAGGAGCGCGACCGGCAGTTTGGCCTGATGGGCGAGGCGCTGGAACGCATCGGGGAGCCATGCCGTTCGCTACTCGAAGGTTTTTACCTGCTGGATAAATCTATGCAGGAGCTTACAACGGAGTTTGGCTACACCAATGCCGACAACGCCAAGAATCAGAAATATAAATGCTTGGTGCGCCTGAAAAAGCTGTTTTTCACCCATTATCAGGAGGAAGAATCGTTTTAGCAGCCTGCACCCTATTGCCCTGGCGGCCTTAACCCAGCCGCTTCCTGTATGAAAACAGAAGCTGATTATTACGCGCTATTTGAGGCCTACCGAGCCGGCGAACTGGCTGCGCCTGCCCGCCAGGAGCTGGAGCGCCGCCTCGCCGCCGACCCTAGCTTTGCCCAGCAGCTCACCGATTTCGACCTGCTGAACGGCACCCTGCGCGGCTACGGCGAACGACTGCGCACGCGCCGCAAGCTGCAAGCCTTCCAAGCCACGCTAGATGCCGAAGCCACCGCCGAAGAAACCTACCAGACCGGCAACCCGCTGATGCCGACGATGCATATCTCTGGGATAGAGCGCACGCTGCGCGAGTTCTGGGGTAGCCACCGCGCTACCATTGCCGTAGCCGCTTCGGTAGCCATTATGGCGGTGTTTGGCACCTTGCTGGGTATTGAGTGGTGGAAAGCCGCCCAAAAACCGGCTCCTACCTACGGTTACACCATGCTGCGCCGCGAGGTGGAGCGCATCAAGCGCACGCAGCGGGCCATGAATCGCGCCATCACGCAGATCGACGAAACCAAGGCCGAAGATATTAACCCTGGCAAGTTCAGCGGCACGGGCTTCGCGCTGTCGCCCAACGGCTACCTGGTGACCAGCTACCACGTTATTCAGGGCGCCGATTCGCTGCTGGTGGAGAGCCGCACGCACGACCATTACCACGCCGAGCCGGTATTCACCGATGTGGCCCGCGACTTGGCTATTTTGCGCATCGTCGATAAAGACTTCCACGGCTTCGGCCGCCTGCCCTACTCCTTCAAGCGCACCACCGCCGACCTGGGCGAGCGGGTATATACGCTGGGCTACCCCCGCGAAGACCTGGTGTTTAACGATGGCTCCCTGAGCGCCCGCTCGGGCTTCGAGGGCGACACGGGCTTCTACCAGATTTCGATTCCGGTGAACCCCGGCAACTCTGGTGGGCCAGTGCTGGACGACCGAGGCAACCTGATTGGTATTGTCAGCGGCAAGCAGTCGGATGTGCAGAGCGCAGCGTTTGCCACTAAGTCGTCCTACCTCACCCGCCTCGTCGACTCGCTGCAAACGGCTGCTGTATCGCACGATATTACGCTACCCCGCACCAATTTGCTGACCGGCACCTCCCGCCCGCAGCAGATTCGCAAATTGCAGAATTACGTTTTTGTAGTAAAGGTATACGAATAGAAAATGACCTTCCTATAGCCTAGTAAGCTCCGCCATTCGGCGGAGCTTTTTCTTTTTACCAGCAAAAATCAACAAAAAGAGGCAGCCCGCGCCGCCTTTTTCCCGTAGGAGTATCGGTAGCGCTTTTACTGGCGTGCCACTTGATTTCCCGTAACTTTCTCTCCACTCTTTCCTATGGCCAACGACATCCAATCTCTAGACAAAATCACTCCCGAAGACATTGCTCGCACGTTTGAAAGTGCCTACCATGTATTTCAGGGCGACCATGAACACATGGAGGACCTGTTCAAGAACGGGGCAGGCTTGCTTCAGAAATCCGCGCAGAAGTTCACTTCCACCCAACTGGTACTAGGCATCGCGGCCATTGCTGGTGTAGCCATCTTCTTCATCAACCGCGCCGACAAGAACTAGTCGTTCTGTTCGCAGGTAAATAAAAAGTCCCCAACTACGGAAAGTAGTCGGGGATTTTTTATTTGTGAAATGCGTCACTTTCACTCAGCACAACGGTCAGCTATTCCTCTCGCAGCTCATAGCCGCAATGAAAGCAGTGGTAACGGATGCCGCGCAGGGAATAGATCAGACGGGTGAAGAAGCGCGAGGCTGTTGGGGCGCCAGGGCGCACCTCGGCAGTGGCAATGTCGGGGGAGCCGCAGCGGGCACAGGTAAGCGCGGTGCCCTCCTGCGTATCAGGGTCGGGCAGGATGGTCATGGGCACGGTTTCTTCCAGCAGGGCCGTGCGCGCCGCCTCGGCATCTTGCTGGCGCACGTGCAGGCGCACCCCACCCGAAATAGGGCCGTAGGGCCGGTTTTCGTTGCTTACGAAGCAGGGAATTTCCTCAGCATCGAGGCGGCTTTTGGCCAGGTGTGCGGCAATAGAATCAGGGAAAGAGGCCAACAGAATAATGCGGTCGGCAGAAGGAACAACGGAGGCCATAGTGGTGGGGTGCGAAGCGGCAGCAAATAACAGAAAAGCCCAGGAGGAAGTTGTGCACAGCGCACGACCATTCTACCTACCTAAACAAAAAGCGCACCCAGAGAGTGCGCTTTTTGTTGTCTGTTGATCAGCCGCTTAGCTATTAAACAAGGCCAGCGCTTTGATAAATGTTTGGGAAACCCCCCAAAGTAGGGGTACCCCAACAAAAAGCCAGGCCAAGACAAGGGCGCCACCGCTCGAAGCGGTTTCGGGGGCGGAAGTGTTTCGTGAGTCCATATAGTCAGGAAGAAAAGTATAAGGTGAGGGCCGGCTTAGTGGCCGCCGGCTTCAATCGTAACAGGGCCTTTTTCGTGGTACTGTTCTTTTACGGGGCGCACGGCCAGGTTGGCCAGCAGCCCTACCACCAGCACGCCAGCCATGGTGTAGAATACGTTCTGGTAGGCGGCGGCGCCTGCCAGATTCTGCTCTTTGGCGTGCTCACTGAGGGTGTGCACAATCAACGGCCCCAGTACCCCGGCCGTACTCCAGGCCGTGAGCAAGCGCCCGTGAATAGCGCCTACCTGGTACTTGCCAAACAGGTCGGAGAGGTAGGCTGGTGCGGTGGCGAAGCCGCCGCCGTACATGCTAATAATTATGCAAGCAGCCACCACATACAATGTCAGTTGCAGGCCCGCTCCCAGCGTTGGGATGAAGGCGTACAGGATGATGCCTAGGATGAAGTAGATGGCGTAGGTGGTTTTGCGGCCCAGCTTATCGGAAGCCGACGACCAGAAGAAGCGCCCGAGCAGGTTGAACAAGCTCAAAAGCCCCACAAAACCCGCGGCAGCGGCGGCTGTTACGCCCCGGCCCGCGCCCATGGCCGCATCCGAGAACGTATTCTGAATCAGAGGCGAAGCCGTTTCGAGTACGCCGATACCGGCCGTTACGTTGGTGAGCAGCACCACCCACAGCAGCCAGAACTGCGGCGTTTTGATGGCGTTATCAGCCGATACGTTGGCCGTCGTAATCATGGCGTCATGCTCGGTGCTGGGCACGTAGCCCTCCGGCGCCCAGTCGTCGGCGGGCACCCGGATGGTCCACACCCCGAACTGCATGAACAGCAGATAGATAATGCCCATCACAATGAAGGTAGGCGCCACACCTTGCGGTGCCGAACCTTTAAAGTGGTCCATGAGGGCCACGGCCAGCGGAGAGCCAATCATGGCGCCGCCGCCAAAGCCCATAATGGCCATGCCCGTCGCCACGCCTTTGCGGTCGGGAAACCACTTAATCAGCGTACTAACTGGTGAAATGTAGCCAATGCCCAACCCAATACCGCCCACTACGCCGTAGCCCAGGTACAGCAGCGCCAGCGAGTGCAGGTGTACGCCCAGCGAGCCAATTAGGAAGCCGCCGCCGAAGCACAGGGAAGCAGCCATCATGGCTTTGCGCGGTCCTACCCGTTCCAGCCACTTGCCAAACACGGCCGCCGAGAGCCCCAGCAGCACAATGGCAATAGAAAACGTCCAGCCGATCTGGCCGGGGGTCCAGTCGTCGGGGGCGGGGTTGGCAGGGTCGCCGCTAATGAGGGAGCCCAGCGGCTTGTTGAACACGCTGAACGCGTAGGCCTGCCCGATAGCCAAGTGGATAGCCAGCGCCGCAGGCGGAATCAGCCAGCGGTTGTAGCCCGGGCCAGCTATGGTGCGGCTGCGGTCCAGTAGAGAAGTTTCTGCCATACGAGGGGTAGGAATTTGGGTGATGAGAGGAGATGAAGTGCCGCAACCAGTTCGCTTCTAACGGGCTATTGCATTGGCTACGCAGCAGTAAATAGCTGCTTTTACGCGCCAAAATCAATTTGACACGATTATTTTTTGCTAAATAGATATAGTCATATGAAGCCTTGATGAACTACTGCACAGCTGGTTTTCCAAACAACCATCCTTTCAATCCCTTGGCCCGCGTACCGCGCACAAATTCCTGCACGCCCGCGGCCATGCGCACCGCCATTCCCTGCTGAAATTTGGGGTCGATGAGACGCCGCTCGTCCTCGGGGTTGGACACGAAGGCTGTTTCGACCAACGCGTTGGGATATTCGGTAGGGCCGTTCAGGCCGAAGTTGAAGCTGCCCACGTTGCCGGCGCCGCGCAGGCCGGTGCGGTGCATCTGCCCATACAGCGCCTCCGACAGCGGCCGAAACGCCACGTAGCGGTAGTAAGTGCTGGTGCCCTGCGTAGCGGTATTGCCGGAGGAATTGACGTGAATACTGACCAACAAATTAGGTCGCGCCCGCCGCAGCTGCCGCACCCGGTCGCTGATTTCGAGGCTGGCGTCGTCGGTGCGGGTCATGACGACGCGGGCGCCCCGTCGCTCCAATTCCTGCTGTAGCTGGCGGGCAATGGCCAGGGTCAGGTCTTTTTCGCGGGCGCCGGTGCTGCCCACGGCACCCACATTGGTACCGCCGTGGCCAGCATCTATGGCCACCACCAACCCGCGCAGCCGAAGCTTGGCGGGCGGGCGGCGCACTTGTATTTCCAATATATTTCCCTTGTAGCCAATATGGTAGCCCCAGCTCTGTGCGTGCTTCAGCAACAGCACCAACCGAAATACGTCGGGAGCCCCCTGCTCGTAGTGCACATCACCGAGGGCTTGCAGACCGTCGCGCTGGGTTATCCAATTAGTGTTCGAGGTGGCCCCAAAAATATCGACCTCCAGGCGGGTAGGGTTGGTGAGGAGTTGGGAACGGTAGGGTAGGCGGGCCGTGAGTGGCACCCGCACGTAGTCGAACAGAGAGTCGCCGCGCACGTCCCAGGAGCCCGTGAGCGAGGTAGGCACGAAGCCGCCGGGCGGCATTAGCTGCACCTGCTCTTGCGGTATCCAGGCGGTTTGGGATTCGGCCAGGCGCACGCGGTAGAGGTTGCCTACCCTGCCCGTGAGGTGCAGCACCACGGCTGAGTCGAGGTAGCACATTTTGGCGCCGCCAAGGCGGTCTTCGCCTAGGCCGTAGTTGAGGTAGGAAAGGTTGGACGTGGTTTGTGCCAGTTGGGGCTCGTTCAGGTTCAGCAGGCGCACCCGGTTTTTGCTGGTGGCTGTGGCGCGGGTACTATCAGTAGCCACCAGCTGAAAGGTGATGGGCCGATTAGCGAGCGTATCGCCGGGCTGTACCACGTACGTTGCCTGGTAGGTACCGCGCTGGTTGGGCAGCTCCGTGAGCCGCTGGCCGCGGTAGAACGTAACGCGACTCCCAGGCCTACCCTTGAGACGCACTTGCAGCTGGTCGCCGGGTTGCAGCCATTGGTCGGCGGCGGGTACGGTGGTAACGCTTTCAATCAGCTGCTGCGCCGGGGCTGCCAAGGGGAGCAGCCAAAACAGTAGCACTACGAAACGCGCAGACAGGAAATGCATCATGAGCAGCAAGCAATGGGATTTCAACACAAAAGCCTCGTCAGATGGCGAGGCTTTAAGTAAGGTAGAGAGGTCAGTAAGTAGTCTATGCCTCGCATTGTATCGGAATAGCCTACCAACCAAGGATTCGAGATGCCAGGCTCAACCTACTGCTTATTGCCCACGGCTTCGCCCATGTCTTTCACGTCGCGGCCGGTTTCCAGAGCCGTAAACTCGGTTTGCAGCGCCCGGATATGGATTTCGTCGCGGCCTTTCACATCCAGGCGCACTGCCCGAAACTGTTCGTTGAGGCGGCGGTAGATGGCCGTGGCGTAATCCCAATCGCGCTGGGTCCAGGCGCGACGCTGGGCACGCACTTGCTGCAAAAACTGCGTGTAGGCGGGCTCAATAGTAGTAGCCGTTAGAGCACCAATATCTGCGTAGGTGCCCAGCAACTGCGTGGTGAAAGTGGCCTCCGCGGCGGGGTCGAGGGGCTGGCGGTTCCGAACGCGGGAGGCAGAGTCGTAGCGGGCGGCACGGCCGGCGGCGGCGTTTATTTTGTTGCCGGCGCGGTCGGCTATAGTATCCAGTCTGTTCACACCTTTTTCCAGGGCAGCTTGCCGCTCGCGAGGCGTGCTGTCGCAGGCAGTTAGCAGGCTGAGGGGTAGGGCCACCAGGGCCACGGTTTTGCTTAGCGTACGAAGTAGCATCATGCCCGCATGTACGCAGATTGGCGCCCCCAAGTTGACTACCGCAACAGCCAGCACCCCGCGTTACTCGCGTAGCTTGTACACGAATGGCAACTCGTATACCACTGGCACCGACCGGCCATTTTTCCGGGCCGGAAGCCATTCGTTCGGAATCGTGCGGCACACCCGCAGGGCTTCCTCATCGCAGCCCCCACCCACACTCTGGATGATCTGGTAATTGCTGGCTTGGCCCAGCGTATCAATCACGAAGGAAATGAGCACACGGCCCTGTAGCTTTTTATTCTGAGCAGCCTGCGGGTAGTTCAGCTTGGCAGTGTACGTCGCCAACCGGGCATCTCCCCCAAGAAACATGGGCTGCCGGTCGAGATGCACTGCGGTCCATTTGCCGGGCATAAGCTCCGCACGGTAGGGCACGTCGCTCAGCGGGCGGTACTCCAATAGTTTGCGCTCAGTATGGTCGTATTTCTGCACTACTAGCTGGGTGCCAGCACGGTTGTAGGCGTAATATTCCCATACGCCTACCTTTTCGCCTTTGTCCATCATGCCTTTCTCCCACTGCGTTTCGCGTAGGCGTTGCGCGTACGAAAGGCTAGGCAGTAGGAAGAGGAATCCGTATAGTAGCTTTTTTTTCATGGGTGGAATATGGGTGGAGAGAAGATCAGAACAGAGTGGGTAGGACTGGATAAAGCACTAGTATAAACCAATAATAATTATATTATTTATTACATCTGCAACATTTGATTACTCACTAAATCTAACCAAAATAACAAATGTATAGCCTTATAGCCTAATCAGCGCTTATAGGGCATGCTTCGCCTTTGCAGAAAATATACAATTCTCTTGCAGCAGACAAAAACCTTGCTAATCAGGGATTCAGCTGTCCAGTTGGTCGCGCAGGTCGCGTAGATCTTCCTGCAAGCCGGGCCACTGCGGGCACAGTGCTTCGAGGCGGCGCAACACATGCAACGCGCCCCGATGATGGCCGAGTTGGCGCAGAATCATGGCCCAGCCGCTCAGCGCCCCAAAGTGGCGCGGCTCACGGCGTAGGGTTTCCTCAATATCGGTTAGGGAAGCGCGGTACTCGCCCCGCATGAAGTAGGCGGTGGCGCGCTTGTTCCAGCCCTCGGCCCAATCGGGACGGGCGGTAATCAACTCCGTGAAGCAGGCAATAGCCCGCGTGTACTCCTCGGCGGCCAGCGCCCGCATTCCTGCCTCTAGCTGCTTGTCTAGCGCTTGCTCGCCGGTAGTCAGCCACAGCTGCCAGATTCCGTTGCGCAGGGCCTCAATTTCGGCTGGTGCCGTGGCCACGCGCAGCTGCGCAAATAACTCGTCGAGAGAGGTCAAAGGGTGAAATGGTGAAGTTGTGAAATGGTGAGTTTGACGTTCAGTGTCCTCTCTGTGTACGGCATGCGCTGCCAGCACGTTAAACTCACCATTTCACAATTTCACAATTTCACTATTCTAAAACAGCGCAGCGGCTACCTTACGCACAGACTCAGATTTGCCCATGCTGTAGTAGTGTAAGCACGGCACGCCGTGAGCCATCAGCTCGCGGCTCTGATTGATGCACCACTCAATGCCGATCTGGCGGGCGGCGGCGTTGTCGGGAGCCAAGTGCACGGCTTCGCTCAGCTCCTCCGGGATGTTCAAGTAGAACGAGCGGGGTAGGGCCGTGAGCTGGCTTTTGGTGGTCATGGGCTTCAGCCCCGGAATAATGGGCACCGTAATGCCCGCCGCGCGGCAGCGACTTTCGAAGTTGAAAAACTGCTCGTTGTCGAAAAACATCTGCGTCACGATGTAGTCGGCGCCGCGGTCTACTTTGTGCTTGAGGTAGCGAATATCGGCGCCGGAATTGGGCGACTCGAAGTGCTTCTCGGGGTAGCCGGCCGTGCCGATGCAGAAGTTGGTGGCGGAGGTTTCGTCCTGCTCCTCGTCGAGGTAGGCTCCTTTGTTCAGGTCGGACACCTGCCCAATCAGGTCGCAGGCGTAGGCGTGGCCGTCGGGCTCGGGTTTGAACTGACCTTCGCTCTTGATGGGGTCGCCGCGCAGGGCCAGCACCGTATCAATTCCCAGGAAGTGCAGGTCGATAAGGGCGTTTTCGGTTTCTTCCTTCGTGAAGCCGCCGCAAATGAGGTGGGGCACGGTATCGACATCAAACCGGTTCTTGATGGCCGCACAGATGCCTACCGTACCCGGCCGGCGGCGCACGGTGTGCTTCTCCAGCAAGCCGTTGGTGTGTTTGCGGTACACATACTCCTCGCGGTGGTAGGTAACGTCGATAAACGGCGGCTTGAACTCCATCAGCGGCTCGATGTTGGAGAACAGCGTTTTAATATTCTCGCCCTTTTTCGGAGGTAGCACCTCGAAGGAGAAGAGGGTTTTGCCGTGGGCGTTGGAGAGGTGTTCGGTGACTTTCATATACGTTGACCCCACCCCCCGACCCCCTCCCCTCCGGGAGAGGGGGAGCCAGACGGTGCGGTATTAGCAGAAGTGCTTAGCTCCGGATAAGCTTTGGAATAGAACAATCGTCTGGCTCCCCCTCTCCCGGAGGGGAGGGGGTCGGGGGGTGGGGTAAGCCTACAACGCCGTAACCGGCACGGCCGTAGGGTCATAGTTCAGGTTGGGGGCCAGCCAGCGTTCCAGGTCTGCCAGCGGCATGGCCTTACGCTCAGCAATGTCTTCTACCTGGTCTTTGCCGATGCGGCCCAGGCCGAAGTAACGCGAGGCAGGGTGCGCGTAGTACAGGCCGCTCACCGACGAAGCCGGGTACATGGCCAGGTTTTCGGTGAGGTGAATGCCCGTTTTGTTTTCCGCATCCAGCAGCTCAAAGAGCGTGATTTTCTCCGTGTGGTCAGGGCAGCCGGGGTAGCCGGGGGCGGGGCGCACGCCGCGGTATTGCTCCTTGATGAGGTCTTCGTTGGAAAGCTTTTCGTCCGAGGCATAGCCCCAGAACTCCTCCCGCACGCGCTGGTGCAGGCGCTCGGCGAAGGCCTCGGCCAGACGGTCGGCCAGGGCTTTAATCATAATGCTGGAATAGTCGTCGTGGTCTTGCTCAAACTGATCGAGCAGCTTTTCGATGCCAAGGCCGGCCGTTACGGCGAAGCCGCCGATGTAGTCGGCGCGGCCGGTTTCCAGCGGGGCCACGTAGTCGGAGAAGGCCACGTTGGGGATGTTCTTGCCCTTTTCGCCTTGCTGACGTAGGGTAAAGAACTCCGTTTCTACTTCTTGCCGGGTATCGTCCTTAAACACCTGAATGGTGTCGTAATCGACAGTATTGGCGGGCCAGAAGCCGAACACGGCGCGGGCCGTCAGCAGTTTCTCGTCGATGACTTTGCGCAGCAGCGCTTGCGCATCTTCGAATAGCTTGGTGGCGGCTTCGCCCAAGGTTTCGTCTTCCAAGATGCGCGGATAGCGGCCTTTCAGCTCCCAGGTGTGGAAGAAGGGCGTCCAGTCGATGTAAGTGGCTAGCTCGGCCAAGTCGTAGTCTTCCAGCACCTTCGTTCCCAAGAAGGTAGGCTTGGTAATCGGCGTTTCTTCCCAATCGGCCTTAAAGCCATTTTCGCGGGCTTGCTCGATGGTGAGGTAGCGTTTGTCGCGCTGGCGGCCAGCGTAGTCGTTGCGCAGAGTCTCGTACTCGTCGCGCACGGTATGGGCGTAGGTTTCCTTGGCTGAGCCCAGCAGGCCTGCCGCTACCCCCACCGAGCGAGAGGCGTCGTTCACGTGCACCACGGGTCCGGTGTAGGCGGGCGCAATCTTCACGGCGGCGTGCAGGCGCGAGGTAGTGGCGCCGCCAATGAGCAGGGGCGTTTGCAGGCCGCGCCGCTCCATTTCCTGCGCTACGTACACCATCTCATCGAGCGAAGGCGTAATCAGGCCACTCAGGCCAATGATGTCGACCTGTTGCTTTTCGGCTTCGTCCAGAATCTTTTCCAGCGGCACCATCACGCCCAGGTCCACAATATCAAAGTTGTTGCAGGCCAGCACCACGCCCACAATGTTTTTGCCGATGTCGTGCACGTCGCCCTTCACCGTGGCCAGCAGGATTTTACCGGCGGTTTGCCGGTCGCCGCTTTGCTTGTCGGCCAGCAGGTAAGGCTCTAGGTAGGCCACGGCCTTCTTCATCACGCGGGCCGATTTCACGACCTGCGGCAGGAACATTTTACCGGCCCCAAACAGGTCGCCTACTACGTTCATACCGGCCATCAAGGGGCCTTCAATTACCTCCAATGGGCGCCCTACCTGCTGGCGCACTTCCTCGGTATCTTGGTCAATAAACTCCGTGATGCCGCGCACCAAGGCGTGTTGCAGGCGCTCCTGCACGGGTAGGCTGCGCCAAGCGTCGGCCACTACCTCCACCTTTTCCTTCTGCTTCACCGTTTCGGCAAAGTCCACAAGGCGCTCGGTGGCATCGGGGCGGCGGTTCAGCAGGACGTCCTCGCAGAGTTCGAGCAGGTCTTTTGGCACCTCATCGTACACGCCCAGCTGGCTGGGGTTCACGATGCCCATATCCAGGCCCGCCTTGATGGCGTGGTAGAGGAAGGCCGAGTGCATGGCCTCACGCACTACGTCGTTGCCACGGTAGGAGAAGCTGATGTTCGAAACGCCGCCGCTGGTGAGGGCGCCGGGCAGGTTCTGCTTGATCCAGCGCACCGCCTCGATGAAGTCCAGCGCATAGTTGCGGTGTTCCTCCATGCCGGTGCCTACCGTCAAGATGTTAGGGTCGAAGATGATGTCTTCGGGCGCAAACTCTACCTCGTTCACCAAGATATCATAGCTGCGTTGGCAGATTTCGATGCGGCGCTCGTAGCTGTCGGCCTGGCCGTTTTCATCAAAGGCCATGACCACCACGGCCGCGCCGTACTGGCGCACCGTGCGGGCGCGGGCCTTGAACACTTCTTCCCCTTCCTTGAGGGAAATGGAGTTGACGATGCTTTTGCCCTGCACGCACTTCAGGCCGGCTTCCAGCACGCTCCACTTCGAGGAGTCAATCATGACGGGCACGCGGGCAATGTCGGGCTCGGAGGCAATCAGATTGAGGAAGGTGGTCATGGCCTGCTCCGAGTCGAGCATGCCTTCGTCCATATTCACGTCGATGACTTGGGCGCCGCCTTCTACCTGGTCGCGGGCTACCGCCAGGGCAGCTTCGTAGTTGCCGGTACGAATGAGGCGGGCGAAGGCGCGCGAGCCGGTCACGTTGCACCGCTCGCCCACGTTCACAAATAAGCTCTGCTCGGTGATGCCGAACGGCTCCAACCCGCTCAGGCGGGTAGCGGGCGGCACCTCGGGTAGGACGCGCGGCTTGTACTTGTCGGCCAGGCGGGCCAGCTCGGCAATGTGCTGGGGCGTGGTGCCGCAGCAGCCGCCTACCACCGTCACGAGGCCATCGGTGAGGTAGCCTTCCACCAAACCCGCAAACTCCTCGGCCGACTCATCATACCCACCAAAGGCGTTGGGTAGGCCAGCGTTGGGGTAGGCGGAAATGTGCACGTCGGCAATGCGGCTCAACTCCTTCACATATACTTTAAGCTGATCGGCACCGAGGGCGCAGTTCAGGCCCACGCTGAGTAGGGGCAGGTGACGAATGGAGTTCCAGAACGCCTCTACCGTCTGGCCGCTCAGGGTCCGACCCGAAGCGTCGGTGATGGTACCGGAAATCATAATGGGCACCTGCCGGCCGCCTTCGTCGAAGAACTGCTGCACCGCGTACAGGGCCGCCTTGGCGTTCAGCGTGTCGAAGATGGTTTCGATGAGCAGCGCATCGGAGCCACCGTCTACCAGTCCACGCACTTGCTCGTGGTAGGCGTGGGCCAGCTCGTCGAATGTCACGGCTCGGAAGCCGGGACGGTTTACATCGGGCGAGAGGGAGGCGGTGCGGTTGGTTGGGCCAATAGCGCCGGCCACGAAGCGCGGCTTGCTGGGGTCTTTGGCCGTAAACTCGTCGGCTACTTCGCGGGCCAGCCGCGCCGACTCATAGTTCAGCTCATACACAATGTGTTCCAGCGCGTAATCGGCCTGGGCGATGGTGGTGCCGGAGAAGGTGTTGGTTTCCACCATGTCGGCACCAGCGGCAAAGTACTCCGCGTGGATGCTTTTGATGATATCGGGGCGCGTGAGCGAGAGCAGGTCGTTGTTGCCGCGCAGGGGCTTGGCGTGGTCGGCAAACCGCGGGCCGCGAAAGTCCTCCTCCGTCAGCGTGTGCCGCTGAATCATGGTGCCCATGGCGCCGTCCAGAATTAGGAGGCGGCGTTGGAGGATGTCGTAGAGCGGGGAGTCGGGGCAGGTCGTCTTCATGGATTTTCCTTCGGGAAAGCAGCGGGTACGAAAGCTTATCCAGAAAGAGAAAACCGCCGAAGCAGGTTCCTGTACTTATCTTCTTCCGCCCGATAGGTAGGGCGAAATGGGAGTTGGCACCTTGTAATATGTCAGGTTGCCAAGACGTCACAGGGCCCAATCCCTCGGTCTTTCTGGATAAGTAATACGCAAAGATACAGCTCAAAGCTCAGATTACAACCGTCCTGGCTTTTCTGCTGAGGCTGCTGCGCGAGGTTGGCTTGGTAGATCGAAAATCTTGTTTGATGAGCAGGAGGCGCCACTCTGTTGAAAAAATCGTCACGGCTTTTACTTCTGCCGCATTTTGTATCATCAGCGGCTAGTAACCCAGAGCATCTATCCCCCGCTGGTTTCGTGGTTATGCACCTTATGCGGATTTTCCTCCTGCTTTCTGGTTTCCTGCTCAGCCGCGCGGTGTTAGCGCAGACTATTATGCCGCCTTCTGCCGGCATGGGCTTGCGGGGACAGTACTATGCTGGGCGCGACTTTGAGAAGCTGGTACTCACTCGCCTCGATAAGAATATCGACTTCGACTGGACCTACGGCCCGCCTACCCCCGGCCGACCATCGGAGCGGTATGTGTCGCCGGGGCCGGGGGTGCCGGGCCAGTGGTTTTCGGTACGCTGGACGGGCTACCTCTACGCTCCTTCGACGGGCACTTACAAATTCAAGATTGCTACTGACGATGGAATGCGCGTATGGATTGGGCAGCAGCAGATCTTGGACTCCTGGCAATATCAGCCAGTTACCATGTCTTCTACGCATATGGTCTTGAAGGCTGGGCGCTACTACCCTATACGAGTGGAGTACTTTCAGGCAAACTTCGACACCCGAGCGCTGCTGGCCTGGCAAACGCCACCTCTCACGGAGCCTTCGTGGTGGGATAAGGTGCGTGAGGCCGTAGGCTTTAGCGAAACTGACTCGGTGCCCATTCCTACGCGCTACCTCTACCCTTCTTTACCGGCTAAGGCCGCGCCGCGCTCTACCCCTGCTCCGCCGCCAGCGGTGGCCGCCGCACCTATCGCACCGCCGACCACCCCCGTTCCTAAAGCAACAACCGTCACCAAGGTCCGACAAACCAGACGGGCAACACTTCGCCCAGCGACCATCCAGCCGCTTACGGCGCTGCGCCCCAAGGCAGCCGCAGCCGATGCTGTAGCACCAACTCCTGTTCTACCTACCCTGAGCATGCTCACGAAAGGTGAGACACTTACACTGCCCAACCTCTACTTCACTCGCAGTACGGCGGCGCTGCTGCCTACCTCCTACCCTACCCTGAACGCGTTAGCCCACACCCTACAGCAACAGCCCACACTCCGCTTAACAATAGCCGGCCACACCGATAACATTGGCGATGCGACGCTCAACCAAAAGCTTTCCGAGCAACGTGCCCAAGTAGTGCGGCGCTACCTAGTGCAGCAAGGCATCGACTCGCTCCGGCTAGCGGCGGTGGGCTATGGCGGCACCCGGCCAGTGGCTGATAACCGCGACCCGCGCCAGCGGCCTCGCAACCGGCGGGTAGAGGTGGTAGTGGAGTAGGGCGATAGATAGTAATACCAGCGAGCAAGATGGCGCGGTAGCATGAGCGTGTTAAGATTCGATAACCTCTGCACCAGCCAAAACATTCGTGTACAAACATGAGTTGTAGACACCGATACGCGCAGCGCCTTTGCTGCAGCTGTACACCCACTCAACATGACACAGACAACCCATCTTTTCTCGCCCTTCACCATGGGCGCCCTTTCCCTACCCAACCGCCTTGTGATGGCGCCCATGACGCGCAGCCGCGCCGACAACGACGCGCACAAGCCTACCGATATGCACGTGGAATACTACGTGCAGCGCGCTTCGGCGGGCCTGATTATCACGGAGGGCTCGCAGGTATCGGAGCAGGGCGTGGGCTACATCAACACGCCCGGCATCTACTCTGAGGAGCAGGTGGCCGGCTGGAAAAAGGTAACCGACGCGGTGCACGAAGCAGGCGGGCGCATCTACATTCAACTGTGGCACGTGGGTCGGGTGTCGCACCCGTTTTTTCATAATGGCGAGCTGCCGGTGGCCCCGTCGGCCATCAAGCCGGAGGGCGCCAAGGCCTTCACGGGCAAGGGCATGGAAGAAGTGCCTACCCCACGGGCACTGGAGTTGAGCGAGATTCCCGGTGTGGTAGACCAGTTCCGCCAGGCTGCCCGCAACGCCAAAGCCGCTGGTTTTGACGGCGCCGAGATTCACGGCGCCAACGGCTACTTGCTCGACCAGTTCCTGCAAGACGGCTCCAACCAGCGTACCGACGAGTATGGCGGCAGCGTAGAAAACCGCAGCCGCTTTGTGCTGGAAGTGGTGCAGGCCGTGGTAGACGAGCTGGGCGCCGACCGCGTGGGCATCCGCTTCTCGCCCCAGGGTAGCGCCAGCATTCAGGATTCCGATCCAGTGGCGACGTTCAGCTATGTAACGGAGCAACTGAACCAGTTCAACCTAGCCTACCTGCACGTGATTGAGGCCCTACCCGGCCACCCCATGGCCCAGCCTAGCCGGCCGGCCGTGGCCGCCAAGCTGCACGAAATTTTCAACGGCACCTTTATCCTGAACGGTGGCTACACCCAGGAAACTGCGGAGGCAGCCTTGGCTAACAACGAAGCCGATCTGATTGCCTTCGGTGTGCCGTTCATTGCCAACCCCGATCTGGTGGAGCGCTTCGAGCAAGGTGCCGCCCTCAACACCCCCGATCCTACCACGTTCTACGTGGCCGGCGAGAAGGGCTACACGGATTATCCTTCGTTGCAAGAAACCAAGGAAGCGGCACAGGACATCGAGCAAAAGTAAGCGTTGCTCGGTTTTCGTTTTGAAGACCAAGTACCGAACGCAGGCACTCCGTTTTCGACTGCCTACAACGTAATCTAGCTATACCAAGGAAAGCCTACTGCTCGGAGCGGTAGGCTTTCCTGTTTTCAGGGCGAGTTACATTCCGGAACGGATTTCTAAACACAACAACTTTTTGGCCTACCCCTGACCTTCCGCCCTACCCTGCGTATCCCTTACCAACCTAAACTATTCTGACCATGAGCACTGACCCCAACGAACCTCGTCCTACCAATAGCGAAATTGACCCCAAACCTACCTCCTACCCCACCAGCGAAGAGGGCATGGATGTGAAGCCCGACTGGAATATGTCGAGCTACAACCCGGCCAATAAACTGGCCGGCAAAGTGGCTCTCATTACGGGCGGCGACTCCGGCATTGGTCGGGCCGTAGCGCTGGCGTTTGCCATGGAAGGCGCCGACGTAGCCGTTATTTATCACACCAACGCCGAAGACGCTGAAGTAGTAGGCCAGGCCGTACGCGCTCAGGGCCGCAAGTTTTTGTCGATTCAGTGCGATGTGCGCTCAGCAGAAGCCTGCCGCGACGCCGTGCGCCGCACCCACGCCGAGCTGGGCGGCTTCAACATTCTGGTAAACAACGCCGCCTACCAGATGGGCTACGAAAACTTCGAGACGATACCAGAGGAGAACATCCACATCACCTTCGACACCAACATCAAGGGCTACTTCTTTATGGCCCAGGCGGCCATTCCGTTCCTGAAGGAAGGTGATTCCATCATCAACACGGGTAGCATTGTAGGCCTGGTAGGCAACAAGCACCAGATCGACTACGCCTCTACCAAAGGCGCTATTCATACTTTCACCAAGAGCCTGGCGCAGTACCTGGGCGACAAGAAAATCCGGGTAAACGCTGTGCTGCCTGGCCCTATTTGGACGCCCTTCATTCCTGGTGGCATGTTGAAAGAAGACTTGAAAACCTTCGGCGACGCTACCATGCTGGGCCGCCCCGGTCAGCCCGAAGAGCTGGCTCCGGCCTACGTGTATTTCGCTTCGACTGACGGTAGCTACTCCACGGGTAGCCTGCTGGAAGTAACGGGCGGCATGCCCAAAGGCGGCTGAGTTTGCCGCGTCTCTGCGCGAGGCGCGGTGCCCATAACGGCCTTCCCAAAAGCTTCCGCCGGCCGTGCCGGTCGGAAGCTTTTTTCTGGGCGCAGCTTCCGCCAACCGCCGTGCTTTTGCGTATTCCTACTCACCAACCCTTCCTACCTTAACCTAAACTCCTATGAGCACTGAATTTCGCCCTACCTCGGACGATATGAAAGCCGAAAAGCTGCCCTACCCGGCCAAACAGGCCGATATGAAGCAGCAGCCCGACTCCGACCTTTCCTACTACAAGCCAGCCGGCAAGCTAGAGGGTAAAGTAGCCCTCATCACCGGCGCCGACTCCGGCATTGGCCGGGCCGTGGCCCTGGGCTTTGCCATGGAAGGTGCCGATGTGGCCATCCTTTACAACGAAAACGACGAAGACGCCGAGAAAACCAAGTCGATGGTGGAAGGCACGGGCCGCCGCTGCCTGGTGCTGAAATACGACGTGCGCGAGCCCGAAAACTGCCTTTCGGCCGTGCGCCGCACCCGCGACGAGTTGGGCGGCCTGAACGTTTTGGTGAACAACGCCGCCTATCAGATGTCGCAGGAGAAGTTCGAGGACATTCCGGTGGAGCAAATCCGGCGCACCTTTGAAACCAACATCATGGGCTACATTTTTATGGCCCAGGCCGCCGTGCCGCACCTGCAAAAAGGCGACTGCATCATCAACACGGGTAGCATTGTGGGCCAAACCGGCAACAAGATTCTCATCGACTACGCTTCGTCGAAGGGCGCTATTCACGCCTTCACCAAGTCGCTGGCGCTGAGCTTGGGCGAGAAGGGTATTCGGGTGAATGCCGTGCTGCCCGGCCCCATCTGGACACCCAACATCCCCGGCACCATGCCTGCTTCTGAAATCGACAAGTACGGCCACGAGGTAGCCTTGCAGCGCCCCGGCCAACCCGAGGAACTGGTAGGCGCCTACGTACTGCTGGCCTCACAAGACGGCTCCTTCATGACGGGCGCCTTCATTCCCGTAACGGGCGGCAAGACCAGCAGCGACGAGTAAGAAATTGTCTTTTTCGCAGAAGCACCCCGCAGCCCAGGGCAAATGCTCTGGGCTGTTTGTTTGATGCATATAAATTCTACGGTTTAGCTTGAAACAGGCACCCTGTTTTGTATTTCTCCGTAGAAACTGATGTTAACTGTCGGTACACTGATTGGTGCCGCATTTCTCCTCCTTATGGCCTCTCCTCATTACCCAGAAGGCACCGTACGGGCGCTGCTGGCTACCGACCTCGTGACCGATGCTACCCGCGACGCGCTGCAAGCCCGCCTCGATGCGCCCGTGTACGAGCCGCAGTACCTCGATGGTGCCACCTACGAGCTGCTGCGCGCCGTGGCGGCCCGCCTGTTTCCGCAGCCCGACCGCCCCGACAACCCCATTGAGCTGGCTCCGGCCGTAGATAAGCGCCTGCTGGAAGGCGGCTCCGACGGCTGGCGCTACGACGCCCTACCCCCCGACCGCGAAGCCTACCGCATGGGCCTGGGCGGCATCCGCGACAGCGCCGAAACCATGTTCGGGCAGAAGTTTCTGTCGCTCAGCGACGAGCAGAAAGACCAAGTGCTTTCGGCGGTGCAGCAAGGCACCGCGCCCGGCGACGTGTGGCAGGAAATGTCTGGGGTTCGCTTTTTCGAGGAACTGCTAGCTGAACTCACCGAGAACTACTACGCCCACCCCTTGGCGCAGGAAGAAATCGGCTACGTCGGCATGGCCGATGTACCCGGCTGGCACCACCTCCAACTCAACGAATTAGACCCCCGCGAGCCGGAAGAACAGGTGAAGTTGTAAAAGGTGAAGTTGTGAAGGTAGGATTGCCTATCGTCATGCTGACGCACGCAATCCCTATCAGCAACTTACCCACAGCTTGCTCTCACTATTCACAAATTCACGACTCACACTTTCACCTTTCCCTTTATGCCTGAGGAAGAAGTAGCTGAAGAAGGCGTTTTGAATCCCCTCCAACCCGAGATTCAGGATCCGCTTCTCAAAGAAATAATCGAAGAAAACGACTTGCAGGCTGACCCCAGCCGCGACCCGCTGGAACAACCCGCCCCCCTCCCCGACCCCGACGAGGTAGTGGATTGCGTGGTGATTGGTACCGGCGCGGGCGGCGCGCCTCTGTTGGCCCGCCTGGCTATGGCCGGCCTGAAGGTAGTGGCCCTAGAAGCCGGCCCCTGGCACGACCCACGTAAGGATTTCGCCACCGACGAGAAAGCACAAGCGTTCTTGTTTTGGAACGATGAGCGGCTGTCGGCCGGCGAGGACCCGATTGCCTTTGGTCGCAACAACTCCGGCATTGGGGTAGGCGGCTCTACCCTGCACTACACCGCCTACACCCCCCGCGCCCAGGACGACGACTTCCGCCTGCAACGCGACTTTGGCGTGGGCAAGGACTGGCCCATCGGCTACGAAGACCTGGAGGCGTATTACGACGAGCTGGAGCAGTTTTTGGGCATCTCTGGCCCCAAGAACTACCCCTGGGGCCCTACCCGTAAGCACAGCTACCCCCTGGCTCCCCTACCCCTGAACGGGGCTGCACAACTGATGCAGCGCGGCTGCGAGCAGCTGGGCATCAAGACCTCTCCGGCGGCTAATGCGGCGTTGTCGGCGCGGTACTATCAAGAGGGCATTGGCTGGCGCGAGGCATGCACCAACCGGGGTTTTTGCCAGGCGGGCTGCAACATCGGCGCCAAGGCTAGCATGGACGTTACCTTCCTACCCCTGGCTGCCAACTACGGCGCCGATATTCGGCCTAACAGCTACGTTACGGAGATTGAGCGCGATGCTAGTGGCGCCATCACGGGCGTGGTGTATGAGCAAAACGGCATCACACTGCGCCAAAAGTGCCGCAATCTGTTTTTGTGCGCGGGCGCTATCGAAACGCCTCGCTTGCTGCTGCTGAACGAGTTGGCGTTGAACAGCGGCCAGGTAGGGCGCAACTTCACGGCGCATACAGGCGTGCAGGTGTGGGGCACTTTCCCCGAGGATGTACGGCCTTACAAGGGCATTCCGGGCGCGCTGATTTCGGAGGATACGCACCGCCCCAAGGACGCTGATTTTGTGGGCGGCTACTTACTGCAAAGCATTGGGGTGATGCCCGTTACGTTTGCTTCGCAGGCGGCGCGGGCGCGCAAGCTCTGGGGCCAGGCAGGCCGCGACTACATGCGCAACTACAACCACATTGCCGGCATCAACATATTGGGCGACTGCCTACCCCACGACAGCAACTACTTGGAGCTGGCCGAGGAAAAAGACGCCCGCGGTGTGGCCAAACCCCGCATTCACTTCACGGCCCAGGAAAACGAAAAGCGCATGACGGCCCACGCCGAGAACATTATGCGCCAGATCTGGGAAGCGGCCGGCGCCACCGATATCTGGGCGTTTCCGCGCTATGCCCACACCATCGGCACAGCGCGCATGGGCCACAGCGGCGACGACGCGGTAGTAGACGCCAACGGTCGTGCCTTCGACGTGCCGAACCTATACATCTGTGATAACTCTGTATTTCCGAGCGCCTTGAGCGTCAATCCGGCGCTGACGATTATGGCGTTGAGTCTGCGCACAGCCGATAAGTTTTTGGAGAAAGCCCGGTAAGGGCGCGTTGCACGCGCCTGTCGTTGAACGTTTGCGTTGAACGGCCTCGCCTACTCACCGTTCAATCTTTCAACGATGGACGCCCGCAAAGCGTCCTACCCTTCATGGCACAGGACTTTTTAAAACACATCAAAAAGAAATTCGGCAACGGCACGTACGAAGGCGACCAATTTGGGGGCGCAGATGGCCGCGACGGAAGCGGTCTGCCTACCAAATCACCCCGCAACTTCATGTTTGCGACGGGCATTGAGTGCTCCTACCCTACCATCGACCACGGCAAAACCCGCCGCGACCTGCTTGAGGAAACCGACCACTACAACCGCTATAAGGAAGACCTGGGCCTGGTGAAGGAGATGGGGCTGAACGTGCTGCGCTACAATCTGCCTTACTACAAAATTCAGAAGGCACCGGGCAAGTACGACTGGGAGTTTGCGGATGCTGCTATGGCCGAAATCAAACGCCTGGGCATCACGCCTATTCTGGACCTGATGCACTTTGGCGTGCCCGACTGGTTGGAGAACTTTCAGAACCCTGAGCTGCCGGTGCACTTTGCCGAGTACTGCGGCGCCGTGGCCCAGCGCTACCCCTGGGTGCGTTTCTATACGCCCGTCAACGAAATTTACGTGACGGCCCGCGCCAGTGCTAAAGACGGCATCTGGAACGAACAATTGAAATCCGACAAGGGGTTTGTGACGGCCATGAAGCACTGCGTGGCTGCCAGCATCATGGGCAACCATCAAATTGCCAAGTACCGCCCCGACTGCGTGATTGTGCAGAGCGAATCGGCGGAGTACATTCACGAGATGCGGGCGGTGGAAAGTGACCATACGCGCCTCACCAACAAGCTGCGCTTTCTGTCGCTGGATTTGCTCTACGCCCATACCATCGATGCCGAAGTGCTGCTGTATTGCCTCGACAACGGTATGACCCGCGAGGAGCTAAAGTGGTTTATGGCCGGCGAACCTCCCGGATACCAGATCATGGGCAACGACTACTACGGCCGCAACGAGAAGATTATCAAGCCCAACGGCGACCTGTGCTCTGCTGAGGACGTGCTGGGCTGGTACACCATGACCAAGCAATACTACGAGCGGTACCGCAAGCCCGTGTTCCACACCGAAACCAACACCTTCAACGCCCTAGATGCCGAATGCTGGCTCTGGAAGCAGTGGGTGAACGTGACCCGCATCCGTCAGGACGGCGTGCCGGTGGTCGGCTTCACGTGGTATTCCCTCCTCGACCAGATCGATTGGGACATTTCACTGGCCGAAAAGCGCGGTTTCGTAAATCCTTGCGGCCTCTACGACCTCAACCGCCAAATTCGCCCCGTGGGGGAGAGCTACAAGATGCTGCTGAAAGAGTTTGGTCAGATTACAATGGTGCCCCACGGCGAAATCTTCCAGATTACAAAGCGGCCCGCAGAACTGAAGGTAGAGGTATAAAGGCTGCTATTGTCTTGAAGGAAGTGAGAAATCTGTGTGATTCATTGAAGTCGCTTCTCATAGATTCCTCACTTTCCTCAGCTTAGCGCAGCTTCTGTTATTCAATTAGCTGATGCAACCTCGCTGTAGCATAGACAGCTATTATATTTGTGCATGACGTTGCAGCAGTTGGAATATATTGTAGCTCTCGACGCGCACCAGCAATTTGTATTGGCTGCTGATAAGTGCTGTGTCACGCAGCCTACCCTGAGCATGCAGGTGCAGAAGCTGGAAGATGAGTTAGGCGTGCTACTCTTTGACCGTACCCGCAAAGGCGTGGTACCCACAGCCGTAGGTAGCAAGGTGATAGAAAAAGCCCGCGAGATTCTGCGCATTTCCCAGCAATTGCGCGAGACAGTGCAGGTGGAAAAAGGAGAGTTGGTAGGCGAGTTGCGCCTGGGCATCATTCCTACCCTGGCGCCCTACCTAGTGCCGTTGTTTCTAGTAGAACTGGTAGAGCGTCACCCACAATTGCGCGTGCAGGTGGAAGAAATGCAGTCGGCCGACATCATGCAGCGGCTGAAGGAAAACCAACTGGACGTGGGGTTGCTCGTAACGCCCCTCGATGACCGCCAGTTGCGGGAAATCCCACTCCTGGAAGAACCCTTTCTGGGCTACGTATCCGAAGGCCATAGCCTCTACCCGCAGGCCACCATCAGCCCCACTGACTTGGACGCGCCGGGCTTGTGGCTGTTGCAGCAGGGCCATTGCTTTCGCCACCAAGTGCTCAACATCTGCTCGCCCTCGCCCGTAGCCGACAGCCAGCCGTTTGCCTACGAAAGCGGCTCCATCGAAACCCTGAAAGAACTGGTACGCCACAACCACGGCTACACGCTGGTGCCGGAGCTGTCGGTGCTGAATGAGTTGGACAACCCCATGGTGAAGCGCTTTGAGGCGCCCGAGCCGGTCCGCGAAATCAGCTTGGTGGTGCACCACGGCTTTGTGCGCCTACCTTTGCTGCATAGCCTGCGCGAGCTGGTGCTGGCAAAGGTGCCCCCGCGCCTGCATGCTGGGCAAGCGGGGAAGAAGATTCGGTGGCGGTAGCGTGAGTTGTACAAAGTAATGTGATGCAAAACTATCGTCGGTTTCTCGTTGATTGGCTGCCGTGGCTTGTGCTGGCAGCCGTAGTCTTTATTCCGGCCCTGCGTGTGCCAGTAGTGGGCACCTTGCAGCGCGGGTTGCTGGCCACCGGCCTGCTACGCCCTACCCTACCCCAAGCATCAACTCCGGCGCCGGCCCAACCCACTGCCGCTACAGGCGCCGCCTACCCCGATGTGCCGTTGCTTACCCTTGATGGCCACCCCACCAACCTACGTGCCTTGCGCGGCAAGGTGGTCTTCGTGAATTTGTGGGCTACCTGGTGCCCGCCGTGCGTAGCCGAGCTGCCCAGCATTCAGGCGCTGGCGGCGCGGGTAGATACGCAGCGGGTAGCTTTTGCACTGGTATCATTGGATCAGAATCCGCGGCGGGCGCAAGTGTTTGCGCAGCGGCGAGGTCTCACGCTGCCCATCTACTTCCCGGCCGCGCCCCTGCCCGCGCCCTTCGAGACAGATGCCATACCTGCCACCTTTGTGCTCACGCCCGACGGCCGCGTGGATTTCCACCACGAGGGCATGGCCGATTACGACTCCCAGAAGGTAAAGGCCTATCTGGAGGGCCTGGCTCAACCGTAGTGCCATCGCAAAAGCCAGCGCTTTCTGCCCTATTGCCGTACACAAGCGGAGCCGCCACATAGGCGGCTGCTAACCGTTGCGCAATGGCTTCTTCCAACTTTCCTACCCTCCTCTACCTCCATTACTGGGCGGGCGCTGGCCACGCCTGGCAGGGCGTGGCCAGCGCCCTCGGCCCCAACTATCCCTCGCTGGCGCCCGATTTGGGCGGTTTTGGCGGCGCACCCGCCCCGGCGGGAGGCTATTCTGTGGATGCCTACGCCGATTCGGTGGCGGCGTATATCCACGACAAACAGTTGACGCGTTACGTCTTGGTGGGCCATAGCATGGGCGGAAAAATTGCGTTGGCACTAGCAGCGCGGCAGCCCGCAGGGCTGATGGGCGTTGCCTTATTGTCGCCTTCGCCGCCCACCGCCGAACCCATGACGGAGCAAGACCGCCAGGATAGCCTGAAAGCCTATGGCAAACCCGATCAGGCCGAAAAAACCTTCCAGACCATCACGACTCGGCCGCAGCCGCCTGCTATCAAAGAGCAGATTATCAACGACAACCTGCGCAGCAGCAAAGGCGCTTGGGATGCTTGGCTGCTGCACGGCAGCCGCGAAAACATTGCGGCTCGCCTGTGCGATATACAGGTACCTTGTGCTATCCTGGCTGGCGACCAGGACCAGATTATGTCGCCCTCAGTGCACGGCCTGGAAACCCTACCCCTACTACCCGACGATACGCCGCTGGAAATCATTGGCGGGGCCGGCCACCTCCTACCCTACGATGCCCCCGAGGAGGTAGCCGCGCTCCTGCATGATTTCATTTCGCGCCTACCTTTGCGGTAGACGACGACGTGAGAACGTGTCGTCTGTACTTCCCTACCCCCAACGCTTCCCTCATGCAGAACTTCACCTCCTTCGCCGATGCGGGCGACTACAAAGCCCTCCTCGCTAAGGCGCTCGAAATCAAGCAAAACCCATACGGTTACCAGCAGATCGGTAAGAACAAGACCGTGGGGCTGATTTTTTTTAATCCTAGCCTGCGCACGCGCCTGAGCAGTGTGAAAGCCGCCTACAACCTGGGCGCGCAAGCCTGGGTGCTCAACGCCGGCGCCGATTCGTGGACCTTGGAAATGGCCGATGGTGCCGTGATGAATGGCGGAACGCAGGAGCATATCAAGGAAGCCATTGCCGTGATGAGTCAGTATTGCGATGTGCTGGGCGTGCGCACTTTTCCTACCCTGAAGGACCGCGAGGAAGACTACAACGAGGTGGTGTTCAAGAAGATTATGCAATACGCCACAGTGCCCGTAGTGAGTCTCGAAAGCGCTACGCTGCACCCGTTGCAGTCGTTTGCCGACCTGATTACGGTGGCCGAGCACAAGCAGAAAGAGCGCGTGAAAGTGGTGCTGACTTGGGCACCGCACGTGCGCGCCCTACCCCAATGCGTGCCCAATTCCTTTGCCGACTGGTTTTCGGAAGTGGACTGGGTGGATTTCGTGATTACCCACCCCGAGGGCTACGAGCTGGACCCAAAGTTCACGAAAGGCGCCCGCATCGAGTACGACCAAAAGAAAGCTCTGGAGGGTGCCGATTTTGTGCAGGCCAAAAACTGGAGCAGCTATAAGGATTACGGCCAGGTCATCAGCAACGACCCCAGCTGGATGCTTACGCCCGAGCACATGACGGGTACCAACGACGCTAAATTCCTGCACTGCCTCCCCGTGCGCCGCAACGTAGAAGTATCCGACGCCATCCTAGACTCACCTAACTCCCTGGTGATTCAGGAAGCCGGTAACCGCGTCTTCTCCATGCAAACCGTACTGCACGAGTTGTTGAAATAAGTAATGAAGTGGTGAATACTATTACGCTATATGCTCAGCATGACAGGCGTAATAGTATTCACCACTTCACAAACTCACTGTTTCACCTTACAGCGGATCGGCGGTGACTTTGAAGCGGGAGTCGGCGCGGATGGTGATGTCGCGGGTGATGGCCTTGGCAATGGTAGCCTTGGTGGTTAGCGTATAGCTTTCTGCTTTGATGTAGCTGTCGAGTTTGGCCTTGGTGGGCGTGAGTGTGATACTCTGCACGCCAGTCGGGACATTGCTCAGCGAGGCTAATAGAATCTGGTCGTTGCCGTTGCCCGTGCTGATGTAGATTTCAATGCTGCGCAGGAAATTGAAATTTTCGCTGTTGGGGTCGGCAATGGTGAGCGTGAGCCGATCTAGGCTTACATCCTTCACCAAGTCGGCGCGGGTATTGTTGTTCTTGAATTTGGAAGACGACTGCGTAGGCACAGCCACTGGCGACAAGGGCGCGGCTATTCCTACCGGGAAGCTAGAGGCAATTTTGATGTTTTGGCTGTCTTCAATATAGAAGGTCAGGAGCTTGTCAATCTCCTTACAGCCAACAACGAACAAACCAAAAAAGAGGGTAGCGAGTAACAGGACTTTTTTCATGTGAATTGAATTTTGTCCAGAACCTACGCAACCACTACGCCAAACAGATTGCCGTTCGGCTACTCCTTCAACTTATTTTGGGCATTCTTCCCGTGTCAGCTGCTCGTTGATGACAATGCCTGCCTTGGAGCCATCGGCGGCGGCCATAATGGCCTGCTGCTGACCGGGCGTAAGGTCGCCAGCAGCGTAGAGGCCGGTCACGGAGGTCTGCTGCTTTTTATCGACCCACACGGCTCCTTTCTTCGTGAAGCGGCACCCTAGCTGCTTGGCAAACGAGGCGCGCTGGTGTTGGGGCGCGTGCAGAAACAGTGCATGACACTCTAGTGGCTCGCCCGTTTCAAACTCCACGCAACGCAGCATCCCATCGGGGTTGCCTACCAATCGTTGCACGCACTCTTCACGCACAGCAATGCCCTGCTGGCGCAAACGGCGCCGGGCATTGTTGGTGAGGTGGCCCGGCCCGTCGGTGCACACCGTTATGTGGCTCGACCACCGACTGACCAGTAGGGCCAGTCCCGTTACGGTTTTGCCGCGGCCGTAGACGGCCAGCGGTTGATTACGCACCTCCCAGCCGTGGCAGTAGGGGCAGTGTAATACCCCCCTACCCCAGAACTCGCGCATACCATCCAGGGGTGGCAACTCGTCTTCTACCCCCGTTGCCAGTATCACTTTGCGCGCTGTTACCACGGTAGTGCGGTTGGACTCGGTATCGGCCTCCACCCGAAAATGGCCGTTCTCTTTCGTGATAGATGTTACGCGCAGCTCGCGCACTTCCACCGATTCGTAGGGCGTGAGCTGGCTGCGGCCAATGCGCAATAACTCCTCGGGGGCGGTGCAGTCGCGGGTGAAGAAGCCCTGCACGGCGGGCGAGGTGACGTTGCGTGGGGCACCGGCATCGCACACCAGCACGCGGCGCATACTACGTCCTAGTATCAGCGCCGCGCTCAAACCGGCGCTGCCAGCGCCCACAATTACCACGTCATAGTCAGTGGAAGTCAGCAGCTTGTGGGCGGGGCGTACGGTGGCAATGGTTGGCTTCATGAAACAAATAAAAGAGCAGCGCAACAGCCAATACCGGTGTGGTGCAGGCCTACCTGCGGGAAAGCTGACAACACGCAGAAATGGTGCTTTCAGATAGAAAGAGCCTTTTGTACCGAAGTTTCGGGCAATTGGTTTTTAGCTCTCTGCACAGGACAGTTTCCTGGTTCTTATTTTTATCACTATTCCTGCTGCTTCAAATAAGAACCTGATTGACATAAAACAAAAAGCCTCTCCCACCGGAGAGGCTTTTTGTTTGCTTGCGCGAAGCGTTTGCCGCAGGGCTTATTGCTTCACGAGGCGCAGCACGTGGCGCTCGTTGGTGCCTTGCACCAGCACCACGTACGTACCCACGGGCAGTTGCTGCACGTCCAGCGACGACTCCAAGCCACCGCTTACCGAGTAGCTAGCCACCGTACGGCCAGCCATGTCTACCACGCTTACTTGGTAGCTACCAGTTGCCAGACCGCGTAGGTCCAGCGTGGTGCGCGTGGTGGTTGGGTTGGGATACAGCGTTGGGGCTTGCGCCACTACCTCACCCGTGAACACCACCGTGCGTACCGGCGACAGCGACTCCGTGCCGTCGTGGTCTACCTGGCGCAGGCGGTAGTATACCGTGCCGGTGTGTGGTACCTTAGCATCTACCAGCCCATATACGTGTGCCTGGCTGGTGCTACCCTGACCGGCCACCCGGCCTACCGCCGTGAAGGTAAAGCCATCGAAGGAGCGCTCTACTACGAAGTAGGCATTGTTCTTCTCCGAGGCCGTGCTCCAGCTCAGCACTGCGTTCTGCTGCACTGCCTGCACCGCGAAGGCTACCAGCTCAACCGGCAGCGGCGTATTTTGCTGTATCAGAACATTGCCCGAAAATTCGGAGGTGATGAGACCACTCGCGGTGGCTGTTGCCGTCAGGCGTGCGCTAGCGTTTATGACGGCGGTTCGTTGCTCAGTCGTAAGGCTGCTAAGTGGCAGACTGAACGTGAAGCGAGTTGCATTCGTCTCGCTACCCTGATCCAGACCATTAATGACGCCGCTGTAGCTTCCTGTATCTCCATTGCTATCGGTAACGCTAGTAAGCGTACCACCCTCCAATGCCGAGAACAGGTACGTTTTTCCCTGCCCAAAAGCGGTGCTCGTACGGTCAGCCAAGAAGAATTCAATTGTGCTACCAGCTGGCGCAAAGCCCGTAACCTGTAAGAATCCATTCGTTGTGTTTGTTACAACAGCTTTCATGATAACCGGAAAGTTTAACAACCCGTTGGCGCCACTGCTCGCCGTTTTGCCAGTGGCATTCAGAGAAGCATAAGCACTGGTGCCCCTACCAGCATCATCCGTAGATTTCAGCAAATCAATCCCAAGCTGCCCGGTAGCAGCATTCCCGTTGGCTGCCGTTATGGTGCCATTATTCAAAGTGGAATTTTGGCTGATGATGGTGTTGGCGGCATCGCTAGCCACCATGATACCCGCACCATAGTTTGCATTCAAAATATTATTTACTAATCGGTTAGCAGAACCCCCTACGCGTACACCCGCCGTTTCAGTTGGCGCTGTGTTGGTGAGCCCAACCCCATTACCCGAGATAGTATTGCTAACGATTGTAACAGCGCCAGCACTGCTGACCATGTCAATTCCATTGCCGGCATTACTCGAAATAAGATTACTGGTTACGATAGCGCCGCTGCCTAGAATGGTGATGCCATCTGCTGCTACACTGGTCCGCCCATTAGTACTTACTTCATTACTAGTAATAGTCACCGTGGTAGCACCGCTACCCACTACAATGCCCGATTGCCCAGCGTAAAGAACCAGGTTGTTGTTGATCGTTGTGCCGTTGCCTCCGGTAATGCTTATTTGCGAGCCTGTTGTACGCGCTGTGGTGCCAAGGTCTGTTGTAGCACGAGCAGTCACGCCTAAAACGTTGTTGCTGATATTAGCATTACTACCGCTAATCGTGAGTGCATTACCATTGGATCCATAGAGTGCCAGGCCTGTCATGTCTACGTCGGAGGCGGTGATAGACAAGCCCGCCAGTGATGTGCTTACCTTGATTTCCACTTCGGGAGCATCTACGCGACTGAACGTAGTAGCCATAGTACCTACCGTGCCGCTAGTTCCTAGCGTGGCCGTATTCGTGTTGCCCACGTTGTAGGTCTGCGTGGTGCCGTCGAGGCGAGTATTGGGACCCGTGATGGCTGGCAGCGCCGTTGCCGGCGTAATAACGGCCACTCCATTTACCAAACCGGAGGTTAAATCACTTCGCTGTCCAGCGGGCACGCTGGTAGTGGCGCCACTGGGAATCATAAAAATGCTCGTTTCCTTGCCCGCAGGCAGCGCACCGGCGGCATTCGAGCCGGCCTGCACTAATTGACCTTCACCGCCCAATGCGTTGCTATTCACAATAAACTGCCGCAATGAGCCCTGGCCGGTATTGTTGGTATTTACAACCGTATCGAAGTTATAGCCGAAGTCTACCCCTAACCTTGGCCCTGCTGTTGGGGTCAATACCTTTGTTATCGACTGTATTGCCTGGGTAGTACTTGCTACAGGTAGCGTTGTTGTTGTGGTATTGCCGTAGTCTACCTTATTAGGCACTTCGCCTCCTACCCGATCAGTTACGGGCGTAGTAGTTGCTGTAGAAACATCGGTGCGGTACGTTTGTACGGATACCAGACCACTCGTGCTACCACCGCTACGGTTGCTAACCACCGTGTTATTCACTACCCGAACAGCGTATGTAGTATTGGCTGCTAATGCGGTAGTGCCGTTCGTTGTCGTGAAAGTGTAATTACCGTTCGCATCCGAAGTAGTAGCCTGCAGATAGGTATAGGTATCGACATTATTAGTAGTAGATACGGAAAACAGTTCTACCCGAGCACCAGTCACGCCCAATCCATTGCTTGTTGCTTGCGAGCGGCCACTACCACCACCATAGTTTACGTCTTCAAATACATTGCCCAGAATGGCCGTCTGGAAATAAATCGGACTAGGAGTAGGACTATCTTCGTTGGGGTTGGCGGGCAATGCTCCGCTATCCGTAGAGGCATCTGTGGCTTGCAAGTTGCCGTTTGTAGGCGAAACGAGGTTACCCTGTGCGCTTAGTTTGTATCCCCCGTTGGCACTGGTAGCACCACCAAGTGCCGAAGCATAGGCTTGATTATCAACCGGGGTAGTTGGTACGTTGGTTGTGGCAGCATACCCTACTGTCACTGTCAGATTAATCGTAGCGCTTTGACCAGCCGTTAGACTTTGTGTTCCCGTAAGCAACCCTGCTCGAATAGGAGTAGTCGTGTTAGACACTCCTGTATAGCTGGTTGTCGTATTGGCAGCTAGTGTAGCAGAGCCATCGTTTGTTACGCTCAGGCTGTTCACCGTAACGCTTTGCGCACGCGTAGCGTCAGCACCAGAAAAGGTAGAGCCTACTTGCGTAGTACTCGCATTACCACTCCACAAAAAGTCAGACACCTGCACTTTATCAAGTGTTTGGGTACCCGTGTTTTTCACTTTGAACTGAAAGGAAACCGTATAGCTGGTTGCGCTGTTCCGCACAACGTTGGTAACGCTCTTCACTACATCCAAATAATAAGAAGGGTTAATGCAACTGGCCCCATCACTCACGCTAGCCGGGTCAATAGTACTGAGTTGGGTATAGGCTCCGGTATTCACGTCAACTTGAAAAAAAATACCAGAGCTAGCGGTACCCACCGTACCATTAGTGTACACAAACAGGTTACCAGCCACGTCAAAGAAGGACGTACCCACGGCCTGCGTATTGATTGATGTTCCTCTAATTACCGTTACAAGTGCCTGACCAGTACTCGCGTTGGTATAAGGATCGATGCGCCACAGCGTACCGTTCTGGAATACGCCGTAGAGCAGATTATCATTAGGATTAAGCGCCAGATCATAGAAGGTTACATTCAGGTCGGCAGTATTATTTGCTGAGCGTAGGCGTAGCGCTGAGGCAACTAACGGCGTAGCGGAGTTCAGATCGTAGCGATATAAATTGTAGTTCGCCGTACCAGCCGAGTTTTGGCTGCTTACATAGTAGCGGCCGTTTTTATCAATTGTACCAGCGGCTACCTGAATGTTTGGCATCCCGGATATAACACCCATGTTTACAATGCCGCCTTGCCCAATTTTATACATACTTATACTCGTGGGCAGTGTGCCTGAGCTGCCGGTAGTAGAAAGCGCGTACATGTAGCCATCCTGGGAGTTGTATGCTAAGCCGTTGAGTAGGACCCCCATGTCATTGGTGGGCGTACCATTTACCGTACGCACGTTTACGGGCACTGTTGTGTACGTACTAGCCGAACGGTCTACTCGGTATAAGCTAGAGGTGGTGCCTACTTGCCGAATTTGATAAAAGGTGCCGTCGCAGGAGAAAGCAGCTCCTTGTGCCCATGCTGCTGCCGAACCGAGTACTAGCCAGGCAAGAAGTAGAATGGCAAAGTGTAGAGTTGTTTTCATATACATGAATGTGTGGTGTGACCTTCCAAGCAGTTGGTTATGATTACTCAGCAAGTAGCTACTGTCGATTGAATACCATAGCAAACCTACCTTGTCTCTTCACCTTTTATGGTATTTTTTCGACAAATGCATTTCTCTACTCGGTGAGTAGATTGCTCGTTTATGGAATCCCTTTCTAATATTGAGATTGAAAGTTTCATGCCAATATCCTCTATTAGACAGTCTAAAGGGAGTTTTACAATTAGATATAGGTTACATCCAATGTTCTATCGGTCTCAAAAAGAGATTTTATAGGTTACTTATAGCGAATATATTATTATAATTATTTTTGTTTTATTTATAAAATACGCGTTATCTACTACTCCTCATATCTTTCTTCGTTATGATTGTCTTTAACTACCTCGTCTTGCTTCAGAACACGGCCATAAGCTCGACACTAGTAAGCAGTGGTTAGTAGATTATCCGTTTCGGGAAGGCACAAAAAAGGCCCCTCTGAGACAGAGGGGCCTTTTCGCCTGTTGATGCGAAGAGAATTTCTATTCCTTCATAAAGCGTAATACGTGGCGCCCTTCAGCACCTTGCACCAGTACGGTATAAGAACCCGTTGGCAATTGTTGTATCTGAAGCTGCGACTGTAGGCCACCGCTCACAGTACAGGTAGCAACCGTACGGCCGGCCATATCTACCACCGTTACCTGGTAAGGACCTAACGGCAGACCACTCAAATCGAGTTTGGTGCTCGTATTGGCAGGGTTTGGATACAGGGTGGGAGCAGTTGCTACCTCTCTGGCAAATGTCACGGTACGCACCGGCGAGAGCGACTCCGTCCCATCCTGATCTACTTGCCGCAGGCGGTAATAGAGTTGCTGCGCTACCCGGGCAGCGCCCACGTCCGTCAGGTGGTAGTCGTGGGCAGCGGAGGTGGAGCCGTTGCCTTTCACGGTGCCTACCGTCACAAACGTGAGACCATCTATGGAGCGCTCTACCACAAAGTGGTCGTTGTTTTTCTCCGAAGCCGTACGCCAGGTTAGTCCCGCATTCTGCTGCGCTGCTTTAGCTGCAAAGCTCACTAGCTCTACTGGCAGCGGCTGCCCGCCAATGGTGAAGGCCAATGCCTGCGTAGTGATACCACCATTGGCATCTGTTGTCGTGATGTTTGTGGTGTAGCTACCCGCCCGCAGCTTGGTGCGGTCCAGCACATAGAGGCGTCCTGTGGCAGGATCGAGCGCCATACCCAACGCGCTGAGCTGCTCGACACTGGTCTGGTCAGCTGCTACCGCTTGGCGCACCCCGTTGTCGATTATGCCCTGCGGCGTGGCAGCGTTGTATACGCCCCCGTTCACATCGAATACAGATGCAATAACATCGTCATTCTGGTAGAGCTCGTTACTACCCTTCATAGCGGCAAGTGTGTACACCGCGGCATTATCGCGCCCAACTACTATCTGATACAGTGCAGGAGCCGATACGGTACTCGCGTTATCCGTGGCTGTGTAGGTGAAAAACACGTTACCCACGTAGCCGGCAGCCGGATCAAACGTTAGCTTTTCTGCATCCATTGCAAAGATGAGTTGGTTGTTCGCCACTGGATTACCATTCAGATACAATACCCCTTGTGCTGCAGTCGGGCGCGATGTGATGGTATAGAACGCAATCTGTCCATCGGCATCGCGGCCGCTTAGTGCCGTAATGGCCAGGCGGCCGGCCGTATTGCCCTGCGGTGACTGTCGGCTGTTTACCACCGTGTTGGCAACCGGCGCTTGATTGGATAGCGCCGTTGTCTGCGTTGAGGTATTGTTGTTAAGGTTCACATCCGTTGTGGCCGACGTTACCGAACTGGTTACATCGAAGCTTGGCTCGGGCGCCGTGAAGGTGATGCTGTTGGTCACCTGTCCGGCTACCCCAGCCGCTTGCGAGGCAATGGTCGGGAAGGTCACCACATCGCCGTTTCGGGTAGCGCCAGCTGGCAGTACAACGTTGGTCACGTTGGCCGGTAGCGTAACGGTTTGCACCACATTTGCGGCGGCCGACGGACCGTTGTTTAGTGTTACGACACTATACGTAACCGTGGCGCCGGGCAGTGCGGTTGCAGGTCCGCTCACGGTCGTTGCCACATCCGCGCGGGCGCTGATGGTCACGCTGGTCGTGGCGAAGTTGTTGGCTGGCGCAGCATCCGGATTGTCGGTTGATACGCTAGCGCGAGCCACCAACGGACCAGCACCGGGTGCGTTCACCGTAATCGTGCGGCTGCGGGTAGTACCCGCGGGCTGCGTGCTCAGCCTTGCAAACGTCACCAGACCTGACTGCGGATCATACGCGCCGTCCTCTACCGTTACGTTAGTCAAACCAGCGGGCAATGCCACTTGCTGCACTACATTGGTAGCTTCCGTGGTAGTGCTGGCGTTGGTTGTAGTCACCGTGAAGACAATGGGCTGCCCCGCCGTCTGGCTGGTTACGTTGGCCGTAATGGTCGTTTGCGCATCTACCTGTGCAAGAGTAGCCGTTCCTACGGTGGTGCTGATCACCGCCGTGTTGTTGCCCAGGCTCGGGTCGTTGGTGCCTGCTACGGTTGCAGCGTTGGCCGATATGGTTAGTTGCGCTACGTCGGGCACCAGGAATGTAATGGTATTGGTGATGGTACCCGCTGCGCCAACGGCCTGTTCCGTTACAGCCGGGAAGGTCACAACACCGGTTGTATTATTGTAGGTGCCGCCGCCCGTGATGGTCACGTTGCCTGCGCCCAGGCCGGCGGGTAGCCGCACCGTTGTAGTTTGACCAGCAGCAATCGACGGCCCGATGTTGGTGGTCGTCACGGCATAGGTGGCGGGGTTGCCTACTACCGTAGTAGCGGGACCTGTTAGGAACACGGCTACGTCTGAATTGCGCTGGGTAGCGGTGGTCATGGAGGCCGTATTATTGGTTTGTACGGCATCTGGGGTAGCGGCGCTTACGTAGGCCGTACTCGTGAACGAGCCAGTAGCCGGAGCAGTAAACGTGATGCTACTCGTAACCGTGCTGCCAACCGCCTGACTGGCAATAGCCGGGAAGGTAATGATGCCCGTTGTGGCATCGTAAATACCGGCGCCGGCATTCACCCCCGCCAAACCAGCCGGAATCTGCACGAGCTGCACCACGTTGGATGCCACTGCCGCGCCATTGTTGGAGGTAGTCACGGTGTAGGTCACCGACTGTCCTGCCACGGTCGATTGTGGCCCTTGCAGCGTGGTAGCTACATCGGCCTGCGGCGTTACAACGGCTGCCGCCGAGGCGGCGTTGTTTGCCAGCATAGGGTCTGATATAGTTGAGCTAACGCTGGCCACAGCCAGCACGGTACCGGCCGCAGGGGCTGTTAGCATAATCATCTGCGAGGTAGCGGTGCCACTAGCGAGGCTGGCAGCGGGGAAGGATACAATACCCGTTGTGCGGTCGTAGGTGCCGCCACCTGTTACCTGCACGTTGTTCAGTCCAACCGGCAACGCTACTTGCTGTACCACATCGGTGGCCGTAGCGGGGCCCGCGTTACCCGTTGCCACGGTGAAAATCACTGCATCGCCTGGAGCCACATTAACCACAGGCAGCGTAATGTTCGTGTACACGTTGGCTTGCGCGCTGGTAGCTGGTGCTACAGTAGTAGCCGGAGCGGCCGCGCTGTTGTTGTTCGGAAATAAGTCGCCGGCAGTGGGTGTCACATTGGCCGTGGCCGTGAAGCCCGTTGCGGGTGCCGCGAAGCTGATGATATTGTTTACGCTCACACCATTGGCCAGCGTTGCCAACGTGGGGAAGGTGACAATACCGGAAGTACCGTCGTAGGTCCCGTTATTCGACACGAATACGTCCCTTAGCCCGGCAGGAAGCTGCACGAACTGCGTTACGCCGCTGGCGGGCGAGGGGCCAGCGTTGGTCGTCAGCACCGTGAAGGTAGTAAGGGTTCCTGCCACCGTAGAGGTAGGGCCCGAAATACTGGTAGCCAGGTCGAAGGCAGGCGTGATGTTGAGCATGATGGTGGCCACGTTATTCGCCGTCTGCCCAGCCTCGTAGGTGGTTGTGCCAATGGTGGCGGTAGCGGTTACCGGACCCGTAGCGGGCGCTGTAAAGGTAATGGCCGATGTAGCCGAAAAGCCGCTGGCCAACGCTTCGTTCCCGTTCGGGAAAGTATACGTCACAAGGCCCGTGGTTGGGTTGTACGTTCCCGCTACCCCGTTTGTGCCGGTTACATTCACTCCCATCAGGCCGGCCGGCAGCTGTAGTTGCGCCGTAGGCGAAGAGGCAGCGCTTGTACCCACGTTTGAAAGCGTCACGTTGAACGTACCTGTTTGCCCAGCCGTAACCGGGTTAGTGGGTGTAGCTACCGTAATGGCGACGTCGGCGGCCATGTTTAGCGTGGCTGTCAGGGTAGCCTGATTGGCGGCTGCATTCACGCCCTCGCTTGTGGTGGTGCTTACATTGCTTATCAGCATCAGGTCGCCGGTTTGCTTGGGTGTCGTAAAGCTAAACTGATAGGGATTGCTGGCCCGGCTGCTCAGCGTAATACCCGTCATGCTCACAAAGGTGATAACACGCGTTGTCGGATTATACATAGCACCGTCGGGTACCAGCACGCTCGTTACACCGGCAGGCAGCGTTACGGTTTGTACTACTCCATTGGCCGTAGCAGTGCCTACGTTGGTAAACGTTACTGTGTAGTTGCCCGAAGGCTGACCAGGATTCAGGCGGGTAGGCCCGTCCAGGGTAGTCGTTACGTCGGCCGCGCACGTGGTGCCCACTGTGCTGTTGGCAATGCTGCCATTGATTTGCGCGTTGCTTACGCCCACGCTGCCTGCTGCTGCCCCAAAGGCATTGCTGCTCGAGGTTAAGCCATTGGCCGCACCTGCTGCGCTTGAAGCGGCAGCTACCGCACCATTTGCCAGTACTACCCCGCCACCGCCGCCGCCGCCCGGGCCGTGGTAGCCCGTGGTGCCACTGCCCGTGTTGGTGCCACCGGTACCACCGTTTGCCGTCAGCGTCACGTTGGCCAAGCCGCTGGTATTCACGGCCGTTAGTAGGATAGAGCCGCCCGCGCCACCACCACCGCTGCCATCGTCGGCTACGGTGTTGTTGGCGGCGGCTCCGTTTGCAATCAATGAGCCTGTTCCTATTACAGAACCAGTGCGCACCATGATGATACCGCCACCGATGGCACCGCTGCTGGCCAAGCCGTTGGCAGGCGTGCCGCTGTTGTTATTGGTGCTACCGGCACCGCCGCCACCGCCCATAATCAGACGGCTGCTTCTAACTTCCGCAAAGGATGCGCCCGGCTCGCCACCGATAGCTAAGTTGCTGGCGAAATTATTGCCACCGCGGCCACCGCGGCCACCGTTGCCGCCGCCGCCGCCGCCACTGTTGTCAATGTTATCGTTGCCGCCGCCGCCCGCGTTGCCAGGGGCGCCACGGCCGTTGCTACCGCTAGGGTACCCATCGGCCCCGGTATTGACCAATGCCGTCCCGTTGAAGACGTATTGGGGAGTGCCCGCAATGCCTTCGCCTTTCTGCCCGTTGTTATTAGAAGCCGACGTAGTAACGTACGCCAGATCTCCTCTATTCGCGTTGGTCTGCGTGCGGCCTGCACCGCCACGGAAGCCAGCCGCCGTGGCATTGATGGTAAAGCCATTCAGGTTCAGCACCCCCGCCACATCCATGACCAGGATACCACCCGTAGAACCATTCCAGGCTGCCGCCGAGATGGTAGCGCCTAGCGTTAGGTTGCCGTACTGCGGAACGCGCACCACTTGGAAGCGCCGCTGCCCGGCCGTGGTGGTAGCCGCCGCATTCTGATAGCCATTCACCAGCGGGGTAGCCAATTGAATGGTACCGCCCGCCGCTGCCGTTACGGTGCTACTGGCCACCACGTATTCGTACGTGCCCGCCGTGAAGCTAGCCGTGCTGAGGTAGCCGCTTGCGCCGCCGCCAGTCACCCCATCGCCGTAGGCATCGGTGTTGGTAGAGTTGATGTCAGCCCCTTGCATCTGAATAACTAGGAGCAGGTCGCCGGCCTCAATGTTAGTTAGGGTAGTACCCGTAGCGGCGCCCACTGCAATAGAGGTAGCACCTGCATTCAGGGTTTGGGGGGCTGTGCTGGGGTAGTACGTGTCGGGGTTCACCGTTAGGCTGGCCACCGAGCCATCTTTGCCGGGCGTAGCACAGGGAGCCGGTGTACCGCTAGCGCCGGTAGCCGTTACGGGAATGGTGTAGGTGGCCGGCGTCGCGTCCGACGTACCGCTGTCGTCGGTCACGGTGTAGGCGAAGCTAGCGTTGCCGCTGAAAGTAGCCGCCGGCGCAAAAAAGAGCTGCGTTGCCTGCGTTGGCGTCAGCACCAACCCGGGGAAGTTGGTGGTGTTTAGTACGGTGTTGTTTACGTAGAGCGCGCCCTGCGCACTGGCAGGCAGCGCCGTAATCCTATACGACTGAATGGTACCATCAGCCGAGCCGGTCAGGTTTGCAATGCGGGTGGCCCCAATGCCTCCCGGCAGGCTCGTATTCGTGATGTCGTTGGCAATAGGCTCGACACGGCACCAGCTCATATCATTGATACCAATAGCCTGGGTGGTGAAGGTTGCCGTAGTAGTCACGTTGCGGTACGTGAGCGTGATAGACGTAACGGGCATCGGAAAGGTAACCGTGACCGAAGCGTCGTTGGAACTTGCGTTCCGACCCGCAGCGACTACGCCGGTGGCAACGTTATTGGCAACGTTTACATAAATAGAAGCAGGATTCACCTTGTCTACGGCCGGCACTACGTTAACGCCGTTGTTGTTGCCCATAAAGGTTACCTCATCCGTAAAACCAGACGTTCCAATACCTAGCAAACCACCATTGGCAATGGCATCTATGTCCTGCACATTTAGGCGAAGGTTGGCAACAGGCCGATCAAAGTTGTAGGTAACAGTAGAAGTATTATTTGCTCTGTTGCCGCTGGTGTAGTTAGCGTTCCAAACCAGTGTTTGCACATTGTTCAGTGTTCCTACCTGTAGCGTGCTGATGTTGTCGTTGGAAGTATAGGTAGTGCTTGCCCGCGTAACGGAGCTGGCAGTGGGCACTCCCTGCAACGCCCGGTTGCGCCAATCTTCTCCCGTAGCACGGGTGGCGTAGTTTAGTGCAACCGTATTGTTACAAGTTGCCGTAACTGCCAACTCCAGCACAGCAGAGTTATTAGCTACCGGGTCGCTTGAGGTGGTACCTGATACGGCTGCCACGTTATCATATTTTCCTATCGCAGCAGGTACTCTATAGGCATACGTAAACGATTGACTGGCTCCTGATGCAAGAGAAGGCACTGTACCAAAGTTGATGGTATTGCCTGATACGGTGCCGCCCCCGTTGCTGGTCACCACTGCGCCAGTGGGTAGCGTTACGGTGCGGGCTACGTTTGTAGCAGCCGCATCCGGACCGTTGTTGCCGAACTGCACGGTGTAGGTAGCGGTTCCACCGGACACAACTGAGGGAGAGCCGCTTGTATACAGTGCATAAATATCGCTCTGCGCACACCACGCAACAGAGTTGATGCCCAGCGTTTGCAAGCGACTATTCCCAGCCGTGTAAGGAGACGTGTTGCTGTAGCGAACAACCAACTTGGTAAGGCCATTGGGCATGCTAGCCGTTACGTTGGCAGCCGTATTGCCTGCCGGCGTGTTAACCGTACCACGAACCTGACCACCACTTACATATTCGTTGTTAGTCCCCGTAATAAAGTTGCTACTGGTTAGGGTAGTCGGCTCCGTGCTCCCGTTGATATATGCCTCAAACGTTAGGTCGTCGATAAAGTCGCTCCCCCCGTTGCTGATAGTACCCGCGTCAATGTTCTGCAAAACCATTGTCAGGCCATTCACCGGACGAGTGAAAGTCATGGTGACCGACGAGGTATTCGCCCCAGCGTTGTTGGTGTTGTCCTGCTGCCAGATCAGCGACTGCCCGCTGAGCTGGGCAGTTGTGCCTACTGAAAACAAATTTGTTTGCCCACTAGGTACGCTGCTAGCATAGCCACTGTATGTGAACGACGTACCTGCTGACGTTTCAGTGGCGGTACGTCGGTCGCCAGTACTGGCCGTTGCGTAGTTCAGGGTATTCGTTTGTGTGCAGGCCGAGGTTTGTGCCCAGGCCGGCGGGAGCCCCAGAGGAATCAGGGCTAGCAGTAGCCCCAACAAGCGTAAGGTTGTTTTCATATAATAAAGTTTTTTAGTGAGATGCGAGAACTGGGGAGGATCCGCTTGTATTAAATTGTATTAAGCAGCTGAATACTCAATCTGGGAAATCTGGACAAGGTCTTTGCAGCAACCTGCGCACCTTCTGTCCATCATATAATATGCTCGATTTAAGCCTGTAGCCACTTGTTCTTCTTAACCACCCATTATATACTACCCACAAAAAATAAAATCAAGCTTTCTATTTTTGAATCAAACTATTTCATTTTAGGAAATAGACAATAATAATTAATTGTCATTGTTTATTTCAAGCAATCATACGCACAGCATTCATTCTCATAATTGACTATTCAACAGCTATATGAGAATAAACTAGGCGCTTATTTGCACCGTAATTACCCAATATTGAGCCAATACATTGACGCAAAACAGGTGCATTAGGGGCATTTAATTAAAATCATTACCTAGTACTATTTACAATTATTAATAAATAGCATTAGGTAATATTTAAATCAATAATAATTAAACCATCACTCTTAAAAAGTTTAATTCACTTTTTTATATATTCACTTTGACAAGTTCAGATGGAATACGCTCATAAAGCAATTTTTTATAACTTTTTCAATAAAATATATATTAAAAAAGCCCAATACTACAGAGGTAGCATTGGGCTTTCGAGTATTTAGACGATCTACCTGAGTAAGCAGGCAGGGGGCAGTTATGTGGCTACACTAGGTCACGGCTGCACATGGCCACCAACTGGTGCAACTCGTGATTGAAATTGGTGGCCCGATTCAGGTCTTCCAAATCGAGGTGCAGACGGTATTTCCAAAAGTGCTGCGGGTTGGCGGGCACGTTGATCTGCTCGTCCTGCGGGTTCTCGCGGCGCAGGTCGGCGCTGAGAGCCAACAGATCCTGGAGCGGGAAAATGGCCCACATGGCAGGCGAGTGCAGGTGTTGCGCCACAATCTCGCGGGCCACCCACGGCTCGCAGTAATAAGGCGCCTGCTCGCCCCAGTGGCCCAGCGTGTTTTCGAAGAAGTGCTGGGTTTTCTGGCGGTCTTCCTCCCACCAACCGCGCAGGGTGCTCATATCGTGCGAGCCGGGGCTAACGACGGAGAGGTAGGGCGCCGCGTCGGGGTGGCCGAACTCCACCTTGGGGTCGGAGGGCATACGCTGGATGTTGAGGCCCAGGATGCCAAGCTGCTTCATCACGCCGGGCACCGAGGCAGGTACCATGCCCAGGTCTTCGCCGCAAATCAGCATGTTGGTGGCGTAGCGTACGGGCGGCAGCTTAATGAGGCCCTGCTCGCGCCAGAACTCCTCGTTGCGGCCGTAGAAGAAATTGATGTAGATGTCGTCGTAGAGTCGACGGCGGGCTTCGTCGCCGTCCAGCTCGCGGAAGGAGTAGGTTTTGTTGAGCGTGATGCGCGGGTGGTAATAGTCGTTGCCAGCGGGTAGGAACAGCACCTCGTTCACCAACTGATACAGGCCTGTACGCAGCCACTTGTAGTGGTCAGCGCTATGCGGCTCGCGGGCAATCTTCTCGTCTATATATGCCTCAATCTGCCGCTGCGAGGCCACGTGCGGCTTCAGTTGGATGGCACCGTAACCAGCATCGTCCATGTACTCGTCGTACACGGCCTGGGCCTGGTCGTGGAAGATGTCTTGCAGCATGTGCCACCGGATGTAGGGCATGCACAGACGGCCATAGTCAAACCAACCCAAGCGGCGCTCAATCTCATCGCGGTGCAGGGGTAGGGCCGGCGCAAAGTGGCCCAGTAGACCCTCCACCGAGTTGCCGGGCATCTCCCAGATGCGGAAGAAGCCTAGGATGTGGTCGATGCGCAGGGCGTCGAAGTAGCGGGCTAAGTGGCCCATGCGCTGCTTCCACCACGCGTAATCGTCCTCGGCCATGCGCTCCCAGTTGTAGGTAGGAAAGCGCCAGTTCTGGCCGGTGGTAGAGAAGTCGTCTGGTGGGGCGCCGGCTTGGCGGTCCATATGGTACAGCTCAGGCTGGGTCCACGCATCTACCGAGTGGCGGTAGATGCCAATGGGCAGGTCACCCTTCAGTACCACGCCCCGCTCGCGGCCGTAGTTCACGGCCTCAAGCAGCTGCTTATCGAGGTGAAACTGCGTGAAGAAGTGCACACCAAACTCGTCGAAGTCGGGTTGCGTCTGGGCCGTGAGAGCTTCCAGGTCGTGCGGAGCGCGGAACTCCTGGGGCCACTGCTGAAAATCGGCCGTCCCGAACCGGTCGCGTAGGGCTGAGAAGGCCGCGTACGGCACCAGCCAGCTGCGCTGCTCCTGCAAAAACGCTTTGAACGCCGGATCGGATAAGAACTGCTTTTTCTCTTGCTGGTAGAGCTTGCGAATAAACGCCCATTTGGCGTTCATCACCGGCTCGTAGTCCACAAAATCCTTGGCGTTCAGCTCCTCACGCAGGCGGTCCAGCTCGGCGCGGTCGGCGGGGTCTTGCAGCTCGGCCACCGCATCCAGGTTCAGGTACTGCGGGTGCAGGGCAAACACCGAAATAGCGGCGTAGGGGTAACTGTCTACCCAGGTATGGGTAGCGGTGGTATCGTTGATGGGCAATACCTGCACCAACTGCAAGTTGGTGCGCACAGCCCAGTCCATAAGCAGCTTCAGATCGGGGAACTCCCCTACCCCCAGGCCTTGCTGACTGCGCAGGGCAAACACGGGGAGGGCCACGCCGGCCCCGCGCCAGTGACCGGTGGTGTAGCGGAAGTTTTCGTCGGCGCGCACGCGCAGGGTGTACTCCTGCTCGGAAGGCGGCAGCACCCGGTCTTCGCCGGTTTCCAGCTGCACCATGGTTTGGGTGGCCGGGTCCCAGATACCATACTTATATAAAGCAATGCGGTCGGGTTGGGCCAGGGTTATGTCGGCGTGCCAGGTAGGGTAGTCGGCATCCGATAGCACTAGGGCCTGCTTGGCATCCCAAGCGCCCAGGGCGGCATCGGAGCCCAGCACGCACACCTGGCAACCCGAGGGCACACGCGGCGCGGCCAACTGGAAGCGCACCGCGGTGTTGCCAGTCACGCCCTCCGTGGCAGCCTCAGCTGGCGCGGAGGTAGGGCGGCGCATCAAGGCCTCGGTGAAAGCGGCCGTAAACAGCTCATTTTCGGGTTCGGCGGGTGCCCGCCAGAAATCGTGCAGCAGGACGCGCTGGTATTGTCCCTGCTGGTAGTCGATAGTACGATTAGGCCCCCATTCCCACTCCTGGGTACCGTCCTGCTGGTTCAGCAACATATACTTATAGGAGACGGTGCCGCTGGCGGTATCCGGCAGGGTAATTTCCTGGCTCCAGGTGCCCACGGCGGGGTCGAAGTGCAGGTTTAGAGCCTGATCAAGGTTCCAGTTGCCCAGGCTAGGCTCAGAACCGCATACCACCAGGCGTTGCCCCCAGGCAGTGAAGTAGGGAATAGAAAAACGGAGAATCATACGCAGCGCGTGAGTAGGAAAAGAATGCGAAGGGTCTGGTAGGGTTTACGACCAAACCGGGTGCGAAGCTACAACTGTTAGCTATTAGCTGATGGCTGTTAACGTCGGCTTTTATGTGGAAGAAGCTAACAGCCATCGGTCAATAGCTAATAGCCTCCGAAGCCAACCTAAGCGGGTAGTTTTGCGTTGGTTATCTCGATTCAATCTCTTTTTGCCTATTTCCCTTGCCTACTTTCGCCCGTCGCATCCTTTACGGTATTCTTGGTTTGCTGGCCTTTGTGCTGCTTCTTATTATGGGAGTGGTCGTTGCGCTGCAATTCCCGGGAGTGCAGGATTTTGCTGCCAACAAAGCAGCTTCCTACTTGCAAGATAAGATTGGCACGGAGGTGCGCATCGGTAAGTTTCGCACGGATTTCAAGCACGCCATCAGTCTAGACGGGGTGTATCTGGAAGACCAAAAAGGTGATACACTGGTGTCGGTGGGCCATTTAGGCGTCGATCTGGATTTGTGGGCTCTCACTAAGTCGGAAATCAACCTTAGCTCCCTGGAGCTGAACGACGGCACCGTGCACATCACGCGCACCGAGCCCGACAGCGCCTACAATTTCGACTACATCACGGCCGCTTTCGCTACTGCCGATACGGCTACCACCACCCCCGCCGACACCACGGGCGGCTTCAAATACAACATCGGCGATGTGCGCCTGACCAATATTTTCCTGACCTACCAGGACCAGGTAGATGGCATGAACGTGCGCAGCCGGGTAGGCGAGCTGGCCGTGAATATGGAGGAGGTAGACGTAGATAAGTCCATTTACCGGGTTAGTGATGCCAAACTGGCCCGCGCCGGCTTCAATATTCGGCAAACTAAAATAACGCCGGACACACCTTCTGAGCCACTCACGCTCACGTTCGACCTAAACAAAGTGAACTTGGATACCGTGAGCCTGGTGTACCAGGATGACCCCTCGGGGCAGTACATCAATACGAAAATTGGGCAGGCAGAAGTAACCGCTGATAACATCGACCTGATTAACAGCAAGGTAGCCTTGAACTCGCTGGTGCTCAAGAACAGCACCTTCGCCTACGCCCAGAACAAAGACATACCGACGGAGCAGCGCACCATCAACCCCGCCGAGGTAGTGCGCGGATTGGATAGCGCCGTAACCAAAACCACCGGCGACTCGACCAGCTGGGCCGTGACGCTGAAGAAGTCTGACATCAGCGGGCTGGATGTGAAGTTCGACAACTTCAACGAGCCCAAGCAGAAGACCCGCGTGCCGGCCATGGACTACAACCACCTGGATTTTACGGACCTGGCCCTGCAAACCAACAACCTAGTATACACTGAAAACAGCACTACCGGCCGCATCAACGAGTTGAAGGGCAAGGAGCAAAGCGGCTTCCAGATCAACCACGCCGAGGCCGATGTGATATTCGATTCGGTGCAAACGCGCTTGGATAATCTCGACCTTGTAACGCCCAATACCCGCATCCGGCGCACGCTGGCTATGGGCTACGAAAGCCTGGGCGGCATTGCTGACGATATTGCCAACCTCAAGATTGAGGGCGACCTGCGCGAAACCCGCATCGGCTTCCGCGACATTCTCTACCTCTACCCCGACATTGCCAGCACCCCACCCTTCACCACTGGCCCCGATCAATCAGTGCTGATTAGTGGGCAGGTGGACGGCCGTGTGGGCGACATGCGCATTCGCAACCTGAACTTTGTGGGCTTCCGCAATACGCAGGTGGTGGGCAGTGGCCGCATCCAGGGCCTGCCCGAAACGGACCGCCGCCTGTATGCCGATTTCGACGTGCAGAAGTTTACGACCACCGACGCCGACATTCGGAGCTTGGTACCCAAGGGTACTATTCCGGCTGGCTATTCCCTACCCCCCAACATTGCCGCATCGGGCACCTTCAAGGGTAGGCCCACGGCCATGGTATTTGACACCAATCTGAAGGTGCAAACCACCTACGGAAATGCCAATGCCGTGGTGAACATGGAAGCCGGTCCGGCTGGTAGGGAACCCATTACGGCCCGCTTTGCCGTGCAGAATTTCAATGTGGGTAAGGTACTACGCGACCCCACCATTGGCAGCGTAACGGCCACCGGCCGCTTCAACGGCCGTGGCCTCGACCCTAATACCATGGTAGGCCGCCTGGTGGCCGACGTGCAACGTGCGGGCTACCAGGGCTACGTATATCACGACATCAACGCGGTGGTAGACATCGACCGCAACAAGTACGACATCACGGCCCGTAGCGAGAAAGACGCCAACTTGGCCTTCACGCTCGACGGGGTAGTAAATCTGCGCGACGCCGACAACCCGGCGTACAGCTTCAATACCAACATCAAAGGCGCCAACCTCACCAAGCTGGGCTTCTATACCGGCGGTGATTTGCGGGTGCAGGGCAACTTGAACTTCGACCTGAGCGGAGCCAGCGCCAACACCATCAACGGCACGTTCTCGGGTACCGACGTAGCCATTGTGCTCGACAATCAACCCATCGTGTTCGACCGGTTGCAGGGCAAGATTGTGCAGCAGCCGGGCAACACGTCCTTGAACCTGGACTCGAATGTGTTGGCCGTGAACTTGCAAGGCAACACCCCGCTCGGCGACCTGGCCACAGTGCTGCAAGAGCACATCGACCGCTATTTCGATTTGCCGGGTGTGCGCTACCAGCCGGGTGGCCCTGTGCGGCAGTTCACCTTCGATGCCAGCTTGCTGGATACGCGCATTGCTACCAGCATGGTGGATGGCCTCACTACCCTGTCGCCCTTCAAGCTGACGGGTAGCTTTGACAGCCGCGATGCCGACCTGACTATGAACGCCCGCGTGCCGGTGATTGTGTACACCGGCTACCGCATGGATTCGCTGCGCCTGAATGTATCGTCGGACCCGCAGAAACTAGACTATGCCGTGCGTCTCAACCAGGTAACCCAAGACACTAGCCTGCGCCTCCCCCACCCCAGCCTCACGGGTAGCATCGCCAATAACAAGGTAGGCACGCACCTGCGCATTGCCGAAAAGGACAGCACCACTAAGCTGGACTTAGCTGGCGCGTTGCAAGTGCTCGAACAGGGTGATGCCTACTCGTTCAGCTTCGACCCCAAGCTGGTGCTCAACGATCAGCAGTGGACCGTGGCGCCCAACAACTCCATTGCTTACAACGTGAACAGCGGCGCCATTCGGGCCGAGAATGTGAACCTGAGCCAAGGCAACCAGCTAATTGCTTTGCAAACCCTACCCGGCGCCGACTATCCGCTGCAAGCCCGCCTTCAAAACCTCGACCTGAACATGCTGGCTACGGCCGGCGGCCTGCAGGACTCGCTGGTAGGCGGCACGCTGAACGGCGAAGCTGTGGTGCGGGCCATTGGGCAGCCGCGCATGGCCTTCACAGCCGACGCGAACCTCAACCAATTTGCTTATAATAAGTCGGTGATTGGGGATGTATCGCTGAAAGCCACTAACCCTACCACCGACCGCTACGAGGTGGATGCCCGCCTGACCGGTGGCCCCAACAACAACGACGTGCGCGCCACCGGCGCCTACCTCGCCAGCGGCGCTTTGGATATGAACGTGAACGTAACGCGCCTGAACCTAGCCACCGCCGAGCCCTTCGCGGCCGGCGAGATTAAGGACATGAGCGGCTACCTCACGGGCCAGATGAGCATTGCAGGCACTACCACGGCGCCCGAGATTAGGGGGAGCCTGAACACCAACGACGCGGGTTTCCGCATCACGCAGCTCGGCTCGCCCTTCACCCTACCCAACGAGAGCCTGGTGTTCGACGACCGGGGCATTCGTTTTGACAACTTCACGATTCTAGACTCGCTGCGCAACAAAGCGGTGGTGAATGGCTACGTGCTGACGCAGAATTACATCGACGACTACCGCTTCCAGCTTCGGGCCACTACCAATGATTTCATTGCCGTGCAGAGCACAGCCAAGGACAACGAGCTGTACTACGGCAAGCTGGTAGTAGACTCGGATACCCGAATCACTGGCGACCTGAACCTACCTAGAGTACGTACCACGGCTACCGTGGTAGACCCCTCGGCCCTGACGGTGGTAGTGCCCAACGACGAAGCCGGTAAGGTAGAGAGCGAAGGCATTGTGCAGTTCATCGACAAGAGCGCGCCGCTGGATACCATGCTGGCCCGGCAAGTACAAGTTGATTCGGCGCAGACGGCAGCAGGCTTCGATATTGCCGCTACCATCACCATCAACGACGATACGCCCTTCACCATCATCATCGACCCCATCACCGGTGACAACCTGCGCGTGCAGGCATCGGGCACGCTGAACACTGCCATTGACCCGGCCGGTACTATCACGCTCAGCGGGGCGCTGGCCGTGAAAGAAGGTCAGTACCATATGTCGCTGTATGACTTGGTAGAGCGCGACTTCGAAATTGCGGAGGGTAGCACCATTGTATGGGCCGGCGACCCGTACAACGCCCAACTGAACGTGTCGGCCATATATAACATCAAGGCCGCGCCTTCGGAGCTGCTGTCGTCGCAGGGCACCAACTCTGACACAGACAAGAACTTGGCCCGCAACACCATCCCGTTCCGCGTGTTTCTGAATGTGAAAGGCGAGATGCTGAAGCCGCTGATTGATTTCGACATTAAGCTGCCGGAAAACAACAGCTCTCCGCTACGTCCGCAGATTGAAAACCGCTTGGCGCAGTTGCGGCAGCCCAGCGAAACCAGCGAGCTAAACAAGCAGGTGTTCTCCCTGCTAGTACTGGGCCGCTTCATGACCGACGACCCCTTCCAGTCGACAGGTGGGGGTAGCATTGTGGGCGACCAGCTGCGCGGCTCGGCTAGCCAGGTGCTCACCCAGCAACTCAACAACCTCACAGGTAGCTACCTCTCCAACTTGGGCGTAGAGCTGGGGGTAGACTCGCAGAATCAGTTCGATAAGGCTGGCAACCAGAGCACCCGCACCGACCTGAACGTGGCCGTGCGCCGCCAGCTGCTCAATAACCGCCTCACGGTGCGCCTGGGTACCGATGTGCCCCTAGCTGGCGGTAACCCTGCCTCGCAGGGCAACCAGAGCGTCAGCAACTTTGGGGGCGACGTGAGCATTGAGTACAACATCCTGGCCAACGGCCGCCTGCGCCTACGCGCCTACCGCAACAACGCCTACGGCGACATTGATGGGCAGTACGTGCGTAACGGGGCCTCCCTGATTTTCCAGCGCGACTACCAAAACCTGGCCGACCTGTTTAAGGGCATCGATAAGGATGTGAAGCAGGAAAGCAAGCAGCGCCGCCGCCAGGACAAGGAAGAAAAGAAAGCTGCCCAGGACTCTACTGCCACCCGTACTGCCGCAGCACCCGCCCGGCGCGACTCCACCCGCACCACAGCGCGCCGGGACTCTACTCGCGCCCGCACCGTGGCTCGGCGCGACTCTACCCAGCGGTAGCGCGCCGGGTTCTGGCGCTATCTTCGCGCCCTCCCTGCTCATTGTTTCGCCTTTTATTTCTGCCTTTTGATTCGTTTTTCTTCCCCGATGATGTCCCGCTTCTCGTTTCCGCTCTCGGTGCTGGTGGCCTCGCTGTGGCTGGCGGTGGCCGGGTGCAGCGGCACCAAGTTCATCCCCGAAGGCTCCAAGCTCTACACGGGTAGCACCGTAAAGCTGAAGTCGGATGCAGCTATTCCCAACGAAAGTGAGCTGACTACCCAGCTGGAAGGCGTGATTGCGCCTAAGCCCAACAGCTCCATTCTGGGCCTGCGGCCTAAGCTGTACTTTTGGCACATGGGGGTAGGTAAGGAAAAAGGTCTGGGCCACTGGCTGGCCGATAAGTACGGCGAAAAGCCGGTGCTGCTGGCCGAAGTGGACACCCAGCGCGTGCAGGATTTGATGCGGAACCGCCTCAACAACAACGGGTACTTCAAGCCTACCGTCACCAGCAAAATCATCACGAAGGACCAGACGGCTTCCGTTGATTACACGGCCAATGTGGGCAAGCCCTATCGCATCAAGGAGATTCACTTTCCCGACCGCGACACGCTGCTGGACGCCGCCATTCGGGCTACCCAGCCGGGCACGTTGCTGAAGGTAGGCGACCCGTATAACCTGCAAACGTTCATCAACGAGCGCACCCGCATCGACGCGGCCCTCAAGAACCAGGGCTATTATTACTTCACGCCCGAGTACATTCTTTTTCAGGTGGATAGCACCCTTGATAACGAGGCCAACGTGTACGTGAAGGTGAAGGGCACGATTCCGCCCAAGGCAGCGCGCCCCTACGTGCTCAACCGCGTAACGCTGAACACGGACTTCAAGCTCTCCGACACTACCACCAACGTGCAGCCCATGATGTACCAGGGCTACCGTTATTTCCCCGACGAGTCGATGTTCCGGGCCAAGGCCATTACCAACGCCGTATTCCTGTACCCCGACAGCGTGTATCGTCGTCGCCGCTCCGACCAGACCCTGGCCCGCCTCATGAGCCTGGGCACGTTTAAGTACGTGGATATTCAGTACCGCCCGGCCCGCAATGCCCCCGACTCGGCCGAGTACGGCAAGCTGAATTCTTTGGTGCGCATGACGCAGGTGCCCAAGAAGTCGTTGCGGGCAGAGCTGCAAATGAACGTGTCGAACATCTTTACGGGGCCGGCCTTGGTGGTGGAATACCGTAACCGATCGGCCCTACGCGGCGCCGAGCAGCTGATTGTCAATGCCACGGCGTCGGTAGAGCAGGGCAAGGGCACGTTGTCGGGCATCACGTCCACGCAGTACGGTATTGATGCCAAGCTGCTGGTACCGCGCCTGATTACGCCGCCGTTCGACATCCGATTGGCTAACTCCGACTTCCAGCCGCGCACGTTCTTCAACGCAGGGTATAAGCTGGTGTCGCGCACCGAGTATTTCCGGCAGGACGTGTTCAACCTGGGCTACGGCTACTCCTGGAAGACCAAAGCCACCAACGAGCAGCAGTTTCAACCCATTGACTTGCAATACAACCGCCTGAGCGGCGTGACGGGTAGGTTCCAGGATATTCTGGACCAGCGGCCGTTTCTAGCGCGCAGCTTTCGGCAACAGTTTATCCTGGGTAGCAGCTATACCTACACCTATAACCAGCAGGTGCTGGACAACAAGCGCAACCAGATTTATTTTAGCGGGGGCATCAATTTATCAGGTAATCTAGCCTACCTGATTCAGAGCCTCGCAGGCGCCAGCAAAACGCCCATAGGCGACACTAATCCGCGCGACGCCTATACGCTGTTTGGTCAGGCCTATTCGCAATACACCCAGGTAAACCTGGAGCTACGCGACTATTTCCGTACGTCACTCGACCCTACCAGCGGCAACAAGTTTGCGACTCGCTTGCTGATTGGGGTAGGGATGCCCTACAAGAACTCCGACGTGCTGCCTTACCTCAAGCAGTACGGCATCGGTGGCCCCAACAGTATCCGGGCTTTCAACGCCCGCGGCCTCGGCCCCGGCACTTACCGCACTACGGCGGCCGAGCAAGGCGGCTTCTACGACCAGGTAGGCGACATCAAGCTGGAAGCCAACGTGGAATACCGCCAGGACCTGTTTCCCTACGTGAAGGGCGCCCTGTTTGTAGATGCCGGCAACGTGTGGCTGGTAAACGCCGACCCCAGCCGCGTCACCTACGACGACAATGGCAACCCCGACGGCCTGAATGGACAGTTCAAATTCAACACGTTTATGAAACAGATAGCCGTGGGCGCTGGCGCCGGTATCCGCATCGACGTGCAATTCTTCGTGATTCGTCTGGACGCGGCGTATCCGCTCATCTATCCGTATTCTTTCGCAGCTCCGGTAGGCAGTCCGGAAGGCTTGTATGAAGATAAACCTACTGGCTTCAAGCCAGTGAAACTGAATATTGCTATCGGCTATCCGTTCTAGCGTTTCCTACCCTGTCAAACATAAAGAGGCCCGACCGTGAAAACGGTCGGGCCTCTTTGTGGTTAGCAAATTACAGTTACGCCTCTACCGCTTCCGGCTTAGCTTTCTGCGTCTTCTTAGCCACTTCCGAAGGCACCACTGTCACGACTACATATTTCGAGGTAGGCGTATTGCTGACCTTGGCTACGCTGGCAACGGGTACTAGCGGGTTGGCCTCGGGGAAGTACGCCGACACGTTGCCGCGCGGAATGTCGTACGGGATGGCCAGGAACTTCTCCACGGTACGCATATTACCCTCGTAGTGGCTTGTGATGTCGATGAGTTGCTTGGACTCCAGGCCGCGGTCGGCCATGTCCTGCTTGTTCATGAACAGTACGCGCCGCTCGCCGTACACGCCGCGGTACCGGTCGTTGTAGTCGTAAATGGTGGTGTTGAACTGGTCGTGCGAACGGATGGTCATCAGCACCAGTTGGTCGGGCTCCAGGGTGTACTTCTCCAACTCGGTTTTGGTGAAGTTGGCCTTGCCGTTTTCCGTCGTAAACTTCCGGTCGCGGGGGCCATTGGGCAGGTAGAACCCGCCAGGACGACGCAGCTTCTCGTTGAAGTTATCGAAGCCCGGAATCACACGGCTGATGTGGTCGCGGATGACGTCGTAGTTTTCCGTCATGGCTACCCAATCGGCAATGTTGGTTCGCTCGCCCAGGGTAGCAATAGCAATGCCGCTCAGGATGGCAACTTCGCTCATCATCTGCCCGGCCAGCGGCACCAAAATGCCTTTGTTCTGGCTCACCACACCCATCGAGTTTTCGCAGGAGGTCATCTGGTGTCCCGATTTCTGCATGTCGATATCGACGTGCGTAAAGCAGGGTAGCAGCAGGCTAGTTTCGCCGGTAGTCAGGTGGCCGCGGTTGAGCTTGGTGCCCACAAATACGGTCAACTTCTGCTTACGCATGCCTTCGGCAATAACTTCTGTATCGGGGCCAGCCGCCAGCAGGTTGCCGCCCAGGCTAACGAATACCTTCGTCTTGCCCTTGTACATGGCCTTGATGCTTTCTACCGTATCGTAGCCGTGCTTGTAAGGAGGCGTGAAGTTGAACTCTTCTGCCAGCGAGTCCTGGAACTGCTTGGTAGGCTGTTCCCACACACCCATGGTCCGGTCGCCCTGCACGTTGGAGTGGCCGCGCACTGGGCAGGTGCCCGCGCCGGGCTTGCCTACGGCGCCTTTCATCAGCAGCAGGTTTACTAGCTCCTGAATGGTTTGCACACCCTGACGCTGTTGCGTGAGGCCCATGGCCCAGCAGGCAATGATTTTCTTTTTGTGCGCCAGCAGATTGGCAGCTTCCAAGAGTTGCTCGCGGGTGCAGCCGCTCAGCTCCTCAATATCCTCCCAGCTGGTATTCTGGATGTTCTCTACCACAGCATCGTAGCCGGTGCAATACTCGGCAATAAAGTCGTGGTCAACTACCTTACCGGGGTTCAACTCCTCAGCGGCCAGCAGGTGCTTCATAATGCCGCGCAGCAGGGCCATATCACCATCCACGCGCACTTGCAGAAACACGTCGGTGATGGTCGTACCGTTGCCGAGTAGTGTGCCCAGCACCAGCAGCGGATTCATGAAATCCTGCGGGTTTTTGAAGTGGTTGAGGCCGGCTTCGATCAGCGGATTCACGCTGATAATTTTGGCTCCATTGCGCTTGGCTTCTTGCAGAGCAGAGAGCATACGCGGGTGGTTGGTGCCGGGATTCTGACCGATAATCATGATGACTTCCGCCTCATGAATATCATTCAGCGTGACCGAGCCTTTGCCTAGCCCAAGCGTAGTAGACAACGCCGCGCCGCTGCTTTCGTGGCACATGTTGGAGCAGTCGGGCAGGTTGTTGGTGCCGAACTGCTTAGCGAAAAGCTGGAACAGGAAAGCCGGCTCGTTGGGCACTTTGCCGGAAGTGTAGAACACCGCCTCGTTGGGCGAGTCCAGCGCGTTCAACTCGTTGGCCACGATCTGGAACGCCTCGGGCCACTCAATAGGCTCGTAGTGCGTACCGCCGGGGCGCTTCACCATTGGGTGCGTCAGGCGACCCGCGTTGTTTTGGTCGCGGTCGGTCATGCGCGACAACTCGGCTAGGCTATGCTTAGCAAAGAACTCAGGGCCAGCGGCTTTGTCGTCGGCGTCAGAAGCCGTGGCCTTGGCGCCGTTTTCGCAGAACTCCGCCACCGAGCGGTGATGGTCCGGGTCGGGCCAGGCGCAGCTGGAGCAGTCGAAACCGTCCTTCTGGTTGAGACCAAGTAGAGCTTTGGTGCCACGGCCTACGCCGCCTTCACTCCAGCTAAACTCCATCGATTTGATAACGGCCGTTACGCCCGCCGCTACCTTAGCTTGCTCTTCCAGCTTCAGGCCCGTTAGAGCTTCTGGCGGCTGCGCCAGAATGGGGTTCTTGTATTTGGCACCGGCCACATCGGGGGCCGGAATATTTTCCTGGTCCCGCTCGCCCTGTGGGTCGGGACGGTAGTTGTCAGTCACGGGCGCTTCGCCCTGATCTGGGCGCTCGCCACTTTTCGGGGCGTTTTCAGCCTTTTGCTCCTGGCTCTTGCCAGCCTTAGCCGGGTTGGTTTTCGGTGATTCTTCCATTTCAGTCTCGGGTGGTTTAGATTCAGTTACACAGGAAAGCCACTTGCGTACTAATGCCGGCAGCCTAAGTCTTTCTCTACTAATATACGCAACTCAGTCGCTTCGGCTACGTGCAGGGTAGCAGAAAGGCTAATTTCTTCGGACGCAACCCAATTGTGTGCTACTGTTTCGGGCACCAGCACCGTGAGGCGCCCCGGCAGGTAGGCCACGCGCAGGGCTTCGGCAGCAGCCGTGGAGTTGTCGGGGGCGCGTTGCAGGGCGTAGGTGAGCGTGCCGTCGGGGCCGGGCGCCAGTGGCACGTGGGAGGCTACTTGTCCGGTTTCGCCGAAGGTTGCTACCTCCTCTTCCGAGAGACGAAGGCGTAGGGTGTTATCTTCAAAACGGAGCTTCATGGGTGGGAGAGGAAAGTTTTGAGGTTGTGAAGTAGTGAGATGATGAGTGGCGAAATGATGAAGAGAGGCGCAACTGCTGACGCATTTGCGACCCACGTCAGAGGTAGCAAGTCGAAAAATCATGTGTCATCCTGAGCTTGCGAAGGACCTTCTCACGGCTGAAATGACAAGCGTAATAACGACTCGTTCTGCGGGCACAAGGTCCTTCGCAAGCTCAGGATGACACATGATTTTGCTTACCTACCCCTTACAAGTTCACTATTTCACCCTTAATCCGCCACGGGTGCGAATAGATATTATACCGTTGCTGGCGCACAAAGCCCAGCAGCGTCATGCCGAAACCAGCGGCGGCCTGCACGGCTAGGCTACTAGGGGCGCCCACGGCGGCCAGCACCGGAATGCCGGCCACGGCCGCTTTCTGCACCAGCTCAAACGAGGCCCTACCGCTCACCAACAGCACGGTATCGTGCAAGGGCAACTGCTCATTGAGTAGGGCCGCACCAATGGCTTTGTCGAGGGCGTTGTGGCGCCCCACGTCTTCGCGCAGCAGGCGCAGCTCGCCGGTGGGTGAGAAGAGGGCCGCTGCGTGCAGGCCGCCGGTTTGCTCGAATACCTCCTGGGCTGCCCGTTGCCGCTCAGGTAGCTCATGGATAATGCTGGCCTCCAAGTAAGGGCCATCGGTGGGGAGCACGGGGCAGCTGCTGGCGTGCACCGCGTCGATGCTGGTTTTGCCGCAGACGCCACAGCTGCTGCTGGTGTAAAAGTGGCGCTCCAGGCGCGGCAGATCCACCGGGACGGAAGTAGCCAGCTCGGCGCGCACCACGTTTTCGCGCTCCTCTTCCTTGGTTACGTCGGGGCAATAGATAACGCCGTTCAGCTCTGCCCTACTTCGAATGATGCCTTCGGTGAGTAGGAAGCCCGCGGCCAACTCAAAATCGTGGCCGGGCGTGCGCATGGTAATGGCCAGGGTGCGGTGCTCGCGCGCATCCGTCGGCCCATAGCCTACCCTGATTTCCAGGGGTTCTTCGGCGGCCAGCACGTCGGTGGCGGTGGCCGCACCGTGTCCGGCTGTCACCTTCTGCACGGTTACGTACTCGTAGCTGGTGGGGGGTAAGAAAGATTGCAAAGGGCGAAGAGGTAGGAAGTGATACGTGTAGTATCTTAACCTCTTTCACCGGGCACAAGTTTGCAAATGGCCTTGCCGGTCCGACGCCGTAGGCGTCCGACCGGTCGTCGTTGCGGTCGGCCGCGCCGCCGGGGGTAGGCACTGGCAGGCGTTTGCGTGCAGATTGGGCAACGAGCACGCAGACATCAGCACGCAGCTCGTTCAACGACGACCGGTCGGACGCCTGCGGCGTCGGACCGGCCAGTTACTTCTCTGCTAGCACGTTAGCAACAGCTGCTCGTAGCCGCGCATCACGCCTTCCAGCGACAGGTGCTGCTCGGCGTAGCGGCGGGCATTCTGGCTGAACTGCGTGGTGTCTTGCGACATGGCTGCGGCAATACCGTCGTTCAGGGCCTGCTGGTTTTCGGCTTCTATCAGAATGCCCATCTGGTGCTCCTGTACCAGCGCGTGCATCCCCGAGCCGGGGTTGGAGGTGATGACGGCCACGCCCCCCACGGCCAGCACGGTGGTCAGCTTGGAGGGCATCACTAGGTATAAGTGTACCCTATCAGGAAGATTCTATTCTTCCTGAATGAAGAATGAGGTCTAAGGCGCAACGCATATCGTAGCCTTCGCTCCACAAATTTGACTGGATTATGCGTGCTTCCTAAGCAAGAGATATTTTTTGATCGTGGGCAGCTGCCGTTTCTATGGCCTGCTGCGCCTCTTTCTCGTCGGCCACCGAGGGCTCCACGTACAAGGCTTGCAGGTGGGGCGAGCTAGTGAGGCGCGCCAGGTAGTCTACGGCGTCGAAGTAGTGCGTACGCAGCTCCTGGTACTTCTCCCAGGCGGCATCCTGGTCTACCACTATCGGAATTCCCTGGGCAGCCAGCTGCTCCAAAGCCGCTGCATAGGCGGCCGGATCGGGGTCAACAATTGCATTCTTCTCCCGCCGCCAGAAGGACACCCGCGTGTGAGAATGGTCGTGAAAATAGCGCATAATCCGATTCAGTGACATGCACCCGGCCCGGAAGCATAGCTGTGTATACCGGTTGGAGGTTTGGTCTACGCCACTGAGAATAAGCGCTGCTGTGTCTAAAATGATATTTGCGGCCGTTACCCAGGAGCGCCCTGGCTGCGGCGACCGAAAAAACGTGAGCATGGGCAATGACGTGTGACTGGCCTTCAACTCCACAAACCAGGCCGCCCACTGGTCCCATTCCTTCTGGTCGTCGTCGAGGGAATGGGAGCGACCCAGCCAGCACACCAGGTCGATGGCCGAGCGGTTGTTGCCGGCGCGCAGTTCCAGCTGACTTACCACGGCCTCACGCCGAGCAAAGGCCTGATACATGGTTGGAATATACGATATCAGCAGTGTGATAAGCAGCAGGCCCAGTGCCGCCTCGGAGTAGGAAAAGGCGCTAACCACGAGCGAGCGGGACTCGTCGGTACCCAGCGTGAGCAGGGAGCTGCTGCTGAGCTTGTAGCACCGAGGCAGGCTACCGCTGCCCAGCGCCAATAGATGGCAGTGTACCCGGCCGACACCAGCCCCAAGCATATAAGGGGTAGCATTACCAGCCCTACCGGTGCAAACAGTGCCATTACCCGGTCGCGCTGGGCGTAGGTTTTGCCAAATACAGCTACTGTATCAAACAGGTAGCGCACCAAGGTCAGCGCCCACTTGTTGATGCGTACTGCTTCGCTGCGGGGCAGCACGAAGGAGCGAACGGCAGCCAATACCGTGGCCAACACCAGAAAGACTCCACCCATGAAGATGGGCACTCGCCACCATAAATCTGACATAGCCTACTTGCGCTGCTCCGTGAGTAAGGTTTCTCTATACGGCGGCGCCCAAATAGCGACGATTTCTTCTTTCCCTTATCATCATTGCCTCACGGTTAAGCTGCTTTGGGGGAGCGCACACGCTTTGGCTTGTGTCTGGCGTTGGAAGCATGTACCCTAGCCCCCTACCCTATGCTGCTTATCGACGACTTGCAGGTGGAGCGCGACATTCTACCGCTCTTCAACTTCACCCACCAGGAACAGTCGGAGGCCGCGTTGCGACAGCTGTTTGACGAACGGCCGCCTACCAAAGCAGCCGTAGCCGAGCGCCAGGCCATCGTTCAGGCATTTCTCAACAACTGGGCAGTGCTAGGCAATTTCTCCTACTCGGTGCTGTACTTCCGCGGAGCTCAGTCGTTTATGCAGGAGGTGCAGAGCGGACGCTATTTGCTGGCTACCGGGGCGAAGGCCCGGTGGCAGTTTTTCTTTTCGGAGGCAAAGCGTCACCACGTTCAGTCGCAGGTAGTGCAGCTGATTCTCTTTCTGGAAAAGCTGCATACCAGCTACCTCGCTCGCCTCGACCTCGCCTCTTTTCCGCCAGCTTTCAGGGCTGAGTTAACCGCTGCCAATGCCTTTCTGGGCTTATTTGACTTACGCGCGCAGGCTGCGGCGGTGCGAGAAAACGCCTTCACCGTCTCCCACATCTTGCAGACTACCAATTCATTGCAAAAACTGACAGCCGAAGAAACTGTGGCGTTCTGGTCGTTTCTATTTCGGTTTGAGGCCTACTGGTCGGTGGCGAAAGGCGTGATGCAGCACCAGTTGTGCTTTGCCCGATTCGACGACCAGCAATTGGTGGTAGAAGACCTCTACCATCCGCTTGTGCCCCAAGCAGTGCGCAATACCTTTCGGCTGCGGCCCGGCGAGAACGTGCTCCTACTCACGGGCCCTAACATGGCCGGCAAGTCTACGTTTCTGAAAGCCATAAGCTTGTGCGTGTACCTGGCGCACCTGGGCTTGGGCGTGCCGGCCACGGCGTGCACCCTACCCTACTTCGATACCATTGCAGTCAGCATCAACCTCAACGATAATTTGCGCAGCGGCTACAGCCACTTCATGACCGAGCTGTTCCACCTGAAAACCGTAGTGGAGCAGTCGGCGCAAAAGGGGCAGCAGCGGTGCTTGATGAGCTATTTCGCGGTACGAACCAGGACGATGCGCTGGACATCACCCAAACTACTGTCGGCGGCCTCACGCGCTTTCCACGCTCCGTCTTTTTCCTCTCCACCCACCTGTTGCAGCTAGAAGAGCAACTGCCACCACTGGGTGCGGCCGTGAGCGCCTACTGCATTGACTGCTCCATCGTCGACGGCCGTCCGGTGTTTTCCTACCGGCTCCGTCGGGGTTGGTCGCAACTGAAAATCGGGCGGCTGTTGTTTGACGAGGTAGGGTTGGACCGGCTGCTGAAGTCGTAAGCGGTAACGCTGGATCAGAGTTTTCAAGGTTTTTCCACTCGCTGTAGAAATCCTACCGTTCGCTGCAAAAAAGTAGCAAGTCAGCAAAAAGAGCCGGTTGCCCGGGCCTAGCGGCTTCATCCTTGTACTAGTCCACACAGCAGAAGCAAACCAGCCTAACCCGCTGATTTAGAATTCTGCGCGGTCTTCATCTCTTCTTGTTTTCACTCACATTTCAGGTATCATAGTATGGCTTACTCTACGAACACTCCTGCTGGTCAATCGGTACAAAACATCCTCGACTCGCTACCCGGCCTGATGGCCGTAGCCGTTGTTGATATTCAGTCGGGCATGGCCCTGGCGTCGCACTCCAACACCCCCAACCTGAACCCCGAAACGGCGGCGGCTTACAACACGGAGGTGGTAAAGCAAAAGCAAAAGGCCATGACGGCCCTGAAGCTGACCGGTGAAAAGATTGATGATATCCTCATCAGCCTCACCAACCAGCTGCACCTGCTCAACATCACGGAGGATGGCAATAAGTTTATTTACCTGGTAGTGAACTCCCGCGACACGAACCTGGCCATTGCCCGCGACGTGTGCCGGCAGGCGGCCGAAGTGCTGAAGTAAGCACTGGGTTATTATAATAACAAAGCCACTCCAAATTGGAGTGGCTTTGTTGGTTTTAGGAGGGTAACGAATCAGTACGTACTTACCCCAGCCCCTCCCCTCCGGGAGAGGGGTGCGTTCAACGATTCTTGGGCATATCGTCTGGCACCCCTCTCCCGGAGGGGAGGGGCTGGGGATGGGGTCTCCCTACCCCCCAATCGTCGACATCGACTCGAAGCTGAGTTGGTGCAGGGGGCGTTGGCTTTCGGCCTCAAAGCCGTTGGCGGCGCGGTAGCGGAAGGCGTTGGTGAGGGCCGCTACAATATCGGCATCGGAGGAACCGCCGCGCAGCATGGCCCGGATATCGAGTACGCCTTGGTCGTAAAGGCAGGTTTTGACGCCGCCTTCGGCCGTGAGGCGTATGCGGTTGCAGGTACCGCAGAACGTGCGCGAGTAGGCCGCAATGATGCCAATAGTGCCCTGGTGACCGGCCACGCTGTATTCGCTAGCTGTGGCGCCCACGGGGGTAGGCAGCGGCGTAAACGCCCCGAAATGCTGCTCCAGGTGCTCCCGAATACGGCGGTGATTCCAGGGGAGGGTAGCCGCATGGCTGCCGCCGTTGAAAGGCATTTCCTCAATGAACCGCATTTCCACAGGCAAGTCACGGGTTAGCTCGGCCAGCGGAATCAGGTCCTGGATGTTCTGCCCATCCATCACCACGGCGTTGATTTTCACGCGAATACCAGCGGCCAGCAGGGCGTAGAACGTATCTAGCACCTGGGGCAGCTCGTCGCGGCGCGTGATTTGGTGAAAACGTGCTCGGTCCAGCGTGTCCAGGCTCAAGTTTACGGCACGTACACCCATGCGGGCTAGCTCGGGCACGTGGGGCGCTGTGAGTACGCCGTTGGTGGTCAGGCTGATATCGTTGATGCCGTGGATGTGCGTGAGCTGTTCAATGAAACCCATCAGGCCGCGCCGCACAAACGGCTCGCCGCCCGTGAGGCGCACTTTGCGCACGCCCAGGCCAGCTAGCAGCGTTACCAAGCGAGTCATTTCCTCGTAGGTCAGCAGTTCTTGGCGCGGCACGTATTGAATGCCCTCTTCGGGCATGCAGTAGAAGCAGCGCAGGTTGCAGCGGTCCGTTACGGCCAAGCGAACATACTCCAGCGGCCGGCCGTGCGAATCGTAGAGAACAGTAGGAGTAGCGGACATGAAGGAATGCGAAAACGCCCCACCGACGCCGGCGAGGACAACTATTGGAACAAAAAGCGGGTAGGCTTCTTTTGAAGGTACTAGTTAAGCAACAAAACAGTTGCTTTGTTCATTCTTTCGCCAAATGAAATTAACCATTGCCCTCTTCGGCATCACCCGCGAAATCGTGGGTCGGCCTACCCTGGAGCTGACTACACCCGACGGCCAATCGGTGCAGAATCTACTAGCGGAGCTGCGCCAGCAGTACCCCGCGCTGGGCAAACTTAGCAGCCTGGCCGTGGCCGTGAACAACGACTACGCCACCGACGACACCGCCCTGCACGAGCGCGACGAAATTGCCCTGATTCCACCCGTTAGCGGCGGGTAAGCAATATCTCTTTAACTGTCATCCTTCATCTGGCGTCCGCTTGCGAAGGGCCTTTTCACACTAGAACGAATAGTTTAAACGGTTAACGTTCCAGCGTGAGAAGGTCCTTCGCAAGCGGACGCCAGATGAAGGATGACAATTTTCTTCCGGACACTACCCATATCCAAATGCACATCGACCTCACCGACCAGCCCATTGACATTACTGCCGCCCTGCAACTGGCCGAGGACGACGGTGCTGGGGCGGTCAATTCCTTTATCGGCACGGTGCGCAACCAAAGCACTGGCCGCCGCGTGGTGCGCCTCGAGTATGAGGCCTACGACAGCATGGCGCTACACCAATTGCGCAAAGTAGCCGAGCAGGCCCAGGAAAAGTGGCCGATGCTGCGCAAAGTCGTGGTCATTCACCGCAAGGGCACTCTATTTATTGGCGACGTAGCGGTTATCGTAGCCGTGTCTACCCCTCACCGCGCCGAGTCGTTTGCCGCCTGCCAGTACATCATCGACACCTTGAAGCAGGTGGTACCCATCTGGAAGAAAGAATTTTACGAGGACGGCACCACGTGGGTAGCGGCGCATCCGTAGGTAGGGTAAGAGGGCAAGGGGGTAGGAGGGTAAGAAGATTGTCATCCTGAGCAGCGCGAAGGACCTTCTCACGCAGGAACGATAATCGTAACAACGACTCGTTCTTACATGAGAAGGTCCTTCGCGCTGCTCAGGATGACTGCAAGTGAGGACTGTTACCCGGCCGTTTCAATCAGCTGCACGGCTCTTTCCAGTACCTCGTCCCTACCCTCTTTGATACCCTGAATGGTCGGCTTCACCTCGATGTCCGGCACGATGCCAATGCGCTGGGTTTCGCGGCCGTCGGGGTAGTACACGCCCAGGCCGGTAATCCAAGTGGAAACTCCACCGGGTAATACAATGGTAGACACATCGCCATCGGCGCCGGCCGTGGTGCTGCCGATGACGGTGGCATTGGGGGCGGTGCGCAGAGCCATAGTAGTAAATTCAGCCTGGCTCTGCGAGATTTCGCTGACAAGAATGACCACCTTTCCGGGGCAGAATTGGCCTATCCCTGACCGTACATATTCCGGTTGCTTGACAGGAAACTGCCCTGGATACGTAACATCCGGGCGACTAAGAAATGCAAATGGTGTGGATTTACGGACCAAGTACTGCGACAAGGGCAACACTACAAACTCAGCCGGATAATTACGAATATCGATAATGAGACCTTTGGTTTCCTTAGCAGCCCGCATCACTTCCGGCAGCTTACTTTTCTTTATGGTACCCAGCGCGAGGTAACCAATGTTGCCCGGCAGCAGGCGCCAGGGCGAGGCCTCTGCGTCCGGCGTGCCCCAATCCATTTTCAGGTTGAGCTTTGTACCCTCGTAGCGGGTGATAATCAGCGGAAACTCCTTGCCGTCGCGGCGCACAACTACAGGCACCTTTTCTGTATGCCCGCGCAGCAGCAGTTTAGCGATGTCGCGTAGCTGAGCGGGCTCGTTAGAAGCGGGGACAAGGGGCTGCCACTTTTTCACCAATTCCGGCACTGGGACGCCACCGATTTGCACTACCACGTCGCCCGGTTGCAGGCCCGATTCCTTTCCAAGGACAGCATTGTAGTAGTCGGTCACCACGGCTTGGTTTTCCACGAAGCGGAGGCGCACTGGTGCGTATAAGTTGCCTTTGTACTCGTTCAACACCTCATCTTCATAGATACCAGCATGCGAGTCGTGAATGCGGGCAATGAGTGCCTGTAAGCTGAGGCGGTACTGCTCGGCCGTGCTGCTGCTGGTCAGCTTGGGAATGAACTCCGGCAATACCTGTTGCCAGTCTTCTCCAATGGCGTAGCGGTAAGGAAAGAAATAGTCGACCATGTTCCAGAAGCGGTAGAGCGCCAACAGGCGCAGCCCGGCGTCGGGTAGTGCGGCGCGGCCATACGATGCTTCGTGCTGAAACACGGGGTTTTCTACCCTTGGAGCCGTGCTCACATAATAATGCTCCCCCTGGTTCCGGTTCTGGCGCAGATAAATAAGTTGAGTGCTGAGTGCGTCGCTAAGCTGTTTTTTATCTGATAGCCATGCCAGATCGGGTTGCAGGCGCACTTTGTCGGCGGGTAGCTCTTTGCACGTTTTGCACTTAGGCACCTCGCCAAATTTTGTAACCCAGCCGCGCAGCACCTCACTACGAGCGGGCTCGTTGGGCGCCGCCAGCACGGCGGGCAGTACCCGAAACAGCTCGGCGTCCATGTTGAAGTTGCCGGCGGCCACGGCCGGGTGGTAATACTTCACAAAGCCCCACACCCGGCCCAGCACTGCCAGGTTTTCTACCTGCTGCTGATTGAGTTTTTCGGGAAACACAATGCCGGAGCGTTGCTGAAAGGCGGTATCCTGCGCGGCCGGAGCCGTTTTTTGCGCCAGGGAAACGGTAGCGCAGCCTAAGTGGAATGCCAGCGCGAGGTAGGGTAGCTTCATAGAAAGAAAAGGATAAGCGTATGTAATATGAAGTCAGGAAGATAGCAGAAGCACTAGATATAGTGTGGCACTTACTCCGCCACCCGCATCAATAGGCCTAATCAGTAACTCATATAGTGTACTGACGGGGTGCCTCGTCCCCACCCCCCGCCGAAAAAGGGGAAGCCGAGAGGAAACCAAGAAGTAGGAATGCCATTCAACGAGCATTCAACTTTTAACACGCAACATTTCAATCGTCCGGTTCCCCCTGCTCCGAGTAAGGGTAGGGAAGTCGCGCATCCGCAACGGCCATTCCGAGCGGCGCGAGGAATCTGAGTGAAACTATTTCGGAATAATTACTCAGATTCCTCGCGCCGCTCGGAATGACAATTCTACCCGGCCGTTTCGATCAGCTGTACGGCTCTTTCCAGCACCTCGTCCCTCCCCTCTTTGATGCCCTGGATGGTAGGCTTCACCTCGATGTCCGGCACAATGCCGATGCGCTGGGTTTCGCGGCCGTCGGGGTAGTACACGCCCAGGCCGGTAATCATGGTAGGGATGCCGCCGGGCAGCATGATGCTGGACACGTTGCCGTCGGCGCCGGCCGTGGTGCTGCCGATAACGGTGGCGTTGGGGGCGGTGCGCAGGGCCATAGTAGTGTACTCGGCCTGGCTCTGCGAGATTTCATTCACTAAGATGACCACTTTACCAGGGTAGGGATTCGCTACGCCGGGCGATACCGAAACGGGTTCTGGCATCAGGGGGAAAGTGCCTGGATAGGTTATGTCGGGGCCGCTGAATAGCGCAAACTGTGTGGGTTTGGGCACCAGGTACTGCGACAAAGCAAACACCACGAACTCGGAGGGGTAGTTGCGGATATCAATCACCATTCCCTTCGTACCTTCTGCGGCCTGCATAATTTCTGGCAGCTTATTTTTCTTGATCGTGCCCAGCGAGAGGTAGCCGATATTACCCGGCAGCAACCGCCAGGCCGAGGCTGCTGGGTCCGGCGTGCCCCAGTTCATTTGCATATCGAGCTTGGTGTTTGCGTAGCGGGTGAGCGTGAGCGGAAATTCCTTGCCGTTGCGGCGCACCACTACGGGTACTTTCTCTGTGTTGCCACGCAGCAGCAGGTTGGCAATGTTGCGCAACTGGGCCGGCTCGTTGGAGGCCGGGGCAAGGGGCTGCCACTTTTTCACCAACTCCGGCACCGGCACGCCGTCGATTTTCACCACTACGTCGCCCGCTTGCAGGCCCGATTCTTTCCCGAGCGCCGCATGGTAGTAATCCGTCACTACGGCCTGGTTTTCCACGAAGCGAAGACGCACCGGCGCGTACAACTTACCGTTGTAGTGGGTCAGCACCTCATCCTGATAAATATTGGCGTGCGTGTCGTGAATGCGGGCAATGAGCGCCAACAGGGTAAGGTGATACTGCTCGGCGGTGCCGGCGCGGGTCAGCTTGGGAATAAACTCCGGCAGCACTTGTTGCCAATCTTCCCCGATGGCATACCGGTAGGGAAAGAAATAGGCAATCATGTTCCAGTAGCGGTAGAGCGCCAATAGGCGCAGCCCGGCATCGGGTAGTGCGGTGCGGCTATACGGTGCTTCGTGCTGAAAGACGGGGTTGCCTACGTTCGGAGCCGCACTCACGTAGTAGTGCTCTCCCTGGTTTCGGTTTTGGCGCAGGTACGTGAGTTGGCTGCGAAGCGCTTCGCCGAGCTGTTTTGTATCTGATAGCCACGCCAGATCGGGTTGCAGGCGCACTTTGTCGGCAGGCAGTTCTACGCATGTTTTGCACGCGGGCACTTCTCCAAACTTCTTCACCCAAGCACTCAGCAGCTGGCTGCGTTTCTTCTCGTTGGGTGCCGACAGCACGGCGGGCAGCACCCGAAACAGCTCGGCGTCCATGTTGAAGTTGCCAGCGGCCACGGCCGGGTGGTAGTACTTCACAAAGCCCCATACCCGGCCCATCACCGCCAGGTTCTCTATCTGCTGCGTGCTGAGCTTTTTTGGAAACGTAATTCCCGAGGCCTGCTGAAACGCAGTGTCTCGCGCTGCTGGCTTAACGGACATGGTTCGCGTAGCTACAGCGGACAGCGGTTTATTATCAATGGTCAGCTCCAGGTCGTCGAACCAAGCAGTGCCGGTGCCAGCCAAAATGCCGCCGAACAGAATATATTCTGCCTGCTCCTCCAGGGGCAGCGTAATGCTGAACTGCTTCCAGTCGGTAGTGCCCCGCATGGGCTGGTCCTGGGTGTTTTTGAAAGACACGGAACCACTTGACCCATCTTCGCGCAGCCAAAGTGCCGCCGAGCCCTGCTCTGATACGCCCTCCGTTTTGATGAAGCCCTTCAGTGTAACCGACTTACCCGCGTATTGCGCCGGAATTCGCAACGTAGCCACGCCAAATTGCCCCTCCTTGGCCTGGCTATCCTGCATCCGCAGCGCATACTTGCCTTGGTGGCGCACTGCCGAGTCGAGGGTGACGCGGTAGCCTTTGCCGTTGTTGGTGTACCAAGTAGCGGGCAATTGACCACTAGGATACTCAAAATCATAGGCAGTCGCCGGGGCCGCAGTTTGCGCCAGGGAGACGGTAGCGCCGCCCAGTTGCAATGCCAGCGCGAGGTAGGGTAATTTCATAGGAAAGAGAAGAATAGGTGTATGGCATATGGAGTCAGAAATGTAGTAGAAGGTAGCAGGTAGGCTTTAAAATTTATAGCCCCGAAGCGCGAACTATGTAGTTCACGCTTCGGGGCTATCGTACCACTTGTTGTTCTGAGGCGCGAACTACATGGTTTGCGCTACTAATATGGGTGCTTCAGCTCAACGCCTACCCCCTGGCAGAGCCGGGCGCCTGCAAGGCGCCCCTACCCTAGCTCCCGCTCGGCGGCGGCGCGCTCCTGAGGCGTATTGATATTGCGCAGCTCCTGTGGGGCGGGCGGCGTCAAGAGCTGAATTTCGCTGTTGATGAGCGCCTTGCGCGGGCAGGAGTAGCCCAGTGCCAGAAATTGCAAGAGCACCGCGTAGCTGCGCGGCTCCCAGATGGTGATAAGCGGCTCGGGCCACTCATTGTGCGGGCTTTGGTAGGCCGTGGCCACACGGCCGGCGTGGCGGTGTGCTACCAGATGGCGCAACGTTTCGGCGGAGAGGAAAGGTAGGTCGCAGGCCACTACCAGCCAGGCGGCGTTGGGGTCGTGGCGGAAGGCGGTGAGGATGCCGCCCATCGGGCCGAGGTCTAGGAACTGGTCGGGTAGGGGTGTGAGGCCGGCGGGGAGGGCATCGGCCTGGTCGGCGCGGCAGGATACAAATACGTCCTGGCAGACCTCGGCCAACAGGCTCGCGGCGTACTCGCGCTGCTCCTGGCCGTGATAGCGCAGCTGGCCCTTGTCGGTTTGCATGCGCTGGCTGTGGCCGCCGGCCAGCACCAGGCCGCGTAGGGGCGGTGCGCTGGCTTGCCACCATTGTTGCACCCAGTCGGCAATGGCGGCGGTGTCGTCGAGGGAAAGGACGGTGGGTTGCCGCTCGCCCAGGTGGGCTTGCAGATAGGCGGGCAGTTCGGTTTCGCCTTCGCTCAGCAAAATCAGCTGCACGTCGGTGAGGCGGTCGAGCTTCTTTTCGAGTGGCTTTTTCGTGCTGATGATGGCAATTTGTTGCTGGGCGCGGAAGTGGTTGCCGTTCACTAGCACTAGGCTTTGGGCACCCAGCCAGTGCTGCTGGGCAAATTTGTCTATGCCGCGCTGCACATCGAGGCGGCGAAAATGGATTTTGTCGGTCAGCTCGGCGGCGGCGCCTACCGTTAGTAATGTGTCGGCAGGGGCAGCTTCGTCGCCAGTGGCATGGTCGGCGTCTACGTAGGCCGCGTGCAGGGTAGGCGACAGGTGCGGCAACAGGCGTGCTACCAAGTCTTTAATCACGCTGCAGGGCGCACCCAAAATGGCTAGTTCCTGACGGTTGAACTCGCCAGTGTTGGGCCGGGCCAGGGCGGCGTGCTTGGCGTGCGGGGCAGGTAGGGGCTGGTTAGTCGACATGATGAAAATCTTGTTTGCCGCCGGTTTTTTCCAGCAAGCGCGTTTCCTGAATAATGATGTTGTGCGACAAGGCTTTGCACATGTCGTAAATGGTGAGAGCCGCCACCGAAGCACCCGTCAGCGCCTCCATTTCCACGCCGGTTTTGCCGGTCACGGACGAGGTGCATTCAATAATAACTGAATCAGGTTGCTGCACTTCAATGCGCACTTGGCAGTCGTCGAGACCCAGTGGGTGGCACAGCGGAATCAGCTCCGAGGTGCGCTTGGCCCCCATGATACCGGCCAGAATAGCCGTTTGAAACACGGGGCCTTTGCGGGTGGGCAGGTCGCCGTCCTGCACCAGCTTTAGAATTTCGGAGCCTACTACCACAATGCTGCGGGCGCGGGCCACGCGGCGGGTAGCGGTTTTACCGCCTACATCAACCATGGCGGGCTGGCCAGCAGCATTGAGGTGGGTGAGTTTAGAGGAGTCAGACATAGCAGGAACGCGGTATGTGAGGACGCGCTTGGTAACGGATGTTGAACAAAAAAGCAGTGCCCAGCCGGGGCTTTGCAGTGCGTTGCAGACCGTGCGAGGAAGGAGCTGATATAACCAAACCAGAGGCAAATCGTCTAGTTCTACCATCGTGCTCGTTGCACAAGGTCTACCACCTATACGCGAAGTAACGCTTCGCGCTTCATCTCTGCCCCATGACTACCGTCGAAGAAGCCACTCGCCTAGTGCTGTCCACCGTTCGCACCCTCCCCACGGAACGGCTCCCCCTCCCCGATACGTTGGGCCGGGTGCTGCGCCAAGCCGTAACCGCTGACCGCGACTTTCCGCCCTTCAACCGGGTAGCCATGGATGGCATTGCGCTCAACTATGCGGCCATTGCGCAAGGCCAGACGCAGTTTGAGGTGGTCGGAACGCAGTTTGCCGGCCAGGCCCCTACTACCCTCGCCAGCCCTGCCACTACCCTCGAAATCATGACCGGGGCCATGCTACCGCCCGGCACCGATACGGTGGTGCGCTACGAGGACGTAGACATAGCAGAGCAATCCGATGGCCGCCGTATAGCCACCGTGCGCGTGCTGCCTCCCAAAGCCGGCCACAACGTGCACGCCCAGGCCACCGACCGCCACCAGGGCGACGTGCTGCTGCCTGAAGGCACCTTGCTGGGACCAGCCGAGGTAGCCGTAGCGGCCACGGTAGGTGCTACCCATTTGGTGGTGGCACAACGCCCGCACGTGGCCGTGGTGAGCACCGGCGACGAGTTGGTGGAGCTGAACCAGGCGCCCCTCCCCTACCAGATCCGGCGCTCCAACTCCTACATGCTGCAAGCGGCTGTGTGGCAGGCCGGCGGCCGGGCCGAGCGGTTTCACTTCAACGATGACCCCGACGCCTTGCGCCAGGGCCTACCGCCCCTGCTGCACCAGTATGATGCCGTGCTGCTCAGCGGCGGCGTGTCGATGGGCAAAGCCGATTTCCTACCCGCGGCATTGGCTGAGGCGGGCGTGGAGCAACTGTTTCATGGGGTGCAGCAGCGGCCGGGCAAGCCCTTTTGGTTTGGACAGCACCCACAGGGCGCGGTGGTGTTTGCGCTGCCGGGCAATCCGGTTTCCACGTTTGTGAACTACTGCCGCTACGCTGCGCCGTGGCTGCGGGCCGTGCAGCAGCCTACCCTACCCCAGCCAGAACCTACGTTTGCCGTACTGGCCGCCGATGTGGTGTTTCGCCCGCCTGTCACGCATTTCTTGCTCGTAAGCCTTGCCGGCGCCCCCGATGGCCGGCTGCTGGCCACGCCCGAACGCGCCCACGGCTCCGGCGACCTGGCTAGTTTACTGCCTAGCAGTGGCTTTTTAGAGCTGCCTATAGGGCAAGACGAGTTTCCGGCTGGTACGGTGCTACCGGTATGGCGCTTCCGGTAATTCAGAGAATTGATTTCGATTGAAGGTGGTCAGAACGCCAGCCTAACTGTCATCCTGAGCGGGGCGAAGGACCTACTCACGTCAGCACGATGCTCGTAACAACGACTTGTTCTAACGTGAGAAGGTCCTCGCAAGCTCAGGATGACAGTTGGGTTGGCGTTCTGAGCAGCCGGGTTGCCTTTTCTAATCGTGTGTTAAGAAAACTTAACAATGCCCTACGCTGCCCAAAAGGCATTTATTATCATTCTGATAAAATTTTATACATAACTCATATCAATAGATAATTCAATATTTTATATACTTGCCATATACTTCAGCAAGTCACATTTTTTCTAACTATAATTCAAGCTTATGCGTGTTTTCTACTCTCTCCTCCTTTGCCTCTTTATCAGCGTTGGTACAGCCGTAGCAGCTAAAGCACCACGCAAACGGCCAGATTCGCATCGGCACCGCACAGTGAGTGACATGTTTAAGCCCCGTATGAGCCACTTCGGCACCGGCAAGCCCTTGATTCCCTACCACAAGCGCGTGAAGCACGCGAAGGAGAAGTCTTTGACCTTCTAAAGGGACTCATTCCTACAAAAGAGCCGACCGCATAGCATGCGGCCGGCTCTTTTGCGTTGTTTACCGTGTGCGTGTCAGGCTGCTTCCAGCACCTCAGCGTCGTTGTGCGCGGGCGAGTTCACGCGGGTGGTCACGGCGTATTCCATCATGCCATCGGTGGGGTAGGGTACGAGTAGCTGCTGATGGTCGGCGGGATTGAGGTTGTCGGCGAGCCAGGCTTGCTCGGCCTCTGGGCCAGGGAGCAGCACGGGCATGCGAGTGTGCAGGCGGGCCATCAGCTCGTTGGGCTCGGTGGTGATGATGGTGAAGGTAGGCAGCACCTCACCGGTCTGGCGGTCGAGCCACTCGTCCCATAGACCGGCGAAGGCAAACGGTTGCTCATCGCGTAGCATAATCCGGTGCGGCACCTTGCCCTGGGGCGTCTGCTGCCACTCATAGAACGAATCGGCCAGCACCAAGCAGCGCTTGCGCTGGAGCAGCTGCCGAAACGAGGGCTTGTCGGCCAGGGTTTCGGCGCGGGCGTTGATGGGCTTGACGGCCTTTTTCAGGTCTTGCACCCAGCCCGGTATCAGCCCCCACTGCACCAGCTGAATGGTGTCGGGCGCGGCGTTGGTGATGATGGGTAGGCGCTGCGACGGAGCAGCGTTGTAGTTCGGCTCGGTGGGTTCGGCAAGCGTTGCGCCGAAGCGTTTTGCCAAGCCCGCGGCAGGTGTAAGGGTAGTGTAGCGACCACACATACAAGCAAATCAAAAAAGAGTGGGAGTAACGAAAGAGTAGCTGCCGTTTGGAAGCTAGGAATTGGCGGCCGCAGAAAATAGTAGCGTATCGCCCGCACCTGTTTACGTTTGGCGATTGGTTAGGTGCTGCGCTACGCAACGAAATTCTGCTGTATTACTAATAGCAGTTTCTACGTTGTTATCTGTTTAGGCTACCTAGTGAACGGTGTAGAGACGCCTACTTGCGTCTCATCGGCCGCGCTGAATGCACGAAATCGTTCAACGACGAGACGCAAGTAGGCGTCTCTACATTGTTCTACACAGGCACCGCTGTTTCAGAAACCGGCTCGGCGGCCGCAGGTTGCAACGACGCTTCGCGTGACTTGCGGCGCAGCGTGCGCAGATGCAACACCCCAATCAGTAGCGTAAGAATACCCTCTGCTAATACTGTGTTCTGCACGCCAATGTGCTCCGACACAGCGCCTACCAGCAGGCTACCCAACGGCACCAGCCCCGCATAGGCCAGCACATAGAGGCTCAGTACCCGCCCCCGTAGTGCGGGCTCCACGGTTGTTTGAAGTAGGGTATTGCTGATGGTAATCTGCGACATCATCCCAAACGCGCCGAGTACCAGAAACAACAACGCCAGTGGATACCACGGCGCATGCGAAAACAGCAGCAGCCCTACCCCAAAAATGAAGGTATTCACCGTGAGCACCTTGCTCAGGTTGACGCTGGCTTTCAACGACGCCAGAAAAATGGCCCCGATAAAGGCGCCCAGGCCAATGGCCCCATCCAGCATGCCAAAGGTGCTGGCCGTACCACCAAAAACGTCCTTGGCATACACGGGTAGCAGCGTAGTGAAGGGTAGGGCCAGCAGGCTGGCGAGGGCTAGCATCAGAAGAATGTGCCGGATAGCCGGTGTTGCGGCCACATAGGCCAGCCCGTCGCGTAACTCAGCCAGCATGTTTTTCGTGTGTAGCTTGGCTACGTAGGGCGGCAGCCGGATAGCCAACAGCGAACCAATGACGGCCACAAAGCTCAGTGCGTTCAGCCCAAAACAGGCCACCGCGCCCAGGTGCTCCAGCGCAAAGCCCGCCAAAGCCGGGCCTACCAGCTTGGCCAGATTCACCATCGAAGAATTCAGCGCCAGGGCGTTGGGCAAGTCCTGTCGGTTCTTGATCAGCTCGGGCACCAGCGACTGGCGGGCCGGCACGTCGAAGCCGTTGATGATGCCCAGCATGGCGCTCAGGCCGATGATGCCCCACACTGCATCCGGCCGTTGCCAGATCAGGAGCGTGAGCAGCAGCGCCTGTATCATGGAGAACACCTGCGTGAACAGCAACACGCGGTAGCGCTGGTAGCGGTCGGCTACTCCGCCGCCGAGAAAGGAAAAAATAGCGGCCGGAAACAGGGTAGCAAATACGCTTATTCCCAACATCAACTTGGAGTTGGTATGCGAATACACCACCCAGCTAACGGCCGTTTTCTGCATCCAGGTACCCAAGAGCGACAACGACTGCCCACCAAAATACAACCGGTAGTTGCGGCTACGAAAGGCGCGAAAGGTGCTCAAATTCATGCGTGAGATACTGCAATCCGCGTCTAAAGCGGTTTTGTGCTTTGTGTAGGGTAGTGCGAACTATGTCGTTCGCAACTCACCTCACGGGCCGTACAACAGTGTAGCTACGCGAACAACACAACCCGCACCATATTATAACAATCAAGGAGTCACATATACTATGTGATATATAGTGGTGCCTAGCAGCTTACACCCACTACTTCTGGCGTTGCTTCTGCTCGTTGAGAAGTTTTAGCAAGACACCGTTGGTCCAGCCGAAGCCATCTTGCAAAGGGTACTCGCCACCACCCGCGGTTTTGTGAATGTCCTCCACGTTGTACTTCTCAAGCAGCTTGCCGGTTTCCCGAAACACGCGCACGTTCAGGCTGGTCCAGCGGTGGGCTACGGTATCGGCCAGGGCGTGGTGCTGGTAGCGGCGCAGGCCCTGCACGGCCAGGTATTGCAGGGGCGCCCAGGCGTTGGGCGCGTCCCACTGCTGACCGCTTTCGTTGCTGGTAGTAAGCAGGCCCCCATCGCGCAGAAACTCGCTTTCGAGGCGGCGGGCGGCTTTGCTGGCTTGCCCCTTGGTCGCTACCCCGTAGGCCAGCGGAAACACGCCGGCCAGGGTATGGATGCTGGCCCGGCGTCTCTCCGGCAAATCATAATCGACGTACCAGCCGGCCTGCTTGTCCCAGCAATAGCGCTGAATAGCCTTCTCCCGCGCCTTGGCCTTTTGTGCGTAGGCAAGCGCCTGGGGTTTATTTCCTTCCTGTTCATAGACACGGGCCAGGGTTTGCTCCAGCACCAGCAGCAGGCAATTCAAATCGACTGGCACTAGATTGGTGGTTTCGATGGTAGCCATGGTATTGGCGGGACCAAACCAGCGCGTACTGAAATCCCAACCCGAGGCGGCGGCGGCGCGCACATTGCGGTAAAACTCCGGCAGCGGCTGCCGCGTGAGCTTGCCCGCTGCCACGTCCTCGGCGTAGGACTCTTCGCGGGGCTGGTCGCTGCTGTCCCAGTAGCGGTTCAGCAGTTCGCCCTTGGGCATGCGCACGGCGCGGCGGGTAGCAGTGCCGGGTTGCAGGGAGTCGGCGCCGGCCATCCAGTAGGCGTACTCCTTCTCAAGCTGGGGGCGGTAGCGAGCCAGGGTAGCGGGCGTGCCTTCGGCCTGGGCCAATAGCTGCACCATCTGGGCAAAAAACGGCGGCTGCGAGCGGGTGAGGTAGTAGGTGCGGTTGCCGTTGGGAATGAAGCCTACCTGGTCAATCAGGTAGGCAAAATTGTCTACCATATCGCGCACCTGCTGGGTGCGGCCGGCCTCTTGTAGTCCCAGCATGGTGAAGTACGAATCCCAGTAGTACACCTCCCGAAAGCGCCCGCCCGGCACTACGTAGGACTTAGGCAGCGCCACCAGCGACGAGTAGGGCGGCGCCGTAACCCGCGCCGGGCGGCGCAGCACCGTCCAGAGCGTGTCGAGGTGGGCCCGGATGCCGGCGGCCACGTTGCTGTGGTAGGTGGCAGTGTCTTCGGCGGGCAGCGCGAAGTAGCGCTGGGTAAAGGCTTTCAAGTCGAAGCCGGGCTGATCCTTTTCTCGTTGGTAGGCGCTCATCACCTCGGCCGGCGGCACGGTGGGCAGCAGGTCCACAAAGGTTTTGTTGTCGGGATACACGCGGCCCAGCTGCACGGCCTCAAACAGGCCGGGGTAGAGCTGCCGGGGCGAGGGTTGGGCATAGGCCACACCAGTAGCCAAGAGCAGAAAGCAGAGCAGAACGTTCTTCATCGTCATCGTGGGTAGTGTCGGGAAGGGTATCTGCGGAAAACGCAGCCACGGCGCAGAAGTTGGCACATCCCCTACCCTGCTCTCTGTGCTTGTCCACAGTTCGCTTTACTTAAGGCCCTGAGAAGCACGCTTGTTCCTTGTCGTACTGGTCGTTATATGCACAATATCAAAATCTTTTTATATTACCATAACATTATCAACACATTACGTAAAAGAGAACCTTTCCCTAGCCTTTCCTATACCTCATCCTACTCTATGGAAAACACCTCAACCCTAGAAAGAATGCCGCCGGTTACGTCCATTCATACTCCCTCTCAGCTAACCAGCAAGGGTAGAGTGGTACGGGCTTTTCCCAGCGCCATTTTCAAGTATTTGCTCATTGGGTTTGGCATTTTGGTGGCCATGCAGTTGCTGATTGTGGCGGAGTTCATGAATGACATCCGGCCCGGTCGCCTATTGTTCGAGAAGTTTTATTTCGACCGCGAGGCCAACTTTCCGGCTTTCTTCTCGGCGTTCATTCTCTTTTTCTCCTCGCTTCTGCTGGCTGTTATTGCTTCTTTGAAGCGGCAGGACCAGGATGGTTTCTGGCGGCAGTGGCAGGGGCTCAGCTTCGTGTTCCTGTTTCTGGCCCTCGATGAAAGCGTGAGCTTGCACGAACTCCTGATTGAGCCCCTGCACAACATGTTCAATCTTACAGGCTACCTGCGGTTTTCGTGGGTGATAGTGGGCGGACTGTTTGCGGTGGTGTTTGCGGTGGCCTACCTCAAGTTCCTGTTCTCGCTGTCGCCACAGATGCGGTTGCGCTTTATTCTGGCCGGGGCCGTGTTCGTACTGGGCGCGGTGGTGTTTGAAATGCTGGGCGGCAACTACTTCACCGACGGCAACCCCGACCCGACCACCGACAACCAGACGCCTACCTACCTCGTCATTATGACGCTGGAAGAGGCATTCGAAATGGCGGGTATTCTACTGTTCATTTCCACGCTGTTTGCCTACATCAAGCAGCACTACAATAAGCTCATTATTTCCGTTGAGCAGCCTGGAGAAGTGGTAAGGGTGTGAAATGGCGAGTTGTGACGTAGAAAAAATTCTGTCATCCTGAGTGCAGCGAAGGACCTTCTCACGCTAGGGTCCGTAAACCAGGAAATAGCAAGGCCGTCATGCTTCGCAAACCGCGGCAGGACGGCCTAATTGTTTGCTGTATACTTGCTTCCAAACGATGAATGCCGGAGCATGGCGTTCTAACGTGAGAAGGTCCTTCGCTGCACTCAGGATGACAGACGCATTTTCTTTCACCATTTCACTATTTCAATGCCTGATTTGCTGCTGACTGTAGCGCATAGCTTCCGGGTGCCGGGGCTGGGCATGGTGGCGATACCCGCCGAAGCAGCTCCGCTTCTCCTACCCCTAAACCTGCACACGCCCTTGGCGGTGACGGTCATTTTTCCGGACGATCATAGTGAATCTGTGACGGCCACTGTGGAGGAGATTGAGCACGTAGGCACCACCCGGCGCGGACTTTTATTGGAGTTCACAACACCTACTTCCCTACCCCCTGGCACCCGTGTCGTATCAACGGAGGCTATGCTGGTATCGAATAATTCAATGGGAAATCCGTACCTTTTCTAAACTCAAGTCAGTTTATAGCAGTTATTTCGGGGCACCAAAACCATCCAACATTACCACTATGGCAGACGAAACCAACAACGGCCAGCACACGCCCGCCGACGGTACCGGCACCGCCGTGAACGGCGTAGGCTCTTCGCACGACCAGCGCACCGCTGACGGCGAAAACGCCCAAACCCTGACCACCCGCCAGGGCCACCCGCTGACCAACAACCAGAACCTGCGCACCGTGGGCAACCGCGGTCCGGCTACACTGGAGAACTACCAGTTCATTGAGAAAATCAGCCACTTTGACCGCGAACGGGTACCCGAGCGCGTGGTGCACGCCCGCGGTGCTGGTGCGCACGGCACGTTTGAAGCCTACGGCAAGGTAGGCGACGAGCCCATTGAGAAATACACCCGCGCTAAGCTGTTCAACACCAAAGGCAAAGAAACGCCCGTGTTCGTGCGCTTCTCTACGGTGGGCCACGGCGGCCACTCGCCCGAAACCCTGCGCGACCCGCGCGGCTTCGCGGTGAAATTCTACACCGAAGATGGCAACTGGGACTTGGTAGGCAACAACCTGAAAGTGTTCTTCATCCGCGACGCGATGAAGTTCCCAGACCTGATTCACTCGCAGAAGCCCGACCCGGTGCACAACCGCCAGACCGGCGAGCGGATTTTCGACTTCATCTGCAACACGCCCGAGGCGATGCACATGGTATCGTTCCTGTTCTCGCCCTGGGGCATTCCGGCCAACTACCGCCAGATGCAAGGCTCGGGTGTGAACACCTATAAGTGGGTGAACAAGGACGGTGACGCCGTGCTGGTGAAGTACCACTGGGAGCCCATGCAGGGCATCAAAAACCTGACCGCCGGCGAAGCCGAGAAGATTCAGGCCAAGAACTTCAACCACGCTACCCAAGACCTGTACGAGAACATCAAGAAGGGCAACTTCCCTAAGTGGGAGCTGCGCGTGCAGATCATGTCGGACGACGAGCACCCGGAGCTAGACTTCGATCCGCTTGATGACACCAAGATTTGGCCCGAAGACCAGTTCCCGCACCTGCCTGTGGGCATGATGACGCTGAACAAGAACCCTGAGAACTACTTCGCGGAGGTAGAGCAGGCGGCGTTCGGTACCGGCGTACTGGTAGACGGCCTCGATTTCTCGGACGACAAGATGCTGCAAGGCCGCACCTTCTCCTATTCCGACACGCAGCGCTACCGCGTGGGTGCCAACTACCTGCAACTGCCCATCAACGCGCCTAAAAAGCACGTGAGCACCAACCAGCGCGATGGCCAGATGACCTACCACGTGGATTCGGCCCCTGGCCAGAACAACCACGTGAACTACGAGCCTTCGTCGCTGAACGGTCTGAAGGAGGCCCCCCGCTCGGCTCCCGACCACACGCCGCAGTACACCGGCCGCCTGGTACGCCAGACCATCGACCGCGAAAACAACTTCAAGCAAGCCGGTGAGCGGTACCGCACCCACGAAGACTGGGAGCGCGACGACCTGATCAACAACATGTCGGGCGCACTGGCCGATGCCGCCGAGGTGATTCAGCAGAAGATGATTGAGCTGTGCACCAACTGCGACCCCGAATGGGGCCAGCGCCTGCGCGACGGCATTGCCGAGAAGAAGAGCATGATGATGAAGGACGAAGAAGCCGTGGAGCAAGCCGAAGAGCTGGCCCACGATGCCAAGCCGTACTAACTCGTTCGTAGCTTATTTTGAAAAAGGGGGCGCTGACAAAAGTCAGCGCCCCCTTTTTTTGTTGGAATTTTGAAGTAATGAGAGAGGCTGTTTGGGTTAGCGGAAAAGGTATCTGAAACGGTGTAGAGACGCATACTTGCGTCTCGTCGTTGAACGCCAACCACCCAAATCGTTCAACGACGAGACGCAAGTACGCGTCTCTACACCGTTCAGTGGTAACTCAAACCAGTTTCTAAACAAAAGTGTCTGTCATCCTGAGCTTGCGAAGGACCTTCTCACGGTAGAACGAGTCGTTGTTACGCTTGTCGTTCTACCGTGAGAAGGTCCTTCGCAAGCTCAGGATGACAGACGCTTTTTCTACTGCACATTCAGCACTTCACAATCTCACAACTTCACCATTTACTCCATCGGCTGGATAAACACGTGCTTGATGTGCGGCAGCTTCTGTTGCACGGCAGCCTGCACGCGCACCACGGCCGCCGCTACCTCCTGCGCCGACTGCTCCGGCTGGAACCGCACGCGCACTACTACCAACAACTCCTCCGGCCCTAGGTAGCTGGAAAGCGGTTCTTCAGCCGCGACAACGGCTTTGTCTTCACGTACCACTTCGGTCACGTGTTGCAGCACGTCGGCCTCGGCAGGTTCGCCCATCAGTAGGCTTTTGGTTTCGCGTAGCAGCAGGCCCGCCACAATCAATAGAATAACGCCAATGCCGAGTGAGGCTACCCCATCGAGGGCGGGCATGTTGAGGGTATGGCTGAGGTAGACGCCTAGGAAGGCCACCGATAGGCCCAGCAAGTCGGCCGCATCTTCGAACAGCACGACAAAGGTGCCGGGGTCTTTGCTGCTGTGGAAGGCCCGCCAGAACCCTACCCCCCGGCGCTGGGCGTTGAAGGTGCGGCGGGCCAACAGGAACGAGCCGCCATCGAGCAGAAAGGCAATGCCCAGCACCCAGTAGTTCCAGGTAGGGTCGCTGAGAGGCTCGGGGTGACGCAGGTGCTCCACGCCTTCGTAGAGCGACACGCCCCCGCCAATCCCAAAGATGCACACCGACACCACAAAAGCCCAGAAGTACAGCTCGCGCCCGTAGCCGAACGGCCGGCGCGCATCGGCGGGGCGCTGGCTGCGACTCAGGCCTAGCAGCAACAGCCACTCGTTGATGGTATCGACCAGAGAGTGAATGCCTTCTGACAGCATAGCCGAGCTGCCCGTGAAATAAGAAGCCACAAACTTGACGATAGCAATGGCCAGATTAGCCGCCAACGCCCCAAAAATGGCGATTTTGGAAGAAGGCTGTTCGGGCGCCGCCGACTCGGGAGTAGTAGAATTCACGCGGGAGAGGAGAATAGAACGTGGAAATGGCTATACGCAAAGGATGCCTGGCGGGCTGCAGCCCGCCTGTCGTTGCAACAGTAGCTGGACTTTTGAGGTATAGGGTAGCAACCTTTTCCCGATTCTCTTTAACTACTTCAGCATGGAAGATTTAGCCAAACTAACAGACCTCGGCAAACCCCGTGTGGTGATAGTGGGAGGCGGTTTTGCCGGTCTGGAGTTAGCCAAGCAGCTCCGCGACGTGCCCGTGCAGGTGGTACTCATCGATAAGCAGAACTACCATAACTTCCAGCCTCTGCTTTACCAGGTAGCCACGGCGGGCCTCGATGCCAGTGATATTGTATCGCCCTTCCGCAAGATCCTGGGGCGGCAGAAAAACTTCTACTTCCGCATGGCAGAGGTGCAGTCGGTGGATGCTGATGCCCATGTGCTCCAGACGTCCATCGGCCTGATCAATTACGATTACCTGGTTATTGCAACTGGCTCTACCACCAACTACTTCGGCGACGACCAAATGGAGGCAAATGCCATTGCAATCAAGTCGATAGAAGATGCTATTGAGCTGCGCAACACCGTGCTGGCCAACTTCGAGAAAGCTCTGCAAATGGGCGACGCCGAGCAGATGAACAGCCTGCTGGACTTCGTGATTGTGGGCGGCGGTCCTACCGGCGTAGAAGTGGCTGGTGCCCTCAGCGAATTGCGCAAGCACGTATTTCCTTGCGATTACAAGGAACTGGATTTCAAGCAGATGGATATTCATTTGATCCAGAGCGGGCCGGTGTTGCTGAAAGGGATGTCGGCGGAGGCTTCGCAGAAATCGTTGGAATACCTGGAGGAGTACGGCGTGAAAGTGGTGCTGAACAGCCGGGTGAAGTCCTACGATGGCTACACTGTGACGCTCAGCACCGGCGAAACCCTGATTACGCGCACGCTTATTTGGGCGGCCGGCGTGACGGGCTCCCCCATACCCGGCCTGCGCCCCGAGGCTTTATTGAAAGGCAATCGGTATAAGGTAGACGAATACAGCCGCGTAGAAGGCTACACCAATGTATTTGCCCTCGGCGACATTGCCTCCATGCAAACCCCGGAGTTTCCGGAGGGTCACCCCATGGTGGCGCAGCCAGCCCTGCAACAGGGCCGGCTGTTGGGCCACAACATCCCCCGCCTGCTGAATGGCCAACCCTTGGAGCCCTTCCGCTACGACGACAAAGGCGCTATGGCTACCGTGGGCCGCAACCGCGCCGTGGCTGACCTGAAGCTACCCGGCGGCAAGGATTACCGCACGCAAGGCCTACTGGCCTGGCTGATGTGGACGTTCATCCACGTCATTTCGCTGGTGAGCTTTCGCAACCGTTTTGCCGTGTTGCTCAACTGGACCTGGAGCTATTTCAGCTACGACAAAGGCGACCGGTCTATCATTGGCAAAGCCAAGGACCCGTTGCGCGTGAAAATAAAGCCTCCAGTAGAACAAATGGTGACCGAGCCACTGAAGGACTAGGACTTTTCTTCGCTTATTGGCGCCGGCTGCGGCGTGTGGGTAGGGTGCCCGTCGGGCAGTAGGCGGGGCCAGCCGTTTTCGTACACCACGCGGTCTAGCAGCATAACGCGCCGGGAGTAGCCCTGCTCATCGTTGATGGCATCAAAGGTAGGCTGGCGCGGGTCGATGGCGTGGTAGGCCAGCCAGTCCTGGCCGGCCGCATCGGTGATAAGGCAATTGTGGCCAGGCGCATGCCAGTGCGCGTTGCCGGTGAGGATGGTACTGTCGGGGCGGCCGGTGGCCTGGGCCAGCGTTTCGAAAGGACCGGTGGCGTGGCGGGCACGGGCTATCATTACGCCGTAGTGGGCATCGGGTCCACAGCAGTTATTGCCGGAGTAGAACAGGTAGTACCAGTCGTTGCGCAGCACCACCCAGCTACCCTCAATCAGGTGCTGGTACTCATCGGCGCTACCCGGCACGTCGGGCTGTACTAGCTCTACTTCCTGGCTATTAGGCGCAAACAACAGCCGATCGGGTGCCAGTTCGCGCACGCGCAACGGCCCGAAGCCGGAGCCCCAGTACAGCAGCCGTTTGCCAGTAGCGGGGTCGTCGAAAGCCATCGGGTCGATGTGCTCGAAGCCGGTTTCACCACAGAGCAGCGGCTCGCCATTGTCTACGAAGGGGCCAGCTGGGTGCTCGGCGGTGGCTACGGCCAGGCAAAGTCCGGCGCCGCTATCGGGCTGGGCCGAGTAGTAGAGGTAGTAGCGGCCATCTGCCTCGCTCACGTGGGGCGCCCACAGCCGCTGGGTGGCACTGGCCCAGCGGGGCTTGTGGGGTAGGGCCTCACCCAGCCACTCCCACTGCACCAAATCTTGCGAGCGGGCCACCTGCAAGTTGATAATCACCCCGTCGCGCTTGGTTTGCGTGCCGTAGGCGTAGTAGAATCCGTCTTTTGCCCGGATAATGGTAGGGTCCGGAAAATCGTCGTCGAGAATGGGGTTGGTGTAGGTAGGAATAGACATGGTGGTGAGACAGTGAGGTGGTGAGTAAAAAAACGTCTGTCATCCTGAGCTTGCGAAGGACCTTCTCACGCTGACACGAGTCGTTGGTACGCTTGTCGTTCTAACGTGAGAAGGTCCTTCGCAGGCTCAGGATGACAGACGTTTTTTTATTCACCACCTCACCTCTCACTACTTCATAACCTCACCATTTCACCCTTCCTCATCGGGCAGTGGGAGTCGAGCCAGGTGATGGCGGCTTGCTCCTCCAGAAAGCGACCTATCTGGTAGGGTAGGGTATCGAAGTAGGACAGCGGCAAAAGCGACGTATCGGCTTCCAATGCCTGCAAATGCACGGGCGCCAGCAGAAAAGCCAGATGCACCCGGCCTTGCAGCCGGCTTGCCAGCTGCGGATAAAACACCTCCATCATCCATGGAATACCGTTCTGGTTGGTATGGTCGCGGCGGCGGGCATCAATCAGCCAGCGCATGCACCCGCAGGTGGTAGCGGCATTCAGCATCAGGTTGTAGCCTTGCTGCATTTCTGCCAAAGCAGGATTGCGCATCCACCGGCCTACCAGCAGGTCCAGATCGGCCCGATACGTGAGGTCTAAGTAGTCCGGCGATAGTAGCTTATCCATAAGTGAAGGGCAGGAAAACAGTGCGGTATAGTAATCGTTGGCAGGCCACCAAAAATGCGGCCAATTAGCACTATTTTCAGGATAAGCTACCGCCTAAAACACCTCGCCCACATTGAATGACAGCGCCCGCGAGCCGTCAAACCCAAAGCCGTAATCGATGGACAGGTTGGTGCGCGAGAGCTTGTTCATGGCCACGCGCAGCCCTACCCCCACGGCGGGCACCACCTTCTCGAATTGGTTGGTAGCGGGCTCCGATATGGTTTGTGCATTGCCGAACGCTACGCCGCCTAGCAGCCGGTTGCGCGTGATGCGAAACCGATACTCGGCCTCGGCATACAGCATGTCTTTGCCCCGAAAGCGCCCCTGTATGAAGCCACGGCCAGTATTGTTGTAGGTATCCCAGCCCGTGCTGGGCAGGTCGAGGTAGGGCGGCGTGCCTTGCAGCGTGATGCTATTATACGACCACAGGGCTAGCATATTGCCGGAGCCTTCGCGCAGGCGCAGGTAGCGGCGGGCCTCCAAGAGTAGCGTTTGGTAAGTGACGGTGCTTCCCAACAGCTTCAGGTTGGGGCGGTAGAGCAGATTTACATAAGCGCCGCCCGGCTGGGGGTTGATGGCGTTGCCGCGCGAGTCGTAGAGCAGGTTCAGGGCCACCCCCGACGACACCGACGAGCCCGTAATACCTTGCTCGTAGCCCGAAATGCGGGCTACCTCCTGCCCGTAGCTAGTGCTTTCGATGCCCCAATGATAATCGAGCTGGTAGCCCAGGCCGCCGTAGAAGTTGGGCAAGATGCGGCGCAGCATGGTTTGGTAGATGCGCAGGTAGTCGAACTCCATGTTCACCACGCCGCGGCGGGTGCTGGTGCGCGTGCCCAGGCCGTAAGTGTTTTGGGGGTAGTGCATCAGGCGCCAGTCGCCAATCCAGTTGATGCGGTTGTCGGGCGTCCAGATAGAGGACGTGGCCGTCAGAATCACCTGCTTGTTCTGCGTTACGGCCAGGGCCGACACCAGCGTGGAGATGTTGGCGCCGGGTTTCTGATACGCCACATTGCCAGCCACTTGCAGCAGCCCGCGGGTTTGCAGCGTGTAGCTGACAACGGGAATGATGGAAACAAAGCGGTGGCCGCTTTCCAGCGTCACGGTGGTGTCGCGGGCGGCGGGGCGCAGGCGCGGGAAGAAATACGTCAGCACGTCGCCCAGGTCGCGCCGGTCTTCATCGGAGGTAGCGGCCGCGGGCGCGCCGGGTTGCTGCCGCAGCGTATCAGCCGTTTGGGCACGCGTCGGCACTACGCCCGCCAGCAACAGTCCACTCAGCACCCACCACCAGCGCGAAAACAACGGCAAAACCATACGGCAAAATCAAACAAAAACTATGCTCTACGCTCGTGCTTGCGGGGCGCTTCGTCCCATCAACCGCGCCGCTACCCGAAAGTTATGTACCACGCAAGGCAGTGGGTCGGGCATTTCTTTTTGGCAGATCCTCGTACACTCCCCTTGTATCCTGTCTTCTCCATTTCACCTATCACCCTATGTCTTTCACCAACGAGCTATTGAACACCGTGCTGCGCGAAGCCGGGCGGGAAGTATCACGCAAGGAATTTCTGAATCTAGCGGGCCGTGGCCTGGCCGTGGGCGTGGCGGCCGGCACCCTGGCCAGCTGCCAGGATAAATCGGGGGCTGCAAGTGGTGGCACTGCCGCGGCTACCGTGCCCACCACCGGCACGCCGGCCTCTCAGGTAGACGCCTCTACCACTTACACTGCCCCCGACGGACAGAAAATTCCGTCGTCGGAGGCCGTGTCGCCGCCCGCCAAGGTGCCCGCCGATGTGGAAAAGCCCATCGAGCTGGAAGCTTGGAAATCGGATGTAGACCCCCAATCCGGCCCTACCCCTACCCCCCTGCCGCCTGACCGCCGGGTAGGCTACGCGTTGGTGGGCCTGGGCCACCTCACGCTGGAGGAGCTGCTACCCGCGTTTGGGGAGTGCAAGAAATCGAAGCCGGTGGCACTGGTCAGCGGCTCGCCGGAGAAGCTGAAAAAGGTAGCTGCGCAGTACGGCATAAAGCCCGAAAGCTGCTACAGTTACGAGAACTACGAAAAGCTGAAGGACAACCCCGAGGTGCAGGCCATTTACATTGTGCTGCCCAACTCCATGCACGCCGAGTACGTGATTCGAGGGGCGCAAACCGGTAAGCACATTCTCTGCGAAAAGCCCATGGCTACCTCGCCCGAAGAGTGCCAGGCCATGATTGATGCCTGTAACAAGGCTAAGGTGAAGCTGATGATTGCCTACCGCATTCAGTACGAGCCTTACAACCGCCAAGTGCGCGACATGATACGCGACAAGAAATACGGCGAGGTGCAGTACATACAAGCCCAAAACAGCCAAAGCTCGGCCAACCCCGACCACTGGCGCCACAAAAAAGCCCTGGCCGGCGGCGGCGCCCTCCCCGACATTGGCCTGTACTGCCTGAACACCTCGCGCTTCCTGCTCGGCACCGAGCCGACCGAGGTGTTTGCCTACTCCTACAGCACGCCCGGCAACCCGTTATTTAAGGAGGTAGAGGAGATGATGTCGTTTCAGCTGCGCTTCCCCAACGGCGTGGTCGTCGATAACATCACGCACTACAACACCCATGACTCGCGCTTCTACCGCGTGAACACGCAGCGGGGCTGGCTGCACCTGAACAACGCCTACGCCTACACCGGGCAGCAGCTGCAAACCTCGCACGCCGAGGGCAAGGCCAAGATGGAAAATCACATCACCATTCCCTCCAAAAACCAGTTTGCCGCCGAAATGGACCACTTCTCGGAGTGCATTCTGGACAACAAAAAGCCCCACACGCCCGGCGAAGAAGGTTTACAAGACCACCGCATTATGGCAGCCATCTACCAGTCGGCCCGCGAGGGTAGGCCCGTGAAGCTGACTCCCGTGCAGGGCACCGACGTCTTCCGCGGCCCCGAGCCGAAGGAAGCGTAGGGTAGGGTTGAGGTATGGTAATGGCGCGGGGCTGTGCCCCGTGTCTACTATTCGCAGGCCTCTGGCCTGCCGTCGTCTGCGCCACTAGGAACGCTTGAGTGCATTGTTCTGGCGATGCAGGCCAGAGGCCTGCGAATAGTAGACACGGGGCACAGCCCCGCGCCATTACTGTACCTCGTACCATTTAGTGCGACTACAGCATTATTAGTTTCTTCCCTATCCCACTACCATGTTTATCATCGAGCAAACCGGATTAGCCATTGGCGTTTGCCTACTCGCCATGCTATGCTGGGGTTCATGGTCGAACGGACAAAAGATAGCCGCCCGCGATAAGGTGCCCATCACCCTGTTTTACCGCGACTATGTGCTGGGTATTGTGCTGTGGGTGGTAGTGGCGGCTTTCACACTGGGCAGCCTAGGAGAAGACGGGCGGCCGTTTCTAGAAGACTTGCGCAAGGCCGACTGGGCCATGTTGGGCCTGGCGCTGGCGGCGGGCGTGGCGTTCAACCTGGGCAATCAATTGCTGGTAGCAGGCATTCAGGCGGCGGGGCTGGCCATTGGTATGCCCGTGGGCACCAGCATTGCGCTGATACTGGGGCTGATAGTAAACTACCTGGCCGAGCCTGAAGGCAACGTAGCCCTGTTAGCTGCCGGCGGGGCGGTGGTATTAGTTTCCATTGCGTGCAGCGCCTTCGCCTACCTCAAAAAGGAAGCCGACAGCCAAGACGGTGAAGATGACGCCGAAGGCAGCAAAACCAAGGGCCTGCTGATTGCAGGCTCTGCTGGCTTGGCCAACGGGTTCTTCTTCTGGTTGATAACTACTTCTCTAGCCTCCGATTTTGCCGACCCCGAACGCGGTCAGCTTACGCCCTACACGGCGCTGGTGGTGTTTGCGCTGGGTATGGTCATCAGCAACTCACTATTCGAGCAGATCCTGCGCCGCTTTGCCGACAAGCCCGAAGCCGCCCAGCTCCGCTACCGCGATGTGACCACCCGCCACCATTGGGTAGGGGTAGGCAGCGGCCTGCTCTGGGGCCTGGGCATGACCTCCTTGCTGCTGGCTTCCACTGAGGCCGGCAATGCCATATCCTTCGGCATCAGCCAGGGCGCTACGGTGGTAGGCGTGCTCTGGGGCTTATTTGCCTGGCGGGAATTTAAGGGTGCGCCTACTACAGCTTCCCGCTGGCTGTGGGTTATGGGCGGTACTTATGTGCTGGGAGTAGGCTTGATTGTAGCGGCGCGGCTGGGTAGCTAACTAGTACCGAGAGGGTAGGGCGCCGCACATAGCGGCTCGCTGTTGCGGAAAGCAACGCTGTTCGAGAAATCAGCCTGTCAGACCGACCTAATGTATTGTGTACTTGCTACAATACCACGGCCTAAATATATTCATACTATATATTTCGCAAATACCATATAGTAGGTATTGCCAAGGCTTCTGTAAAGATAGAATTTTAGCCACTACACCAATGGCAACGGCCGCAGCATTTATTCAGGCTAACGCGTTGGTTTCCAATCTCCACCCTTAACCAGCTAGGTGGTTATGGCTACTCCTTCTTTTTCCGTTTTGGTGGCGGCTACGCCCTCTTTGCAGCGCTACGGGCTGCTGGCTACGCTGCACGAAGCCTGGCCGGGCCTCACCACCGATACTACCGCCGACGCTAGCCAACTCACGTACTTGGTGCGGCAGCATAACTACAACCTGGCCATTATAGATGGCCTGCTGCCCGGCCTGCTGCTGCCCGAGCATTTGCTGCCGCTGTGGCCCCGGTTGCCGGTGCTGCTGCTCACGGGCAGCCGGCTATCCGCTATGGTGCGGGAACAGCTGTTGCAGGCCGGCACGGTGGCGCTACTCCCCTACCATACTACGCCCGAGCACATCATAGAGGCGGTGGAACGGCTGCTGCGCGACCCGCGTAGTGCGTTGCTTACTTCCCCCGTGGCTACGCGTCGGACCGCGGCGCCTGCCACGGCTTTCAGCCGCCGCGAGCTGGAGGTGCTGCGGCTGGTAGTGGCCGACTGCTGCAACCAGGAAATTGCCGACCGTCTCTACTTGAGCGTGCGCACCGTGGAAAGCCACCGCCGGGCGCTGTTGCAGAAAGCTGGCGCCAAAACGCTGGTGGGCCTGGTGGTGCAGGCCGTGCGCGAGGGCTGGGTAGCAGTAGCCTGATGTGGCGTTGCAGCACCTGAGAAGGCGGCCGCTCTCGGGGCGGCTCTGTGCGAGTAGCGTTTTTGCCGGGTAGCGCCTACCTTCCGGCGTCTCACGCTCGCCTACCCGCTGCCCATGCTCCCCCACAACCTACACGCTACCATTCTGCTTATTCTGGGCCTGCTGCTGGCCATGTTGCTGCTCGTGATGCTAGGGCAGAAGCTGCGCATCTCCTACCCTATTTTTCTGGTGCTGGCCGGCCTGGCGCTCAGCTTTGTGCCAGGGCTGCCCCGAATAGTCATCGACCCCGACCTGATTTTCCTGATTTTCCTACCTCCGCTGCTCTACCAGGCGGCCTGGGAAACCTCCTGGAAGGACTTCTGGCGCTGGAAACGGCCCATTCTGCTGCTGGCGCTGGGGCTGGTATTCTTTACTTCTACCCTGGTGGCCTATGCCTCCCGCCGCCTGATTCCGGGGTTCACGCTGCCGCTGGGCTTTTTGCTAGGCGGTATCATTTCTCCGCCCGATGCGGTGGCGGCCACCTCTGTGCTGAAGGGTGTGCAGGTGCCGCGGCGCATCACCAGCATTCTGGAAGGCGAAAGCCTCATCAACGATGCCAGCAGCTTGATTGTGTTTCGCTTTGCCCTGGCCACGGTGGTATCGGGCACGTTTGTGTGGCAGGAGGCCATTAGCAGCTTTCTGCTGGTGAGCGGCATGGGCGTGGTGGTAGGACTGGTGCTGGCCCACGGCTTCTACCTCATGCACCGCTACCTGCCCACTACGCCCAGCATCAACACGGTACTCACGTTCATTGCGCCCTATGGCATGTATCTGGTGGCCGAGGAGTTTCACTTCTCGGGCGTGCTGGCCGTGGTGAGCGGGGGGCTGCTGATGTCGTTTCGCTCGCACCGGGTGTTCGATGCCGATACCCGCCTGCAAGCCAACAGCGTGTGGGCCAGCGTGGGCTTTGCGCTCAATGGCCTGGTGTTTATCCTGATCGGGCTGGAGTTACCCCAGGTGGTAGAGGGGCTAGGCTCCTACTCCCTACCCCAGGCCATCACCTACGGCCTACTCATCAGTGCCTTGGTCATGCTGATTCGGTTGCTGTGGATGTTTCCAGCGGCATTTGTGCCGCGCTGGCTGAGTGCCAGCATTCGCGCCAGCGAAACCAGTCCCGGCTGGCAAGGACCGGTGGTGATAGGCTGGGCCGGCATGCGCGGCGTGGTGTCGCTGGCCTCGGCGCTGTCGGTGCCCCTGCTGCTGACGGATGGGCAGGCATTTCCGCAGCGCAACCTGATTCTGTTTATCACCTTCGTGGTGATTCTGGTTACGCTGGTATTCCAGGGCCTCACGCTACCACTGGTCATCCGCCTGAGCGGCGTGGGCCAGCTAGAGGAGCCTATACCGGCCGAGGAGCAAGAAGCCGGCATTCGGCTGCGCCTGCGCCGCGTGGCACTTCACTACATGGCCCAACACTACGCCGCCGACGTGCAGCACAACGAGCTGATTCGGGCGTTGCAGCAGCGCATGCAGGCTGAGGCCCAGCGCACTGGCAACCTGCTCGAAGCCCTCGACTACGACGAAACTAAGCGCCAGGCCCTGCAACGCTACCACCAGGTGCTGCTGCACGTGCTGCGCGTGCAGCGCGAGGAGCTGTTTGTGCTACGCCACGAGGATGTGTTCGATGAAGAGATGTTGCGCCACCAGGAAGCCCAACTCGATCTGGACGAGGCCAAAATCAGCCACATGCCGCATTAAGATGGGGTAATTAGGTTGTCGATGCGATAGGGAAGTTGATCAATAGGTAGGCGCGGTGTAGAGACGCATACTTGCGTCTCGTCGTTGCTGATGTTGTTTGATAGAACGGTACTGACGCGAGTTATTCAACGATGAGACGCAAGTATGCGTCTCTACACCGTGCAGTACTGTCGTGCTTGCGCGACTTACAAAACAGGCCCTTTTATTTCTGCGCCTTCTGCGGGCTATACACGCCTGTACCACGCACCACCTAAAATTCAGTAGTGACACGGTAAAATCCGGTGTCGGAAACAGCCAGTTTTGGAGCAAGCATGACGGCGGGAAGGCTGAAGAAGGACTGATAGCCGCACAGGTACCTATGGCGGCGGCACACCGCACATGCAGCTAAACTTTTATCGTAGTTCATCATGATTGCAAGGCCATCTACCACGAAGTTCGGTAACAGCTAACAGCAATAGACAGCCCGCTGGCTCAGCTTATTAGGTACGCGTTGTCTGTCGGGCGCATCGGCGCATCCGGCACTATGTATATACTTTGTAAAGTAACGTGTCATGGATGTAGCAACCGAATTATCTACGCGCCTTGCGGGCTACGTGGGCTTGGTGCAGGATGTGCTGGCGCTCTTATCTGACGATGAACGGACGGCCCTCAACCTCACCTCCACGCTCCAGCGTCCCGACTTGCTTGCGCTCCGCCTACCCCAGGATGCAGGTCCGTTGCGGGTGCATTTGCTGGCCATCCTAGGTGCCTACCCCGGCCTGCTAACGGGCGCCCTGGAAATGGCAGCCCCCGACCAGCACCTAAGCCTTGCCGACAAACACCACCACGATACTCCCGAAACGCGGCAGCTGCAACAAGATCATCTGCTTGCCTTTGTGGCGCAGGTGGAGCGGCTGCTAACCCACGTGTTGCTACCCCGTCGGGATTTCCTCCGAGACAGCCTTGCCAAAAAGGCCGGCATGTCCGGGCTATCGGCTATGGCCGCCTCACCACCGCCCGACCACTGGCGCTATGCCATTCGGGCGCTGTTGTATGCAACTCCCAAAATCAGGGTGGCTGTGCTCGATGCTCTGGCGCCGTATGAGCCCATTCTGGTTGCCAAGGCCCGGCAAGTGCTGGAGCAGCGCAAAGCTGTGGGTCCAGAAGGGAGAAGAAGGCTGCTCACCGACGACCGATACCGCGACAAGGTGCTTGGTGCGGGCAAAAGCTCCCTACCCTTTGAGGTGGTGTTTCGGTGCGAGCTGAAGGAAGTAGAGGCCCGCCGCAATGCCCGGCCAGAAAACCGCCACTATCAGACCCCGACCCTACCCGAATCGTTCGACGCCTGGCAGCGGGCCGACGGGCTGGGCCTATGCGGCCTGGCTTTCTCGGGCGGCGGCATCCGGTCGGCTACCTTCAACCTGGGCATTTTGCAGGGCCTGGCCGGCAAGGGCTGGCTGCCGCGGGTCGACTACCTCTCCACGGTCTCGGGCGGGAGCTACCTGGGGGCGTGGTTTTCGGCGTGGGTGAAGCGCGCCGGCTCCCTCGACAAGGTAGTAGACCGCCTGTGCCCCGACCTCACCCCCGAGCCCCGTGCCGAAGAAGTGCGTCCTATTCGCTGGCTGCGCATGTACAGCAACTACCTCGCGCCTAACCCCAGCATCATGTCGCAGGACTCCTGGACCATGGGCCTCACCTGGCTGCGCAATGCGCTACTGAATCAGCTGATTATCGTGCTGGCCCTAGGAGCGGTAGTAGCGCTGAGCATTGCCTTACAACATCTATGGCGCGGCCCCACAGGCTGGACGCAGCAGCCCAGTGGCTGGGCTGCGCTGCTCACGGTGCTCACGCTGGGCGCGGGCCTGGCGGGCGGCTTTGGCATGAGCATGTACAAGACCGGTCACCGCTGGCCGCCTCGGCTGCGCGTGCGGCGCCTAGTAACGCTCACGCTGCTGCTGAGCATGGTGGGGGCCTTTTTAGCTAGCGCCCTCATGGTGCACTGGCTGCCGCCTACCCTGGCCCTCCCGGCCCTACGCTGGACGGCCTACTGGCCGGTAGGCGCCTGGCTGGTGGCCACCCTGTTTGGCGTGCTACTGTTTATTGCCGTCATCGGGCGCTACGACCGTTGCTTCTACAACGTAGAAGACCAGCTGCCTCGCAAGCGTTGGAAAAAGCGGCTTGCCTGGGTCTGGATTAGCTTTTGGAGCCTGCTGGCGGCGGTGGTGGGGCTGGTAGCCTTGCTGGCGGTGTGGCACGGGCTGTTCACGCTGTTTCATTACTCACTTTCGCCCAATCCTAATCAGCAGCCCGGCATAGGGGCATTCGACTACTTTGCGCGGGCTACCGATACGCTGTTTTATCAGGTGCTGCGGCAACGGGTGGCGCCGTTTACCCCGCTGTACATGGATCTGGCTTTTTTGCTGGGGCTGCCGCTGGTGCTGGAAGCGCTGGCCGTAACGGTTATCGCCCGTATGGCGCTGCTGGGCCGCAACTTCCCCGACGAGCGGCGCGAGTGGTGGGGGCGCCTGGGGGCCGTCATCAACCTGACGGCCGTGCTGTGGTTGGTGGTAGTAGGCAGTACTTTCGTGGGGCCCTACCTGTTCGAGGTTATCCAGAACAGCCTAGCCGCCAAGGTGGCCGCCACTGGTTGGGCAGCCTTGGTGGCAGCCGCAGTGCGCTGGGCGTATAGTGCCCGCACCCCCGCCCAACCCGACCAGCCCGGCGCCAGCTCCTGGGTAGACACCCTGCTAAGCGTAGGCCCCTACGCCTTTGGGCTGGGCCTACTGCTGCTGATTGCAGCGCTGGTAAAAACGTTACTGGTACAAGTTGAGTGGGTCATTGTCGATGAGGCCCTGCGGGCGTTTGCGCTGGCCGGCGTGCTGGGCGCAGTGGCCTTGCTCCTGGCCTGGCGCATCGATGTCAATGAGTTTTCGTTGCACCACTTCTACCGCAACCGCCTCACGCGCGCCTACCTGGGGGCCTCGCGCAGGCGCTCCGAGCGCGCCCACACTGCCAACCCCTTCACCAGCTTCGACCGACTAGACGACCTTAAGCTGTGTCGCCTGCGCCGACACGACCCACTCCAATTCGACAAGCCCTATGACGCGCCCTACCTCATCATCAACGCCGCGCTGAATGCCACTGTGGTAACGGACCTGGCCCGTCAGGACCGCAAGGCCGAGTCCTTCGTGTTCACGCCCCACTACTGCGGCTTCGATTTCACGAGCCTGCGGGCCGTGAACCCTACCGTGCCGTCGGCCGACTTTGGCTACCGCCCTACCCGCCAATACGCCTACCCCGAGGGCAACGGCCCGGCGCTGGGCACAGCCCTTACCATATCCGGGGCGGCCGCCAATCCCAACTGCGGGTATAGCTCGTCGCCGGCTTCGGCTTTCCTGCTCACGCTGTTCAACATCCGGCTGGGGTGGTGGATGGGTAACCCCTGGCGGGAAGATACCTGGCGCCACTCGGGCCCGCGCCTGGGCCTGCTCTACCTGCTGAAAGACTTGGTGGGCCGCTCCGGCACCGACGACCGGTACGTAAACCTCTCCGACGGCGGCCACTTCGACAACATGGGCGTGTATGAGCTGGTGCGCCGCCGCTGCCGCTTTGTTATTGTGGGCGACGGCGAGGAAGACCACCTGTTTTCGTGCGAGGGACTGGCCAACGCCATCCGCCGCTGCCGGGTGGATTTTGGGGTGGAAATAGACTTAGACGTGACGCCCATCACCAACCGCACCAACCGGATTTCCAAGCGCCATTATACCATCGGCACTATCAGCTACCCCGAAGACCCACCGCGCCAGCCATCGGGGCGCATCCTCTACCTCAAGTCGTCGCTGACGGGCAACGAGCCGACCGACATACGCGAGTACGCCGAGAAGAACACCGATTTCCCGCACCAGTCCACGGCCGACCAATTCTTTAACGAGTCGCAGTTTGAGAGCTACCGGCGGCTGGGGCTGCACCTGGTAGAAGAGCTAAACCGGAGCGTACCGCTCGCCCTGGGTCCGGGCTGCTCGCTGACGACCGTGTTCGATCAGCTCCAGCAGACCGTAGCGCCCCCGCCGTCTCAGAAGCCGGTTATCAAGCACCGTATTCACACACACGCCAACCATCACTACCACTATGCCCATTACCGCTACCTACGAAATCAAACCGGGCGACACACTGGCTAAAGTCGCGGCCAAGTACAAGCTGACGCTTAGCACCCTGCTGGCAGCCAACCCGCAAATCACCAACCCAAACGTTGTAGTGGTGGGGCAGCTGCTGGTTATTCCGAGCCGCGTGCCCGACCCCGCCCCTACCCTTACCAACTACGACGGCCTCACGCCCGCGCCCGGTACCATTGAAATCAACGCGGCTAAACTCATTCACCCACCTCTCACCAACGATGAAGCGGCCCGCACGGTAGCAGTATACACCGAAGTCATTGACCAGTTTGCTGTGGGCAAAAATCCGCGCTACCGCCCCCGCGACGGCAACACCTATTGCAACATCTTTCTTTGGGATGTGACCCGCGCCATGCACTGCGAAATTCCGCATTGGGTGAATGCGCAAGGCAGTCCGGCCGAGCCGTTTCAGGCTGGCGCCAACGAAATGAATGTGAATGGCACGCTCACGTGGCTCACCAACCAGGGAACCCGGCACTTTGGCTGGCAAACGGCCGATGCTACTACCGCCCAACGTTGCGCCAACGAGGGCCACCCGGCCGTGGCGCTCTGGCGCAACCCCACTGGCGGCCACGGCCACACGGCCGTGGTGCGCCCTGGCGCGTTGCTAGCTGGTCGTGGTGCGGCTATTGCGCAGGCTGGCCGCCTCTGCTTCAACCTAGGCCACATCAAAGACGGTTTCGGCAACCTGACCCCAAAGTTCTACGTGCATGGGTAAGAAGCACTTGACGAAAGGGTAGGCGAAATCTCTCCCGAGCGTCTAAGGCCTGCGCGGCGTTCCTGACCGCCGCACAAAACGAAAATCCAAGACCCTAAGCCCCCAAGACCCAACATGGCGACTCTTCTCCAACCCGATACCGTATTTGAGCCCTCGGCCGTGCTGGGGCAGCAGGCGCTGCTGGGCAACCTCAGCCGGGAGGTGCTACCCATTACCACCCAGGCTGTGCGCATGAGCCTGAAGTCGGTGTTCATCAACCGGATTCGGGAGTTGGGGAGAGGCGAGATTCAGGTAATTAGCGTGGTGACGGATGGCGTATCGGCGGAGCCGATCCAACTGTGCTCGGAGGTGTACCGAAACGTTAGAAGGCGCACGTCCCTACCCATTGGCCCCGGCGGCATCACGCTCTACCGCACCCAGGCCGAGGGCAAAATCCCGCCCTTTCTGGACTACCGCATTCTGGTGATGGAGCTGGACGATGACGCCCGTCAGGCCGGCGACCTGCTGGACCAGGTGCGCCAGGACAGCCAGTTTCAGAGCTTCCGCGACTCGCTGTTGCAGGTCACCACCTTCACGGCGCCGCAAATTGCCCTCATCGGCGCTGCCACCGACTTCACCCTCAACATCATTGCCAAGCTCCTGAAAGCCAACAAAGACGACCAGCTGTATCTGCTGCGCGGCTCCTTCGACAACGCTTTCGATGACCTGGGTGTGGGCTTCGGCGAGATAACCCAGGGCAACCGCAACGTGACGGTGAAGTATCAGGTGGAGTCGGTGTAGCGTCGCAGCCCTACCCTCGCTGCATCCGCAGGTTCTCCTGTCCCGGCCACCACGCCCGCTCTGGGGGTAGCCGCAATTGCCGGCCTGCAAACTGCTGTATGCCGTGCTCACCTCCATTTAGCTCTCCGAAATCGTGAGCCACTTGCACGCGGTACTCCTCATCCACCCAAAACAGCTTGCGGTCGAAAGCGCGGTGCAGGGTAGGCGTAAGGGCCAGCCCGTTGGGCAAGGTGTCGTTGTGGCTGATGGCCCAAGGGACAATGTGGCAGGCATCGAGCAGGGGCGCCACGGCCCCACGCGTACTTACCAGTTTCAACCCCGACACGGCGCAGGTGTGGTCGTAAGCTTCCAGCACCACACGCTTAAACAAGCCACTGCGCACGGCAGTATCCAGCTCATCGGCCGGCACCACGCGGCGCTGATACACGGCAGCAGGCTCCTCCAGCATCTGTTGCCGAATGGCCTGTATGGCCTGAGCGCCGGCCGTTGGTTGGTAACGGAAACGCGTTTGTGGAAAGTAGCGCAGTAGCAGTGCCTGACGCAGCGCCTCGCGGGCGGCGGGGTCCTGCAGCAACGCCCACAACTCAGCATCCAGGGTGGCGTAGTCCACGGTGTCGCGCAGGCTGCGGAAGCTTTTCACCGAGCGCGAGGCTGTGAGCAGCACTTCCAGGCCCGGCAGCGTGCGCAGGTGCCAGAACCCGTCGCCAGAGAGGTGGTAGAAGGGTAGGGAAAAATTGTTGGCCCGAAACAGCTCGGAGGTGCTCAGGGCGCGGCAGAGGCTGCGGAAGTTGGCCAGCAGCTCCGGCGTGATGTAGATGCGGTTGTCGAGGATAGAGCCGTCGTCGATGCCCTCGAGCACGGCCAGCAGGAGGGCAGGCTTGTAGGGCGCTTCGCCGTGCTGGCGGCTGCGTGCCACACGCAGGTGGGTGAAGCGGTGGCGGTAGTGGTTGAAGTTCACACTCGAAAAATAGTGTGTTATAATAAAATGTCAGCCGCCTACCCCACCACCCTACTATACTTCTCCCGATACTGCTTCGGCGACAGGCCCGTTACGCGCTTAAACATCAGCCGGAAGGCTTTCGGATCGGTGTAGCCTACGCGGTACATCACCTCATTCACGTGGTCGGCCGATGATTCCAGGCTGTTCTTGGCCGCTTCTACCTTCACCCGCTGGATGTACTCGACCACCGAGTTGCTGGTGGCGCGTTTGAAGCGGCGCTCCAAGTTGCGGCGGCCAAGTGCCAGCAGGTCGGCCAGCTGATCCACGGTTATTTTGTCCTGGTAGTGCGTTTCGATGTAGGTCTGCGCCCGTTTGATTAGCTCGTCGGCGTGGTTTTTCTGCCCGTTGAACACCACGAAGGCCGACTGGCTGACCCGCGCCATATCAATCTGGAACACCTTGGCGCAGAGCACGGCCATTTCGCGCCCCGCGTATTTCTCTACCAGGTAGAGCACCAGATTGAGGTAGGAAAATGCCCCGCCGCTGGAATAAATACCGTGCTCGTCGGTGAGGAGGCGGTCTTCTACCAACTCCACCTCCGGAAACATGCGCCGGAAATCGGGGGCAGCGGCCCAGTGTGTGGTGCACTGCCGGCCCGCCAGCAGACCAGTAGCCGCCAGCAGAAACGCCCCTACACACAGGCTGGCTACCTCGGCCCCGCGCTGGTGTTGCTGCACCACCCAGGGTAAGAAGGCCTTGTTGTGTTCCAGCGCCAGGGCCAGGTCGCCGTCTACGGCCGGGATGATAACGAGGTTGGTGTGCGCTGGGTCAGGTAGGAGGTGGTCGGCCGCTACGGTGTAGCGGCCGCCACACACGGGCGTGGCGGGCTCCAGGCCTACCAGCCGCACGGCAAATAGCGGGGGGCGCCCCATGCGCTGCAACAACGCATTCACCTCCGAAAACACCAGTCGGGGGCCTTCAATGCTTCCCAAAATAGCTCCCTTCGGAACCAGAATCGAAATGTGTTTCATGGTACGTTCGCTACGATGTGGCGGTGTCGCATTTACCCCTGATTTAGTCGGAATTACCCCCCAAACGCAAAGGCTATTTTACTAATTTTGTTGGCAACAACACCGGAAATATAGCCAATATTTCCATGCCAATTAGCAAAATATCTTTCAACCAACATATTTAACTTCCGATGAGCAAAGTAGCCGTTGCCATGTACCTCACGCTGGACGGCGTGATGGAAAATCCTGCCTGGACCGCGCCTTATTTCGATGAGGAAGTATCTTATTTTCAACAAGAAGTTATGTACGACTGCGACGCTCTGCTGCTGGGCCGCGTTACCTATCAGGCGTTTGCGGCCGCCTGGCCCGCCATGCCAGACGCCCCCGGCGCCGACCGCATGAACAGCCTACTCAAGTTCATGGCCTCTATTACCCTAACCGCCACAGCGTGGAACGCTACCCTGCTGCGCGGCGACGTGCCCGCGGCCGTTCGGCAGCTCAAGCAACAGCCCCATCAGAACTTGCTGGTGTATGACAGCGGCCGGTTGGTGCGCACGCTTATGCAGCACAACCTGATTGACGAGTATCGACTGATGGTGCATCCGCTGGTGTTGGGCAACGGGCAGCAGCTATTCACCCAGGGTATTGCGGCGACTCTGCAATTGCAAGAAGCTCGGCCCACTGGTTCCGGTGTGCTGCTACTCACCTACCACCCTCAACGCACCAAAGCCGAGTAGGCCAGTGCGCATCCGATGGTTTCATGCAATTGACTTTGCGCTATGGTAGAAGTTTTCAAAACCAACGTCCGCACCCGGCACCATGCCCGGCAGCTGGTGCGCCAAATTCACGTCACCTTCGCCCATTACCACGCCAACTTTGACCTGGACGACTGCGACCGAATCCTGCGGGTGGAGTGCGTCAGCGGCTTCGTGCTCCCCTCCTGCCTGATTAAGCTGCTGCGCGATGCCGGCTTCCAGGCCGAAGTGCTGCCAGAATAAACAAAAACGCACTGCCTGATTTGGCAGTGCGTTTTTGTTTACTGAGTCCGTGGGCGTCTGACCGGTATCATTGCGCGAGCTTCGTGCTAATGGTTATCCATGCGGCGCAGGCATCAGCAACGGCAACCGGTCGGACGCCTACGGCGTCGGACCGGTGGACGCTCAGTACCCTACCCCAAGCTGCGGTAGCGCACGCGCTTGGGCTCTACGTCGCCCAGGCGCTTCTTCTTGGCTTCTTCGTAGTCGGAGAAGTTGCCCTCAAACCACACCACTTCCGAATCGCCCTCGAAGGCGAGAATGTGGGTAGCCAGACGGTCCAGGAACCAGCGGTCGTGGCTGATAATGACGGCGCAGCCGGCAAAGTTTTCCAGCGCGTCTTCCAGCGCCCGGATAGCGTTTACGTCCAGGTCGTTGGTGGGCTCATCAAGCAGCAGCAGGTTAGCGCCTTGCTTGAGGGTCGTGGCCAGGTGCACGCGGTTCCGCTCCCCGCCCGAGAGGCTACCTACTTTCTTTTCCTGGTCGCCGCCGCGGAAGTTGAAGTTGCTTACGTAGGCGCGGGCATTCACGGGGCGGCCGGCCAGCAGCATGGTTTCAGTACCACCCGAAATCGACTCAAACACCGACTTGGCTGGGTCCAGCGTGTCGTGCTGCTGGTCTACGTAGGCGGTCTGCACGGTAGGGCCTACCTCGAACGTGCCCGCATCGGGTTGCAGTTGGTCAGTGATGAGGCGGAACAGCGTGGTTTTGCCGGCGCCGTTTGGCCCGATGATGCCCACGATGCCGCCCTGGGGTAGGGAGAAGCTCAGGTTCTCGAACAGCAGCTTATCGCCGAAAGCTTTGGTCAGCCCCTCGGCCTCAATCACCTGGGCGCCCAGGCGCGGGCCGTCGGGGATGAACAGCTCCAGCTTCTGCTCCTTCTCCTTGGCGTCTTCACTCACCATTTTGTCGTAGCCAGCAAGGCGGGCCTTGCTCTTGGCCTGGCGGGCCTTGGGCGCCATGCGCACCCACTCCAGCTCGCGCTGGAGGGTTTTCTGGCGCTTGCTCTCGGTTTTCTCCTCCTGGGCCAGGCGGTTGGATTTCTGCTCCAGCCAGCTGCTGTAGTTGCCCTTCCACGGAATACCTTCGCCGCGGTCCAGCTCCAGAATCCAGCCGGCCACGTTGTCGAGGAAGTACCGGTCGTGGGTGACGGCAATGACGGTGCCTTTGTACTGCTTGAGGTGCTGCTCCAGCCACAGCACGCTTTCGGCGTCGAGGTGGTTGGTGGGCTCGTCCAGCAGCAGCACGTCGGGCTCTTGCAGCAGCAGGCGGCACAGGGCCACGCGGCGCTTTTCGCCACCCGAGAGGTTGCTTACCACGGCATCGGCCGGGGGCGTGCGCAGGGCGTCCATGGCACGCTCCAGCTTGCTATCCAGGTTCCAGGCATCGAGTTGGTCGAGGCGTTCCTGTACTTTTCCCTGTCGTTCGAGCAGTTTATCGAAATCTGCATCCTCGGCACCAAATGCCTCGTTAATTTCGTCGAATTCCTTAAGGAGGGCCACGGTTTCGGCCACGCCCTCTTCCACTACCTCCTTTACCGTTTTGGAGGCATCCAGCTGCGGCTCCTGCTCCAGATAGCCCACCGTATAGCCCGGCGACCACACCACTTCGCCCTGAAACTGCTTGTCGACACCGGCAATGATTTTCAGCAAGCTGGATTTACCGGAGCCGTTCAGACCCAGCACGCCGATTTTGGCACCGTAGAAAAAGGATAGATAGATGTTTTTGAGAACCTGTTTCTGGGGCGGAAACACCTTGCTAACGCCCGCCATCGAGAAGATAATCGTCTGGTCGCTCATATGACTAAAAAAAGTGGAAATGAAACAAATGATTAGCGGCACTGCCGGAAGTAGCTCTTACCCTGGCAGCAACTCCGGTACCACAGCCCGCAACCGGGTTTTGCAGTGGCTTCTGCGGAAGTATACTACAGATGCCCTATTTTGCGTATGATTGATTTGAAACAATAACATGACAGGAGGTTTTCTCCACTCATTTTTCACCTTATTGCCTGATCTACAAATGCTGTTTGGCTGGCTGGTAGTACCTTGCCGGCATACCACCTGATAGGGCCGGAGTTGCCGCAAAGGTAGCGTCCTGCGTGGCTTTTTGCCCTATATTATGCTAAGCGCGTGGGCATTTCTGCCCGGCATGCCGTAAACTTGTGCACTTAGTCTAGCTTCACATTCCGCTCGCTCCTCCCTCCACTTATTCGCTTCCGCGCTATCCCAATTATGGAACAACACGACCACCTCCTCGCTACCGCCCGCCAATACGGCTATGTCGAGGATGACCAGGTGTGGCTCCGTCCGTTTATGACGCTGCCTGCCCGCCGGGTAGGTCAGGTTAAAGACTCTCCCGACACCTCCCTCATCTACTTCGCCCAGCGCTTCGAGCTGTTTCGGGCCAAGGTAGAAGACCTGCTGGCCAAGATGGCTGCCTCCGACAACAAGGGCTCTTTCCTGATGAAGGCCCTGCACCTGAAAGAACAGATAGCCAGCTATGATGGGCTAGGCGATTTTGAGAGCCTTTACCACCGCCTCACCGAGGCCGAAGAAGGCATCAACGTAACCATTGCGCAGAACCGGGAAAAAAACATGGCCACCAAGCTGGGCGTGTTGCAGGAGCTGGAAGAGCTACGCGATACCCTGGATTTTCAGACCGCTACGGAGCGGGTGAAAGCCCTGCGCCAGGTCTGGATCAAGACTGGTCCCGTTGACAAGGATCTGATTGAGGACATGGAGGACCGCTTCCGGGCGGCTGTGGATGCCTTTATGCAGCGCAAGCGCGATTTCCTGGCCGATAAAAAGGCCATGACCAACCGTGTGCAGGACAAGTACATGGCGCTCATCCGGCAGTCGGAAGCCTTGCAGGATTCCGACGACTTCGAGAATACCACCCGCAAGCTCAAGCAGCTGCAACAGGAGTGGAAAGACATTGACGCCTCCCTACCCCGCAAGCAGGCCAACGACTTGTGGACGCGTTTCCGGGCAGCGCACAACCACTTCTTCGAGCGCCTGAAGGTGCACATCAACACCAAGCGTACTGAAAATCAGCCCGAAGACAATCTCGCCCGCAAGCGTGGTCTGGTGGCGGAGGCGGAGGCCCTGCTGCACCGCCCCATGTCGGAGGCGGTGGCCCGTGCCAAGGAGCTGCAAGCCGCCTGGAAGAAGGTAGGCCCCGTGCGCGGCGAAGAGTCGGACCGAGTGTGGGAGCAGTTCATTGCCGCCTGCGACAAGGTGTTTGAACTCAGCTCGTTGGAGCACTACATCCGCAAGCGCCACGGCGGCGCCCCTGAGCCCGGCACCCGCGACGACCAAATAGCCGCCCGCGTGCAGGCCCTGCGCGAGTTCGTGAAAAGCGACCGGCAGGAGCAACTGGTGCTGGAAGAAAACCTGAGCAAGCTCAACGTGTCGCCCGGCAATGAGTCGTTTCGGACCATGTTACAGGGGAAAATCCGGGCGTTTGAGCGGAAAATCCGCACCAAAAATCATTTAATTGAGCTTCTACAAAAAGGAGTGCTTGTATAAGCAACCTTCAGTTGTATTTTACGTTGTCGGCAAGGAGCAACGTTTTGCCGGCCTCCGTGTCTACCTTCACATCGTCGTAGACCAGCGAGCTTGCGACGTGCCACCTTTTGCCAACCTTTTTTTATAGTACACGACTATGTATTGGACGCTGGAACTGGCTTCCTATCTGGAAGATGCCCCCTGGCCTGCCACCAAGGATGAACTCATCGACTACTCTATCCGTTCGGGCGCCCCGATGGAGGTAGTGGAGAACCTGCAGGCCTTGGAAGACGATGGTCAACCCTACGAGAACATCGAGGAAGTATGGCCCGATTATCCGACCAAGGAAGACTTCATGTTCAACGAGGACGAATACTAAGAACTGTTGAATATTAAGTGTTGAGTACTGAATGAGTGATTTTGAATTAACCGACAATCATTCCTCACGCAGCATTCAACATTCAGCACTCGACATTTCCGGATTGGTTGCGGGGTACGAACAGCGCGTTCTGCTCCGCAACCTTTTTTTTGTGGTACCCGAGCCGGCTTTCGTGGCAATTATCGGGCACAACGGCTGCGGCAAAACCACACTGTTTCGGGCCCTCACGGGGCGCATTCCCTACCAGGGCACCATCCGGGTAGCGGGGCGTGATTTGCGCACCGTAGCGCGGCCCGCCGCCGAAGGCCTGCTGGCCTACCTACCCCAGCGCACTACCGTAGGCTTTCCCATTGCCGTGCGCGAGTTGGTAGTGATGGGGCGCTACCGCCACCACCGTTTCCTAGGCGGCTACTCCCCTACCGACTATGCCCTCTCCGACAGCGCCTTGCAACAGGTAGGCGCCGCCCACCTCGCCACTCGTGATTTCACGCTGCTTTCCGGCGGCGAACAGCAGCTGGTGTGGCTGGCGCAGCTCTCCTTGCAGGAAGCAGGGTTGTACCTGCTAGACGAGCCCACCCAGCAGCTGGATGTGTACTACCGGCGTCGCGTGTTTGCCTTGCAACAGCAGTGGGTAGCCGAGCAGGGCAAAACCATCCTCTGCATTACCCACGACCTAGACAACCTCACTGCCTTCCCACCCGGCGGCCACCTGCTCAACCTCTCCCGCCCCACGCCTACCCTCCTCCCCCTCACGCCGGAGGTAGTGTTAGCCGAGAAGGCGTATCTAGAAAGTGAGGAAAGCTTTGTGAAGAGGTGAGTAGTGAGTAGAAAATACGACTGTCATCCTGAGCTTGCGAAGGACCTTCTCACGTTAGGACGAGTCGTTATCATGCTTGTCGTTCCAGCGTAAGAAGGTCCTTCGCAAGCTCAGGATGACAGACGCTTTGCATTCACAACTTCACAAACTCACAATTTCACTACTCACCATCTCACCGCTTCCCCGGCCGGCCGCGGAGCACGTGCCAGATGGAGCGCAGAAACGGCCACGGCTGCACCGAATTCATGATCTGGAAATTTTCCCACCAAGAGGTGCGCTCGTCCAGAAACCGTAGTACGCGTTCCAACGGGTTGTTGGTAAACAGATCGGAGAAGATGCGGCTGGTGATTTCGCCGCGGCGCTGCATGATGTCGAGTAGCAGGGTGTCGAACAGGTGAAACTGCCACCGGTCGCCGGTGAGGTGGCGGGGCGGGGCGCCCGTTTCGGCCAGGGCCGCCACCAGCCGGGCTGTGTGCGCCTGAATGCGCTGGAAGGCGTAGCCGGTGCTGGGCTTGGCCCGTCCCGCGCGCGTGCCCAGGTTGATGATGCGGGCACCCGCCCGCGCCGGCAGTGGGTGGTCGGTCATGGGAATGGCACCTACCTCTTCGGCCTCAATCTGAAAGTTCTCTACCCCCAGCGTATCGCGCAGATAGCCGCGCATGGCTTCTTCGTACTCGGCTTTGGGCAGGACTTCGGCCGAAAACAGCGTGTACTCCACCAGCGCTTTGGTAGGGCTGAAGGGTAGCACGTAGATGAAGCGCGCCTCCTGGTGCTGCGCCCCCCGGAAGTCCATGAACTCCACCGTGGCCGGATCGAACACGGCGCGGTCGGTTGTTACTTCCCAGCCTACAAAGTGCTGGAGCAGGTAGCGGTGCTTGTCGGGCCGGCGCGTGAGGGTAGGCGGGCGACTATCGAAAGCGTAGCGAGCCGTGAACTCGCCGGCCGTGGTGGTAGCGCGCACGCCGTTGGGCAGCTCCGTAAGTGTTTCTACCCGGCCGCGCACTTGCGTTACTTGGGGAGCCGTACCCAAAGCCTTCCGCGTAAACTGGTAGAAATCCAGCCCCCGAATCATTTTATACGTGTACTCCTCCAGCGGAAACACCTGGTTTAGCCAAGGACTGCGGAACGCCAGCCGCCGCCATTCGTGGGCCACGATACTGTCGAAGGGGGTAGGCGCGGCCGTCCAAAACGACCACGTGCGGTCGTTCTGGTCTTTGGCTTCGGGCTCAATCAGCAGTACCCGCTTGCCGCTAAGGCGCGGCTCTTGGGTAATGGCATAGGCCAGGCTGAGCCCAGCGGCACCGCCACCCACCAGCATGTAGTCGAAATCAGAGCTTTCCAAACGCAAACGGCGGCCGGAGTAGACCGGCCGCCGCTGCAAGTTAGACTTCCTGACGTAACTACTACGCCATCATGGGGTACAGTTTAAGGCCGCCGGCCAAGTCGCGCACGGCGTCGCGCACGTCCAGGTCCAGTTCAGCGCTGAAGTGCTGTCGCCCTGACAGGATGCTTACCTGCGACTGGAGGCGCTCCACCCACAGCTGCTCGTTTTCTTTGTAACCGGAGGTATACGGGTCGTCGTCAGAGAGCAATACCATCAGCTTGTCCTGCGGAATCAGGGTGCGGGCCGCCTCGTAGTCCACGGGGGCGTGCATCCAGTTCAGAATATCCTGCCAGGGACTATCTACCGAAAACCAGCCGGCTACACACAGCACACCGCCTATTTTCCGGGGTTTTTCTTCTTCTTTCGCCACGCTGGCCAGATAGTGCAAAATAGCTAGGCAACCCACGCTATGGCCTACCAGAATCACGTTTTCGTTGAGTTGAGATGGGGGCAGCACCTCGCGCAGATACTCCACGGCCCGCTCAATTACGGGTAAATCCCAAGCGGGCATATTTAGCGCCCGCACTTGGTAGTTAATGTCATCTTCTTCGGCAGCCGCCGCCAGTTGACTGCCCAGCCAGGGGTACCAATCGTTGTTGGCAGCACCCGCCCAGCGCGGAACGATATAAACGGTTTTAGTTATAGGAGTAGTGGTAGGCATGGTGGGTACAGTTTGTTTTAGAGGACGTATATACTACAAAACCATTACGGTCGGATTCCCGCTTTGCAAAAAAGATTCCATTTTTGAAGTAGAAAACTTAATAAAGTTATCCGCTTAAAATCCTGTTTCCCACTTTTATAACCTGAAAAAAACGGACTTTCCATACTTAAAATAATAACTTATCAGCATTAAGCTAGTTGAATATCTTTTTATAATTATATAAAAGCAACAAAGCCTACTATTCTTCATACCAGAAGAATAGTAGGCTTTTTCCTATACAGAGAAATAGACTTCTGCTTAGAAGTTGGGCGAAAGCAGGTACTTGGAGTAGAAGTCGTCGATAATCTTCACAGCCGATTCGGCGTCGTCTACGATCTGCACCAGTTGCAAGTCCTCAGGCGAGATGTTGAACTCCTCATGCAGCATCACGTCTTCAATCCACTTAAACAAGCCATTCCAATAAGCCGAGCCTACCAGCACGATAGGGAAACGGCCGATTTTCTTGGTTTGAATCAGCGTCATGGCCTCAAACAACTCGTCGAGCGTGCCGAAGCCGCCGGGCATGCCAATGAAGCCCTGCGAGTACTTCACGAACATCACCTTGCGCACGAAGAAGTAGTCGAAGTTGATGATCTTGTCGGAGTCGATGTAGACGTTGTGGAACTGCTCGAAGGGCAGTTCGATGTTGAGGCCCACCGACTTGCCGCCCTCGGAGCGGGCGCCTTTGTTGCCGGCTTCCATGATGCCGGGGCCGCCGCCCGTAATCACGCCGTAGCCGTGGCGCACCAGCTTGGCCGCAATTTCCTCGGCCATCTTGTAGTAAGGATTCTCGGGCTTGGTACGTGCCGAGCCGAAGATGCTCACGCACGGGCCGATTTTGCTCAGCTTCTCGAAGCCCTCTACAAACTCGGCCATCACCTTGAAGATCTGCCAGGAGTCGGCAATCTTGATTTCGTTCCAGTCCTTGTCTACAAACGCTTGGCGGATACGCTGCTCGTCATCAACCTGCACCGTGCGCTGGCCATGGGTTTGCTCGCGGATATCGCTGATGGTCTTGGCCTTATTGTCGTTTACATCGGGCCTTACAATGGTTTTGCCGCTACCCGCATTCAGGGTTTCATCGGCAATCTTGGTTTTGCTGTTCTTAGTAATCTTTGACATAGCCTGTACTGAAAAACCGTCGGACCGGGCTTAATCGGCCAGATGGCAAAAGGGGTAAAATAAAAACCGCCCGCGCTGGGGCGGGCGGCCAAATGTAGGCCTAGGCAAGTTAACAATTTGTTAACAATAGGTGGCCGATTTGTTACGGGTAGACTGATAGGGGCAAGATGGTAGAATGTCATGCTGAGCGCAACGGAGCGAAGTCGAAGCATCTCGCGCGCAACGGTACTCCCAACTATCAGGAATTACTTACGGTAGAGATGCTTTGACTCCGCTCAGCAGACGGCCTACTACCTTACCCCGCTTACTGCTTGCTACTCTCTAATTCACTCTCTACCCTATTTCGCCCGGATGGCAATAACGGGGTCGAGGTTAGCAGCCAGCACGGCGGGGATGATACCGGCCAGCATGCCAATCACCACCGACACGGTGAGGCCCAGCGTGATGTTGCCGGCCGACAGGAACAGTGGCATGGCATCCTGCGGAATGGCCGTTATCAGAAATACCAGGAAGATGCCGGCGCCACCACCTAGCAAGCACAGGAAAACGGCCTCAAACAAGAATTGAAACAGAATGAAGTAGTTCTTGGCGCCCAACGACTTCTGAATGCCGATGATGTTGGTACGCTCCTTCACCGACACAAACATGATGTTGGCAATACCGAAGCCGCCTACCAGCATGGCAAAGCTGCCGATAACGGCCCCGGCCACGCCAATTACCGAAAACAACGAGGTAATGGCGTTGGCCAGCATCTCGGGCCGGTTGAGGGAGAAGCTGTCTTCCTCACGCGGCTTAAGCCCCCGGATATTCCGCATCAGCCCCTGCATCTCCGACTCTAGGTTGAGTAGACCGGGGTCGGAGTCGACGCCTTTCACGCCGATGGTAGGCGTGACGCCACCCCCGCCCCCGCTGGCAATGGCAAATATCTTGGTGAACATACCAAACGGAATCAGGCAGTTGGCGTCGTTGCTGGGTGTGTCGAGCAGCTTCTTGCCTTCCTTCTGTAACACCCCGATAACGGTGAACGTGAGGCCCTTGGCCTTGAACGTCTGCCCCACGGCCGAGGTATTAGGATACAGGTTAGCGGCAATATCAGCCCCGATGATAGCCACACTCCTAGCCGACTCTACCTCCTGGGGCGTGAAGTAGCGCCCCTCGGCCAGTGGCACGTCCGACACAATGTAGAAATCGTAGCTAACGCCCTCCAGGCTACAGCTTGTCATGCTATTGCTGCCTGCTTTAAAGGTGTTGCCGCTGGTGTTGGCGAAGATGGCTACCCCACGGTTGCTGCCGGGGCTGAGGTTGCGCTGCAACGCCCGGAACTCGCGCACGGTAGGCACGGGGCGGTTGAAGTATTTCCACCACGGGACGCCCGGCCCGAAGGACCACGGCCACTTGTTTACGTAAATCACCTTATCTCCCACAAAGCTCATGCTCTGGCGCACGTTGGCCTCCAGCGAATCGACCACCGCAAACACCGAGATGATGGAGAAAATACCCACCGTGACGCCTAGCAGCGACAGAATGGTGCGCAGCAAGTTGCCCTTCAACGCGTCCCACGCAAACCGAAAACTCTCGAAGGTCAAACGCAAGGCTTTCATAGGATATAGGTAGAAAAGGACCGATGGAAAAATAAAGATGGCTGCAAGGAATGAATTTATAGCACAAAGCGCCCTGCAATCGTGTTGAATACAGTAGAGCTTGGCAGGCAAGCGCTGTGAAAGCCATTGCCTACCTGCCTGGCTCCGTGCTTATCCGGCGAATTTATGTACTTTTGCCGGCTCAAATTTTCGTTACTTCCCCTACTATTGCCCATATCTGCCCATGAAACTTTCTGAGTTCAAATTTGATCTGCCCGAAAACCTAGTGGCGCAGCATCCGGCCAAAAACCGCGACGAGTCGCGCCTCATGGTGCTGCACCGCGACAGTGGCAAGATCGAGCACCGCGTTTTCAAAGATATTATCGAGTATTTCGACGAAGGCGACGTATTTGTACTCAACGATACCAAGGTATTTCCGGCCCGCCTGTACGGCAACAAGGAAAAGACTGGTGCTAAAATCGAGGTATTTCTGCTGCGCGAGCTGAACCGGGAAATTCACCTGTGGGACGTGCTGGTAGACCCCGCCCGCAAAATCCGGGTAGGCAACAAGCTGTACTTCGGCGAGTCGGATATGGTGGCTGAGGTGATTGACAACACCACATCGCGCGGCCGTACCATCAAGTTTTTGTTTGATGGCTCCGACGAAGAATTCTACAAAGCCCTGCACGACCTGGGCGAAACGCCCCTACCCCGCGAAATCATCACGCGCGATGCCGACGCCCAAGACAAGGAGCGTTACCAGACTATTTATGCTGCGCACACGGGTGCCGTGGCCGCGCCGTCGGCAGGCCTGCACTTCACCCGCGAGGTGATGAAGCGCCTGGAAATCAAAGGGGTAGACACTGCTGCCGTAACGCTGCACGTGGGCTTGGGCACTTTCCGTCCGGTAGACGTGGAAGATCTAACCAAGCACAAGATGGATTCGGAGAACTTTATTGTACCTCAGGAGGCCGCTACCATCGTGAATAAGGCGCTGGATGCCAAGAAACAGGTGTGCTCGGTGGGTACTACCACCATGCGGGCGCTGGAGTCGTCAGTATCGGCGCACGCCCGCCTGAAGGCCAACCAGGGCTGGACTGACCGCTTCATATTCCCTCCCTACGAGTTCAAGATTGCTACCTCGCTGCTTACCAACTTCCACACTCCGGAGAGCACGCTGATGATGATGGCCTCGGCCTTCGCCGGCCACGAGTTCCTGATTGAGGCCTACCAAACAGCCATTAAGGAGAAGTATAAGTTCTTCAGCTACGGCGACGCGATGCTGATTCTGTAGTAAGATTTTAGATTTCAGACTCGTTGTTCTGATTCTTTAACCTGACTTATATTCCGCCTGTCATTCTGAGCTTGCGAAGGACCTTATCACAGTAGAACGATTATCGAAATAACGACTCGTTCCACTGTAATAAAGTTCTTCACAAGCTCAGAATGACAGGCGGTTTTTATTTTTGCTACCCTACCCGATTTTATGCCTACCGATAGCCAAGGTCCTGAGACCTTAAACACCCAAGACCCACGCGAAGCGCCCCGATTCGCTATCCTCGTGGCCGGTGGTAGCGGCACGCGCATGGGGGCTGCCAAGCCCAAGCAGTTTCTGGATTTGTTAGGCGAACCAGTATTGCTGCACACGCTGCGCCGCTTTGCCGAAACGCCCTTGCGGGTGCAGCAGTGCGTGGTGGTGCTGCCAGCCGAGCAGTTCTCCACCTGGCACCAGCTCTGCGCCGAGCACAATATTCATATACCGCACACGGTGGTGGCGGGCGGCGCTACCCGTTGGGCCTCGGTGCGCAACGGCCTCGCCTACCTCGCCGACCAAAAAAGCGGCACAGTAGTGGTGCACGATGGCGTGCGGCCCCTGGTGCCGGCCTCGGTGATTGAAGAATGCTTTGCCACGGCCGAGGAGCACGGCACCGCCGTGGCGGCAGTGGTACCCAAAGACTCGGTGCGCAACTTGTCGCAGCAGGGCTCCTACGCGCTGGACCGCGCCCGCCTGCGCCTCGTGCAAACGCCCCAGTGCTTTGAATTGGAGCTGCTGCGTCGTGCCTACCAGCTCCCCGAGCTGCCTACCTTCACCGACGACGCCAGCGTGGTGGAAGACCTGCACGCCATCCACTTGGTGCCCGGCGACTACCGTAACCTGAAGATTACCACGCCCGAAGATTTGCTGCTGGCCGAAGCTATTCTGCGCAGCACTACGTAGGTAGTAAAAATCCCCCCCCTACCCCCTCCCCTCCGGAGAGGGAGAGCCCAATGGTTTAGCTGTTAGCTAATAGCTCTTATCCAATGAAAAGCCAATAGCTAACACCCATCCGCTAATGTCCCCGGAAAAGGCTCCCCCTCTCCCGGAGGGGAGGGGGTAGGGGGGGGGTCAGCGCCCGCACGAGGCCCCTGCCTCCTTTGCAACGACGAGACACAACAGATTGTGCCTCTACACTGTGTATAGCCCAACCCTACCCCTTCACCATGAAAAAGCTGCTCGAAAAGCACCCGCTGGCTATCCGCTGGTTTCACTGGATAAACTTTCCGGTGCTGGCTATTATGATGTGGAGCGGCCTGCTGATTTACTGGGCCAACGATGTGTACCGCATTGGGTGGGGCGACACTACCTTGCTGAAGTTTTTCCCGAAGTCATTTTATGAAGCTTTACACGTGCCGTTTCAGTTGGCGAAGGGCATGGCTTGGCATTTTGTGGCGATGTGGCTGTTTGTGCTGAACGGCATAGCGTACGTGCTCTACACGCTGATTTCGGGTGAGTGGCGGTACTTGGTGCCAGGCCGACACGCTTTGCGCGAGGCGTGGCAGGTGGTACTGCACGACCTGGGCATTCGCAAGGCACCGCTGCCGGTGCGCAAGTACAACGCGGCCCAGCAGATTGCCTACTCCGCCGTGGTGCTAATGGGGGTAGGCTCGGCCCTTACCGGCTTTGCCATTTACAAACCCACCGAGCTGGCAGGGCTTACTACCCTATTGGGCGGCTACGAGTGGGCACGGGCCGAGCATTTCATCCTAACGCTGGGCTACGCGCTGTTCTTCGTGGTGCACGTGGCACAGGTGGTGCGCGCCGGCTGGAACAACTTCCGCTCGATGATAGCCGGCTTCGAACTGGTAGACACGCCTACTTCCTCCTCCAACTCTACCCGCCCATGACCGCTCCCCAACGCCCTACTCCTACCCCCAACGACGAAGCTGTGGAGCAAGAGGCTGCCCGCCGCTCCCGCCGGGCTTTCCTGACGGCTGGCTTGGCCTCGCTGGCGGCGCTGGGCGGCTGGCGCTGGCTGGCAACGCGCCCCACCGACGATGGCGCCCTGTGGCCCCTGCGCCGCGTGCTGGACGTGAACGGGAAGATTTCCAAAGAATTTCTGAGCAACGCCGACCTAGCCCCGGTGTTTCCGCGCAGCCGCGCCAAGGAGCCGCGCATCAACGGCAGTCTGGGCCTGAAGAGCCCGCTGGATACAACGGCTTGGCAGTTGCAGGTGCAGGGTTTACGCGCTGATGGTCCGGCGCCGGTACGCACGTTTTCGCTGGCTGATATTCAGGCCCTACCCCGCGTGGAAATGACCACTGAGCTGAAGTGCATTGAGGGCTGGAGCGTGGTAGTGAACTGGGCTGGAGCGCGCTTTTCCGATTTTGTGACACACTACCAACTAGCATCGGCAGCCGACTTGGCGCCCTACGTGCACTTGGTAACACCCGATCAGAAATATTATGTGGGTATGGACATGCAGAGTGCCTTGCACCCCCAAACCCTACTGTGCTACGAGATGAACGGCCAACCGCTAACGTTGGAGCACGGCGCACCGCTGCGGCTGGTAACACCCCTGAAATACGGTATCAAGCACATCAAGCGCATTGGCAGCATTGCGTTTACCGCCCAGCGCCCGGCCGATTACTGGGCGCAGCGTGGCTATGACTGGTATTCAGGCTTGTAACAACACAACCGTAGTAGTCCACATCGGTTTTGCCTCAAGGCCCGAACCAAACTACCACACCCAGAGGTGCGTATAGCAGGACATGACTCTCCCTACCCCCCTCCCACGCCATCGTCGTTTGCTGTGCCTGCTTGTGGTAGGCGGCTGCTTCGCGTCGCTTAGTGCCTGCTCGCCGGGTACCAACAGCGACAACCCCGTAGCCGCGGCTCTTGCGCAAAACGAAAAGCGCATCGACGACCTCGATATTACCGCAAAACAGAAGCAGGACGCTGAGTTCATGGTAAATGCTGCGGCCGATGGCATTCTCAACCAGCAACTGGCCACTGTGGCGCTGCAGCGCGCCGCTACCCCCAGTGTACGCAACTTGGCGCAGACCCTGCTCAATCAGTACATTAAAATGACTGGGGAGTTGAAAACGCTGGCTGGTCGGAAGGGCATTACGCTGCCTGAGGCCCTGGGCTCGGAGCGCAAGGAACAATACGATAATATATCGGCCCTCACGGGCACTGCCTTCGACAAAAAATACAGTGCGGCTATAGTCGATGGCCAGAAGAAAGCCGTAGACTCCTACGAAGACCTCAGCGAAGACGCCTACGATGGCGACATCCGGGGGTTTGCCGCCAAGTACTTACCCATGCTGCAACAGCAGGTGACCCAAGCCCAGCAGGTGCAGGATGAGGTTGAAAAGCTACCGTAATTCCATTCTACCCTCCGCTCTTTTCCACACCATTTCACTTTTCTTTTCTGATGACGTACCGTATCCTGACCGGCCTAGCTTTGGCCGCTGCTCTCTCCCTCTCGGCTTGCAACGACGCCGAAAAACGCACTGATGGCACCGCCGGCGAAGCGGTAAGTGACATTGATAAAGCTGCTGAAGAAGGCGGCGTGCAGGCCGATGCCGTGGTAATCGACGATAACGCTGGCCCTACCGTTACACCCTCGGCCGCCGACTCGGCCGCGCTAGATAAGAGCGGCACGACGCAGCCCTAAGTTACCCTTCCCCTCCACCTATTCTTTTCTTTCCGATGAAACGCATATTGCTAGCTCCGCTTTGTGCGGTGGCTTTGCTGGCAGCTATGGCCAGTTGCACATCCAACGGCGACTCCGTAGAGCAAGCCCAGAAAACCAACGAAGCCCGGCACGAAAATGCCACTGCCAACACGGACATGGGCGACATGAAACAGGATAAGAAGGATTTCGACTCCGATTTCATGACCAAAGCGGCTAGTGGCGGCATGTTAGAGGTGGAATTGGGCCGTTTGGTGGCCCAACGAGGTGCTACCCCCGAAGGCAAGCAATTTGGTCAGCATATGGTGGATGACCATAGCAAAGCCAACGAAGAACTGAAAGCCCTAGCTGCCCAAAAGAACATCACGCTTCCCAGCACACTCGGCGAAGACCACCGTGAGGTGCTGGACGATGTGACCGACGAGAAAGGCGTGGACATGGACAAGAAGTATCTCAAAGAGATGGTGAAAGACCATGAGGAGGATGTAAAAGAATATACGGAAGCTTCCACCAATGCTAGCGACCCAGATATTAAAGCTTTTGCGGCCAAGAATGTCCCCATTCTGAAGCAGCATTTGGCGATGGCTCAGAAGATGTACGCAGCCGTAGAGCAAAGAAAATAACGATACTGAGAGCGAAGCCCACATTGGTTATCCATGGGTAGGCTTTGCACCAGTGTCTTTCTCACCAGCCCTATTCCTTCCTAATCCTATATGAAAACTTCCTTTCTAACGCTGACCTACGTTACTGCTTTAGTAGCAATGTCGGCGTGCAGCCAAGACAACACGGCCACTACTGATACAGCCGCTGGAAACGTGAGCAATACGGACTCGGGCCCTATGACTATGCACGTCCCTGATACCAGCAATACAGACGTTACTACAGCGGCGGAGGCTCGTACAGCACCACCCATGCTCAACGGTTCTACCATCACGGGTAAGGATTTTGTGCTGAAAGCAGACCAAGGCGGCCACAATGAGATTGGACTGAGCAAGCTGGCCCTAGAAAAAGGCGTTACTGGCGATGTAAAAGCCTTTGCAACCAAAATGATTGACGACCACACCAAGGCCGGCAATGAGTTGAAGGCGGTGGCACAGAAGAAAAACATAGCTCTACCGGGAGAAATGGATCCGTATCACAAATCCCTTTACGACCAGATGAGCAAGATGTCGGGCAAGCAGTTTGAGCAGGCCTATGTAAGCCAGATGGTAAAAGACCACCAACAGACGGTGGATTTACTGAACGGTGAGATTCAGGCTGGTTCTGATCCAGATGTGAAAGCTTGGGCTCAAAAAACGCTACCCGTTGTGCAACAGCATACAACGATGGCGCAGCACAACGAAGGCATGAACATGTAACAACGCAGGGGTGTAGAAGGCCTACTTCTCTGTAGTGGTTTCGTATTGCTTCTGTTACTACCCTATCCATATATCAACATGGTAGGCAAAGACTTACTTTCCTTTTCCAATAACTATTCTTTCTCATGAAAATCATTTTCCCTAGCCTGCTATGCGCGGGCGTGCTGTTGTTTGCTACATCTTGTGGTAACGACACCACTTCGAACAACGAAACTGCAGCTGCTGATTCCGTGGCTACTGAAAACACCATGGAGTCAGCAGACGCCCCGGCCATGAACATGGCCTCCGATACGGCCACTGCTCCCCACGCTACCGACGAGGAGTTCATGAAATCGGCCGCACACAGCGACCAGAACGAAATTCAGCTCAGTAAATTGGTGCTTGAGAAAGGCGTAACAGGAATGGCCAAGGACCACGCTAACCAAATGGTAACGGACCACACCAAGTCGACGGCCGATCTAAAGGCCATTGCGCAGAAGAGAAACGTGACCCTCCCCACGGACATGGACGCTGCGCATAAGGCTATAGCTACTACCATGCAAAAGCTTTCCGGCAAAGACTTGGAGACGCAGTATATGCAACAGATGGTATTAGATCACCAGAAAACGCTAAACACTATGCAGGCCCACGACAAAATGACGCAGGACGCTGATCTGAAAGCATTCATCGCTAAAACAGCACCTGTGGTACAGAACCACCTGACCATGTTTAAGCAACACGCTGACACCGGCGCAATGTAAGGCTACCTACCCGATGCTTTACAGGAAAAGCCGCTACCATCTGGTGGCGGCTTTTTTTGGTTAGAAACAATTGTGCTTGGCTGACGCGTAGTGCGTATTCATATACTAATGATATGTCATTCAATTATTTATAAATCAATTAATCAAATCATGTTGCAACATATATTGAATACGATCAGTATACTTTAGCTGTTGTATGCTACCATGCAGGTAGCAACACCTTTTTCAGTTGCACATGAAATTGACTACAAAATATATTCTTGGCGCCCTTCTAATTGGCTCTTTCTCTTTTGCTACCACCCCGGTAGCTCAGGCGCAAAAGAAGCCGGTGAAAGAGGCAGAAAAAATCAATAAGAAGCGCAACCGGCTAAAAGCTGATTCCTCACCTTACTCCAAAGATCAGCTGCAATACGATGCTGAGTTTGCCGTAGCGGCTTCTAGTAGCAACATGCTGGAAATAGCCTTAGGCAAGCTGGCTCAGCAAAAGGCCATTGCCACGGAGGTGAAAGAGTGGGGCAAACGCATGGAGCAGGAGCACGGCCAGGCCGAGCAGCAACTCCAAGCCATTGCCGAGCGCGCCTGCATTACTCTACCCCAGATGATGGGCAAAGATGACCGCGGCATCTACGACGATATCGACGACCGGAAATACTTCGGCTTCGACAAAAAATACATGCGCGACCTACAGGAGTTGCATGAGCGCACCATTGCCCGCTTTGCGGATGCGGCCGCAAAAGCCTCCAACCCAGAACTGCGCACCTACGCCGCCGAAATGCTACCCAAGCTGCGCGAGCACGAGGAAATAACAGCTCAGCTATTTGAGCGAGCTAGTGACCGGAAGTAGAAGGTATTGTTTGTATATCATCACATAATTCAGACCCGCACTGTAATAGTATGGGTCTTGCTATATCAAAACCTACCTATATTTAAACCGGTAGCGTAAGCCAATGCTAAGCCCCGGTTGAAGACCATAAGCGGCGCTAAGCAGCGGCCTGATAAACACCCCCTCGGCCGTGACCTGTACCCGACGGGTGCGCCCAAAGCCATAGGCCAAGCTCAGGCCCAGCATGGGGTTGACAGCGGATTGCTTCTCGCGGCCACCAGTAATAATCGTTGGTTCAATTTGGCTGGGCACGTATTCCTTACGCTGGTAATGCAGACGATAAAAAACTAGCGCAGCCCCCGCTACCACGTCTACCTGCACGCGCTGCTGCGGTAGTTTGGTGAGGGCATAGCGCAACAGCACAGGAACTGCCAAGTTGTATTCGTTTTGAGAAGTCTCGTAGTAGCCCTGGCCCGTAGGATAGAAGTTATCGTTGTATTGTTTATGGTCATACTGCAAACCCAACTGCACTGCTAAGCGGGGCCGCAAATAGTACCCTACGTACAGATAGGGACCGATTATAGTGCCCCTCCTATATGAGTAATAATTTCCACTGCTGCGCACGGCGTAGCCGTACGCACCCACTTGTGCACCTACGTACCATTGCGGAGTCAATACACCATCCATCACCTCGGGCACGTAAGGACTTGCCACGGCAGCGCCGCCCAGTACCAAGCCTACGCGTACGCTACCGGTAAGCTGCTGCCGAAACGAACCTTCATTCGTCAACAGACGCACATAGCCTGCATTAACATCAACAAAACCGTATCGCCCCAAACGCCGCTGTAGACCGTAGAGCAGTGCGACCTGCGCGTGTACGCGTCGTCCACCTAGCGGGGTTAGGAAGAAGGGTAGGTCAGAATAGCGTCCGAAACCGGCACCCAGCGCTGCTGATAGGTAATTAGCAGAGAAGTTTCCCGCGTTATGGCCCTGCCGGATGCGGCGTTCCAAGTTATAGTAGAATCTCCCAGCTAGTTGTGCACGCACGCTCGGTCCTGATTGTGCCTGCCTACTGTTATAATCGTATCGATAGTAATGTAGCCAGGCAGGACTGATTTCGCCCATCACTGACCAAGCCCTACCCACTTTTCGCTCGTAAATCAAATGTATCCCGTAACGCTGGTAGCCGCCGCCGGGTGTAAAATTGTTAAGACCTACCTTCAACAAAGCACGCTCTTCACGCTGCACGCGCAGTGCCATGGTATCCACCTGCAACGGTTGCCGAAGCACTTCTTCGGAGTAGCTGATACGAGTAGAATCAGGCGCCGTTTGCCCAGCTACAACGACGGGAGTTAGAACTATTCCTACCAGGAAACAGCGGCGCACAAGCAGTAATATATCCAGCATAGATAATAAGTAACAGGCTATGGTTGAAAAACGAATTCCTGAGTCTGGAGCCTAAGGGGGGCATACGAGGTGCTCACGCGCACTACCGGCCGTAGCTGTGTTGCCATTGTAGTCAGTGTAGCCCGCCCCCCAGCACTACGTTGGTTGGCTTGGTACACTGCGGGTACTTGCAGCGTACCCTGTTGTACACTAAGTTGATAAGTAAACTGCTCCGGCTGTGGCGCACTCACTACGACTTCCGTGCGGTCGGCCTCTACTGTCAACTTGCGCAGGTCGGCAGTGGGCTGGGCGTGCACACTGCCGTATTGATTATGAATGACAGTTGTGCCCCCTATCCGAAATAATTGCACCGCCGATTTATTAGCCTCACAAGTAAAATTAGCTTCTACATCACTCGCCGTCATATCGGCGTAGCGGGCAGTTATAGCCACAGTACCTTGTAAATTTTGTAGGGTAATCTTTCCAAAGTCTTGCTCCAATTGCTGCCAACCATACAGGTCGATTAAGCTAGTTTGGCCGTAGGTATTGGCCGCTACTAAGTGATTACCAGCGGGCATCATTACCGTATACTCAGCCCGCAAATCACTTTGCACAGCGGGCGCCCCGGCGGGTAAGGAGAAAAAGTTGACTAGGTTGATGGCGCTGACGTTCTGCTGCAAGCGATACTGCGCCGCTGCCAAGTCACGCTCGGCTACGGCGCGGTCGGGGTGGCGGGCGCTCAGGCGCAGCACCACCTGCACAATGGGCTTGTCCCAGCCTTGCACCCGCAGCGTGGCTTTCTCGGCCCGAATGCGTACTGGTGTATTGGGCTTGCACACCCAGCGCTGCTCCAGCGTGCGGGTTACTACCTGTACTTTTTGCTGCGCCTGGGCACCGAGGCTACTCAGTAGCCAAAGCAGCACCAGCACGCCCGCCCGACAACGATTCTGCACCGTGTTGCTCATGAGATAAGAAGTTGAACCAACTCGCGGGTGAGCGTGGCGCGCAACGTGGTCAGCTGCACCTGCTGCCGTACCAGAACCGGTGAGGCCCCAAACCGCTGTGCATCCTGCCGCAGTTGCCGCTCTTGCTCCTCCACTTCCGATAGTTGCGCCCGCAGTTCCCGAAATTCATCTGACTGGCACACGGTGGGTAGTGAGGTGCAGTGCGCATCAATAAAGGCCTTTCCCTCCTGCGCCAATGGGTCAGCAGCTGGGGCAAGCCGTACAGTGGCAACCGGTGCGGCTACCTCCTCTTCACTGAACGTAACCGTTTCGCGGGGAGCGGCTGCTACCTGTTTGTCCGGCACCCTAGGCCGCAGCCACCACATGCCAAGTAACAGTAGCACAGCGGCGGCTATACTTGCTACCCGGCGCCACGCATCGGCAGGCCACAGGGGTCGGAAGACAACGGCCGCTGCTGGTGCTTCCGCTTCATCGAGCCGACCAGCAATAGCGTTCCATAACGCTACATCGGGCTCATGCGCGGGCAAGTTGGGCATAGCCTGGGCAATAGCCTGCTCAGCGTCCAGCTGCGCCGCAACGCGCAGCCAGGTAGCCACTTCGGGCTCGTGCGAGGGTAGGTCGGCTATGGCCCGGCGCAGGTGCTCACGTCCGGCTTCCTCGGGTGGTTTAGAAAAATCACTCATCGGTACAAATGCTGAAGTTTGCGTTGTAGCAACCGCTTGGCGTGGTATAGTTGCGACTTGCTGGTGCCCTCCGTGATGCCCAGCAGCTCGGCGGCCTCGCGGTGGGAGTAGCCCTCTACCTCTAGCAGGCAGAAGGTGGTGCGGTAACCGGCCGGCAACTCGCCGATGGCCTTTTCCAGCGCCTCGCCGGTCAGGCTGTCGTGCCAGGCTACCAACGGCTCGGGGTGACTACCGGGGTTGTAGAGTTCCATGCGCTGCTCGTACCGGAGCGTGAGCAAGGCCCGCCGCACCACAATGGTGCGAATCCAGGCACCCAGTGCCGACTGCTGTCGGAAGCTGCCCAACTGCTGAAACACCTGCACGAAAGCGTCCTGCAACGCATCCTGCGCCAAATCCCGGCTGTTCAGAATGCGCAGGGCACACGAGAACATAGCGGTTTTGTAGCGCTGGTACAGCTGGTACTGCGCTTTCCGGTTGTGGGCCAGGCAGGCAGTGAGCAACTGTTCGTCGGTGAGCGGCAAGGTAGGGGAAGCTAGCACGGGGCGGATAGTTGCCCTAAAGTGCTGCGCCGCCGGGAGAAGGTTGGTTAGGGCAGGAAAATTATTTTAAAACTTACTTTTCTGGAGCAGCATTCGACCAGTTGGAGGAAAGTAGTGGACATAAAAAAACCGTCACACACTTCTGCATGACGGTTTTGTATGGTTTACTTGTTTTACTCTACCTCCGCATATTTACTCGTCCTCAACTCCTCAGCCAGGAACTTGCTCGTATAGCCTTTCTTCGACTTGGCTACTTGCTCGGGTGTACCTTGGGCCACGATGGTACCGCCGCCGGCGCCGCCCTCGGGGCCGATGTCGATGATGTGGTCGGCAACTTTGATTAGGTCGAGGTTGTGCTCGATGATGAGGACCGTGTTGCCCTTATCGACTAGCTTTTGCAGTACATCGGAGAGATGGTTGATGTCCTCGAAGTGCAGACCGGTGGTGGGCTCGTCGAGGATGTAGAATGTCTGGCCGGTGTCTTTCTTGCTGAGCTCGGTGGCCAGCTTCACACGCTGGGCTTCGCCGCCGCTGAGGGTAGTGGCCTGCTGGCCCAGCGTGAGGTAACCCAGACCTACATCATTCAGCGTCTGAATCTTACGTAGAATACGTGGCTGATACTCGAAGAACTCCACGGCCTTTTCCACCGTCATATCGAGCACGTCGGTGATAGATTTGCCTTTGAAGCGCACTTCCAAGGTTTCGCGGTTGTAACGGCGGCCTTTGCAGGTTTCGCAGGGCACGTGCACGTCGGGCAGGAAGTTCATTTCGATGGTGCGCAGGCCCGCGCCCTCGCAGGTTTCGCAGCGGCCACCCTTCACGTTGAAGGAGAAACGGCCGGGACCGTAGCCACGGATTTTTGACTCGGGCAACTCGGCAAACAGCTGGCGGATTTCGGTCATCACGCCGGTGTAGGTAGCCGGGTTGGAGCGCGGCGTGCGGCCAATCGGCGACTGGTCTACCTCAATTACCTTGTCGATAAAGTCCAGACCCTCAATAGCCTCATATTTCAGCGGCTCGCGCTTAGCGTTGAAGAAGTGCTGGTTGAGGATGGGGTAGAGCGTGTCGTGAATGAGCGACGACTTGCCCGAGCCCGACACGCCCGTAACGGCAATGAGCTTGCCCAGCGGAAACTTGGCCGTTACGTTTTTCAGGTTGTGGCCTTTGGCGCCCTTCAATACCAACTCCTGGCCGGTGCCCTCGCGCTTTTTCTTGCGTAGCTCAATGTGCTTTTGCCCGCTGAGGTACTGCGAGGTAAGGGAGCCGGAATTGAAAATCTCGGTGGGTGAGCCTGCGGCCACAATGTGGCCGCCGTGGATGCCCGCGCCGGGACCAATGTCCAGCACGTGGTCGGCATGCATGATCATGTCCTTGTCGTGCTCCACCACAATCACAGAGTTGCCGATGTCGCGCAGGTGCTGCAAGGCCTTGATTAGTCGCTCGTTGTCGCGCTGGTGCAGACCGATGCTGGGCTCGTCCATGATGTACAAGACGCCTACCAGCTGGGTACCAATTTGGGTAGCCAGACGGATGCGCTGGCTTTCGCCGCCGCTCAGCGTCCGCACCGAGCGGTGCAGGTCGAGGTAGTCGAGGCCTACCTCCAGCAGGAAGCCGATGCGCTTGCGGATTTCCTTCAGCAGCTCGCGGGCAATCAGGTTTTGGCGCTCCGAGAGGCGGTCTTCCAATCCTTCAAACCACGCCGACAGCTCCTTCACGTCCATTACCGACAGCTCCCCAATGTGCTTATCGGCAATCTTAAAGTGCAACGACTCCTTTTTCAGACGGTAGCCGTGGCACTCGGGGCACTCCTTGGCCTGAGTGTATTGTTGAATCCAGTCCCGAATGTTGTCGGAATCAGAATCCATCTGACGCCGCAGGAAGGGGATAATGCCCTCAAACGGCTCCGTGTAATTGGCCTTCGTAGTGTCGGCGTCCTCGTCTTCCAGAATGCCGTGCAAGAGGCGTTGCACCAAGTCTTCGGGCAGCTTTTGGATGGGCGTACTCAGCGAAGCTTTGTGTTTTTTGAGAATGAGCTGGAGCTGCTGAAAAATCCAGATGTCGCGGTACTCGCCCAGCGGCGCTATACCGCCCCGGCTGATGCTCAGCTTCTTATCCGGCATTACGGTTTCCTCCGTAATTTCCTGCACCTCGCCTAGGCCATTGCACACGGGGCAGGCACCGTAGGGCGAGTTGAACGAAAACGTATTGGGCGCGGGGTCGTCGTAGGCGATGCCGGTGGCCGGGTCCATCAAGAAGCGGGAGAAGAACTGGGTGTTGTCCTTCTTCTTGCTGTCGGGGTCGAGCACGAGCATGGTGCCTTTGCCCTGCGTGAGGGAATTCTGCACCGAGCCCGCCAGACGGTGGCGGTCCTCGGCTTTCACCACCAAGCGGTCAATCACGATTTCAATGTCGTGAATCTTGTAGCGGTCCACCTGCATCTTGGGCGTGATGTCGAGCAGCTCGCCATCGACACGCACTTTCGTGAAGCCCGACTTAGCCACCTGCTGAAACAACTCGCGGTAGTGGCCCTTCCTACCCTTCACTACGGGTGCCAGCACTACCAGCTTCTTGTTGTCGTAGTGCTTCAGGATGTAGTTGATAATCTGGTCGTCCGACTGCCGGATCATCTTCTTGCCCGTCACGTAGCTGAACGCCTCGGCGGTGCGGGCATAGAACAGGCGCAGGAAGTCATAAATCTCGGTAATGGTGCCGACGGTGGAGCGCGGGTTGCGCGAGGTGGTTTTCTGCTCGATGCTAATCACCGGCGACAAGCCTTCGATTTTATCCACATCGGGCCGTTCCAGGCCGCCCATAAACGAGCGGGCGTAGGCCGAAAACGTCTCCATGTAGCGACGCTGGCCCTCGGCGTAGATCGTATCAAACGCCAGCGACGACTTGCCTGAACCGGAAATACCAGTGAACACCACCAGCTTGCCCCGCGGAATCTGAACGGAAACGTTTTTCAAGTTGTGCTCGCGCGCGCCGTATACTTCGATGAACGGTGCTTCGGCGGCGGCCGGGTTGGAGTGGGCGTGGCCGTTGGAGGGTAGGGCTACGGCCGCGGCCGTCAGCTCGGCCTCCGCCGTAGCTATTTGTGAAAGGGGAGAAATCGTAGCGGCCGCAACGGCCGGGGCTTTTTTCTTAGCCATGCAAAGCGGATCGAATAAGTCTGCAAAGGTACGCAAAACGCAGCCGGATGGCTACTCCGAATAGCTTCTTAGCCAGTGGCATTAGCGAATAACGAAGCGGTCGAAGTATGGATGCGTTTGTGGCAGATAGGATACAACAACGCGCTGCCCCGAAATGTCCCGCTTTACCGAAAGTTCTTATTCGGGACCGTAGTAGGATTATGCTGTGGTGAACTTGGCCTTGTTCTTGTCAAAAGCCTATGAAATTGATTCGTTTTCTCCACATCCCACTGCCTCATGAAAAGATTCACAACTTTCGCTTTCTCGGCTCTCTTAGCCCTGGCTTTCTCGGGACCATCTGTACAGGCACAACAAGTAACAATCAACATTAATACGCCTTCGTGGGGACCTTCGGCTCCGGCGGGCTCGCAGTACTACTACATCCCGGAGGTAGGCGGCTACTACGACCTGCGCGACCAGAATTATGTGGTAGAGCGCCAGGGCAAGTGGCAGCGTCTGAAATCCATCAGCGGCTATGCGCCCAGCAGCTTCCACCCTGTCGTGATTGATTACCGGGGCGCGCAGCCCTGGGTGCAGATTGGACGGCACCGGCAGCTCTACCCCGTGGCCCTACCCCCCGGCCAAGTGAAGCGCCTGCAAAACGGCAAGGGCCTACCCCCCGGCCAGGCCAAAAAGCTGTACGGCGGCAACGGGCACGGGAAAGGTAAAGGCAAGCATTAAGCAGCAATAACTTAAAAAGGGCGGCGCGAAGCATGTACTTCGCGCCGCCCTTTTTAAGTTATTGATTGGCGAGATGTTGCCAGTTAGTTTCCTCACTGATATCAGCAGGGGCAGGCATTTTATTGGCGGCTAACAGGACTTCTATGTAAATCATGTCCGGGTCGTGGTTCATGCCGGCGGCGGCCTTCACTTGGCCATCCTGCACGTAGAAAGCCAGGAAATCCTGCTTGGCTACATCGCCTAGGTAGCGAATGTCATCCCACTTTTCGGCGTGGCCGGCGTAGCGCAGGCTCTTGCCGTATTGCTGGGTCCAGAAGTAGGGCGCGGCGGTGTAGGGTACTTGCTGGCCCATCAGATTACGGGCGGCCAGACGGCCATGCTGCTGGGCTACGCGCCAGTGCTCAATGCGCAACGTGTCGCCGATTGTGGCCGGGAAATGGGCGATGTCGCCGGCTGCGTAGATGTTGGGGGCAGCTTGTAAGTATTCGTCTACTTGCAGGCCGCCGTCTTTTTCCAGTTGGAAAGTTTCTTTCAGAAAGTCGGTAGCCGGGCGTACGCCTACCCCCAGCACCACTAGGTCGGCGGGCAGGTCTTTGCCTGATTTCAACCGAACGCCCGCTACGCGGCCGTTCTGGCCGGTTAGCTCGGTCACCTCGGCTTCTGCCTCAAATTGCACGCCTTTCTCCTGGTGCATGGTGCGGAACATCTTGCCTACCTCAGGCCCTAGTACTTTCTCAAATGGCTCCTTTTCCTGGGCAATTACCGTCACGGTGCGGCCGTCCTGGCCGGCGAGGCTGCTAGCCGCTTCCATTCCAATAAAGTTGGAACCAATAATGACCACGTGCCGGGCTTCTTTGGCAGCCTTCAATAGCGCGTCGGCATCGGCCTGGGTACGTAGGAGCAGCACGTTTTGCAGATCGTGACCAGGCAGCTTGGGGAGGGAGTTGGGCGTGCCGCCGGGTGCCAGCAGCAGTTGGTCGTAAGACAGTGGAGCCGCATCGGCCAGCAGCACCTGCTTCTTTTCCAGATCCAGGCCGGTGGCGCGGGTGTTGGTCAACAGCTCGATATGGTGCTTCGCATAGAAGTCTGCTTCGCGCAGGGGTAGGCTCTCGGGTTTGGCCTTGCCTGCCAGGTAGGCTTTGCTGAGCTTGGTGCGGTCGTAAGGAGCTGCTGCATCGGCCGATACCAGTACTACGCGGCCGGCAAAACCTTCTTCGCGTAGCGTTTGGGCAGCCATTTGCCCGGCCGCGCCGCAGCCTACTATCACAATGGTGGATTGCGCCGCGGCCAAGCTTGGAGCAGCAGGCACGGGCGCACCGCCTACCTCGGCGGTGGGCGTTTCGTCGGGCTTGTCGGTGCTGGCGGGCGGGTTGTCGGGCACCGACACGTATACCCTACCCTCTGCCTCGCGCACCGCAAAGGTGGGTAGGGCATCGAGGGCGGGCGGCTCGCACAAGCTGCCATCGGTGGCGTTAAAACAAGCGTGATGCCACGGACATACAATCTGCCCCTGTACCAACCGTCCTTTTTCGAGGGGGGCGCCGTAGTGCGGGCAATGCGCAGCAAAAGCACGATACTGCCCCTGGTGCCGGACCAGCAGCACCTCGGGGCCATCATTGGGGGTAGGGAAAGCGCGCAGTTCGCCTTCTTGCAGGGCGTCAAGTGGGGCCAGGTTGATTTCAGTGGGCATGATATGGAGCTTGATCTGTTTTTCACAACGCACACCAGCACGGCCGGGTTAGCCCTGTGGCACGTATGTATAGAACAAACCTTTTTCTACCACCCTTTTTATTTTTCGCATGGCTACGCCCTACACGCCCATCAGCTGCTCGTTTTATGATGAGCTGGAAGCGCTGGCTACCACCCGCCAGCCCTGCCAGCTCGTCTACCGCACCCAACCCGACTCGCCCCCGGTCACCTACCAGGGCATTATCGCCGACCTGTTCATCCAAGATAAAGTAGAGTACCTACGCCTCACCGACGGCTTCACTCTCCGCCTAGACAACCTTCTGGCCGTAGACCAGAAAGAGCGCCGCGACGTGTGCTAACGAGTGAGGGAGTAAATAAAACGGCGTCTGTCATCCTGAGCAGCGCGAAGGACCTTATGCCAGTTGAACGATAAACGTAACAACGTCTTGTTCTACTGTGATAAGGTCCTTCGCAAGCTCAGGATGACAGGCGCTTTTGCTATTCACTCAGCTACTCCCTCATTCAGTCGCTCTTCAACTTAAACAAATGCGGGGTGCTGGTGGGCTCGTAGCGGCCGAAAGCGGCGGGCAGCTTGTAGCGCAGTTCGGGGAGCAGGTTGCGCTCGTCAATGAGGTAGGCCGGAGGGTGGCGCATGTTGTGCGCCAGCCGGAAGGCGGCGGCGTACTCGTTGAGGTGGCCGAAATCCTGCTGCGCTAGGCGCCAGTCGAGGTAGGGTGTGACCAAGCGGTTGGAGAGGTAAGGGCGGCGGTCGAAGCCCAGTACCAATAGCGTTTGGTTGCGTACGCTGGCATACGCGGGGTTGGGCTGCACGGCAAAGGATTCTTCGGCAGGAATGGGTAGTAAGTTGCCGAAGGGCAGCACACTCCGGTAGCGGATGCCTACCACAGTTCCTATCAATACCACGAGCAACAACTCCAGCAGCCATGGCCGCTGCGCCCGCTGCCACAGAAACAGCCCGAAATAGGTGAGGGGCGGCAGTGCCAGCACCAGCGTACCGGGCGCCCTACCATCACCGACAATGATAATAGCAATGGTAACAACCAGCCAGACCAGCATCAGCTGCAGGAACTTCACCTGAAATACCAGCCCCAGCGAGGTAGCAAACGTGCGTAGCAGCGCCGCCGCCAGTAGCACACCCGGCAAGATCAGCAGGCGCAGTTGCACCAGGCGAGGCATGCCATCGGCACCAGCCGTAAGGCCCGTCAGGGTAGGGTGCAGATGGAACTGTGAGAAGGCCGGCAGCGCATCAACATACAGCAGCACTGTGCCCACTACCACGTACGGAAAAAAGAAGCCGCACAGCAGCAGCAAAAAGCTACGAAACGAGTTGGCAGCGAAGATGATAACCGCAAACAGAGCCAGTATCAGAAACAACGCCAGCGGCAGGTAAAACAGTGCCGCTAACCCCAGTAGGAACCCTGCCTGAAACAGGCGGCGGTTGTCGTAGCCCTCGCGCGAGGTGGGCAACAGCGCACTGAGCGCGTACACCACCAGCGTGTGCCCCACCAGCAACGGCGACAAAATATCCAGGTCAGACGTGACGCTGGCTACCAGCAGGTAGGTTAGGGCGGCTACGTAGCCGCGTTCGGGGTGCACGTCGGCGCGATTCAGAATGCGGTTGAGGCGCACGGCTTGCACCACCAGCAGCGCCAGGGCCAGCGCCCGGTACAGCCACAGCGGCCGGCTTCCTAGGGCTTCGAGCAGGCCATACAAGGTGCTGGCCAGCGGGGCCGTGCTGTCATACAGGTCGCGGTAGGGCACTGCGCCACTGTGCAGCCGCTCGCCTATCAGGAAGGCGTGCAGCTCCACGGCCGACAGCGGCACGCCCAGCCACAACAAGGGTAGGCGCACGGCTAGCACCAGCAGCAGCAACACCACCAGACGCGAGGGAAGCGGACTTTTGAAAAACTGAAGCAGGATGTTGGGGTCTTGGGGTCGTGGGGACTTCGGGGTCGTGGTTGCTACGCTGGCAACCAAACAGACTCCTGGTTCGCAAAAGTAGCAGGTGCGCCAGCAGTAGCCTAACCAACCCAACGCCTAAAGTCGATGCGGCCACGTAGAACCGAGTAGGGATTCAGGATGTAAAAATAAAATTCAAGCCCCTAAGACCCCGAGACCCTAAGACCCTAATCACCTATCTTTGCCTGTTCTATGGAAAGCAAACGACAGCAAAAAGTAGCCAGCGTACTACAACAGGAACTGGCCGCCGTATTTCAGCGCGACCTGCCGCACTTGTTCCCGGGCCTGGCGCCTGGCATCAGCACGGTGCGCGTATCGCCCGATTTGGGTATTGCCCGCGTGTATCTGAGCCTGCTCTTGGTAGGCGATGGCGAAGCGATGCTGGAGTTAGTACGCGACAGCGGCAAGGAGATTCGCATGGCCCTAGCCAAGCGCATCCGCCAGCAACTGCGCGTGGTGCCGGCTCTGAGCTTCTTCCTCGATGACAGCGCCGCCTATGCCGCTCACATGGACCAGGTATTTGGTGGCCTCACTATCCCGGCCACCGACCCCAACGCGCCCACCGACGAGGACGACTCTGCCAAGCCTACCCCTCCCCGCCCCCGCCTGTTTGCCGACGAAGATGAGTAACAAGGTGAAGTTGTGAATGGTGAATTTGTGATTTTTCAGATATCCTTTTCCCTTCCGCCTACTCACAACTTCACAACTTCACAACTTCACCATTTATCCCCTTGCATTACGACCCGATTAAACGCTCGCTGGGCAACGTGTTTAACCGCACGCCGTGGCTGCGGCGCCTGTTCTATCACCTGCTCGACCTGCTGCTGCTGCGCACCTGGCACGTGCATCGCGAGCTGCGGCAGTGGTCCAAAGGCCGCACCCAGGACCCGCTCACCATTCTGGATGCTGGTGCCGGCTACGGACAGTATACCTACTGGCTGAGCAGCATGAGTCCCAAATGGCAAATCCTGGCCGTGGATGTGAAAGAGGAACAGGTAGCCGACTCCAACAACTTTTTCCGGCAGATTGGCCGGCCACAGGTACAGTTTGCCGTGCAGGACCTAGTGCTGTACCAGGAGCCTAACAGCTTCGATCTGGCTTTGTCGGTGGATGTGATGGAGCACATTCTGGAAGACGTAGAGGTGTTCCGTAACATTCACGCCTCGCTCAAGGATGGCGGCATGCTGCTTATCTCTACCCCCAGCGACCAGGGCGGCTCCGACGTGCACGGCGACGGCGAAACCAGCTTCATTGAAGAACACGTGCGCGACGGCTACAACATCCACGAGATTCAGCAGAAGCTGCGCACGGCCGGTTTTGAGCGCATCGAGGCTCGCTACAGCTATGGGGAACCCGGTCAGGTTTCCTGGCGCCTGAGCATGAAATACCCCATTCTGATGCTGGGCAAGTCACGGCTGTTCTTCCTGCTCCTGCCATTTTACTACCTCCTAGTCTTTCCCTTCTGCCTGCTGCTCAATTGGTATGATGCCCGTACCACCCACGACTCCGGCACCGGCCTGATTGTGAAAGCTTGGAAGTAGCTGTTTTGCCTGGGGTAGCGTATCTTGGGAATCGATTCTTAGGCCGAAAGATTATGGAGGAAGAAAACGATATAGCCAGCATGCCTTACCGCTTAGACTGCTTACAAATGCAAGCCACACACGATATTGCATTTACTGCTTCTGAACCTACCCCAAAGAATACAATACAAGAACACGAAGAGCGCCTGCGCCGCCTCGAAGAGTTTATGCGTCGCGCCATCTAGCTTTACTTTATCCGCCTCCCGCTTCGCCCTACCCACGCCCGCACGTGAACGTTCCTTTGCTCATTGCCCGGCGCTACTTTTTCTCGAAGAAGAAGCGCAACATTATCAGCATTATCTCCAACATTTCGATGGTAGGGGTGGCCGTGGGCACAATGGCGCTTATCATTGTGCTGTCGGTATTCAACGGGCTGGAAGACCTCGTGCGCGGCCTCTACGGCAAATCGGACCCCGATCTGATGATTTCGGCGATGCAGGGTAAGTCCTTTCCGGTGGATAGCGCCTTCATCGACCGCATCACGGCCGTGCCGGGCGTGGCGCTGGTCACGCAGGTGATTGAGGATAACGCCCTGCTCCAGTACCACGACCGTCAGATGGTAGTCAAGATGAAGGGCATGAGCGAGAACTACTTCGCCCAGAGCAACATCGACTCGGCTATTGTGGAAGGTGACCACCGCCTCGTGCGCGACGGCCAAGACTATGCTCTACTTGGGGCCGGCGTGCAGCACGAACTCAGCATTGCCCTCGACAACCGCCTCTCGCCCCTGCGCCTGCTTTACCCGCGCAACACAGGCAAAAAATTGCTGTCGATGAATCCGGAAACTGCCTTCAACGAGCAGGCTATTTTGGCCGGCGGCGTGTTCCTGATCGAGCAGCGCATCGACGACAGCTACATTTTTGTACCCCTGGGGTTTGCTCGCGACCTACTGCTTTATGGAAACCGCCGCACCTCGCTGGAAGTACGCGTGGGCGACGAGCACTCCGTAGATGACGTGAAGGACGAGCTACGGCAGCTACTTGGTACCAAATTTCAGGTGCTCGATTCGGATGAGCAACACGTAAGCCTGCTGAAAGCCATCAAGGTAGAGAAGATGTTCGTATTCATCACCTTCGCTTTTATCCTGCTCATTGCCTCGCTCAACATCTTCTTCTCCCTGTCGATGCTGGTGATTGACAAGAAGAAGGACGTGGCTATCCTGCGGGCTATGGGCGCCACTACCCAGCTCGTGCGCAATATTTTCTTATTTGAAGGCGCCATTGTCGCCATGGTAGGCGCCATTACGGGGCTGGTGCTGGGGGTGAGCATCTGCTGGCTGCAACAAACGTTTCACCTCGTTTCGATGGGCATGGCTACGGCCGTGGTAGACTCCTACCCCGTGAAGATGCAGGCCACGGATATTGTACTGACGGGCCTCGCCATTATCGTGATTACTATTTCCGTGTCTATCCGGCCGGCTCTGAATGCGGCGCGTCTGGACGTGCGCGATAATTTGTAACCTACTTTTTGCGGCTGCAGTATCTCAGATGATATCCAGTTTTGCCTACAGCAAAACGGTAAGGAAATTTTATGGTTTTATATAATTATTCTAATAATAAATTATCGGAATAACCACATTTTACCATTTGTCCTTACTTTCATCTTTGCATCCTTGCCGCCAATCATGAAAGTCTCTACGTTACAGCCCTTTCAGATCGTTTATTCACTGCTCGAACACGAATACCTAGGCTACCTGTTTGAGTCGTACGTAGTGCAGCGCAACGCGCGCGGCCAGCTTACGCTGCAACACCAAACCGTATCGGCCAAGAACGCTCCGGAGTTTGCGGATGGCCTCGACGAAACTGATTTTGAGCTGGTAGGCCTGACCGACCAGATTCAGCAGGATGTAGTGATTAAGGAGTTTTGGCCCAAGAAGAAAACCACTGCGGCCGACTTCTTCCTGAAGATATTTGACGGGGAAAAAGGCGACAAGAACCTGCAAAACGCTATTTGCAATTACGTGCAGGAGCGCATGGCCCAAATTCTGGAGCGGCTAGCGGGCAAACAGGTGTTCATTATGGGCAAGGATGGCGAGCCTACCTGGCACGAGATTGAGGTAGCCCCCGAACCGGCCAACGTGCTCTTCCACTTCCGCCGCAACGAGGACAACACCCACTACTTCCCTACCATTCAGTACCAGGGCCAAAAGCTCGATTTCCAGTATAAAAATGCCGTGATTGTGTGTGCGCAGCCGGCCTGGCTGCTGCTCAACGACCGGCTCTACCACTTTCGCAACGAGGTAGACGGCAAGAAGCTGCAACCCTTTCTGAATAAGAAATTCATCGTGGTGCCGCGGCAGGTAGAAGACAGCTACTACCAACGCTTTGTGGCGCCGCTAGTAGAGTCCTTTGACGTACACGCACGCGGTTTCGATATCAAATCGGAACGCTACCTAGCGCGGCCCCGCCTTACGTTTTCGGACGTGGCTACTGCCGTGGTAGTGGAGCAGGAGCCGCCTACCCGTGGCCCTGGCCGGCGGCCGGCGACGGTGGCCGAGACGGCGTCGGCTGTGGCCGCGCCCACCAGCCACATTCACTTCGACCTTTCTTTTCAGTACGGTGGTCATACAGTGCCCCGCGGCCACGACAAAAAAGTGTGCGTACGGCTGGAGAAAACGGACGACAGCTACGTGTTTCACCGCCTGATTCGCAATTTGGAGCGGGAGCAGGAGCTCATTCGAGCGTTACAGGACCGCGCTCTGGAGATGCGCGACGGCCACGCTGTGCTGGACAAGGCAACAGCCTTCCGCTGGCTACACCTGCACGCCGACGACCTCGCCCGCCTGGGCTTCACAGTGCAGCAGGGTGATACATCAAGCAAGGACTATTTCATTGGGGAGGTAACGGTGCAGGTAGGCATCACCGAAACCAACGATTGGTTTGATGTGCACGGCACGGTGCATTTTGGCGAGTTTGAGGTGCCGTTTATCAAGCTGCGGCCCTACATTCTGAATAAGCGCCACGAGTATCGCCTTCCCAACGGGCAGATTGCCATTATTCCGGAGGAATGGTTTACGCAGTACTTAGAGCTGTTTGCTTTTGCCGAGGAGCACGAGCAAGGCCTCTCGTTGCGCAAGCACCACTTGGCCCTGGTAACCGACTTGCAGAGCGGCAACCTGGCCGAAGTGACCATGACCCGCAAGCTGGAAAAGCTGCGTGAGTTTGAAGCCGTGGAAGACAAGCCCATGCCCGAGGGCTTCCGGGGCACATTGCGCCCCTACCAAAAAGCCGGCTACAACTGGCTGCACTTCGTGCAAGACTACCACTTTGGTGGCTGCCTGGCCGACGATATGGGCTTGGGCAAGAGCGTACAAACGCTGGCTTTGCTGCTTCAGCGCAAGGAAAGCGGGGCTGCCAGTGGCGCGGCAACGCTGCTCGTAATGCCTACCTCCCTGATTTACAACTGGCTCAGCGAAGCGCAAAAATTCACGCCGGCTCTGCGCGTGCTCACTTACACGGGCACCTACCGCGACAAAAACGTGGAGCAGTTTCAGGGCTATGACCTTGTGCTGACCAGCTACGGCATTGTGCGCCTAGATATCGAACTGCTGAAAACTTACAGGTTCGATTACGTGATTCTGGACGAGTCGCAGGCCATCAAGAACCCCAGCTCCACTACCTCGCAGGCTGTGCGCGGGCTGCACTCGCGCCACCGCCTGATTCTGACAGGCACGCCGGTGGAAAACAGCACCATGGATTTGTGGTCGCAGATGTCGTTCATCAATCCGGGACTATTGGGCACGCAGCACTTTTTCCGCAAGGAATTCCTCAAGCCCATCGAGAAAGGCAAGGATGAAGGTAAGATGCGGCGTTTGCATACACTCATCAAACCATTTATCCTGCGGCGCCACAAAGCTCAGGTAGCCACCGAGTTGCCTGATAAAATCGAAAACCTGAGCTACTGCCCCATGACCGAGGAGCAGCAGCAGTGTTACGAAGAAACCAAGAGTTACTACCGCAACAAGATTCTGCAAAACATTGAGGAGCACGGCACGGCCAGCACCCAGTTTATGCTGTTGCAGGGCCTCACCAAGCTGCGCCAGATTGCCAACCACCCCCGCATGGCCCACGAGGACTATGAGCACGAGTCGGGCAAGCTGCGCGAGGTGGTGCGCATGCTGCGCAACGTGGTAGCCGAGGGACACAAGGTATTGGTGTTCAGTCAGTTTGTAAAACACCTGGATATTATACGCCACGCGCTAGACGAGAAAAGCCTACGCTACGCCTACCTAGACGGCAACACCCGCGAACGGCACAAGGAGGTAGCGCGCTTCCAAGAAGATGAGAAGCTGCGCATTTTCCTGATTTCGCTGAAAGCGGGCGGCGTGGGCCTCAACCTCACCGCCGCCGACTACGTGTTCATCCTCGACCCGTGGTGGAATCCTGCCGTGGAAGCCCAGGCTGTAGACCGCGCCCACCGCATTGGGCAGGAGCGCACGGTATTCACCTATAAGTTCATCACCAAGAACACGGTAGAGGAAAAAATCCTGGCCCTGCAAAACAAGAAGATCCAGCTCGTCACGGATCTGATTACGACCGATGAAGCCATCATCAAGTCGCTGACCAAGGAGGATATTGAGGAGTTGCTGGGGTAGGAGTAAACTATCTTCCCACGCTTCTTATTAGTTAATAAATTGATTTTTAAAGATTTATATGTGCAATCCTTCTACTACTAACACATTCTTTTCAACCGCAACTCTAGCGCTGTTAAGCTGGGGGCAGGCTGCTCAAGCTCAGGAAGCGCCAACGACGCGTCGTTTCGCGGTGCAGGTACACTATGGGGCGGCAGGCAACTTCTTTGCGTCGTCCTTTAAGGATACTCCCTATGAGCTGCAACACGTTAATTTTCTGGGCACTGCGGGCGGCGCCGAAGTTTCGTACCGGGTAGGTAGGGCTGGAGCCGTGGCGCTAGCCTACACACGCAGCGTGAATATGGACGAAAAGCACATTGCCTATCTTACTAATTGGGGTGCTACCCGCTATGTCGATTTCCGCCTGCGCTACGTCAATAACGCTTTCCAAGCCATCTACGAGCGCGCCCTAACGCCCGATTTCAAAGTGCACGCCGGACTATTGTATATAACTACTGCCTCACAAACTCTCTACCCAGGCCCTCCCAATTCCTACGGCGCCCCCTACACCACTATCGACGAGAGCAACATGGGCAACAGATACCCCGAAGAAGGTGGCGTCGTAGCCGGATTAGAATACTCTCGCCCCATTGATACCCGCCTGCGCTTGGGGATAAAAGCGCGGGGTTACTACTTAACATCAGGCAGAACCTTCGAAATGCTGACTCTCACCCCTACCCTATCCTACTCACTATAAGACGTATATACATTATAGATGCCGGTTGAAGTACGTTTCTAGAATGCCTTCTACCTTTTCTTTGGTCAACGGCTTACTGAGAAAACCATCGACCTGTAGCTTTTGCACGCGCTCCATATCCTGCGGGTGCAACGATGTAGTAAGCATCACAATGATAATGGCGTGCTTGCGGGGTAGGGTCAACTGCGCGTAGGCTTCCAGGAACTCGAAGCCGTTCATGACGGGCATTTTTACATCCAACAGAATAAGGGCGGGGCACGAGGGCGAGGCATCGCGGCAATGTTCCTCTACCAACGCCAGCGCTTCCTGACCGTTGAGGGCAACTAGTAGCTTATCCGTGACTTGAAGACGCCTAAGTAATAGCTTATTGAGGTAATTGTTTGTCTGGTCATCATCTACCAGAAGGGCGCAGGTCAGCTTTTCCATGTGTATGCGTATAGGATATATCTTGCTTATACAGAAGCAACTGCATTATATATACTGCCGTCGAAAATAGGCCGAGAACAGGGAGCCAACGCCCACCTCACTCTGAACTTCGATGCGTCCGCCGGCATTTTCCATGATTTTCTTTACCATATAGAGTCCAATGCCACTACCCTCTACATGGGTATGAAACCGCTCGAACATGGCAAATAGCTTGTGCTGATGGGTAGCCAGATTCAAGCCCAACCCATTGTCTTGTACCGAGAGGATAAGGAAATCGTCGGTCGTTTGACACCAGATACGCACGTGCGGTACCCGATCAGGCGCCCGGTACTTGAGGGCATTGCTGAGCAGATTGTAGACAACACTGCGCAGGTTTTTTTCGGAGAATAACACCGCCGGACAATCCGTAATCTCCACTTCCAGCTGTACCCCCAATTCCTGAATCAGCGGTGCCAGGTCCAGGCACACGTCCTGGATGGTGGCGCTCAACGGCAGCCAGGCCGTGGGTGCAGCGTATTCTTTTTGCAACTTGGTGACTTCCGTGAGGTGGTCGAGCGTGCGCTTAAAGCGGTCTACCGAATCTTGCATCATCGTCAGCAGCGCTGCTACCGGCTGCGCCGATGGGCTACTGTCGTCGGCACTGGGCAGCTCCTCCAGGAGCGCATGCAGCAGGCCCTCTATGTTGCTGATGGGTGCTTTTAGATCGTGTGAGGCCGTGTAAATAAAGTTGTCCAGGTCGATGTTAGCGCGTTGCAGCTGGGCATTATTTTCTTGCAACTGCTTCTGCGCCTGATCGATACGCACCTGCGTCATTTTCTGCTCGTGAATATCCGTGCAGGTTCCAATCCACTGCATTAGCTCCCCGCGCTCGTTGTAAGAGGGTAGGGCACGGTTGAGCATCCATCGGTACGTCCCCGTATGGTCAAGCAAGCGAAATTCGGCTTCAAATACGTGCCCGGTTTCTAGACTTTGCTGCCAGCGGGCAGCAGCAGCGTCCCTGTCGGCCGGATGCTGGTAGTCGCGCCACCACGCCTGCTCCAGCTGGTCAGCGGTACGGCCAGTGTAGTCAAACCAGCGACGATTGAAGTACGTGGATACGCCCTCTGAATTGGCAGTCCAGGCAATTTGCGGAATGCCTTCCAGCAGGCGGCTCACTTCGGCGGCGGCCTGCTCGACGCGCTGCTGGGCAGCTTCCTGAATCTTCAGGGCTTGCTGTTGCCGACTGATTTCAATATTCTGCTCCGCCACCAGCGCCCGAATGGCTTTTATCTCGTGGTGAGCGGATAAATCGGTCAGAATACAAGCCAGCACCAACCCGCCGTTGAATTGCAGCACATTGGCTGACAACGACAACGGCAATAACTGCCCCGCCAACGTACGGAGTGGCAGCTCCCCTTTGCTTTTCCCGATGCTCCACCCTTTCGTCCATATGGCCTGCCATGAGGGCTGAAAATCCGCTGGCACGAAAGCGGCGAAGTTAGTACCAATGATATCCTCCAGTCCCTGTTGCAGCAGCTCGGCCAGCGCCGCGTTGCCGTACAGAATCATGCCTTCCTGACTTAGCAGCATGGCACCTTCGTTCATCTGCTCAATCAGGGTGCGGTAGCCCTGGTCGGCGCCTTCCAGCGTGAAGATGCGCGGCCCATCGGCGCCCTGAATGGCCAGGGCATCGACGGCACCCGTGCGCACGGCCGAAATCAAGTCTTCTGCTTCCTGCAAACGCAAGAGTAGCTCTTCCTTTTCGCGCAGTAGTGCCGCTACGGTCATCTCAGGTTCAGCCATTCCCGTCGTCAGTAGTAGGTGGGTCGGGTAGGCCCAGCGTGGCTAGCACCGTGGCCCGTTCCGATAAGTCGCCAATTAGCCGGCGCACCGGCAGAGGACGTTTGCGCACCAAGGTAGGGGCCGCAATAATCTGTTCTTCCTTCGCCAGCAACGGTTGCTGATAGATGTCAATAATCTGTAGTTCGTAGCGGCCCGCCAAATATTGCTCGCAGATGTCTTTCAGGTTGCGCACAGCGCGGGTAGAGTTGGGCGTAGCTCCGGTGATAAATAGTTGAAAAACGTAGTCAGCCTCGGCAAGCGTCGGCGGTTGCTCCGTTGCCATTCTATTGCTCGGGGCTCTCCAGCGGCCGGATATCCAGCCCTACTAGCACCCGCTCCTGGTTCGACAGGTCGCCGATGATGCGACGAATGGGCGAGGGTACTTTGCGCACCAGGGTAGGGATGGCCAGAATCTGGTCGCCCTCCGCCAACTGCGGATTTTTCAGTAAGTCAATCACTTCCAGCTGATAACGACCTTTCAGGTACCGCTCGCAGTATTTCTGTAGATTATTCAGGGCAGTTACCGATTTGGCAGTTTGTCCGGCTACGTAAAGGCGCAGCTCCCAGGTTTCCTTTTCCATACTGGGGGTAGTGGTAACAAGTGCATTTTCCACGGATAGCTGCTTATGGCTGATCGTCGGGCGGGGTAGCAATTCGCCCGATAGAGAGATTGGCAATGTGCTGCCGGCCCTTGTGCAAGGCTTCGCGGCGCGTAGCTTCTTCGTCGTTGATCTGGCGCAGCTCCTCCTCTACCGACTCAAACTCGGTGCGCAGATTGGCAATCGTTGCTTCCAATACGCGGCGTTTGCGTTCTAGTTCGCGGTCTTTGCGGATCAGCTCTTGCTGCCTAACCACGGCTTGTGCCTGCTCCTGCAATTCCTGAGTGAGGCGCCCGGCGCCGGTTACGATGCCGCCTGGCCCAATAATCACGTCGAGCAGCTGAATGCCATTGTCGGTTACCAGAAATTCGCGTACCTGGTTGGAGTGTCCCATCCCGCGCGATTTCAGGATGCTGAGCCCCCGGTTTCGCTCGCCCACGCCTTCCAGATCGCGCACGTTGATCCACGTATCCACCAACGAAGACACGCCTTCTTCCGTCATTTCGCTCTGCCCATTGCGAGGACTGGTGAGGGCCGTGAACAGCGCCGTAATGCCATTCACCTTCAGATAGTCGATCAGGCGCGTGAGCATACTGCGCACCTCTGACAGACTACCCACCGATATCAGATTAGTGATGGGGTCGATGACCACCGTTTGCGGCTTGTGCTTGCCGATAAGCTTGTGCACCGTAACCAAGTGCCGCTCCAACCCATTGAGGGTAGGCCGCGAGGCTTCGATGTACAGTAGACCCTGATCCAGAAACGGTTGCAAATCCAACCCAACAGACCGCATGTTGCGCACCAGCTGCTTCGGCGACTCCTCGAAAACAAACATCAGGCATTTTTCGCCACGACGACAAGCGGCGGCGGCGAAAGCAGCCGATAGCGTAGTTTTGGCCGTGCCGGCCGTACCCGTTATCAGCACGCTGCTACCACGGTAGAAACCGCCCCGCCCAAACATCTCGTCCAGCGCCACTACCCCCGACGACACGATGTCGTTGGACACTTCGTGCTGCAAGTTCAGGGAAGTGATGGGCAGCACCGAAAAACCTTCCTCGGTGATGAGGTAGGGATATTCGTTGGTGCCGTGGGTGCTGCCGCGGTACTTCACAATGCGCAGGCGGCGGGTAGTAATCTGGTCGATGACGCGGTTATCGAGCAAAATCACGCAGTCCGACACGTATTCTTCCAGGCCCTGGCGTGTGAGCGTGCCCTCGCCCCGCTCGGCAGTGATGATGGTGGTCACGCCTTTGTCTTTCAGCCAGCGAAACAGCCGCCGAATCTCGGAGCGCAATACGGCCTCGTTGGGAAAGCCCGAAAAAAGCGCCTCCACTGTGTCCAGCACCACGCGCTTGGCCCCAATGGAGTCGATGGCGTAGCCTAAGCGAATGAATAAACCTTCGAGGTCGTACTCGCCGGTTTCCTCAATCTCGGAGCGGTCTACGTGCACGTGGTCGAGACGTAGCAGTTTGTCGGCCTGCATTTGGGGCAGGTCGAAGCCCAACGATGCCACGTTGGCCGACAGCTCGGCGGCGGTTTCCTCGAAGGTCATGAGCACGCCCGGCTCATTGTAGTCGAGAATGCCGCGCACCAGAAACTCGATGGCCATCAGGGTTTTGCCGCAGCCGGCGCTGCCGCACACCAGGGTAGGCCGCCCCTTGGGCAAGCCACCTTCCGTAATCTCATCTAAGCCATCAATGCCGGTCAGCGACTTGGGCAGGGTAGGCAAGGTTGATAAAGAAGCAGTATCCTCTAGCATAGAGTTGATTTTCGAACGAAGAATTCTACCACAAGATACGTGTGTTCTCGGAGAACGGCCCGGCTTGCGTCGCAACTCTTGTTCAGCAGCACAAGTTGTTTTCTGCCCTTCAACCAAACCGGTGCTACGTCCGTTTGGCAGATATGCATCTCCTCCTTCGCACCCGGGTAGCCCAACCACCGGCCCGCGTACTGGCCGGCTTCGACCGGGCCTTGTTCGTATCCCTGGCGCCCCCTTTTCCTACACTGCACCTGCTCCGTTTCGACGGCAGCCGCCCCGGCGACCGGGTGGAGATTGAGCTGGCCGTGGGGCCCAAACGCTGGCGCTGGACCAGTCTCATCACCGAAGCCGGCCAGTTGCCCGATGGCAGCCAGTATTTTATAGATGAAGGCCAGGAGCTGCCTGCGCCATTGCGCTACTGGCGCCATCGCCACCTTATAGAGCCTAATCCGCGCGGCTTGGGCAGCGTGATTGTGGAGGATATCACCTACCGTACCGGCTCGCGGATACTGGATGTGCTGCTCTATCCCGCCATGTGGGCGCAGTTTGCCTACCGCCGGCCGGTGTACCGGCGCGTGTTTGGTCGGCCGCAAGGGTAGGGCTTTATTGCTCCGCACGCGGCGGCAACGCGCCATCTTGCCCGCGCCGCCGTATACGCCTGAACCGTACGTTTCTTCGCCTGTCAACTGCTTATCCTAATGTCGATTGCTACCCTCCGCCGCCTGCGGCTGCTTTCTACTTTGCTTGTCGGTTTCGTGCTGCTCACCCTGACAGTGGGCTGCCAGAGCGCCCGGCCTACCCCCACAGCCTACCAGGTACGGCTGACCGAGCCAGCGGTAGCCTTGGCCCCTACCCCCCCCACGCTTGCCACAACGGCCGAAACGCCCTCAGCTACAGCGGAGCCACTAACCACTGATGCGCCGCCCAGGCCTCGTGCTAAGGTACGCGTACTACACTCAACAACGCGGGCCACCGTCCCGATGGCTGCTACTAAACGCCTACCCCAACGCCTAATGCGCGCAGTGCGGCACACTGCCCACCGCCCGACAGGCGTGCGCCCCAACACCGCCGAAGTGGGCCTGGGCACTACCGTACTGGGCGTGTTGGGGTTGGTTGTGGCCCCTATCGCGCTGATTGGTCTGTTGATCTGGGGCGGTTTGGTGTGGGCCATTCTCCTAGGCCTTGCTGCCCTGGCCGTGCTGATAGCCTATATCGACCCATATTGGTAGGCGTGCAGCGGGAGCAGTCGGAACAGGTTATCTTTGTGGTCCACTTGCTTGTTTCAGCCCATGACTTCTGCTACCATCACGCTCAAACCCGGAAAAGACCAATCCTTGCGCCGCCGCCACCCGTGGGTGTTTTCGGGGGCCATTGCCCGCTTGCAGGGCGAGGTAGTAGAAGGTGAAGCCGTGACGGTGCTAGCCCACGGCGGCGAGGTGCTGGGGGTAGGGCACTACGCGCCCGGCTCCATTGCCGTGCGGATGCTGGATTTTGGCCCCAATGCGCAACTACCGGAGGCTGCCTTCTGGGAAGAAAAGCTGCGCAATGCCTACCAACTGCGGCAAGGCTTAGGCCTGACCGGGCAAGGCAACACCAACGTCTACCGCCTCGCCCACGCCGAGGGCGACGGCCTCCCCGGCCTGATTATCGACGTGTATGGTGATGTGGCTGTCGTGCAGGCGCATAGCGCCGGCATGTACCGCGCTCGGCCACACATTGCGGCGGCCTTGCAGACAGTGGTACCCGGTTTGCGGGCGGTATATGATAAAAGCGCCGAAACCGTACCCGCCAAAGCCGCGCCCGGCGCTCAAAATGGCTACCTGTTCGGCGCAAGCAGCGGGCAGGAACACATTGTGCACGAAAACGGCCACCGCTTCGTGGTGGATTGGGAAACGGGCCAGAAAACCGGCTTCTTCATCGACCAGCGCGACAACCGCAGCCTGCTGGCCCGTTACGCCCCCGGTCGCCGCGTGCTGAATACGTTTTGCTACACCGGCGGCTTCTCGGTGTACGCTCTGGAAGCCGGCGCCGAGTTGGTGCATTCCGTCGATTCCAGCAAGAAAGCCATTGAGCTAACCGACCGTAACGCCGCCCTCACTGACCACGCCGACCGTCACGAGGCCTACGCTCAAGACGTGTTCAGCTTCCTGAAAGACCGCCACAACCAGTACGACCTCATCGTGCTGGACCCGCCGGCTTTCGCCAAGCACCTCTCGGCCCGCCACAACGCTCTGATGGGCTACAAGCGCCTGAATGTGGCCGGTATCAAGCAGATAGCGCCGGGCGGGTTGTTGTTCACCTTCAGTTGCTCGCAGGTAGTGAGCATGGAGCTGTTTGAAGGCGCCATCATGGCCGCGGCCATCGAAGCCGGGCGGCCGGCGCGCATCCTGCACCGCCTCACCCAGCCCGCCGACCATCCCGTGAGCCTGTTTCACCCAGAAGGCGAATATCTGAAAGGGCTAGTGCTGGCCGTGGAATAGAACAGAATAGATGGCTGCCGGCTTCTTTGTGCGCGCAATTTTAATTTTTAATTGCGCACAAATGTTTGCAGGTAGACAAGTGAAGCTAGTTTGACTCGCTTACCTAATCAAGCTAGTTTCACTACCCAGCGCCTACTAGCCTCCTATGCTGGCTACCGCCTGGCAAACGGGAAGTAGCGCAATCCTTCTTCCATCAGTCGCTCTGTGATGCCGCCTACCGTTGAGTAGCTCATATACGTAGTGCCTCGGTTGTTGTATTTCCAGAGTAATTGCCCGCGTTGGTCGTAGAGCGCTAGGTCGAGCATCACTTCATCGTGTGAAGACACGGCAGGCGCAGTGTTGGTAGTGGTAGTAGCCGCAGGACTCTGTACTAAAACGGTAGAAGCTGCCACTGCTTGTAGCCGTTGCGTGCGGTATAGACGGGCCACCAAGATCGACTCAACCCCAAATTGCTGGGCCAGCGCGCCGAATGGCAACAGCGAATCGGCGGGTAGCTGACGGCGCTCTACGTTACGAACAGTCAGCTGCTTATTGCGTCCGTGCTGCAATAAGGTAGCGAAGAGCATCTCCTGCAACATCGATTCCTCGCCGGGTGTGGAGTTGGATGCGTAGTTTCGATTGCCCGGAAGATCATCTATTACTGAAACCAGCTCCAAAGGCACAATGGCAACCGAACGCGGTCGTTGTTGGGTTTGGTGTGCTGCCGGGCTGGTATACAGGCGCGCCGGCATACTGCACCCAGCTAAGAACAGAAAACCTATATACAGTGTTACACGGTGCCACGGCTGCCTTAAGAAAGTAAACATAACGAAGGTATAAGAGTAGAAAAATGATGTTATATATTCAAAATCTACTATCATGCCATATTACTGGTAGCATCGATTTTTAACGCTTTGCACACTACCTCACACAACAAAACGTCAAAGGCTCCGGCCCTCATCATCGGTGCCGGTATTGCGGGTATTGCCACAGCCGTGCGGCTGGCGGCAGCCGGGCATCCCGTCACGGTGCTGGAAGCCCAGGAGTCGTTCGGGGGGAAAATGCACCAACTGACGCTGCCCGGTGGCTACCGCTTCGACGGCGGACCGTCGTTGTTCACCCTACCCCATTTGGTGGATGAGCTGTTCCAGTTAGCTGGGCGCCTCCCCGCAGACTACTTCCGCTATGAGCGTCTCGACCCCATCACGCACTACTTCTTTGCCGATGGCGCCCGCGTAACCGCCTGGGCCGACGAGGCCAAATTTGCGCAGGAAGTAGAAAATAAGCTCGGTACGCCCGCCGCTGAAGTGCGGCAGTTTCTGGCGCAAAGCGGCAAGTCCTACCGTGCTACGGAGGGCACCTTTCTGCACAAGTCGCTACACAAGGCCAGCACCTACCTTAGCCCGGAAGTGCTGAAAGCCGTGGCGGCCCTACCCCAACTGGGCCTGCTCAGCACCATGCACCAGCGCCACACCCGCGCTTTCCCCAAGGCCCCGCGCCTAGTGCAGCTCTTCGACCGATTTGCTACCTACAACGGCTCCGACCCCTACCAGGCCCCAGCCACGCTTTCCCTGATTCCGCACCTGGAGCACGGCATTGGCGCTTACTACCCCGAGGGTGGCATCTATGCCATTGCGCAGAGCCTGGTACGGCTGGCGGAGGAGCTGGGCGTACAGTTTCGGTACAACGAGCCAGTAGAGGAAATTCTAGTGGAAAACGGCCGCGTGATTGGTGTACGCACCGCGCAGGCTCAGTACCGCGCAGCGTTGGTAATCAGCAACATGGATGTAGTGCCTACCTACCGCAAGCTGTTGCCTACGCAGCCCGCGCCGGAGCGCACGCTTGGGCAGCCCCGCTCTTCCTCGGCCCTGATTTTCTATTGGGGGGTAGGCACGGAGTTTCCCGAGTTGGGCGTGCATAACATCTTTTTCTCCCGAGATTACAAGCAGGAGTTCGATGCCATTTTTCAGCAGAAAACCATCAGCCCCGACCCGACCGTTTACGTCAACATCACCTCCAAAAAAACACCCGAAGACGCGCCCACCGGCCACGAGAACTGGTTTGTGATGGTGAACGTGCCCCACGACCAGGGCCAGGACTGGCCCGCGCTGGTAGACCAAACCCGCGCCGCCGTACTCGCCAAAGTGAGCCGTGTGCTGGGCCGCGACGTAGCGCCGCTGCTGCGCGCCGAGCACGTGTGGGACCCGCCGGGCATTGCCCAACGCACGTCGTCGTTTGGGGGGGCGCTCTATGGTAGCTCCAGCAACAACATGCTGGCGGCGTTTTTGCGGCACCCCAACTTTGCGCGGCAGTTGCCGGGGCTGTATTTCTGCGGTGGCTCGGTACATCCGGGAGGCGGCATTCCGTTGTGTCTGCTCTCGGCGCGCATCGTGGCCGATCTGGTCGCTCAGGCCGGCTAATCTCCGACGACGCGTAATTTTTTACGGGGCAGGGGCTGGGCAAGCCGCCGCTACGCTCTATCTTCGGCGGCTCAACCTTTGCTGACTGCCGGCCGTTTGCTTCTGATATTGCCGTTGCGCTACCCGCCGCGGCTCTTCCCCTCGTCATGCCTCATACCGATCCTACCTACTCGCCGCCCGCAGCACCGGTCGTAGACCCGGCCGCCCGGCGCCGTCGTTTGCGGCTCGCGCAAGGCGTGCTGCTGCTGTTTTATGTTACGGGCTTTCTGGGTCTGGCTTTCTCGCAAGACCCCTCGTTTTTTCTGCAATTTGTTCCGCTTAATCTGTTACTGACAGCGGCCTTGTTATTTGCTTTTCAACCCAACAAGAGCGGAGTTTTCATTGCGTTTTCCATTACCACAGCGGTAGTTGGCTTTTTGGTGGAGGTCCTGGGCGTACGCACCGGCCTGCTGTTTGGCGAGTACACCTACGGGGCTACCCTGGGCTGGAAAGTACTGGAAACGCCCCTCATCATCGGCGTCAATTGGTGGATACTCACCTATGTAACCACAGTGCTAAGCCGCTACGTGCCGGCCCCGGAGTTTGTGCGGGCGCTGCTGGCTGCCCTGCTGATGGTAGGCTTAGACGTGTGCATCGAGCCGGTAGCCGTGCGTTTCGACTTTTGGGAATGGCGCTACCACATTATCCCATTCCAAAACTTCAAGGGCTGGTTCGCCATTGCGCTCATCCTGCAAGTGTATGCCAACCGCACCAACTTCACGAAGCGCAACGAGCTAGCGCCGTTCGTGTATTTGCTGATGCTGCTGTTCTTCTTCGGGCTAGGCTTCTTTTTAAAATAGTAAAAAGGAAAAGGCTGTTAATAAAAAGCGTTTGTCATCCTGAGCGGAGCGAAAGACCTTATCATATCTGAACCAGTCGTTGTTACGATGGTCATTCAATCGTGATAAGGTCCTTCGCTCCGCTCAGGATGACAAACGCTTTTTATTAACTATTTCACAACTTCAACACTAATTAATCGACACGCGGACTTTCTTGGTGTAATCGCGCAGGGCGGTTTTGAAGTCGGCGCCGTGGTCGCGCATGTGGTTGAGGATAAAGATGGCCGCGAATACGTGCGTGAGCTGTTCGCCTTCGTCTTCGCCAGCTACCTCAAAGTCGGGCTGACGCTCGTCTAGCAAAGCCTCTTCGGCTTCTACTAGGCTTTGCAGCGTTTGGGTTTCTACCAACTGCTTAATAACGGGCATTTTCATGGCTGCGGAGGCTAGTTGAGGCGGCTAATGAGGCCGGCAACGGCTTCTTCCTTGCTGGCCGATACGGTTTCCAGCAGCTGGCCATCTTCGAACACGGCGAAGAAGGGCAGCGTGGTTACGTTGGCGCGCTTGCGGGCTTCGGGGCTATGCTCGGCATTCACATCCAGAAACAGAATATCCTGGTTTTGCTCGGCCTCCGAGAGGCGCTTGAACTTGGGCGTGAACAGGCGGCAGTTGCCGCACCAGTCGGCGTAATACTTCACTACTACTTTTTTATTTTCTGTCAGCAGTTGCTGAAAATCGGCGTCGGTTGCTTTCGTTACGGGCATCGTCTGTATGGTTAAGGAACCACAAAGGTAGGTACGGATTCGCAGACGCGAATTCTGTGGAGTAGCCCTCCAACGAAAAACGCCCTTGCTCCCACCGGGGACAAGGGCGTTCTAACGGACCTATTGCTTACTCGCTAATTCCTTGATTGGCAGCTAACTCAGCATTAAGTTTCTTCGTAGCGTCGCGACGCACGCGGCGGGCTATGTGGATACTCAACTCGTAGAGCAACACAATCGGAATCGTAACGATGATCTGGGAGGTGATTTCCGGGGGTGTAATGATGGCCGCCACAATCAGGATAATCACGATGGCGTGCTTGCGGTACACCGTCATGATTTCGGACGTAATCAGCCCGGCTTTGGCCAGGAAGAACACAATCATGGGCAGCTCAAACACCAGTGCGCACGATAGCGACATAGTTGTGAGCGTGCTCAGGTAGCTTTGCAGGTCAATCTGGTTTTCAATGGTCGGATCGACGTTGTAGGCCGCCAGGAAGTTGATACTCAGTGGTGCGGCTATATAGTACCCAAATAGTAGGCCCGTCAGAAACAGGATAGAAACAAAGAATACTGCCCCGCGCGAGTTTTCCTGTTCTTGAGGGTAGAGGCCTGGCTTTATAAAACGCCACAGCTCCCAGAAGAGGTAGGGAAAGCCTAGCACCAGCCCCACAATAAAGGAAGTGCTGATATGCATGGAGAGCTGCCCGCTCATCTCGCGGTTCTGAATCACGAAGCCAATTTTATCGATACACAGATCTGGTGTACCAATGGCCTGCCCTAGCTCACAAAACTTGCGATAGGTCCAGAAATCCGGCCGCGACGGCCCCAGAATCAAATCGTGAAACAGGAACTCCTTGGAAAAAAAAGCAGCCAGCGAAAATACAACCACTGCAATGGCCGCCCGGATGATGTGCCAGCGCAGCGCCTCCAGGTGGTCGATGAAGGACATTTCCTGCTCGGCCTGCCCTGATTGAATATATTGTTGATCCACGAACTAGTGAATGAGTGAATGAGTGGATGATAGCGTGTGCCGGGGAAACAGCAACGAGAGACAAACGAAAACGGCCGTCGTTAGGATGTTGACGGCCGGTTTTCTCTATTGATTCATCTTTCGACCCGCACGCATCCCCTAAAATTAGGCAAACAGCGGGAACTGTTGCATCCACTCGTTTATCTCGCCGCGCACCCGCGCCAGGTAGGCATCGTCGGCGTTGTGCATCAGCACGTCGTCGATGAAGGCCACGATGCGAGCCATGTCGGGCTCGCGCAAGCCACGCGTAGTCACGGCAGCCGAGCCAATCCGCATGCCGCTGGTCACGAAGGGCGACTTATCATCGAAGGGCACCATGTTTTTGTTGATGGTGATATCGGCCTTGATGAGGGTGTTTTCGGCCAGTTTGCCAGTCAAACCCTTCGAACGTAGGTCAATGAGCATCAAATGGTTGTCGGTGCCGCCAGAAATGATCTGGTAGCCGCGCTCCAAAAAGCCATTCGCCAGCGCCTGAGCGTTGCGCACCACTTGCTGGGTGTAGTCGGTGTAGGCGTCGGACAGGGCTTCGCCGAAGGCCACAGCCTTGGCACCAATTACGTGCTCTAGCGGGCCACCCTGCGTGCCAGGGAATACGGCCGAGTCGAGCAGGGCAGACATCATCCGGATTTCGCCCTTGGGCGTCTTCAGGCCGAAGGGGTTCTCGAAGTCCTTGCCCAGCATAATCAGACCGCCGCGCGGACCGCGCAAGGTCTTGTGGGTGGTGGTGGTTACGATGTGGCAGTGGTCGAACGGATTATTCAGCAAGCCCTTGGCAATGAGGCCCGAGGGGTGCGAAATATCGGCCAGCAGCAGGGCGCCTACCTCGTCGGCGGCTTCGCGCAGGGTTTGGTAGTCCCAGTCGCGGGAGTAGGCCGAGGCACCGCAGATGATGAGCTTGGGCTGCTCGCGACGGGCGGTTTCTTTTACCTTCTGCCAGTCGATGAGGCCGGTTTCGGGCTCTACACCGTAGAACGACGGTTTGTAGAGCTTGCCCGAGAAGTTGACCGGCGAGCCGTGGGTGAGGTGCCCACCGTGCGAAAGGTCGAAGCCGAGAATTTTGTCGCCGGGGTTGAGCACAGCCAGCATCACAGCGGCATTGGCCTGGGCACCGGAGTGCGGCTGCACGTTCACCCACTCCACGCCAAACAGTTCCTTGGCCCGATCAATGGCTAGTTGCTCAATTTGGTCTACCACCTCGCAGCCGCCGTAGTAGCGCTTGCCGGGCAGGCCCTCGGCGTATTTGTTGGTGAGGATAGAACCCTGCGCCCGCATCACCTGCTCCGACACGTAGTTTTCGGAGGCAATGAGTTCGATGCCATGGGTCTGGCGCTGTTTTTCTTGTTGAATCAGGTCGAACACGATGGTGTCCTGGGCGATGGCGGGGGCTTTCGTTTCCATAGCTCAAAGGTAGGACGAAGCCGGGGAACTAGCAGCACAAAGCCAGCAGCAATCCGGGTAATGCTTTATCAATACCAAAAAGCTATTTTTGATTACGCACAGTTTTTGCCTAGTGCCTTTTACCCCTGGTGCGCACCACGCTCCTACCCTGTCCTTTCGTCTTTTCTATGGCTCAACCACTGGCCGACATCCTGCCCCAGCTGCGCATTGGCAACCAAGCCGCGTTGGTTGATTTTTACCGCCAACACCGCGCCCACTTTGCCCGGTGGGCGAATCAGCAACAGCAACTGACCGACACGCAGGCACACCAGCGCCTGCGCAATGCGCTGCTGCTGTTCTACGACCAGGTAGCCGACGGCCGCCTCACGAAAGCCCCAGACGATTTGCGCAACTACATCTATGCGCTGGCCCTACAAGAATCAGTTAAGGAAATTGAAATGCCTCCCGAACTGCTCCCCGCCGCCGAGGCCGGGCGCCGCCGCCGGCTGATTCTCTTTTTCCGCCAGCTCAGCGACGACAGCCAGAAGATCCTGATGTACTTTTATTTTCGGGGCTACAACTTCACGAAGGTAGCCGGCAAGATGGGCTACCCCAATGCCGCCGTGGCTCGCCAGCAAAAGCTCAGCAGCCTGCGCACACTCGCCGATTTGCACCTTCGCAGCCGGGGGGCTACCCCAGCGTAGCCACCGCTTCGCCCGGCTGGATTCTGCCTACTTTTAGCATCTACCTCCTCACTCGCTCCGCTTCCTTTCGTTCGCTATGCCTTCTTCCATCGACCTACGCCCGTATCTGGACGACCTGGAACGCTTTTCTGATGGGCAGATGACTTTGGCCGAACAGGATGCCTTTGAGGAGCGCCTAGTACACGACGCTGATCTGCAACAGGCCTACCTCGCCTACCAGCAACTCACAGCCGATCTGCGCTGGGTGGCGGGCCACGAAACCCTGCGCCTGCGTCTGCTTAACCTCGATAAGACCCTGGACGAGCGGGAAGCCGCGCTGATCCGCATCAAGGAAGACATCCGGCGGCGGCGCACACGCTGGGGCGGCGGCATTGTGATAGCCGCCTTGGTAGTGCTGGCGGCCGCGTTGGCCTACCTGCTCCTGCGTCCGGCTCCTACCACTACCTGGGCCCGCTACTACGTGCCCGACCCCGGCCTCACCGATTCGGCGCGGCTGTTTGTGCGCCGGCCGCTGCTGGCTGAAGCCATGCACCAGTACCGCCACCAGCAATATCCGGCGGCACTGCGAGTACTGCGCCGCCTCTCCACCGACCGCCTGGGGCAGGATACCTTACTGTATTTCAATGGTATCTTCTTGCTACAACAAGGGCAGGCCGTGCAGGCCCGCCCCTACCTTCAGCGCGTAAGCGAGCAATCAGAATCTGACCTAGCTGGCAAGGCGCTCTACCACTTGAGCATGGCTACCTGGCGGGCCGGTCAACCCACCGAAGCCCGCAAGCTGCTCACGCAAGTAGCCGCCGATTCGCTTAACCCTTATCAGAAGGCAGCCCAGCAAGTACTGCGCGCCAAGGTGATAGGGAAAGAGTGAGATGGTAAATTGTGAAGTGGTGAGCTAGAAAGACGCCTGTCATCCTGAGCTTGCGAAGGATGACAGGCGTCTTTCTAGCTCACCACTTCACAATTTACCTCTTTCGCACGGCAATGGGGTAGGGTTCTTCCAGATTAGGCTGCAACGTTAGCTGAAGCGAATCCAGCTCCAACACGGCCAGGTGCGCTAGTTCCGGGTTGTGGCGGTAGACGCAACCAGTGTCTAGCCCAATGCTTTCCTGATGGTTGTGCACGTGGCGCTCTACCTCGGCGGTGGGGGTAGGCACGTGTCCATGCAGCAAGCGGCGCCCCTGCATCCGCGAGGCATCAAAAGTAAACTGCTTGATGGTCATCATGGTGTGGTGGTCGGCGCGCATCTTGTCCGGGGGTTGGTGAAAGTCGAAGCCGGCGTGTACCAGGGTATAGTCGGCGAGGTCGTGCTGAAAGGGTAGGGCTGCTAGCCAACGCAGGTATTCGGGGGGTATTTCGCTTGGTTGCGTAACTCCGAAACTTTGCAACGTGAGCTGATAGTCGGGGTCAGAAGCCCACTCCATTTTGCCTTGGTCCGTGGCAGCGTCTAGCAAATCCTGGTCGTGGTTGCCGCGCAGGCACAGCACCTGATAGCCGCGCTGGGGAAGTTGCATCAGGTAGTCGAGCACGCCCTGGCTATCGGGTCCTTTGTTCACGTAATCGCCTAACACATACAGCTCGTCGGTAGGGCGCAGATGCAAAACGTCTTCTACCGTGTGGCGCAATGTGACAGCGCAGCCGTGAATATCCGTTGTGACGAAACGAGCCATAGCAGATCTTTGTGTATGTAAATAATTGAACGAATGGCCATTGCCATAAAGTATAGAAGCACCCGTGGCAGCTGCTACGGGTGCTTCTTACTTAGTCAATAAGCTACTCTCAGCTTAGCTGTACGCCGGCTTGTCTAGGTCGGGCTTATCATAGTTGCGGTTGGGGTTGTTCACCAAGTGCGCAGGCACTTCATCTAGGCCATCGTTGGTGTACTCGTCGGCAAGGCGCTGCTCTTCTTCCTGATTTTCTACGGGCAGATTGCCTGCGCCTTTTGCCTGTTCGGACTGCGAAGGGCTACCGTGGTTTTCCTTCGACGCTTGGTTATTGTTATCTCCTTGATTTGCCATGATCATTAGCTATTTAGGGTACTCCAAAAATTATTTTACTCTACCTATCAAGAGTTTATCTTGATACGCTATACTTCCAACCCCGAGTCCTCAGCATTGCGGTCCAGCAAGTCGGCGTTGGTTTGAGGGGTAGCCGTGTTAGGGAAGTCGCCACCACTGCTGTGGCCGGGCGCTTTGGGCTCCATTTGGCCCAAGCCCACGCGCGAATCGGGGTCTTCCATTTCATCGGGACCCTTGCGCATGTCGTCGGCCTCCAGCTCATCGGCGGGGCCATTGTTCACGCGGCGGTGGTCGGTGTCTTTGGGGGCAGGCAGGTCCTGGTCGGCGCGGTCCGAACGACGCTCATCTTCCGTGAGCATATTGTCGCCGGTGGTGCGCAGTTGGTCTTCGTCCTCGTTCATCGAGGTAGCCGTAATGCCGTTCGAGCTGTCCGTGCCGTAGCCTTCTTTGCCGTCGCGGTTACCGTAGCCACCACGGGCATCAGCGTTTTTGGGCGGGTCGGCACCGGGCGTAATGTTGCTGGCGCGTAGCTCCTGCTCGTCAATCTGGTCGTTGGGTTCCTGCCGCACGGGCCGGTCTTTCGGGTCAATAGCCATAGGATGGTTGGTTGCGGGTGATGGGGTGGGTGGAATTATACTGATATGTACTTGCTTTCTGAAAACAGGGTTGTATTCCACCCACGACCAATCCGTTTTCATTGCCTGACGCCCACGCTCCGTACCTTTGCTTTATGTCTGACGCCGTTGCTACCCCTACCCTGCTCTACCTCGTACCCACGCCCATCGGCAACCTGGAGGATATCACCCTGCGGGCCATTCGGGTGCTGGGCGAGGTAGATACCGTACTGGCCGAGGACACCCGCACCAGCGGCCGTCTGCTTCAGCACCTGGGACTGAAAAAGCCCATGCTCAGCTACCACCTGCACAACGAGCACCAGCAAGTGCAGCGCCTCCTCGACCGCCTGGAGCGAGGCGAGCGAATGGCGCTGGTGTCGGACGCCGGCACCCCCGGCATTTCCGACCCTGGATTTTTGCTGGTGCGCGAGTGTCTGGCGCGGGGCCTAAAAGTGGAGTGCCTACCCGGCGCCACGGCTTTCGTGCCGGCCCTACTCAAGTCGGGCTTCGGGGCCGAGCGGTTCACATTCGAAGGCTTTTTGCCGGTGAAGAAGGGTAGGCAAACGCGCCTCCAGGAGTTGGCGCAGGAAACGCGCACCATGATTTTCTACGAGTCGCCGCACCGCATTGTGAAGACGCTGATGCAGCTAGCCGAGGTGTTTGGCCCAGAGCGCCCGGCCTCCGTGAGCCGGGAGCTGACCAAGCTGTTCGAGGAAACTGTGACCAATACTCTGGCAGAGCTGGCCGCTGATTTTGGCAGCCGTACGGCCATTAAGGGCGAAATTGTGCTGGTGGTGCAAGGCGCCAAAATCGAAAAGCCCAGCAAGGCAGATAAATATGATGAAGAGTGAGTTATGAGTTGCGAATAGAAAACGCGTGTCATGCTGAGCATTCCGCGCAGCATGACACGCATTTTTTACTCACAACTTCGCAACTTCACAAACTCACGACTACTCATTAACAACTGATACTTAAGCTATGGCTACGCAAACTGCTCCTACCTCTGCTACCCTGCGCCAGCCGGCGGCAGTGCCGGCCTGGCAACCTGCTTCGCTAGCGCTGCTGAGTGCCGCCTTGTTGTGGGCGGGCTGGCCTGTGCATCCGGCGGGATTGGCGGCGCTGCTGCTTGTGGGTTGGGTACCCTACCTACGCATGGAGCAGTTGCTGGTGCGCAGCGGTGCCAGCGGCTGGCGGGTGTTTCGGTATACCTACCTCACGCTGGTGCTCTGGAACGCCTTCACTACCTGGTGGGTGAGTTATAGCACTTTGGGCGGCGGCATCGCAGCCGTGGTGCTCAATGCCCTGCTGATGTGCCTGCCTACCATGGCCTTCTACCACACCAAGCGGCTGTCGGGGCCGATGTTGGGCTACCTTTCCCTACCCATCTACTGGATTGCCTTCGAGCAACTGCACCTGCACTGGGACCTCACTTGGCCTTGGCTGACGCTCGGCAACGGCTTCGCCGAAGCCAACCAGTGGGTGCAGTGGTATGAGTACACCGGCTTTTTGGGCGGCTCTTTGTGGATTTGGGTGGTGAATCTGTTGGTGTTCCGGGCGTGGTTTGGAGAGAAAAAGACGGTGGCTTCGTGGTCATTTAGCTCGGAGCGCTGGCGGTGGGTAGCGCCTGTGCTGGCGGTAGTTCTTCCAATTAGTATTTCGCTGCTGATTGGCCGCAGTTACCAGGAAAAGGGCAAAGTAGCCGAGGTACTGGTGATTCAGCCCAACGTAGACCCCTACAACGAGAAGTTCTCCAGCAATCCGAACTTCATTCCGTACGACCAGCAACTCACGCGCCTGCTCACGCTCACCGAGCAAAACATGACGCCTCAGACACGCCTGGTGTTTTGGCCCGAAACAGCTTTAGAAGAACATTATTTTGAGGATTCATTTGATGCCAACCCTAAGATTCAGCGCCTGCGGCAGTGGCTGGGGCAGCACCCTGGCATAGAGCTGATTACGGGCTACACGGGCGTCCTGCGTTACCCCGACGCCATTACACCCACCGCACGCTACCGCGACGACATGGGCTGGTATGACGTGTTCAACGCGGCGACGTTTCTGCCGGGGCCTACCGGCGCGCCTACCTTCTACCATAAGTCGCGGCTGGTGCCGGGCGTGGAGAAGATTCCGCCGGCACTTACGTCCATTATTTCGCACATCGACCTGGGTGGCACCGTGGGCAGCTACGGCAGCCAGGAAGAGCGCACTGTGTTCCGCTCCGTGCACGAGCCGGCGCTACGCGTGGCACCCCTGATTTGCTACGAGTCTATCTATGGCGATTTCACGGCCGAGTACGTGAAGAACGGCGCTACCTTGCTCGGCATCATCACCAACGACGGCTGGTGGTCCGATTCGCCCGGCCACTTGCAGCACATCCAGTACGCTACCCTGCGTGCCATTGAAACCCGCCGCGATGTAGCCCGCTCGGCCAATACGGGCATTTCGGGCTTCATCGACCAGAAGGGCCAGCGTGTGAGTAGCACTGGCTGGTGGGTGCAAGCCGCCCGCCGCTACCCCGTACACCTCAATACCGAGCAAACTTTCTACGTGCGCCACGGCGAACTACTTGGCCCATTGATGCAGATTTTGACGGGTTTGTTGCTGGCCTGGACCATCGTGGCTGCCGTGCGGCGTAGGAGCGCCTTGCAGGCGCCCACCGTTGGCACAAGACCCTACTAATCAACTACAACCATCGGACGCCTGCACGGCGTCCTCACCTTTATCACCAAAACCGGGCGCATACCACGCGCCCCTACCCATGGATTTCAACCACCTCAGCTTGCAAGTAGCCGATATAGCCCGCCGGGCCGGCCAGTTTATCCGCCAAGAAGCCGCCAACTTCGACCGCGGCCGCGTCGAGAACAAGGGCCTGCATGACATGGTATCGTACGTAGATCAGCAAAGCGAGCGGCAGTTGGTGGCCGAGCTGAGCGCCTTGTTGCCCGAAGCTGGTTTCATCACCGAAGAAGGCACCACCACCATCGGCCGGGCCGAGGAGTTCAACTGGATTATCGACCCACTGGACGGCACCACCAATTTCATCCACGGACAGCCGGCCTACTGCGTGAGTGTGGCCCTTATTCAGCGTGATACGCTGGTAGTGGGCGTGGTCTATGAAATTAACCAGGATGAGTGCTTCCGGGCAGCGCGGGGCGTGGGGGCTTTCTGCAACGAAAAGCCCATTCGCGTGTCCTCGGCCGATGATCTGCACGATTCGCTGCTGGCCACGGGCTTTCCCTACTATAAGTTCGACCAGCTCGACAACTACTTAAAAATCCTAGCCTCGTTCATGCAGAACACCCACGGCCTGCGTCGGGTAGGCTCGGCGGCCCTGGACCTGGCCTACGTGGCTGCCGGCCGCTTCGATGGCTATTTCGAGTTCAACATCAATTCCTATGACGTAGCTGCGGGCATCCTGCTGGTGCTGGAAGCCGGCGGCCGCGTGACGCAGTTCTTGGAAGAAGGCGACCCAATTTTTGGGCGTGAGGTGATAGCCAGCAACGGCGCCCTGCACCCAGCCATGATGGCTACGGTGAAGGAATATTGGGGGAAGTAGGGTAGCTGATTTTTTGAAATAAGTCTGTCATCCTGAGCTTGCGAAGGACCTTCTTCCGGTAAAACGACCATCGTACCAACGACTCGTTCTACCGGGAGAAGGTCCTTCGCAAGCTCAGGATGACAGGAAAATAGAAAGTCAAACTTTTCCTACCCTACCGCAGTTATAAACCCGCTATGCTTCTGACTATCACCTCCGTCGAAATTCAGTATTTCATTATTGCAGCGCTGTTTGTGGCGGCGGCGTTTTATGTGGGGCGCCTTTTCTGGCGGGCTTTCTTTACCAAAAGTGCGGCTGGCTGCGCAAAGGGCTGCGGTGCGTGCAGCACTATTGATGTAGATGCCTTGCAACGCACCATCGAAAAACGTCAGGCAATCAGTCAATAACGAGCCTCTTCGCGAGTTTCCGACTCTTTGTAACAACCTGCCCCCGCCCTGGCTGCGTATAGCCGGAGCGGGGGTTTCTTTTCCTGCTCCCATACCCTCTCTACCAGAACTCCTACTCCCATGCAAGACAAAGAAGAAGAACGCTCGATGACTTCGGTTGAAAAGAAACTCAACCAAGAAGGATACACCGCTGATTTTGTGGTAACCGATGGCCGCCTGCATGCCATGAGCGACGACAAAAAAACCTACGCTCCCGAGGATGTAACCATTGTGGACTTCTACCGCTTCGAGGGCGAGAGCAACCCCGATGATATGTCGATTCTCTACGCTATAGAAGCCAAAGATGGTGTAAGAGGCACCATTTCTACAGCTTTCGGCACCTATGCCGACGCCGATGTAGACGGGTTCCTAAAAACGGTTGAAGACCTAGGCAAGAACTTGGTAAAAGGCACCAAGTAGTTAGCTGTCAGTAAATACTGAACAACTCGCATTTAAAAAGTGCGTTCCGAATACATTCGGGGCGCACTTTTTTTGCTTTTAACCTACATCATATCAGCGCTGTAAGTACGTCCTACCCTCTTCGTTCTATCACTGACCTCGACCCGCTATTGGTCGCCATTGGCGCGGGTGGATAAGACTTTTGATACTGTTTCGGGGTGAAGGCTAGCTTCCCGTCAGGAGGTAGGACTTCACAACTGCTGTGTGCCTTCAAGCACTGGCCTACCCGAATATGGGGCAACCAGAAACTGTTGAATGATAGTATACGAGAAGTTATATATGAAACGTTGTTTCATATATAACTTCTCTTCGTAGCTTTGCGGCGTACTTAATACGCATCGTATGTCACTTTTTTACGCTCGCCCAAAACGGACTCTGCTCACCCTCTTTCTGGTATTTGTTGGCTTGCTCACTAGCTTTGGGCTCTTTAGCTGTCAAAAAGAAGAGGTAATAGAAAACATCAATTACGGCTATTTACCCCCTTTTACGTTGCCTGATTCTTTGACGCTGGTCTATGGTCAGACGGTGCAGCTCTCCCTACCTGCTGAGTACAACAATCTGAAGGATGCCACTTTGGCTTTTGATTTCAAAGCCAACCCGCGTATCAAACTAAATGATACGGACTCACTGAGTACTTTTATGCGCAACGCTGTTACATTTAACAGCAGCACAAATACTGTGACTGTTGATGCTGGTAAGCTGTATCCTAACGGTATGACTTCCATCACGACCAGCTACCAAACGCCGCGGGTGTATACGGCTACGCTGGTAGCCACTTCCACAGCAGGCTTCCAACCCGTAAAGTCGACTATCAAGATTCGGGTGGTGCCTACACAACTGGCTATCAAGGACCTTAGTGCCACCGACAAGATTCCGTATGCGTACGCTATTTACAGCAAGCAGGAGGAACGATATACAGTTGACTACCAAGGCATCAACCCCGCCAATACCTACCTCTACCTCCACGTAAACGGCCGCCCCGATGGCAAAGTGAACTTGGTGAAAGACGAGGTAGTGGTGAGTGCCGACGCGGGTGACCCCGCGCAAAAGAGCGAGTGGATATACGACTTAATTCCCATTCTAACGAAAGATGGGTATGAAGTGGCCCGCAAGCAGTTCCGGGTGGTGTTGATGCCCAAGCCGAAGTTCTTTTTTGGCACCTACTACTCCGATTACGACCTGACGATTCTGGAAAACCGCATCGTTATGGGCCTGGGCAATGCCTACACGTCCAAGGCCCCTACCTTCTCACCCGATAAATACAAAGGCAAGTTCTCGATGATCGGTATCAAGAAAGACGGTGCCGCTTTCACGGATACACAACAGTTGTTTACGGTAGACGAAGCAACCGGCAAGGTATCGGTGGCTGCTAACACAACGCTAAAGGCAGGCGCTTACGAAGTGACGGTGCAGACGCAAGCCACTACGGGCCTCGTGCTTACAGCAACCTTCACGCTTGTGATGGAGCCAATAGACGGCTAACGCTACAACAGCGTTGGCGTCAGCCAGCATAGATTACCCCCAACAGGGCAGCCATCCAGGAAGTGGAGGACCGCCCTGTTGGGGGTAACGCTTGTTAGTATGCGTTGTTAGTATGCGCCCTTCACGCGCATTGGGAGCTTGTAAATTCCTTCTGAGGCGGTGATGAACAGCATTTTATGGTCTTTGCCGGCAAAACAGATGTTGCCGGTCCATTTTTCGGGTACGTCGAAATGGGCGAGTTTCTGGCCAGCGGCGCTGTACACGGTCACACCATTGCCGGTGAGATACACGTTGCCTTTTTCGTCCAGGGTCATGCCATCGGAGCCCTGCTCCACAAACAGCTGCTTGTCGGTGAGGTGGCCGTTGGGGCCGAACTGGTAGCGGTAGGTTTTGTCGCCGTCGATGTCGGCCACGTAGAGGTAGCGGCCATCGGGTGTGCCAATGATGCCGTTGGGCTTGCGTAGTTGGTCGTCTACTACCACCGGTTGGGTCTGGCCAGGGGCCAGGTAAAACACCTTTTGGCCTACCATATCGGGGCTATTGCGTGCCCAGTAGTCGCGCTGGTAGTAGGGGTCGGTGAAGTAGATACCGCCGGTTTTGGGGTGCGCCCATACGTCATTAGGGCCATTTAGTCGCTTGCCGCCAAAGTCTTTCACCAGCACCTTCACCTTCTTATTGTTGGGGTCGATGGACCACAGCTGGTTGTGCTCGTCGGCGCAGGCCAGCAGGTGGCCTTTGGCATCGAAGTACATCCCATTGGCTCGCCCCGCATCAGCCATAAACAACGACAGCTTGCCGCTGGTGTCGTATTGCCAGATGGTGTTATTAGGCTGATCGGTGAAAAACACGTTGCCCTGGCGGTCTACGGCCGGGCCTTCCGTGAATTTGAATTGCCGGGCAATAAGTTGGGGCGTAGCAGAATCGGCCACCAACTGAGCGGTTTGGTTGTCGGGTGTATCCATAGCAATAGTATCCGTAGCCATTGCGCGTTTGGTTACGACGGCGGGTATCACTAGCAGCACTGCTACCACAATGGCGGGCAATCGGCTACCGGGTTTCATCCATTTCATATACAGCATATAAGCGTTTTGCAAGCCGTTCGGACTTTCTGGCGGCTATTTAAGTAAGTAGAATCTTTTCGCAACGTCAGGTGGCGTGCCCCCTCCCCCAGCCCCTCCCCTCCGGGAGAGAGGTGCATTCAACAATTCTCGTGTGTATCGTCTGGCACCCCTATCCCGGAGGGGAGGGGTCAGCCTATTCGCGCACCATCTTCTTACTGATTTCCTCCAGCAGCTCGGGCGAAATATCCAGCGTACGAATGGGGAAAGGAATCACGATGCCTACCTTATCGAAGGCGCGCTTGATGCGCATGATGGCTTCGCTTTTGGCGCCCACGTAGTCGACCTGCTTACGGTAGGGAATCCAGAAGCGCAGGGTGAAGTCGATAGAGCTTTCGCCGAACCCCGTGAACATCACCTCCACGGGCCGGTCGGTGAGCAGGTTGGGGAAGCCGCGCATGCAGTCCAATACCACGTCGCGGGTTTTTTCCAGGTCGGTGTCGTAGGTCACGCCGCACTCCACGTCTACGCGGCGGTGGGTGGTCACGGTGTAGTTAATCACGGAGCTTTCGAACACCTTGCGGTTGGGCACGCGCACCAGCTCGCCCGTTACCTGGCGCAGGTCCAGGGTGCGCAGGTTGATGCTCTCGATGGTGCCGAAGTAGCTTTCCGTCTGAATAACATCGCCAACCGTGAACGGCCGCTGAATGGCGATGATGATGCCACTGATGAAGTTGGCCGCAATATCCTGAAACGCAAAACCCAGCGCCAAACCAATAATCCCGACGCCCGCCAGCAGCGACGTCACGGTTTTATCGAGACTGAGCACTTCTAAGGTGAAGAACAGCCCCACAAGCAGTACACCCACGTAGGTGATGGTGATGACCAAGTTGTTGAGCGTAGCGCTGTGCGACACGCGCGGCAACAGATTGCTTACCACCCGGCGCACCAACCGTGCTACAAAGTAGGTGATGACCAGAATCAGCACTGCCATGATCATATTGGGCAGCAGCAAAATAAACTGCCTTACCCAGCGGCCAAGCTTATCTGTTAGTAAAGTGAAAATACGATGGAAGTCAGTTAATCCGAACATAGGATAGTAAGTCTGTTGCCTAAACATACGGGGAACCCATAGGATTGGTCAAATTGTGCAGCGCGGGCACGCAGCCTACCCTGGCCATTGCGCGTATCTTTGGGCATGACAGCTTCTCCTATTCAAACAGGTTTGCTGGCCTACGGTATGTCGGGCCAGATTTTTCAAGCGCCCTTTGTGGCGGCTCACCCTGGTTTCGCGCTGCGCGCCGTAACGGAGCGCCACCAGCAGCGCGCCGCCCAAGACTACCCTACCATCCAGAGCTACCCCAGCGTAGAGGCGCTGCTGGCCGACCCCAAGCTGGAACTGGTGATTGTAAACACGCCCAGCAACACGCACGTGGACCTGGCTACCCAGGCCCTACTGGCAGGCAAGCACGTGCTGGTAGAAAAGCCCGTAGCCATTACCACTCCCGAATTAGAAGGGCTCTTGGAGCTGGCGCAGCGGCAAGGCCGGCACTTCCTGGCCTACCAAAACCGCCGCTGGGACAGCGACTTTAAAGCCGTACGGGCCGTGGTAGAAAGCGGGCAGCTCGGCAAGCTACACGAGGTGCACTTCCGCTACGACCGGTTCAGAACGCCGCTCAACGCTAAGAAATTCAAGGAAGAGCCCGGACCCGGCGCCGGTCTGTTCTACGACCTGGGGCCGCACCTGCTCGATCAGGCTATCAGCTTGTTTGGGGCACCGCTCAGCTGCACCAAAACCCTGACCAGCCACCGCCCTCATTCCCGGGTAGACGACTACTTCCACCTGCACCTGCGCTACCCCGAGGGGCTGGAAGTGTTTCTCACCAGCGGCTTACTTGTGGCGCAACCAAGCCCAGCCTTTGTGCTGCACGGCACGCGCGGCAGCTTCAGCAAGATGCGCTCCGACGCGCAGGAGGCCCAGCTGCAAGCCGGCATGCGCCCCACCGAGCCTGGCTACGGTCAGGAAGCACCCGAGCACGCTGGCCGCCTCACGCTGGCCGCGCCCGGCACCGACAACCTCACCACCACGCCCTACCCTGGCTTGACGAGCAACTACCTAGAGCTGTTCGAGGCCGTGTTTCAAACCATTCGGCACGACGCGCCCTACCCTATCCGCAAGGAGCAACTGCTGCAGCAGTTGGCGTTGTTGGAGCAGCCAGCTAGCTAAGCAAATGGGCGCCTCTCTCGGCCCCTCTCCCTTTTCGGAGAGGGGTCGAGGGAAGGACCCTACTAGAACGACTAGATGCTTGCATTAGCTCTGGCATTCCACTAACTCTGCTATTATATAAACCTTTTGCCCTGTATATTTGTAACCTATTCTGTTACACACTTTGTATATGAACACCCGCTTCGTCGTTGCTACCCATATTCTGGCTTACCTAGCCCGTGCCAACGGGCAGCCGGTATCATCGGAGGTGGTGGCGAAAAGCGTGGGCACGCACCCGGTGGTAGTGCGCCGTTTGCTGGGTGATTTGCGCCGGGCGGGACTAGTACGCACACAGTTGGGTACGGGCGGTGGTGCTCTCCTAGACCGCGCCTTGGACGATATCACGCTGCTGGATGTGTTGCACGCCATGCTGGAGCCCGAAGCCGACCTGTTCGCCGTCAACAATGCCAACCCGAATACTGGTTGCGACGTGGGCCGCGTCATCAGCGACTCGCTCGACGATTTGTTGGGGCCCGCCAAAAAGGCCATGCAAGCAGCCCTGGCAGCCGTGCCCCTCACTGAGGTGATCCGGCAAATCCGACTGCGCCTGAACAGCGAGGACTGCGGCTGCCCTGCCGATGATGGCAGCTAACAGCTTCTTTTTGGTGCTTTACCCCCGTGCGTTAAAGTAAACGCCCTTCTCAAACGTCATCTTATTTGTAAGCCGAAACAACGCTCACTACGCTCTGCTTACTGCCTTTAAATGTAACCGTTGCGATTACGGTTATTCTTTCCGCTTTGAAATCATGAAAAAAAACCTGGGATTTTTCTTTATCCCGCTAGCCGCCATCGGTAGTCTTACCCTACCTCACTGGCTGCATCCACATCGTGCTACCCCGCAAGCTGCCATTGTAGTAGAAGCTCCCGCCAATGCGCCACTGGTAGCAACGGGACAGGCAGTAGCCGCGGGTGTGCGGGGCCGCTTGTGGCAGCTCTACGTGGTGCCGGGCCAGCGGGTACGCCAGGGCGAGGTGCTGGCCAAAATGGCCTCTACCCTACCCACACAGGGCACGGCGCCGGCTGCCTTGGGCTTCGAGTACGTGGTGGCGCCCGCCGATGGCACCATTGCGGCTACCGTAGCCGAAACCGGCGCTTACCTTGCCGCCACCGAAACGGTGCTGTTATTTCAGCCTACTGAGTAAAGTAAACAGCCACTTTTTCGACTCTAGGTATACCAAACCTTTACTTCCCGGACGTTACACGTCCACCATTGTTTACCTTTTTCTTGCTTTTCTGATGGAACAACTCGTCCGCCAGCAAGTAGAGCGCCTGCTTCGTCGGAAGGGGCGCCGCACTACCCAGCCCCTCCTGCCTACCTCCCGCCTGGCCGAGGATATAGGGCTGGATTCGATTGAAACGGTGGAACTGGTGATTGATTTGGAGCATCGTTTCCACATCGAGATACCGGACCCCGAGGTGGAAACCTTGCGCACCGTGCAGCATGTGTTGGACTGCGTAGAGCATCACCTCACCAGCCACCACTTGGCCGTGGCGTAGTGCTCTGACACTTGCGTACACGACAAACTGACCCGCCCGCTGTTACTCTGGGCGGGTCAGTTTGCTTTCGGGGTAGGTGGGGTTGAGGTCGGCTAGGGTGTCGCGCAGGGTGCGGGCTACCTCGTAGGCTTTGTACCAGTTTTGGTCAGATGGCACAAGGTGCCAGGGGCAGCTGGGTGGGCTGCAATGCTTGAATACGTCCTCGTATACTTGGCGGTAGGCGGGCCACTGCCCAGCCTTGTGGTCATCGCCAGGCTCATACTTCCACTGCTTGCTGGGATTATTAACACGCTCCGCTAGGCGCTCCTCCTGCTCTTCCTCCGACACATTGAGGTAGAACTTCAGCACTGTGGTGCCAGCCTGCTGCAAGAGTTCTTCAAAGTGATTGATGGCCGCGAAACGCTGTTTAGCCGTAGCGTCATCGATTAGCTTATCTACGCGAGTGACCAGCACGTCTTCGTAGTGCGAGCGGTTGAACACGTGAATCATGCCGTGGCCGGGGGTGCGTTGGTGAATGCGCCACAGAAAATCGTGGGCCAGCTCGTCCTTAGTAGGCTCTTTAAACGAATACACCCGCACGCCCTGCGGATTGATACCGCTGAACACCCGCCGAATCAGGCCGTCTTTGCCGCTGGCATCCATACCCTGCAACACCACCAAAATGCTACGCTTGTTCTCAGCATACAGGCGTTCCTGCCACTCCACCAGTTCCTCCCGGATTTTGCGCATTTCGCGCTTGGTTTCGTCTTTGTGTACGTGCTTCGGTGCGCGAGTAGGCAGCTTGGTCAGGTCGACGTCGGGTAGGGTGGAGTTCATGAAGTGGTATTAGAGTAGTAAATACTATAGTACGAGCACGGCTTCAGCGCAGCTGAGTGGTGCTGCCCAGGGCAGCCAGCGTCACGGGGCCTTCTGATACGTATTGCAGGCGCGCCGGCAGGCCGGCTTCATCCAGATCATCGAGCAACGCCCGCCCATCGGCTTCCGACTTATACGAGTCGATGGTGGTAGCGATGACGGTGACAGGCCGGTTGGGTAGGGCTTTCAGGGTAGCGCGGCGGTCTATTTCGGGCGGAAACACGGCGGCGTACAGAATCAGGCGGTCGTAGCGGGTGCGCTGGCCGGCCAGCCAGCGGGCCGCCGCCGCGCCGCCGTGCCCGCAGCCCAGCACCGTCACGGTTACTTCGGGTGGGCACGCGGCCAGCACCTCCGCCGCCAACGTGTCGAGGTAGTTGCTCAAGTCCGTCAGGTCGGGCACCAGGTCGCCCACCGCAAACCAGTCAGCCCCAATGCGGCGCGGCGCTTGCCCATCAGATGGCAATCCGTAGCGCGACAGCGCCTCGGGCAGCACCAGCAGGCGCTCGGGCGTATCGAGGGCAACTAATTGAGCAGCCAGCTCCGGCACCGGCTGGTTTTCGCCGTGCAGACAAAACCATACCTGCTGAATAGCGGGTCCGGGCTCGCCCAACAGGTAGTAGCGAGCCGTGCGGGAAGTAGTAAACGTAATGGGCTGCATAGGCAGTGCGGAACAACGTATCTGAAAGCGGAGTGGTATTTTGTTGGTATCCAGTCTTCGCTCACCCGCTTAAGGGTAGCAATTGCCAGGTACTACGGTCAAATATCGGAAGCCTATACGCAGAATCGACTCCAACTGATCAGGCAAGAGCGAATAGTTTATTGCCGCATTATACCGTCAACATGGCACACTTGCTACATGAATCAAGTTGAAAATATGTCATTATGGCCATATTATGCGGTTTTCGCTGGTATTACTTGGCTGGTACACCGTTTGATTAAGTATAGTTGAAACTAAGAGAAGAGGAGACACCATGAATCTGATAAGCAAAGAATTTATTCATAACATCGCCCCGCAACTCGATCTGCTCAACACGATTGGCGGTGGTATTGCGCAGGCCATGCTGCGGGTAGATAAGCGCGAAAAGGGCGTGGTTATTCGGGTGGCGGCTCCCTCCATCAACCCCGAAAACTTCCACGTGCTGCTGAACGACCGTAACCTGACCATTTTCTGCGAATACCGCCACCAGCCCGATGACCAGCTGGCTGCGCCGCTGTTCAACCAAACACTGGCCATCCCCGCCGGCCTGGACCTGGAGCGCATCGACGCCGTGCACGAAAGCAACGAGTTGCGTATCCGTATTCCCTACAAGGACAACGCCACCAAGGGGCGCGAAATCGACATTAAAATTCGGTAGAACTCACTCCCTATCCTAACCAAAAGCCACCCTAGCGGGTGGCTTTTTTTGTGGCTATCCTACCCAAACAATGGAATCAGCAGCACAAAGCCCATCAGCAGCGATAGGTAAAACCAGCCCATCAGCTGGCCACGGTAGCGGCGCGGCAGTTGGTTGCTGAGCACCAACACGGCCACTACCACCAGCAGCAGGTGTAACAGCAGAAACACCACCGTCTTCACCCAGTTGCTGACAATGGTGTTTTCGGCCTGTAGCTGGTTGCTCTCGCCCAGGCCCGAGGTAGCAAACCGCAGCAGGTAGTACACCGCCACCTCAAACGCCACAAACAACCCTAGCCCTGCTAGCCACGTCAGAAAGCCGTTTTTTTGGGTTACATCAGCCATGAAGCGGTGAAGTTGTGAGTGGTGAGGTTGTGAGTAAATATACGTGTGTCATCCTGAGTGCAGCGAAGGACCTTCTCACTGTTGAACGAGTCGTTGGTATGGCTGTCGTTCTTATGTGAGAAGGTCCTTCGCTCTGCTCAGGATGACAGCCGTTTTTGCTACTGTCTATTCATCATTTCACTGTTCACCACTCACTTCCTTTGTGCGAGTATGGATGTAGAGGTCTTCTACCTTAGTGCGTGCCCAAGGCGTGCGGCGCAGAAACGTGAGGCTGGATTTGATGCTGGGGTTGACAGCAAAGCAGTTGATACGGATGCGCTCATCCAGCCCTTCCCAGCCGTAGTGCGCTACCAGATACTCCAGAATGTGCGCCAGCGTAACGCCGTGCAGCTCCCGGATGAGGTGGCCGTTTTCGTCGCGAGCTTCGGAGGCGGAAGAGGTAGGCATGGTAGCAAGTAAAAGTATTATACAGACCGAAAGATACGCATCAAGGTAAAAAAAGGCATCTTTTACGCGCCGGCGGGCACCATCGCGTCGAAATCCTGCGTTACTTTCGGTGTGGCTACTCTCACCAACCGCTCCCGTCGTGCTACCGCTGCTGCGGCTGCCCGCGCCGCCAACATTCGGCGCACGTGGCGGCTAGTGGCGGTGTTGCTGTTGGTAGGGACATTGTTCGTGTATGTGCGCTATCGGCGGCAGCTACACCGCTACGTGCGCCACACCTACGCCACCCTCATTACCGGCCACCTCACGGGCCTGGAGGCCACGCCGCTACTGGCCGGCTATTCCGTGCACGGCATCGATGTATCGTCTTACCAAGGCCGCATCAACTGGAAGCTGGTAGCGGGGCACCAAGTGCAATTTGCGTTTATTAAGGCCACGGAGGGCGTAACGCTGCGCGACCCGCGCTTCCGGGCCAACTGGCGGGGCGCCCGCAAGGCAGGCGTATACCGGGGGGCCTACCACTTCTTTCAGCCCAACTACGATGGCGCAGCCCAGGCCAACCTGTTTACCCGCACCGTGCCCCTGCAAGCCGGCGACTTGCCCCCCGTGCTCGACGTAGAGGCCCCCAATTTTCATGATGTAGCCACCATGCGCCGCAACCTGGCTACTTGGATGCGGCTGGTGGAGCGGCACTACGGCGTGCGGCCCATTCTCTACTCCAACTACGGCTTCTACCGGCGCTACCTGGCCGGACACTTCGATGAGTACCCGCTGTGGCTGGCGCACTACGAGGTAGACACCCCCCGCCTACCCGCCGATAAGTGGATTATCTGGCAGCACTCCGACGAATCGTATGTACCTGGCATCCGAGGCACCGTCGATTTCAACGTATTTCAGGGAAGCTTTGAGCGGCTACGCAGCCTACGGATTCCGGCTCGGCCGCGCCCTACCCCGAAGCCTAACCGGTAGGCAATTGCCGCTTTTCGCCTACTTTCGTGCCATGCCCATACCTCTTTTTTACCGGTTTTGCCTACGTTGGCCGGGGCTGTTTTTGGGTGGCTTGTTGCTGCTCACTGCCTGCGGTGGCGGACGCAACGCCTTCACCCAGACCGGCAAAGCTTCCTACTACGCCGATAAATTCAATGGCCGCAAAACGGCCAGCGGCAGCACCTACCGCCCTGGCCGGCGCACGGCAGCGCATAATACCCTACCCTTTGGCACGGTGGTGCGCGTGACCAACCCCAGCACCCACCGCTCCGTCAAAGTCACCATCACCGACCGGGGGCCGCACGTCAAAGGCCGCGTCATCGACTTATCGCGCAAGGCCGCTCGTAAGATTGGGCTGCTGGATGCGGGCGTGACGCCTGTGCAGCTGAAAGTGGTGCGGGCCGTTCGCTGATTCACCCTTAACCCTACCTTATGCGTATCCGCAAAAAAGTGAAATGGTCGTTTCCTGCTGCTACCAGCCGGTTTGTGGCATTGGGCGCCTTTGTGAAAGCGGCCGAGGCCCAGCACTGGTCAGAAGCCGAAATTCAGTTTGTGATGGATGAAGTGGTGGAGGCCAAAGACGACGCAGAGGCCTTTGATATCCTACGCGACTACTCGGAGTAAGGTAGCAAGACGACAGGCTGCTGAGAAGATGCTCGCATTAGCTAAAAAAGGGCATTAGAACGATGTAGAGACGCCTACTTGCGTCTCGTCGTTGAACGATTTCGGCCATCTGGCGCGAACGACGAGACGCAAGTAGGCGTCTCTACACCGTTCACTATTCAACGCAAACAGCCTCTAATTCCGCTTGCCCTTCTTTTTGCCGCTTTTGGCTTTGTCCATCGTGGCGCGGGCCAGGCTGTCCTGAGCAGCCACGGAGGCGGCCGTGGTGAGGCGCCCCGTGGGCGATACCATATCGCCTTCCTGCAAGGTAACGCTGCGGCCATCGGTGGCGGTGAGCGTGCCGTTGGTGGCTACTTTGACGCCGCTGGGTAGGGTCACGTCGTCGCGCAGTGGATTGGTGGCGCCGCTTTGCGTACGCATCACTTGCCCATCTTTCATCATAAAACCCTCTTTCATGGTGGCTCCTTTGGGCGTCACACGGGGTTTGGGCTGTACTGTTTTGCGGGCGGATGGGGTGGTTTGGGCCTGGGCTGTTAGGGCGGTGCTACTCAGCAACAAGGCGGCGAGAAGTACGGTAACTTTCATGGGTAGGGTAGGAATAGGTGAAGAGTGTGGCGAGGAGCCGGAGCTAGGTAGCAGGTGATTTGCCAGTCAGCAACATGGCAGTAACCAGAAGGCGCTGCCACTCGTTTTTGGTAAGAAATACGGGTGTTTCCCCTGTCCGGATCTACTGACCTTTCATTCTCCCACTACCATGAGCAAAGCCTCTAACGACACCGAAAACGAAGAAGTATACAAGCAGTTCAAAGACCAAGTAAACATGACGGCCTCCGAGCTGGAGAAGTGGCTGAAAACTGATGAGTCGAAGGAGGTAGGACAGGACAGCGGCGACGGGGAAAGCATCGGCCATAAGTCGGGCGAGCACATCATCGACATTCTGCACAAGAAGAAAGCCGACCTTACCGACGACGACTACGCCCATATGCACAAGGTGCACAGCTACATCGGCCGCCACTCGGCTCAGGGTCCTGAGAAAGACAAAGAACATTCGCGCTGGCGCTACTCCCTTATGAACTGGGGCCACGACCCGTTGAAAAAATAGTTTTTGATGTGCTGTTGTGCTGCTGATTGATTCGATGCTTTATGCAGCGCGTCCATCAGCAGCCCAGCATACCTCCTCCATCAGCACATCAAACCATCAACTGCTTTGGACTACAAGGATTATTACAAGGCCCTGGGCGTAGAAAAAAACGCGACGGCCGATCAGATCAAGAAAGCCTACCGCAAGCTGGCCCGCCAGTATCACCCCGACGTGAACCCCAACGACCCCGAAGCGGAGCGTAAGTTCAAGGAGGTGAACGAGGCCAATGAGGTGCTCAGCGACCCAGAAAAGCGTAGCAAGTACGACCAGCTCGGCGCCGACTGGCAGCGCTATCAGCAAGCAGGCGCGGGTGGCGCACAGGGCGCGGGCGGCGGCTTCGATTGGTCGCAGTATGCACAGGGCGGCGGGTTTGGCGGGGGCGGTGAGGACCCGTTTGGCGGGGCCGACTTCTCCGACTTTTTCGGCAATATCTTCGGCGGCATGGGCGGCGGCCGGGCCGGGGGCACCCGCGCCCGCGCCGGCCAGGATTACCAAGCCGAGTTGGTACTGACTCTAGAAGAAGCCTACCAGGGCGGCCCGCGCACCATCACCGTGAACGGCAAAAACCTACGCCTCGCGGTGAAGTCGGGCGTGGAAGACGGCCAAACCATTCGGCTGCGCAACCAAGGCGGGCCGGGGCTCAACGACGGCCCGGCCGGTTCGCTGTACCTCACTTTCCGCATCGAGCCTGACCCGCGCTATACCCGCACCGGCAACGACCTGACCCAGGAAGTACCCGTGAGTGTGTACAAGGCTATTTTGGGCGGCGACCAAGTAGTGGATACCTTATCAGGTAGCGTTAAGATCAAGATCAAGCCCGAAACTCAAAACGACACTCGCCTGCGTCTGCGGGGCAAGGGCTTCCCGGTCTACGACCAGCCCGGCCAGTTCGGCGACTTATATCTGCGCCTTACCCTCAGCCTACCCCAGCAACTCACCGAGCAGGAAAAAGACCTGTTCCGTCAACTAGCCGCACTGCGCAATGAGTGATGTTAGAGGGTAGCGGTTAGTTGTCAGCAGGTAGTTGCTGGTACCATTTAACTGGCAACTACCTGCTGACAACTAACTACTATCCCCCTAATAACCAACAACCAATCACTGATAATCAGCAACATGGAAACGCACGTCATCACGATTACTTATCACGATTGCGCCACCACGTACGGCCTGCGTGAGCAGGACCTGCGCGAGTTTGTGGAGTTGGGCTTGGTACAGCTTGCTCCCGGCGCCCCCGACACCATCCGCGACGAGCCCGAACACCTAGCCCGCCTGGCCCGTCTTCAGCACGAACTAGGCCTGAGCACCACGGCCATCGATGTAGTGCTGGCCATGCGCCGCCGCATGCAGCAGCTCCAGCAGGAGCTGATGCGGCAGCGGGCCCGCGCCCTGCAATTAGAGCAATTTGTATATGGCAGCGGGCGCACGCTGGAAGCAGACGAGTATCTATAAATCAAGTGATTATACCCGTTCGCAACCCAACTCGATAGTGCGTCAAAAAATTAGCTTTCGGAAATATAGATAGAGAGTAACCTTTCTGGTGAAGGGTGGTATAATTCTGTGCTGGCCGGTCAAATTCCAACGACCAGAATCATTCAATTCTCTTCTTTATTTATATGTCTTTGACATTCTCTACCCTTCGGGCATTGAGTGCGGGCCTGGCCATCAGCGCCTTAACTCCACTTATGACCCAAGCACAAACCTCTGAGTACAAAACGGTTGTCGGTATTTCGGCTAATGGTTTTCAGTACAAAGGCAATCTGGGTTCCGACTACTGGGACTTCAGCCGTGCAAAGTGGGGACCTGGCATCTCCATCAGCCAATACGTTGCCCCTGGCCTGAGCATCGGTTTGCAGGGTAGCTATGTGGAGTTGAAAAAATCGTTGGGCACCAACAGCAGCAACTTCAACACCAACGTGGTGAGTGCGAATGTGCCCATTAAGTTGATGCTGAACAATGGCTGGGCTTTGAAGGAAGACGCCTTTATTCAGCCATACATCCTGTTGGCGCCCGGTATTCTGTACTACAGCAGCGATGGGCAGTATCGTTTGAATAATAGGAATACTGTATTCAGCCGCGACGAAACTAAATTTGCCGGTCAGGCTGGCTTGGGTATCAACTTCCGCATTAGCGGCAACCTTGGCATTTTTGTGCAGACTTCGCAGGTGGTAGGCTACAAAGCGAACCTCGATGGCAACCCCAACCACGACAACGACGGCTGGGACGACCGGTTATTGCAACACTCGGCAGGGCTGAACCTTGCCTTCGGCAAAGCCAAAGATGAAGATGGCGATGGTGTGTCAGACCGCAAAGACAAGTGCCCTGGCACCCCGGCTGGTGTAGCTGTTGACGAAAACGGCTGCCCGCTTGACCGCGACGGTGACGGTGTACCCGACTACCAGGACAAGTGCCCCGACGAGAAAGGCCTAGCTACCTTGGAAGGCTGCCCCGACCGCGACGGTGACGGCGTACGTGACTCTGAGGATGCCTGCCCCGATACGCCTGGCAAGCCGGAGCTGCAAGGCTGCCCCGATGCCGACGGGGATGGTGTAGCTGACAAGGACGACAAGTGCCCCAACACCCCCGCCGGCGTAGCCGTTGACGCTACCGGCTGCCCATTGGATAAAGACGGTGATGGCGTGCCTGACCACGAGGACCGCTGCCCTAACACGCCAGGCCCGGCTTCCAACAAAGGTTGCCCCGAGGTGAAAGCCGAAACCAAGAAGGTACTCAACGAGGCTACTAAATACATCCAGTTTGAGTTCAACAAAGCGGCCTTGAAGCCTTCTTCCTACCCCAAGCTAGAGCAATTGGTGAGCATTCTAAATGAGTATCCCGACTATAACCTGAGCATTGCCGGCCATACCGACAGCAAGGGTAGCGACGCTTATAACCAGCAGCTGTCGTATGACCGCGCTTCCAGTGCCCGTCAGTATATGATTGAAAAAGGCATTGCCGAGTCGCGCATTGAGTCGCGGGGCTATGGCGAAAGCAAGCCTATTGCCACCAACGATACGGAGGCCGGCCGCGCCCTCAACCGCCGCGTGGATTTCGACCTGTACCTGCCCGGCGACACGAACCCCGCTGAGGCCAAATATGGCCCCCAGCCTACCCTGAAGGAACTGAACGAAACAAAACCCGCTGCACCTGCCAGCAAGGCTAAAAAAGCACCGGCTAAGAAAACGCCGGTTCGTAAAGCTCCCGTACGGAAGTAGGGCTTTCCCCTACCCTCCGTTAATTGAAAAGGCGGCCTGCTATACAGCAGGCCGCCTTTTTGGGTTTTGTGGTGGAAGGGTTGTAATGGCTTGCCATTCCATACTGCTCTCCGTAACATACAGGACAACAGTTGCTTTTCTAACTCCTGTTAGTCCCCTGCGCTATAGCACGTCTACGGCTAGGGCCAGCAGGGCACCGGCCAGTGTAGCCACCAGTTTGCGGGTGTTTAGATGATGCTCAGGGCTGGTTTCAAATAGGATAGTAGTCGATACATGCAGAAAGTTGCCGGCCACCAAGCCCAACAGGGCAGCATACCACCCGCTGTGGAGCAGCTGTTCCAGTACTATATAATTGCTAAATACAATGCCTGCCGGTGCGGCTAAAGCAAACAGCAATAGGTAGGGCAGTGCCCGCCGGAAGCTGCCCAACTGCAACAGCAGGGTGCCCATCAGCGCAAATGCCGCCGGAATGTGGTGCAGCGTAATACCAATCAGTACGGCATACAGATTACTTGCTACGTCGCCTGCCTGCGGCGCCTTAACCAGAATACTACCCTCCAAGAAAGAATGCAAGACCAGCGCGCCCAGCAACGCGTAAGGCACTCGGCCTATCGGCCGCTCGTGGGCGTGGGCGTGCACATGCCCGTGCTCTACCCCCTGCGAAAACACCTCTAGCAGCAACTGCCCAAAAAAACCCGCCAGCACATAGTAGCCCACGCGGTGGGGTTGCTCTGGCAGCAGCAGCAACGCCTCCGGCAGCAGGTGCATTACAGTGAGTGTGAAAAGGTAGGCTCCCCCAAAAGCCAGCAGCGGCTTCAGCCAAACGGTATGCAGGGTAGGCACTAGTCTGGTCAACAAACCAGCTCCCAACACCGTCAGGAACAAACTAAAAATGGCAAGCCACATACGATGCTCTAAAAAGAAAAATGCCTGCCACTCTCACACCGAAAAGAAAGGGGGCGCTATCCGCGCCCCCTTTCTTTTCGGGTATTTAACAGACATTATTTTGAAACAACGTTGCAAAAAATAAGTTTTCGTTGATTCTATTCTGTAGCTGGAGTAGCTTGGTTAGCAACTAAATCCATTTCACACACGGGGCATTTACCCGGCTTGTTGCTTTCACTACCCTGGCAACCCATAGGGCACACATAGGCAGCGGTATGCGCGGGAGTAACTGCTTCTGTGTTGGCAGGCGCGGCGGTGGTAGCTGGCTCCGACTGGCAAGCACCTAGCAGCAACATTGCCCCTAGCAGCAAACCCGTTGCCGGACGAAGCATCAACTGGCCCAACGAAAAATCCATCTCTATTGGTGCGAGTCGTCGTCCTGTACCGAGCGGGAGCGGGCTTTTGCCTTTTCCTGGGCGGCTTCGCCCTGCTCATGCCGAATCTCTTGGTCGTTAGCCGACACCGTTTTCTTTGGATTAGGCATAGCGCGCTCGTCAAGCGTTACGCCCGAGTTGATGGGGCGTGGGATGGCAGCACCATTTGCCTGCGTTTCAGGCTTGCTGCCACCCTGCTGTTCTCCCTCATTCATAAAGTAAGTATCAGAGCGCGTGCCAGGGGCAACTAGGTCTGTCGATACTTTCTTATCCGGACGCCAATCCGAAGGTTCGCTGCTGCACGCGTTCAGGGCGAGGGTGGCCAGGGCAAGGCCGGAGAGCAGAAGTTTTTTGGTCATATCAATAAGGAAGAAAATGCCGAAGCGGACTACGTAAAAAAGGAAGCTTACCTGCTTACGAGTACAAAGGTACACACAGATGTACCCGCGGCGCCACCCAAATGTTACGCTGCTTTGGTTTCGGCGGGCAGCAGGTTTTTGCGCCGCAAAATAGCCTCAAACAGCTTGATATCGTTGGGCGAGTTGAAGATGCGCGGTGGCAGCAGCATAAACACTGGCACGTCGAAGGTGCGGGCCACCCAGCGGCGCCAGCCGGCCAGCTCCTGCGGGGCCTCGCCCTGCTTCAGGTACAGCATGTAGCCATCGGGCGCCACGCGGGCGCGGCCAATCATTTCCCAGCCGATGTTCATGCCCTGCTTTTCGTTGAGGCGGGCAATGAGCTGGCGGTTGTCGATTTCGTAGCTCACGCGTTCAAATAGCGGCTTGCTCTGCTCCATCTGCGTCACGCCCGTAATCTGCGCCGAACGTAGCAGCACGTACAGCACCGTAAGCACTACCCCCGACGCCAGCCACCACCACGAGGGCCAGATCAAGGCAGGCAGCACTCCCACTACAAACGGGATGAGAGCGTACCACCATTCCTTTTTCCAGACCTGCGCCATAGCCAGGCGCGTGTAGGTATTGGTATCGAGCTGCGTTTTCTTCGTGCGAATCGCGAGGGGCGAGGGCTGTTGCGCCTGCCGCACTCCTCGCTGATTAGGTTGTTGCATGGTATATTGATGTGCTGATTTTTAATGGGTTGATATGCTGATTTTCTGACAGTTTGATATGCTCCTAATTAACTAAAGTGTTGTTTCCGAGCCAATAACCAGCTCGTCCACCAGCACACCAACTCATCGAAAATCAGTACCTTAGAATGCTTTCAGGCTCATGTCCAGCGTGCCGGCCGAGTGTGTGAGGGCACCCACCGAGATATAGTCGACGCCGGTGGCAGCTACTGCGGCCAAGGTTTCTTCCGTGATGCCCCCCGAAGCTTCCAGCTCGTAGCGGCCGGCTACCAATTCTACAGCCTCGTGCATTTGGGCGGGCGTCATGTTATCGAGCATGATACGCGAGATTCCGCCCGTGTCCAGGGCTTCCTGCACTTCGGCCAGAGTGCGGGTTTCTATTTCCACGGGTAGCGTGCGGCCGGTGCTCGCCAGGTAGGCATGCGTAGCCTCAATGGCCGCCCGGATTCCACCAGCGTAGTCCACGTGGTTGTCCTTCAGCATAATCATGTCGAACAGCCCGTAGCGGTGGTTTACGCCCCCACCAATGACCACAGCCCACTTCTCGCACAAACGAAAATTGGGGGTAGTCTTGCGCGTATCGAGCAGGCGGGCCTTGGTGCCGGCCAGTAGCTCGGTGAGGCGGGCCGTGATGGTAGCAATACCGCTCATGCGCTGCATGCAGTTGAGCACCAGCCGCTCAGCCGTGAGAATGCTACGGGCAGGGCCCTCTACTACAAAGGCCACGTCGCCGGGTTGGATGCGGCTGCCATCGGGCAGGTAGACGGTTATCTGCAAGGCCGGATCCACTTCCCGGAAAATCAACTGGGCCAGCTCTACCCCGGCAATCACGCCTGTGCCCTTCACCAGCAGTCGGGCGCGTTTGCGGGCGGCAGCCGGAATGGCGGACAATGTGGAATGGTCCCCATCGCCTACGTCTTCGGCCAGCGCCGTGCGGATAAACGTCGTCAGGGCGTCTGGGGTAAGGTAGGGGGTATTTTTCACAGGGCAAAAATAGAAAAATGGGCTGATATAACGGTGTGGAAACGCTATGGCCTGCGCAACTACAGGGGAATGGCGTAAACAACCTCGGCAGCGACGCAACAGTTAGTACGCACAACGCCCCCGCAGCAGCTGGCTACGGGGGCGTTGGGGGCAGTACGAAGAGGCATCGCGGGGCAAATGCACAAACCTTCTCTAAAAATCAGAATGCTTACTCTTTGGTAAACTCAATCGTGTCGATTTTGATAGCACCGTTGAACGACTTCATCTTCACAAAAACCCGATAAGAGCCGCTTTTACTGGCATATTTACCGATGGCATAAGGCACACCCTCGGGGCTAGCACCTTTGTGAATATACTCGAAGCCGCTGCTTGCATTCTTGGCAAAGAAGTCCTTCATCACAAACTCAGCCTGCGTGGCGCTGTAGCTTTGCTTGTCCCCATCGAAGCCTAACTCGACGGTATTAGCAAAATACTGGGCCAAATCACGCGAGGAGCCATTGCTAATAGCCGTACGGGCAGCAAGCAAAGCGTCCCCCTGGGCGTACGCGGCAAGCGTACTTAGCGTGAGCCACAGGAAGAGGAAAACCCGGGTAAAAGTGCGTTTCATATTGGAAAAAGTATACTTCACCTCCGATTGCTAAAATTATGCCAACAGCCGCTTCCTAGTTTGCGTATGTTGTGCGGTTTCTTTCCGGAGGGAAGAACACAACAAATTGTGCCCGTTCCGGGCCAGGTACGTTATCTTTGCTGCATGAACAAACAGGTATTGCTGGTCATTTTGGACGGCTGGGGGCTGGCCCAGAATAAGGAAGTATCCGCCATCGATAAAGCGCGTACGCCCTTCCTCGATTCGTTGTTTCAACGCTATCCGCATAGCAAGCTGCAGGCCTCGGGCGAGGCGGTGGGGCTACCCGAGGGGCAAATGGGCAACTCAGAGGTAGGGCACATGAATATTGGTGCCGGCCGCGTGGTGTACCAGGATCTGGTGCGCATCAACAAAGCTATTCGTGACCGGAAGTTGGGCTCCGTTCCGGCACTGGAAAAAGCTTTTGAGTACGCCCGTACCAACCAGAAACCGGTGCACTTGCTGGGCCTGCTCTCTGATGGCGGCGTGCACTCGCACATCGACCACGTGAAAGCCCTCTGCACCCTGGCCCGCGACCAGGAAGTACACAACGTGTTCATCCACGCCTTCACCGACGGCCGCGACACCGACCCCAAAGGGGGAGTAGGCTACGTGAACGAGCTGGAGCAGCACCTGCAACATGGTGCCAGCGGCCGCATTGCTTCCATCGTGGGCCGCTACTACGCTATGGACCGCGACAACCGCTGGGAGCGGGTGAAAATTGCCTACGACTTGCTGGTGAACGGCAAAGGCACGCCTTCGCAAAACCTGATTCAGAGCATGCAGGACTCCTATAAAGAGGGCGTGACCGACGAGTTCCTGAAGCCGATTGTGAAGGTAGGCGCCGACGGGCAGCCCCTGACCACCATTCAGGAAGGTGATGTGGTCATTTTCTTCAACTTCCGCACCGACCGCGGCCGGGAGCTGACCGAGGCTCTCACCCAGCAGGACCTGCACGCCTACCAGATGCACCGCCTGAACCTGCATTTCCTGACCATGACCACCTACGACGCGTCGTTTACGGGCGTCACGCCGATTTTCGAGAAGGACAACCTCGAAAACACCCTGGGCGAGGTGCTGGCCGCCAACCACAGAACCCAGATTCGCATTGCCGAAACCGAGAAGTACCCGCACGTGACGTTCTTCTTCTCGGGGGGTAGGGAAAACGAGTTTGAGGGCGAAAGCCGGATTATGCGCAATTCGCCTAAGGTAGCGACCTACGACCTGCAACCCGAAATGAGCGCCTACGAGCTGCGCGACGCGCTGGTGCCGGAGCTGCAAGCTAATGCGGCCGATTTTGTAGTGCTGAACTTCGCCAACCCCGACATGGTGGGCCACACCGGCGTATTTGAGGCTGCTGTGAAGGCCGTAGAAACTGCCGACACCTGCGCCCAGGCGGTAGTAGAAGCTGCTCAGGCGGCCGGCTACGCTAGCATCATCATTGCTGACCACGGCAACGCCGACATGATGGTGAACCCCGACGGCACGCCCAATACGGCCCACACCACAAACCTAGTGCCCTGCATCTTGGTTGATAACGACTACCAGGGTACCCTGGCTGATGGCAAGCTCGGCGACATTGCTCCTACCGTTCTGGCACTCATGGGGTTGGCTCAACCCGCCGAGATGTCGGGGCAGTCGTTGCTGCGCGCGGCGGGCACTACTTCTACTCATGCGTAACGTTTTTGTTTTTTTATTCGGGGCGGGGCTATGGGCCGGTGCCACGGGCTGCGGCTCGTCGGCAGGGGCCGATAGCCCCGCTTCCGCTACTACGGTGCGGCCAGCCTATTTCCCGCTCAAGGAATACCTCGATGCCCAGGCCGCCCGCCTCAACCAGCAACAGCCCCCCGTAGAGAAGCGCGTAACCCTACGTGGCTCTGCTCCGGAAACTACCCGTGTTCCCAAAATTGAGTGGGACAAGGAATTACAGGTTTTTTACCAAGCCGATATCAACAAGCCTGCCTTGCGCGGCGCTTACGCGGTGGATTCTACTACCCTACCCAACGGAACTCGACAAATTATTTATACCCGTAAGCCCGGCTTCGATAATGCTGTGGTGCGCCTGACTGTCGTACGCGACGCATCCGGCGTCCGCTCCGTTGATGCGACGCTACAAAAGAACAATCCCCTATTCTACTCCGAGAAGAAGCTACAACTGCGGGGCCAAGCCGGCACGCTGGACGCCTACCAAGTACAAGGAGTACAGAAACTGGTGCTGTTTGATACGTTGCGCTATGCGACGAACGCGCGGGTGGTGCGGTAGGAAGCAGTAGTAGTGTAAGTCGCTCATCAATTACTTTTTGAGCTATTTATTTTTGGGAAAAGTATGGTATTGAATATATTACAACTATATTATTCAATACTGTTCTATGACTACTATTACTCGGTTCGCGTTTATCTCCGTACTGGCACTAGCTATCTGCAATAAAGAGCCAGACCCTATTCAACCTGCACCCGTTGCCAGTTTCTCAGTTGCTGGCGCGGCTTCTAATGATGTCATTAAGGTAGGCACGTATGACGCGATTGTAGTGACTAATACTTCTACAAAGGCTGATACATACACTTCGTCTCTGGGCAACGACAGTATTAAAACCGGAGCTGACCCAAGGATATTTCGTTATCCTAAAGCAGGCACTTATTCCCTTACCCTGACGGTCCAAAACGCCGATGGACAAAAGTCATCAACCAGTCGCACTATTCGAGTGCTAGACCAGGTAGTGAAGCAGGTAGCAATTGTGTTTGCCCGGTTTGAGAATGCCTCTCCACCCCATATTTTTGACCGCCCTACTTTGCAGGCAGTTGTACGACTAGGTCCTGATAAAGTAACTTATCCTGATCCTACGAATCGATATACTTCTTACAACGCGCCTGTTGTATTTCGGAGCCCGCTGGTGCAGAACGTCACAGAGAATCAATTTCCTCTTATTTTTCCGCTTACAGAACGCCTAGTATCAGATATCCCCACGCTAACCAACCCACTAGAGTATCGCGGGAGAAATAAAACAGGATATAGTGGTGTAGGCTACGGGCTGGAGTTATATATGCAGGATGCCACCGGCACTTACTTAGCTTCTTCGTCTTACCAAAGCTTGTATCTCACTCAGGCTGGAAATATCACGTTGCGGGATGATATTCCGAATAACAAATTCACAGTTCAGTATTCTAACATTAAGCTGCAGGGTCAATACGAATAAGCATAAGGCTTGCATATAGTGAGCACAAAAAGGGCTGCCGATCTGTAGATCGGCAGCCCTTTTCATATAACGAAGAAGTTTTTGCTTACTGATTTCCCCTACCGCACCGACGACGTAGACGTTTCCAATCCCCAATTCCTACCCTTCTCCACGGCGGGCACGCCGCGCTCCAGCCACACAGGCGCCGGGGCACCTTTCAGGTAGTGGTCGAAGAACTGTAGCTCGCGGATGGAAATGTCCTTGCGGTTTTCGCGCTTCACCAGGTTGTGGGCCTCGCCGTTGTATTGCAGCAGCCATACGGGCTTGTTGAGGCGGCGCAGGTCCGTAAACATCTCGATGCCCTGGTACCACGGCACGGCGCCGTCGGCGTCGTTGGCCATGATGACCACCGGCGTCTCTACTTTGGGTAGGTAGAACAAGGGCGAGTTGCGGATATACAGATCCTGATTTTCCCACAGGGTAGCGCCCAGGCGGCTCTGCGTGCGCTCGTACTGAAACTGCCGGCTCATGCCCGACTCCCAGCGGATGCCGCCGTAGGCCGAGGTCATGTTCACGACGGGCGCGCCGGCCCAGGCGGCGGCGTACATGGGCGTTTGGGTGATGAGGTAGGCCACCTGGTAGCCGCCCCAGCTTTGGCCCTGAATACCAATGTGGGCACCGTCCACCCAGCTATTTTTCTTTAATGCTTCCACCCCCGAGTTCACAAACTCCACTGCCGAGGCGCCCGGCTCGCCGATGGTGTAGCTGATATCGGGTGTGAACACCAGGTAGCCGTTGCTGGCAAACATGGCAATATCGAGGCGAGAGGGGGTAGGCGCGGGCGCGTTGTAGCGGTACAGGCCGTCGGACACTTTCTCGTAGAAATACGCCACCATAGGGTATTTCTTGTTCGGGTCGAAGTTCTCGGGCTTGTAGAGCACGCCGGTGGCGGCGTAGCCCTTGGGCGTGGTCCAGTGCACCAGCTCGGCCGTAAACCAGTTGTAGTCTTTCTGCTGGGGGTTGATGTTGCTGAGCTTGGTTTCCTTTTGCAGATTGCGGCTCACGTAGAGGTCGGCGGGGTTCTGTACGCTGGTCTTCGTGTAGAGGAACACGTCTGCGTTTTTAGCCTGCATCAATTGCGAGTAGGCCATGGGCACCAGCGTTACCCGCTGGGGCGCCTTGGCGCTGGTAATGTTCTTTTTGTAGTAGCCCCACTGCTTGGTGGTTTCGTCCTGCACTTGCAGCCACAGCTCATCTTTGGGCTCAATGAAGTCTTGCTTGGCTACCGGTATTTCGTAGCGGAACCGCAGCTTCTGCTGGCGCCCTACCCCGTTGGTGAAGTTGGAAGCCGCGCCGGTTTTGGGGTCTACTTTCCAGATGTCGTACCGGTCGTAGAGCAGCACGGCGTCGTCGTTTTTGGTCCAGGCGGCAATGCCGTAGGGCTGGGGGTCGGTGGGCGAGTCGTTTTCTTCGTCCGTGAAGTCTACCTTGGCTTTGGCGGCTAGGTTGATGGTTTCACGGTCGGCCACCGAGTAGGCAAACCAGCCTTTCGCGTTGTAATCGTACCAGATGGCGTACTGCCCACCAGGCGAAAGCTGGAACCGGCTTTTACTACCCTTGGGATTGATAGCCACCCGCTCGCCGGTGCGCGTGGAAACCAGGTAGGCGCGCTTCATGGTATTGCCCTGCCACTGCATGGCCACGCGGTTGGCGGTATCGGTCACCGCTAGCACGTACTCCGCATTCTTTTTATCGGCCATGTAAGCGTCTTGCAAGTACTCGTCGGCCAGCTGAATGTACTTGCCGCCCTGCTTGGGGTAGGCCACCGCCAGGTAGCTGCGCTGCAATTCCTTTTTCAGGTTTTTCAGCTGCATGGGTTGCAGATAGTCGTCCTTGTAGTTCCAGATATCGAGCTTGGCGTGCTCAAATTCTACGAGGGTTGTGTCTTGCGGAATCAGATCGGGCGCGGTACCGAAAAACAGCTTCTCGCCGTTTTCGCTGAACAACACTTTGCCGAACCCGCTGGGCGACCAGCCCTTTTTCAGCCCGTTGGCGCTGGGCGCCAGCAGCACGCGGGCACTGTCGGCAAAGTCAGAATAGTAGAGTGTGAACGGCTTGCTAAGGGCTTTTTCGGGGTACTTTTCGGCGGTGAAAGCCAACTGCTTGCCCGCGTCGTCGAACGCTAGGTTTTTGTAGGTGCCCTTGCCGGCGCTGAGCTGGCGTAGGTTGCCCGTCGCCACATCAAACACAAACAGTCCCGAGCGCACGGTTTTGTTGCCCTTAGGCGCGGCCACTGCAAACGCCACCTTGTTGCCCGACTTGCTCACCTTGTAGTCCGTCACGGCTTCGAAGGTGCGCGGCTGCCCTTTTTCAAGGTTCAGAATGGTGAGGATGGCGCCGCCTTTTTGGGTTTCCAGCAGCTTGTCGGTGATTTTTTTCACCGTATCCACAGGAGCCTTTTTCAGTGTGTCTTTCAGCAGCGGCTTGGTGGCCAGAAACGCCAGCACCGTGCCTTCTTCGGCCAATTGAAAAGACTTCACGTCGGCATACTTCGTGAGCTTGCCAGTGCTCAGCCCATAAATACCCAGCGAATCCTTGGGCATCTGGTCGGGCTTTTTCTTCTTGATGCGGGCCTGCCGCACGTCCTGGTAGCGCGGGCTAATGCTGAACACCGCGTACTTAGAATCAGCCGAGAAGACGGCCGAGTCGCCCCGACTGATCTGGCGTAGCGTTTGGTTGCCAGCCGTTTTGAGGTAGAGCGTACCGTCGCCCTGCTGGGGCTTCACCTGAAACAACACGTATTTGCCGTTGTGGCTAATACGCTGGCCCGCTACACTTTGCCACTGGTCGTACACCGAGTGGTCGAGGGGTTTCTTGGGCGCTTGTTGCGCAAAGGCTGGCGCGGACAGCAAGCCGGTAAGCAGAAGAAGGGAAGAACGCATGTGCACGAAAGAGTAGCAGACAGACAACAGTTGACGTAGCTCTAAAGGCACAACTATCGGCTATAAGGTTGCAAGTTATATAAGCTGTTAGCCTGTAGCTGTTAGCTGATAGCTTTCGGAATGGAAGCTATCAGCTAACAGCTACAGGCTAACAGCTTATATAACCTTAGTCCACGTAATACTGCACCTGCACGGCGCTAAGCTGACCTTTGTGCAGGGTCATAGCTACCGTGTTGAGGCGGTTGGAGTCGCCGATGCGGAGGCTGTCGCAGTTGCCAGTCTGGCGGGCGTAGCGGGCGCGGTAGGCGCTACCCAGCTTCTGCTGGAGCTGCTGGCCATACTGCGGGGCGAAGTCTGTGACGGTTACTTCACGCAGCAAGTCTTTTTCGGCAGCCCGGTAAAACTCGAACTGGTTGCCGTGGTGGCGCAACACCAGAATGGTATCTACCTGGTTGCGCTCGTGGCGGTTCTTGAACGGTGTGCGCGACACAATGGTAGCGCCTGCCTGCTGCAAATCGGCCACCGTAATTTCGGCTCCAAAAGGGTCTTCGGCTACCTCATCATCTACCAACGAGCAGGCTGTTTTTGCCGTCTTAGGCGGCACTGGGGCAGCCGGCGGCGCAGACGCGGGCCGCGGTCGGGCAATGGGTGGCGCCGAAGCCGTTGGTTTCTTCTCCTGGCATCCCGTAGCCAGCAGCAAGCCACAGCTCAGCGTGAGAGCATGGCTGCCAGAGCGCGAGAAACAGGTAGCAAGCAGAAGCATAGGCATGGAGGTTAGCGTGGTAGAGTATACGCAGAAAAGGAGGGTTCTGCTTTTACTCAGGCGTTATTTATCTGATTTTTTTCCCATCAGCGTCACCACTACCCAGCGGCGGCCGCCGTGGTTGCGGTGCTCTCCCAGATAAATCCCCTGCCAGGTGCCTAGGGCCAGCTCGCCCCGCGTGATGGGCACCGTGACGGAGCTACCCAGCAGCACGGCCTTCAAGTGGGCCGGCATATCGTCGGAGCCCTCTTGGGTGTGTTGGAAGTAGCTCGCGTTTTCGGGCGCCACGCGGTTGAAATACTCCTCCATATCGCGGCGCACGGTAGGGTCGGCGTTTTCGTTGATGGTGAGGCTGGCGGAAGTATGCTGAATAAAGAAATGCGCCGTACCCATTTCAATCTGCTCCAGCTCAGGCAGTTCGGCCGTCAGCAGGTCAGTTATCAAATGAAATCCACGGCGCACCGCCGGCAAGCGCAGTCGTTTCTGAATCCAGAGCATGATTGATGTGCTGATGTGGTGATGAAAAATACGCTTGTCATCCTGAGCTTGCGAAGGACCTTCTCACACGAGAACAACAGGCGTAACAACGACTCGTGCTACCGTGAGAAGGTCCTTCGCAAGCTCAGGATGACAGATAAACAAACGGAAGGTCTACTTCTTCCCTACCCTTCTACGGCGCTGCGCGCTCGTAGGCGCCCATATCTGGCGTGCGGGGGTCGCGGGGGGCGTTCAGCAGGTCGCGCATGAGGGTGAATAGGGGCACGGCCTTGTTGCTGGCCGGCGACCCAGGCCCAAGGCGGTAGTCAAACCGATTGGGGTAGAGATTAGGCGTACGCCGGAATTTTGGGTCCTGGTTGAGCACATTGCCGCTATTGCTAAAGCCCAACGTAGTAGCCGTGCTAGTAGCTGCTTTATAGCGCTCCGTTTGCAACAAGCTATTCTGAATTGCTACCTGCTGATACTGAGCACCATTTGCCAAAAGCAGCTCGTCTCGCAACCCACCCCATAGAATGGAGTTGCGCATTACCAGGCGCAGGGGGTAGGGACCTTTGGCCGCCGTGCTGGGCGCCTCGTTGCTGAGTGTCAGCGACTCGGTAGAGCGGTTGAAATTGCCCCGGTAGTTGGCAATGGTGCAGTAGTCAAACGTGAAATTGCCACCGCCTACCCCCAGTACTGCATACTCGCCGCAGTTTGTAATCAGGCAGTTATGCATCTCCACATCACCCGACAGGCTCAGCACCCCGGCCCCGGTGGGTAGGGTTTGGGCAGCGCTGGCAAAGCTGATGCTCTGCCCCGAAATATTGCGGATAACCGTATTTTCTACCCGCACCGCCGGTCGGGGTAGGCGGTTGCGGTAGTTGAACAGCAGCAAGCCGTAGGCAGCATTCTTGATTTCGGCGTAGCGCACCACGTTGTCGTGGCTGCTGGCCAGGAACTGAATACCCGCCCACTGGCCCGGAATATTGTCGTAGAACGGCTCCAGCCGGTCGCCGGCAAAGCGTACGATGTTTTCATCATTAACCTCCACTGAGTCGGTACCGGGCTGATAGTCAAGATTTACGCGCAGCGTACCGGCCACAATCAGAATAGAACCCGCGTGCGAGTACACCCGCGTACCGGGCTGCATGGTGAGCGTGCAGGCCGAGTCTACCCGCACCGAGTTGTAGATGACGTGGGGCTTGTCGTTGGTCCAGGTGGTGTTGCAGGGTAGGGTTTCGCCATTGTGGAAGTAGGCGTTTTGCCCATAGGCTATCAAGGCAATCTGCTGGTCGTTGCCGTTGGTACGAAACCGTAGCTCATCCGTTACAATAAACGGTTTGGCATCGCCAGGCGTCGGGTCGATGGTGGCGCGCACCAGCACCAGCAGGCTGTCGCGCCCCCTGATTTCCACGTTGTTGATGCTGGGGCCGGCGTCGCCGCCTACCAGCAAGCGGTAGGGTGAGGCACCGGGGTTAGTCAGTGTAATCTGCTCTACACGCACGGCGCGGGGGTTGCGGTTGTAGACCCACAGCCGCCGCGTGGCCGTGCCGGTGCGCACAAACACCGTATCAAACAGCACTGTATCCTGCGAAAACTCCAGCCGCGCGCTGCTGTCCGTCGTCACGATATCTGCCTTGGGCTCGCAGCCGGGTAGCAGAAGTAGGGTGAAACTCAGCAGGAAAAGCAGGGGCAGGAGGTAGCGCATAAGGCTACAAAGGTAGGGGGTAGACGGGGTAAAACGTCTGTCATCCTGAGCGGAGCGAAGGACCTTCTCACGCGTGAAAGAGTCGTTGGTACGTCGGCCGTTCTAGCGTGAGAAGGTCCTTCGCTCCGCTCAGGATGACAGACGTTTTTTCTACTTCCGATTTCCTCCTACTCCTCAAGCTACCTCCCTACGGCACGTACTGGCGCACCACATCCACAAAGCGGTGTAGCTTCTGGCTGTCCAAGTGTCCATCGGTGCGGACGCCGCTGCACACGTCTACCCCAAACGGGTGCACGGTTTCGATGGCTTCGCGCACGTTCTCGGCATGTAGGCCGCCGGCCAGAAACACCGGAATATCTAGCGCTTCGCGGATGCGGCGGCTGATGTCCCAGTTGTGCACCCGGCCGGTGCCGCCCAGCTCCTTCACGGGCAGTTTGGGGTTGCCGGAGTCGAGCAGCACGCCATCTACGTGCGGCGCCACGCGCTTGGCTTCGTCGAATGCCTCGGGGCCGTTCACGTGAATCACTTGCACCAGGCTGATGCCGGGTAGAGCCGTGCGCAGGTCTTTATAGGTGCCTTCACTCAGCGCATCCACGATTTGCAGCGTGTCGGCGGCCGTGCGGCACTGGTGCGCAATGATGGCCTGGGTGGTGGTTTCGCTGGTGAGTAAGAAAGAGGCTACCGAGGGTGGCGTGCGACGGCAAAGCTCCCGCACCAAGTCGTCGGGGATGATGCCGGGTCCGCTGGGCATGCGCGCCACCAGCCCCAGGGCATCTACGCCCAGCCCTACGGCCGCTTCGAGTTCCTGCCGCGTGCTGATGCAGCAAATTTTGATGCGCGGACGCAAAGTAGGATTCATACCCTGAGTTAGCGTATCTATTCGGAATTATAAAGAGTTACGCTAATTATTTATGGAAAAGCTGCCCTGAATACTTGCTTTCCATCTGTCATCCTGAGCGGAGCGAAGGACCTTCTCACGCGTGAACGGGTCGTTGTTACGCCTGTCGTTCACGCGTGAGAAGGTCCTTCGCTCCGCTCAGGATGACAGATGAGAAAGAGGATGCCAGACAATTCTCTAAAACCGCCGCTTAAAGATCTTCCGGGTTTTCATGGTATAAAACTCAGCAATACCCTGGCGGGTAAACTGCACTTTCCACGTACCTATTGCTTCGCCTACCCGGTAGCCCAGCGGCACCTGCGGGTAGCGTTGCCGAATCAGGGTAAGATCGGCCGGCGCTATGTCGGTTTCGGTGCCGTGGCAGCGCAGGCAGGCCGCATCGGTGACCAGCAGCGGCCGTTCGTAGGTAAACACTTCATTTGAAGGCCGTTTCACTACCCGGCTAGTATCATTGACAATGCCGCCCGGAGCGCGGCGCACGTGCGTGAGCGTAGCTTGCAGCACCTGCGCCAACGAATCAGTAACCGCAAAGGCAGCAGTATGGCCAGCGGGTAGGGCATCGACCACGCTGCCGGCTTGCAGCTGCGTGGCTACTTGTTGGCGCAGGGCACGGTCGGCGGTGCGGGTGAGGGAGTCGCCCGCCCAACGGGTAGCGCGTAGCAAATCGGCGGGCAGGATGCGCTTCACCTGCCGGTTTTCGGCCTCCACGGCCAGCTCTTTCGTGTTCGAGAGGTGCTCTACCTGATCGGGGCGGCAGGCCGACAAGAGCAGCAGCCCTACCCCGCCCCACATTCGCAAACGCATACGCAACGGGTTAAAGAATCTACTGCAAGGTACGAAGCCGCCGCGGCTCCCCTACCCTATCGGCTCAGCAAAAAATCCCGAAGCGCCGCGTACTCGGCCGGCAGCTGCACCCGCTCGATGGAGCGCTGCATAAGCGGCTCCAAGGCGGTAGGCAACGGCACGGCTTCGCCCAACAATGGCTCCACTACCTCCCGAAACTTCACCGGATGTGCCGTTTCAAGCAGAAATCCGCCCTGGGGCGTGGGGTTTTCACTGAGATACTGCTGCATAGCTCGGTAGGCCACGGCACCGTGCGGGTCCAGCAAATAGCCGGTTTCAGTGTGCACGGCGCGGATGGTTTCCTCCGTTTCGGCGTCCGTCACGGAGTAGCCGGTCATTAAGCCGGTGATGCGGGTGTGCTCGGCTTCAAACAAGGCCAGAATGCGGCCGAAGTTGCTGGGGTTGCCTACATCCATGGCGTTGGAGATGGTAGCCACGGCTGGCTTGGCCGCGTACTCGCCGCTGAGCAGGTAGGCGGGCACGGCGTCGTTGGCGTTGCAGGCGGCCACAAAATGCGCCACCGGCAGCCCCGACACGTGGGCCAGCAACCCCGCGCACAGGTTGCCGAAGTTGCCGCTGGGCACCGTCACTACCGGCGGCAGTTGGGGCTGCCATTGCTGCCAGGCCAGGCAGTAATAGATCTGTTGAGGCAGCCAGCGCGCCACGTTGATGGAGTTGGCCGAGGTGAGGCGCTGCTGCTGCATCAGGTCCACATCGGCAAAGGCTTGTTTCACGAGGCGCTGGCAGTCGTCGAAGTTGCCCTGAATTTCGAGGGCCGTGATGTTCTGGCCCAGCGTGGTGAGCTGGCGCTCCTGCAGGGGGCTCACTTTGCCGGCGGGGTATAGAATCACCACCTGCACGCCCTCCACGCCCAGAAAGCCGTCGGCTACGGCCCCACCCGTATCGCCGGAAGTAGCCACTAGCACCGTAACGGGGGCCGTTTCCTGCCGCGAGAAGTATCCCAGGCACCGACTCATAAACCGCGCCCCCACGTCCTTAAAGGCCAGGGTAGGCCCATGAAACAGCTCCAACGCCGCTATTTGCTCCGTGACGGGCACCAGCGGAAACGGGAAATTGACCGTCTCGGCGCAGATGCGACGTAGCTCGTCTTCCGGGATGGTGTCGCCCACATAGGGCGCCATCACCTGGTAGGCCACCTCGGCAGCGGGTAGGGTTTTCAAATCCAGCAGGAAATCGGCCGAAAAGCGCGGAATGGTTTCTGGGAAGTATAAGCCGCCATCGGGCGCCTGCCCCTGGATGGTTGCCGTGCGGAAATCAACGGCCGGCGACTGGTGGTTGAGACTATGATATTGCATTGCAGTGAGAATAACGATTGTAAGAAGTAGTGCGCAACGCTGCGTGCGCTAAGGCTGCGCCACTACCCGCACGCCCTCCGTGTTCATGCGGGTCACGTAGATAAACTTCTCAATGCCCAGCCGGTCGTACACGCTTTGCATGGCAGCGGCCACGGCGCGGGCGGTGGCTTCTTCCCGGCTCAACATGAAGATCGAGGGCCCCGAGCCCGAGATGCCGCCGCCTAGTGCCCCGGCTTCGCGGCTAGCGGCTTTCACCTCGGCAAAGCCCGGAATCAGGATGCTGCGCACGGGCTCCACGATGTAGTCTTCCAGGGAGCGGCCGATGAGGTCGTAGTCTTGCAGGCAGAGGCCGGCCACCAGCCCGCCCACGTTGCCCCACTGCCGGATGGCGGCGGGTAGGGCCACTTGACGCTTCAGAATGGCGCGGGCATCGGCAGTTTTCACTTCAATTTGGGGGTGCACCACCGTTACCCAGAGCGGTGGGGTAGGCAGTGGCACAATGTCGAGTGGGGTGGTGCTGCGGATGAGCGTGACGCCCCCGTACAGGCACGGCGCAATGTTGTCGGCGTGCTGCACGCCCGAGGCCACTTCCTCCCCAAACATGGCAAAGCGCACCAAGTCCTCTTTACTGAACCGATTGCCTAGCAACGCATTAGCCCCTACCACCGCGCCCGCCGCACTGGCCGCGCTGGACCCAATACCACTACCCGGCCGGATGGCTTTGTTAATGCGCACCTCTATCCCTACCCCCGGTGCCTCGCGCAATAAGGCCAGCAGCGCCCCACCCGCCACGTTGCGCGTGGGCTCGGTAGGCAGGTCGAACTCGTCCTCGTTGATGATGGTGACGCCGGGCGTATCGGTCAGGCGCAGGTGCATGGTGTCGGCGGGCTCGGCCAGCGCGAAGCCCAGCACATCAAACCCACAGACCATATTGGCCACGGTGGCCGGAGCCAAAACGGTAACGGACATTTGTTGAAGTGTTAAGTTTTGAATGTTGATAGAACGTCATGCTTCGACTTCGCTACGCTCAGCATGACATTCTAACTCAATAGTTCTACTGCCGTGTGGCGCGCATGATGTCGGCGAAGACGCCGGAGGCGGTTACGTCGGCGCCGGCGCCAGCACCCTTCACCACCAGCGGCTGCTCGGGGTAGCGGGCGGTGTAGAAGAGCACGGCGTTGTCTTTGCCTTGGAGGGAGTAGAAATCGTGGTCGGGGCCGACGGCTTGCAGGCCCACAGCGGCGGCACCGTCGGCGTAGCGGGCCACGAAGCGGAGTTGCTTGCCGGCATCGGCGGCCTCGCGGTAGAGCTGCTGGAAGTGCGGTTCCTGGCGGGCCATTTCCTGGTAGAAATCCTCTACGCTACCATCCATGCAGGAGGCGGGTAGGAAGGCTTCGTTGTCGATGTCGCTCATTTCCAACTCTTGCCCGGCTTCGCGGGCCAGAATCAGAATTTTGCGGGCCACGTCTACCCCGCTCAGGTCGAGGCGCGGGTCGGGCTCGGTGTAGCCCTCGGCCTGGGCCTGGCGCACCACGTCGGCAAAGGGCACGGTGGCGTCGTAATGGTTGAACACGAAATTGAGCGTACCCGACAGCACAGCTTCGATGCGGTGCACCTCGTCGCCGCTGCGGGTAAGGTCGTTAAGTGTGCCGATGATGGGTAGGCCCGCGCCCACATTGGTTTCAAACAAGAATGCCGCCCCAAACTCACGCGACAACCGCTTGAGCTGCTGGTAGTAGCTCAGCTCAGCCGAGCCGGCAATTTTGTTGCACGCCACCACGGCCGCGCCCCGGCTCAGCAGCTCGGGGTAGCAGCGGGCTACCTCGCCGCTGGCCGTCACGTCCACAAAAATGGTGTTGCGCAGGTTGCGACTCTTGATGACTTGCAGAAAATCGGGCAGCGTGCCTTCGTCGCTCTGGGCTAGGGTTTCGCGCCAGTCGCCTAGCTCCAGGCCTTGCTCAGCAAAGGCAAACCGGCGGCTATTGGCCACCCCTACCACCCGCACTTGCAGACGCAGGTGACGCAGCAGGTAGGCGCGCTGCCGGGAGAGTTGCTCCAGTAGCTTGCCGCCCACGTTGCCGGCGCCTACCACAAACAGGTTCACTTGCTTGGTCTGCACCTCAAAAAACGACTCGTGCAGCACGTTGATAGCCTTGCGCACATCCTGCGCCCGCACCACCACCGAAATGTTCTTCTCCGACGAGCCCTGCGCAATGGCCCGAATATTTACCCCATTGTTACCCAGCGCGTTAAACAATCGGCCGCTCACGTTGGGGTGGTCTTTCATCTTCTCGCCCACCAGGGCCACAATGGCCAGATCGGCCTCCACCACCAGCGGATCTACCTTGCCGGTGCCGATTTCGAAGGCAAACTCGTCGTCGGTAGCGGCTTTGGCGCGCACGGCGTCGGCGGTGCGCACGGCCACGCAGATGCTGTACTCCGAGGAGCTTTGGGTGATGAGAATAACGTTGACTTTCTCTCGCGCCAGGGCCGCAAACAACCGCATCGAGAAGCCCGGAATGCCAACCATACCGCCGCCTTCCAAGCGTAGCAGCGTAACCTGACCAATGCTGGAAAGGCCGCGCACTACCTCGCCGGTAGCCGGCGGGGCCACTTCCACGCGGGTGCCTTCATCGGCGGGGGCAAAGGTGTTCTTGATGAGCAGCGGAATGCCGCGCTGCCGCACCGGCTGGATGGTAGGCGGATACAACACCTTTGCCCCGAAGTGCGACAACTCCATGGCTTCTTGGTAGCTGATGCGCGGAATGGGCCGGGCCTGGCGCACCAAGCGCGGGTCGGCCGTCATCATGCCGCTCACGTCGGTCCAGATTTCCAGCACTTCGGCGTCCAGCGCGCCCGCGAAGATGGCGGCGGTGTAGTCGGAGCCGCCGCGGCCGAGGGTAGTGGTAGACCCCTGGGCATCCGAAGCAATGAAGCCCGGCACCACGTACACGGCATGCGGGTGGTTGCGCACGTAGGTTTGGATTTGCCGGTTAGTGGTCTGAAAATCCACCAACGCGTTGCCGAAGCTGCTATTCGTGCGGATCAGCTCGCGGCTGTCGTGGCAAACGTGGTCGATACCGCGCACCAGCAGGTTGGCTGCCACTAGCCGCGCCGACAGCAGCTCCCCGAAGCTCATGAGGCGGTCTAGCGTCCTCACCGACAGCTCGCCCAGTGCAAATACACTGTCGCAGAGCGTTTCCAGATCATTGCACTCCTGCTTCACCCGGCTCAGCAAACTGCTCTGGCTGGTAACGGGAGCCAGCTCCTTGGCCGCGTCTAGGTGGCGCTGCTCAATGGTTTGCAGCAGTTGCCGGTAGCTTTCTTGCCCCGCCGCAGCTTGCTGACCGGCGGTAATCAGCGCATCCGTCGTGCCACCCAACGCCGACACGACCACGACGGTAGGCCCGCGCTGCGCAGCCTGCGCTACCAGTTCGCCTACTTGTTGGATAGCTGCTGCCGTGGCCACCGAAGAACCACCAAATTTCAGAATCTGCATAAAGAGTAAGGAAGAATAAACGCGAAAAAGCAGCGCTTCGGGTCGGTGGCCACCTCTTGTCAGGAGGGTGGTACCGGTGAAGGGCTGCTCGGAAGATGTGAAAGTGAGAGGTAGAGCAGCCCCGCTAACCGGTAATAATACCGGTAGTGGCTGTCGGTGTCATGGTAATGACCGGCAGGGTAGGGAAAAGCGGACCGATAGCGGCGAAGGGGCGCATACGTGCTCTAAGGTTCGGACCAAAGCTAGAAAAGATTTGTTACCAACCAAATTCATGATTCGGCCCGCCTACGTTTTCCAACAAACCACGAAGGGAACAAGCCCGCTGGTTCCGCGTGTTAGTTTATGTACCTTTGTGCATATAAATATAATTCTCTGACAGGCAGATGCTAGATAAACTGGAGGCCATTCAACAGCGCTTCAACGACGTGAGCGAGCAACTCACGCAACCTGAAGCCATGAGCGACATGAAACGCTTCAAGGCCCTCAATAAAGAATACAAGGACCTGGGCAAAATCGTGACGGAGTACAAAGCCTACCAGCAGGTACTCAGCAACATCGACAATGCCAAGGAGGTGATTTCCACCGAAAAGGATCAGGACTTCCGCGAAATGGCGAAGGCTGAGCTGGACGAGCTGCTGCCCGAGCAGGAGCGCCTGGAGGCCGTCATCAAGGAACTCCTGATTCCGAAGGACCCCAACGACTCCAAGGACGTGATTATGGAAATCAGGGCCGGAGCCGGGGGCGACGAGGCCGCCATCTTTGCCGGCGACTTGCAGCGCATGTACATGCGCTTCGCCGAAAAGCAGGGCCTGCGCATGGACCTCATCGACGCCACCGAGGGTACCTCGGGCGGCTACAAGGAAATTGTGCTCTCGCTGAAAGGAGAGGACGTATACGGCAAGCTGAAGTTTGAATCGGGGGTGCACCGCGTGCAGCGCGTGCCGGCCACCGAAACCCAGGGCCGCATTCATACCTCGGTAGCCTCTATCGTAGTAATGCCGGAAGCTGAGGAATTGGATATTGAACTGGATATGAACGACATCCGCAAGGACTTGTTTATGTCGAGTGGCCCCGGTGGACAGTCGGTAAACACCACCTACTCAGCTGTGCGCCTTACGCACTTGCCTACCGGCCTAGTGGCCCAGTGCCAGGACCAAAAGTCGCAGCTCAAGAACTTCGATAAGGCGTTGCAGGTACTCCGCTCACGCATCTACGAGATTGAGCTGGCCAAGAAAAACGAAGCCGAAGGTGCCGCCCGCAAGAGCATGATTGGCGGCGGCGACCGGTCGGACAAAATCCGCACCTACAACTACCCCCAGGGCCGCGTAACCGACCACCGCATTGGGTTCACGGTGTACAACCTGCCCAGCGTAATGGACGGCAACATCGATGATTTCGTGGAGCAATTGCGCATAGCCGAAAGCGCCGAGCGCCTGAAAGAAGGCGTAGGGTAGTTAGCTATTGAGTATTGACTTGCGCTCGTCATGCTGAGCGGAGTGCAACGAAGCCGAAGCATCTCTACTGATCACTAACGGTAGAGATGCTTCGGCTTCATTGCACTCCGCTCAGCATGACGTTCTATTTTTACCGTTCAGCGCCAACCTTACGGCGCCTTTTGGAGTTTGCCGGGGTATGGCTACTTCCTCTGCATCTCTACCTATTATTATCATCGGCGCTGGTATGGCTGGCCTCACTTGCGCCAACTACCTGCACCGGGCCGGCAAATCTGTATTGATGCTGGATGCTGCCGACGCCGTGGGTGGCCGCGTACGCACTGATATTACACCCGAAGGCTTCCGCTTAGACCGTGGTTTTCAGATCCTGCTCACGCGCTACCCCGAGGTGCAGCGCCTCATGGACTACGGCGCTCTGGACCTAAGGGCTTTCGAGTCGGGTGCCGTTATTCAATTGCCTACTGGCCGAGAAACGACGCTAATCAACCCGTTGCGGCAACCGTTGGCGGCGTTCGAAGCCCTCACTTCGCCCATTGGCTCCCTGGCCGATAAGCTCCGCATTGCAAACCTGGTGAGACATGTGAGCAAGTATACCGCCGGCCAACTCATCAGCCGCAACTCCTCCAACCAAGAAGACACTCTGACCTACTTGCGCCGCAATGGCTTCAGCGAGCGGATCATTGATACCTTCTTCCGTCCGTTTTTCGGCGGGGTGTATCTGGACCGGCAGCTGCGTACGGCGGCCAATTTCTTCGAGTTTGTATTTCAACAGTTTGTGGTGGGTGATGCCGCTGTGCCCAATCTTGGCATACAGGCCATTCCGGAGCAATTGGCGGCTCGCCTACCCACCGGCAGCGTGCGCCTTAACTCACCCGTATCGGCCATCGACGGTACCCGCGTGCGCCTCTGGACAGACGAGGTACTGGAAGCCGCTGCCGTGGTCATAGCCACCGATGGCACGGCAGCGCAGCAACTCCTACCCACCCAGACGCTCAGCGCGCCTACCCCTACCTCCGAGTGGCGCAAGACTACCTGTACCTACTTTGCGGCGCCCCACTCTCCCGGCCATGGCGATAAGCTATTGCGTATCAATGCAATGCCGGGCGCCCTGGCACACAACGTCGTATTCCCCAGCGATGCGGCCCCCAGCTACGCCCCCGCTGGTCAAACACTGGTTTCGGTGAACACCCACGGCGCGCACGGCCTTACGGAGGAGGACTTACCAAACCGGCTGCGAGCCGAACTGGCTGCCTGGTTTGGGCCGGCTACGGCCCAGTGGCAGCACCTGCGCACCTATGAAATTGCGCACGCCCTCCCCGCCTACCCCGCAGGGCAGCCCTACCGCCAGAGCCTCCGTCTAGCCGATACCCTCTACCAGTGCGGCGACTACACCGCATATCCGTCGCTGAACGCCGCCATGGCGACCGGCCGTGAGGTAGCGGAGATGTTGCTGGTGTAAAAGCTACTCCTGCTCACAAACTACCCGTACGGCCGCCATCTACAGCCAGATTGGTGCCTGTGACGTAGCCCGCCGCCGGTGAAGCGAAGAATACAGCCGCGGCAGCTATTTCGTCTGCTTCGCCAAAACGGCGGGCAGGAATTTGTTGCTTGGCGGCGGTTTCTACCTCAGCTACTTGCTTGCCGGCTGATGCAGCCTGCTTTTCCAGCAGACTTTCCAAGCGCTGGGTTTGCGTCATGCCGGGTAGCACGTTGTTGACGGTGATGCCATCGGCCGCCAGTTCGTTGGCCAGCGTTTTGGCCCAGTTGGCCACCGCCGCCCGGATGGTATTGGACACGCCCAGCCCCGGCAGCGGCACCTTCACAGAGGTGCTTATGATGTTGATGATGCGCCCATACTGCCGCGCCCGCATGGCCGGCACCACGGCTTGCACAAGCAAATGGTTGCACACCACATGCTGCTCAAACGCTGCCCGAAAGGCATCGACAGACGCCTCGATAATAGGCCCACCGGGCGGGCCGCCCGTGTTATTGACGAGCACGTGAAAGCCTATTGGGTGCGCCTTGAGGTAGTCGACCACGCGTGTGGCTACTTGGTCGGGCTGGGTGAAATCGGCCACGATGTAGTCGTGCGGCTGGTTGGTGGGCGTGGGTAGGGCGGCAGCAGTTTCGCGCAGCGTGGTTTCGTTACGGGCCAGCAGCGTAACGGTAGCGCCTTGCCGGGCTAGTTCTTCGGCAATGGCTCGCCCAATTCCCTGCGTGCTGCCGCTCACCAGAGCTTTTTGATCGGAGAAAGGAGTAGTGGAACTCATACTATTAGAAACCGAGATGGAAGCCGATGTTTTGAGATATTTGTTGAAATCATGAGCAAATAGCCTATAGTTCGTCATGCTGAGCGGAGTTAAACCATGACGGCCTACTAATTTCCATTACACCTTACCCTCGACCTCCTTCTCTCTTCAAAACCAAACCACATGAATCGACCGATCAACTTACAAAAGTGGGTGGATGAGCACCGCCATCTGCTGAAGCCGCCCGTGGGCAACCAGCAGGTATTCAAAGACAATAAAGATTTTATTGTGATGGTGGTGGGCGGCCCCAACTCCCGCAAAGACTACCACGTGGACGAGGGCGAGGAGTTGTTTTGGCAGCTGGAAGGCGACATCGTGGTGAAAATCATCGAGGATGGGCAGCCGGTAGATATTGAGATTAAGGCCGGCGAGATGTACCTGCTACCTCCTGGTGTGCCCCATTCGCCGCGGCGGCCAGCCAACACCATTGGGCTGGTGATGGAACGCTACCGCACGACCGGCGAGCTAGATGGCTTTCAGTGGTACTGCGAAAACTGCGGCAACAAGCTCTACGAGGAATTTGCTGAGATTACCGATATCGTGGCGCAGCTGCCGCCTATCATGAACCGCTTCTGGCAAGACGAGCACAAGCGCACCTGCACCGTGTGCGGTACCGTGATGGCGCCACCTACACCTGCCCCTGCTCCGTAAGTACTTCCTGGCGGCCCTCGCCTTTGCCCCCTACCTTTGCCCGCATGACCTTTGAACCCACCCCCGCCTTTGCCGCCCAACTCGATGCCCAGGACCCACTGCGTGAGTTCCGCAGTCGCTTCCTGATTCCGCCCGCGCCGGGTGGTGGCGAGAGCCTCTATCTGTGTGGCAACTCGCTGGGTCTGCAACCCCGTGCCGTACGCGAAGCGCTGGATCAGGAGCTGAATACCTGGGCCACGCTGGCAGTAGATGGGCACTTTGATGGTCCTTCGCCGTGGATGCACTACCACGAAACCCTAGCCGAAACCGAAGCGCTGGTGGTAGGAGCCAAGCCCATCGAAGTGGTGGTGATGAACAACCTGACCACCAACCTGCACCTGTTGCTCACGTCGTTCTACCGCCCTACCCCTACCCGTTACAAGGTGTTGATGGAAGGCGGCGCGTTCCCTTCGGACCAATACGCCCTGGAAACCCAAACCAAGCTGCACGGTTTCGACCCCGATGATGCCATTGTGGAGCTGGAGCCCCGCCCCGGCGAGCACACCTTGCGCACGGAGGATATTGAGGCGAAAATTGCCGAGTTGGGCGATTTGCTGGCGACCGTCATCATGGGCGGCATCAACTACTACACCGGGCAGGTGTTTGATATGCAAGCCATTACACGGGCCGGGCACGCGGTAGGCGCCATGGTAGGCTTCGACCTGGCCCACGCCGCCGGCAATGTAGAGCTGCACCTGCACGACTGGGACGTGGATTTTGCCTGCTGGTGTACCTATAAGTACATGAACTCGGGGCCGGGTAGCGTGGGCGGCGCGTTTGTGCACGAGCGGTTTGCTGACCGGCCTGACCTACTACGCCTGGCCGGCTGGTGGGGCCACGATGCCGATGAGCGCTTCAAAATGCAAAAAGGCTTTAAGCCAATGGTCGGCGCCGCGGGTTGGCAACTAGCCAACGGCAACGTGCTGACACTAGCGGCACACCGGGCGGCGCTGGCGCTGTTTGCGGAGGTAGGCGGCATGGGCCCGTTGCGCCGCAAAAGCGAGCAGCTCACGGCCTACCTGGAGTTTCTCATCAACCGTCTGGAGCTACCCACTTCGCGCCTCGAAATCATTACGCCCACTGACCCCGCGGCCCGTGGCTGCCAACTTTCCTTGCTGGTGCACCAAGGCGGGCGCGAGCTGTTCGACCACCTCACGCAGGCCGGCGTGGTAGGCGACTGGCGCGAGCCCAACGTAATTCGGCTGGCGCCGGTGCCCTTCTACAACTCGTTTGCCGATGTGCAACGGGTAGGCGAAGTACTGGCCGCCTGGGCTGGACAATAGCGCAGGCAAGAAAATTTGGGCATTTGTTACCTATTCAGCACAACTTGCGTTCAGTCTAGTAGCAACTTAGCAGCTGCTTTCATGTCCGGTTTGGCCTTGCAACCCAGCCGCACCCATTTGAGTCTATTTTTCAATTACCGTTTTCACTATCCCAATGGCTGAAGACTACGCGGCCAAGATGGGCCGCAAAACCGACGCCGAACTGCGCCAGTACGTCGACCAGTATACTAACTACCTGGAAGAAGCCGTGTTGGCTGCTCTCGATGAGCTGGAACGCCGGGGGAAGGTAGTGGCGGAAGCCAGCGCCATCCGCACGGACGTGCAGCCCGTGGTGGCGCAGCGTGCCGCCGAAGCCGACACTGTTCGCGCCGCCGAAGCCGCTGCTGTAGCGGAGCCGGAGCAGGAACAAGTCGCCGGACCCGCATTGTACTCGCCGGCTACCATTGCTATCTTCTCCGTCATATTTTCTTTTCTGGCGGGAGGCGTGCTGATGGTTATCAACCTGTTTAAGCTGGACAAGCAAAGCAAGGCGTTACGCCTGCTGTTGTTTATTGTTCTGTATCTCTTGGGCAGCTCCTACCTGCTACAATGGGCTGTGTTGCAGTTTGGTGAGAGTGCCAAATGGATTAGTGCAGCTGTCAATTTGGGTGCTGTGGTAGCATATTTGTGGTTTTTCTGGCCGCGCTACGTAGGCCGGCGCTCCTACCTTAGTCGGGGTTGGCTGCCGGCACTGGTGGTCTGCTTGCTGATCTTCGGGATTATGTATTACCTGATGATGCCCATGCTGGGGCAAATGGGCGGTGCTGCGCTGCCGTAGCAGCCGCCTTATGCCGCTTACGCTGCTCCCCCTACCCCACGCCGAAGTCTGGCTCGACGAGCATTTTTTGCCGTTTGATGCTGCTACTGCCCTGTTGCACGAGTTGGAGCAAACCATTGCGTGGCGACAGGAAGCCATTCGGCTCTATGGGCGCGAGGTGCTCCAACCGCGCCTCACGGCTTGGCACGGCGACCCGGCCGCTACCTACCGCTACTCGGGCCTCCAACTCACGCCCCAGCCCTGGACGCCGGCACTGCAAAAACTACGCGGGCAAGTGGAAACCGCTACCGGAACCGCTTTCAATAGCGTACTACTCAACCTCTACCGCTACGGGCAGGATAGCATGGGCTGGCATGCCGACGACGAGCCGGAACTAGGCTCCGCACCGGTTATTGCTTCCTTGAGTTTGGGTGCTACCCGCCGTTTCCGGTTGCGTCCCCGCGATGCCCGCGAAACGCCGCACGCGCCTGTCTCCCTCGATTTGCCTTCTGGCAGTTTACTGGTGATGCGCGGCCCTACTCAACAACACTGGCTGCACGCCGTGCCGAAAACTGCCCGGCCCACGGATGCTCGCCTCAACCTAACTTTTCGATTAATTGTAAACGCTATGTAAGCCTCATCGGCTTAGTAGCGGATTTCTGGGTGCCCGAAAAGGTTGATGTCCACGTTTTCGCCAATGCTGTATGTGCCAATCTGTAGCTGGTCGTTTGCTAGCTGCAAGTGTGCAGATGGCATTTTTGGGGTGAAAACCTGCTGATCTTCTGTGAGTAAGGCAGTCCAGATCATGGCCGACCACGTGAGATAAGTAGCTGTTGCCAGCGATGAGTAGGAATGTTGCACAGGCCGATAAGCAGCCTTAGAAACGCAGGGGGTAGAAATTGGCATAGAAACAGAGCAAGTGGTTCGTCTTACAATACAACCCTACGATGCGCTGTAAGCCACCGGATTCTATTTAAGCTTAAACAAATTGTATTACTCGATGAATAGCTTTTCCTACCCGACAAACGACGCTATTTCGTAACCGTTTACCTTCGCTGTTCCATTCCCTTTTTGCCGTGTCTATGTCCGCTCCTGTTCCTGCCGCTACTTCCGAGCCGCTCACCATTATTGGCGGAGGTCTGGTAGGCTCCCTACTCGCCCTCTACCTGGCGCGGCGCGGCTATCAGGTAGCCATCTACGAGCGTCGGCCCGACCCGCGCTACCAGGAAGCCGCCGAGGGGCGTTCCATCAACCTGGCTCTTTCGGACCGGGGCTGGCGGGCGCTGGAAGGCATTGGCGTGCAGGAAGACGTGCGCCAGGTGGCCCTACCCCTCTACAAGCGCGCCATGCACAGCCTAGACGGGCAGCTCACCTACCAGGCCTACGGGCAGGAGAACCAGGCTATCTACTCCGTTTCGCGCGATGGCCTCAACCGTACCCTACTCGATCTGGCGGAGGCGCACCCCAATATCAGCCTGCACTTCAACCAGCGGTGCCTGGAGGTAGACCTGCGCCGGCGCCAGCTTACCCTGCGCGACACGACCACCCAACAGACGCACACGCTTGCCTACCACCGGCTGTTTGGTACCGATGGGGCTTTTTCGGCGGTGCGGGGGGCTATGCAGAAAACTGACCGCTTCAACTACGCACAGAGCTACCTGGAGTACGGTTACAAGGAATTGCAGATTGCAGCCGACGCAGCCGGCAACTGGCAGCTCGATAAAGAAGCGCTTCACATCTGGCCGCGCGGGCAGTACATGATGATTGCCCTGCCCAACCTCGACGGCTCTTTCAACTGCACTTTATTTTTCCCCTACGAAGGCGAAACGTCGTTTGCTTCCCTGCAAACGCCCGCCCAGGTACAGGACTTTTTTGAGCGCGTATTTCCCGATGCGGTACCGCTGATGCCCAATTTGCTACCCGAGTTTGCCGAGCACCCTACCAGCTCCCTCGTCACGGTGCGCTGCTACCCGTGGTCGTACCAAGGCGAGGTGGTGCTAGTTGGGGATGCCTCGCACGCCATTGTGCCCTTCTACGGCCAGGGTATGAACGCGGGCTTCGAGGATTGCACCGTGCTCGACCAGTTGCTGACAGAGTTTGACGGCGACTGGGACACCGTTTTTGCAGAGTTTCAGCGCCGCCGCAAGCCTGATGCCGACGCCATGGCCGACCTAGCGGTGTATAACTTCCAGGAAATGCGCGACCGGGTGGCTGACCCGCGTTTTCTGCTGCAAAAGAAAATCGAGAGCAAAATATCCGCGCAGTACCCCGATCAGTGGCTGCCGCTGTACTCGCAGGTCACGTTTTCGCATACGCCCTATGCCGAGGCCCTGGCCAACGGCACCCGCCAGGAGCACATTATGCAGCGCCTGATGCCTCTTATCCAAACCGAAGCCGACTACGACACACCCGCCGTGCAGGAAATGGTGCAGCAGGAAATGGCCCAACTGGCTTAGCAGTAAACTCTGCGTTTTCGCCGTTTTCAATGTACTCAACTAATTGATATCATTTTGCTTCGGGGCTATCTATGCATAGTATTTTGGCCGATTAATTGCAACTATCTTGATTAGTACTAACGGTTTTCTCGGCGTAATACCTTCTTTTATAGGCGAGTTGTACCTTTACCTAGTCAAACGCTCCTTGGCCACGGTGGCCATCTACAGTTTCTTTGTGTATGCCTGCTACCTCTGCGCTTTCCTGCCTCATTGTGGATGATGACCCCATCAACCGTCTGACGCTAGAGCACTATATTTCCCTGACAGATTCGCTCTCACTCACGGCCTCCCTCACCGATGGGTTGGAAGGGCTGACTTTCTTTCGCAATGGTAACCAGGTAGACATTCTGTTCTTGGATGTGCAGATGCCCCAGCTTAGTGGCCTGGAGTTGCTGCGGGTGTTGCCCAATCCCCCGCTGGTTATTCTGACAACTGCCCACGAGGATTTTGCCGTTGATGCCTTCAACCTGCAAGTGACCGATTACTTGGTCAAGCCCTTTGACTATGCCCGTTTCAGCCGGGCCGTGCAACGGGCCCAGCAACAAGCCGGCGCCCTCACCCACGCAACGGCTACGCAGGCACCAGCCCTCCCCGATTCCGACCTATTTGTGAAGGTCAACAACAAGATGGTGCGCATCAATTTCGATGATGTGCTCTACGTGGAAGCGCTGTCTGACTACGTTATCATCGTGACCGACAAGCAGAAGCATATTGTATACACCACGCTGAAGGCCTTTGTGGAGCGCCTACCCTTCGACCACTTTGTACGGGTGCACCGCTCCTACATCCTGAATTTACGGCGGGTAGAGGCCATTGAAAACAACATGGCCCTGATGCCCAGCGGCCAGGAAGTACCCATCAGCAAATCCTACCAGGACATCGTTTTCCGGAAGATCAACCGCATCTAGCACACCGGAGTACCACGACAAGGCCCGTTTCGTAGCTACGAAACGGGCCTTGTCGTGGAGCAAACTTTCTCGCCTACCTAATAACCAGCGGCCTGCAACTCAGCCACCACCGCCGCAGTGGTATTCAGGAGCGTTGTGGCCGCAGCTTGCAAGGTCGTTTCTGTAGGGCGGTCGGCGGGGGATGCGTGGGGGTAGGATTCCAGCAAGCGCACTGGTTCCTCGGTGGTTGTCACGGCCAGCAGCTTCAGCGTGGGTTTCAGGCGGTGCGCTATTTCGGCCGCCGCGGTCCAGTCGGATACGGCGGTGGCAACCTTCAGTTGGTCCAGCGCGGGCGGGGTATGTTGCAGGAACGTCGTCAGGATTTTTCGCACGAAGTTCTCACTGCCGTGGGCGGCTTCCTGCAACTGGGCCAAGTGGTAGAGCGGCGCAATGGGCGCGTTGCGCACAGCGGCTACCTCGGCCGCGGCCTCCACTGTACGACCCAGCTGAGCCGCAATTTTCAGGAACAAGTCGCGCTCCTCGAAGGGCTTAAGCAGGTAGTCGTTGATGCCAGCCTTTTGGTACACCTCGTGGTCGGAGCGCATGGCATTGGCTGTGAGCGCAATAACGGGTAGCACAGCTTTCAACGGGTCGGCGTGCTTCCGAATCAGGCGGGTAGCATCCAGGCCGCTCATGCCGGGCATCTGAATGTCCATCAGCACCACGTCGTACGTGTGCTGGTCCAGGAACGCCAGGGCTTCGGGGCCGCTGTCGGCGGCATCCACCTCAAAGCCCCATCCTTGCAAAATCAGCAACGCCAATTGCTGGTTCACGGGGTGGTCTTCTACCAGCAGCACGCGCGTGCCGCGCAGGGTAGCATAGTCGGGTGAGGCGGGCTCAATGGCTAGAGCCGTCTGCTGGGCTTTGGGCAGCGTGAGCACCAGGAAAAATGTGCTGCCACGGCCCGGCGTGCTCTCTACCCACAGACGCCCGCCCAACTGCTCCGACAAGCGCCGGCTGATGGTGAGGCCCAGCCCCGTGCCCCCAAACTGGCGGGTAGTATCCGTATACGCCTGCCGGAAGCTCTCAAAAATAGCTTCCTGCTTTTCGGCCGGAATACCAATGCCGGTGTCGGTCACCTGGAACTCGATGCTGAGCTTCTCAGGCGAATCGTGCAGCACGCGGCCGGTCAGCTCCACAAACCCCCGGTCCGTGAATTTAATGGCGTTGCTGAGCAGATTCAGCAAAATCTGATTCAGGCGGAATGGGTCGCCTACTACCATGGGCTCGGGTAGGGTAGGCGGCTCCACGAAGAACCGAATGCGCTTCTCTTCGGCTTTATAAGCCAGCGTTTGGGCCGCCCCGCGAATCGACTCGATGATATCGAAAGGAATTTCTTCCAGGTGCAGCTGCCCCGATTCAATCTTGGCAACGTCCAGCACATCGTTGATAACCGCCAGCAAGTGCCGGCCCGAGCTTTGAATAATGTTGAGGTGGTCGCGCTGGGCCTCCTGCAATTCCGTTTTGGCCAGCAGCCCGGCCATACCCAGAATCCCGTTGATGGGCGTGCGAATTTCGTGGCTCATGTTGGCCAGGAAATTTTCCTTGGCCTGCGCCGATTCCTCGGCCGCTTCTTTGGCCCGCTTCAGCTCCTTTTCCATTAGGATGCGGTCCGTCACGTCTTGCCCGTAAGCAATTACGTAGGGCTCTTGGCCGGTTTCGTCTACTAGGGAGTTGTTGTAGAGGATGAAGCGCCGCTCCCCTGTGCGCGACATCAAAGTCATCACGCCGCCTAGCTCGCGCTGCTGCGCAATGGTAGTGAGGTAGGCGCCCATGTCGGCGTGCAACTCGGGCGGCGATACCATCTGCAAGGGCTGCCCGATTATTGCCTCCGCCGGACGGCCAATTACAGCTGCCGCGGTGGGGTTAATAGTCAGGATCCGACCTTGTAAGTCGTGCGTACAGATGAGCGCCTGACTGAACTGCATCAGGTCGCGGTACTGCTTTTCGCTGCGAATTAGCGTTTCGTGGGCCAGGCGAGCCTCCGTGATATCGGTGCTCACGCCCAATATGCTAACGGTGCCATCGGCGCGGCGCAAAGGGCGCTTCACTGACCGCAGCCAGCGGGTTTCGCCATTTCGTAGCGTTGCGGATACCTCCACGGTTTGCTCCTGCCCCGTTGTAATAATCTGAATGTCATCATCTACTACCTTTTGCAGCTCGCGCCAGATCGATAGGTCTTCGGGGGCTACCTCTACCTCCGTTAAACCCACCAGCTCGATGTGCTTGGTACTCTGCACAAAATCCCTCATTGATTGATTCATGAAGGAAATCTTCGTGTTGATATCACGCACAAAGATGTAGTCGGGCACCGTGTTTACTACCTGCTGCACAAAGGCTTGCTCTTCTTGCAGGCGCGCTTCGCTTTCCCGCAACCGGCTCTCGGCCAAGTAGCGCTCCGTGATGTCGAGGCCATAGCCCAGCATCAAGCGCAGGGAGCCATCGGGGTTATATACGGGCAGCATGTTGCGCAGGGCCCGGCGCTGGCCCTGCGGACTTTCCAACGACTCTTCCCACTGCACGGCCTGCTTGGTAGCCAGCGCCTGCTCGAAACGGGCATGGCGCTCCTCGGCCAGCGCCACAGGGCGCTGCCGGTATTCGCAAAACTCGAAGTCGTTGCGGCCAATAATCCATTCGCGCACTTCGGGGTTGGCAATAGCCGCCGGGTTCAGGAACAGGTAGCGGTGCTCGGGGTCGAACACGGCTACATCTACCGGCAACAGGTTTAGGATGGTTTCGTAGAACTCGCGCTGCTGCTGCATCCGCCGCTCGACATCCTTGCCCTGCGTGATGTTGGTGAGGTAGACATCCGCGTACTGCTCGTTGCAGGAAGGCACCACAAACAGCAGGTAGTGGTTGAAGTTCAACGCGATTTCCTGCTGCACTACCTTGTCAGTTGCCAATGCCTGCCCAATGGCTTGCTGCACCAACTCCTCCAATTGCGGCAACATACCCGCCTCTTCTTCACGTTGCCGCAGATTTTCGGCTGCTTGGTTCAGAAAGAGCGTTTCGGCGGTAGCGCTCAGGCGCCACACCGGATTAGGGTTGCGCCGGGGTAGCTGTCCCAGGTCGAGGGTAGGCGAAGAGGGAGCGCACAGCTGCTCCAACTCCGCTACGCGCTCCTCGGCAAGCTGTCGGGCGGCGCGCTCCTGCTGCAATTGCGCTAGCAGATCGGCCGTTGTAAGATCGGAAGTAGAGGAAGAAGCCATAGCCACAAGCAGACAAATACCGCGCCCAGAGGCAGGGGCGAAAACTGAATTTCGGGAATGATCTATATTGTTGGAGCGCGGGCAAAGCTATGGCTACCAACAGCCACGCTACCTTCTGTAAAGCTACAATTCCAGTGCTACCCTCCTGCTTTTCGGAATGACTTTTTACGGCCGTATAGTCCCGCTCTCCTACCCGTCAGGCCAGTGCTACCCCTACGCCTACCCCCGCCACCAGACTCACGCCCAGCACCAACCCGGCCCATACCTGAGTAGGTGTGTGGGACTGTAGCTGTAACCGGGCACTTAACACAGCCCCCGCTAGCAAAATGCTACCCAGCAGCCACCACAGTGCTTCCTGATCGGCGAGGCCGCTGAGCTGCAACAAGGCCAGCAGTCCCACGGCGCCCCCCACCCCCACGGCATGGGCGCTGATTTTCCAGCGCAATGAGATTAATAGTGTCAGCAGCACGGCAATGGCCATGCCCACCATCATATAGCGCAACAGAGCATCCAGGGCAAAGCCAGTATGCGTGAAAAACCAGGCCGCTACCCCAAAGCTGATGGCCGCAGCCAGAAAGGGTAGGGCGCGTTGCCGCCTGTCGTACAGCTCCAGCGAGTCGATAACGCCGGCCCAATATAGCCCACTCGTGCAGAGGGTAGGCAGCAAAAAGGTAAACCCGAACGCAAACGCTACCACCAGCCACCGGTCGGGTAGCAACGGGTAGAGCACCACGCCCGGTAATTGATAACAAACAATATAGTAGAGATACGATGGGACCAGCAGCGGGTGAAAAATCACCGATAACGCCAAAGCCAGAGAATTTTTCAACGGAATCGGATTAAAGCCGAATACGAATATAGAGCTTGAATCCTAAAAAAACAGGATAAAGTACATTAGATAAAATGGTGGGATAGTAATTTTGCAAAGATGCGTGTCATCCTGAGCGCAGCGAAGGACCTTATGCCAGTTGAACGAGTCGTTGATACGTCAATCGTTCTAGCGTGATAAGGTCCTTCGCTCCGCTCAGGATGACACGCATCTTCGCAAAATCACTATCTCACTACCCAATATATCAGCGCTTTACAACTCTTTCCGCAGGCGCGCTACCGGGATATTCAATTGCTCGCGGTATTTGGCTACTGTGCGGCGGGCAATGTTGTAGCCGCGGGCATTGAGCATCTTTTCCAGTTTGTCATCCGACAGTGGCCGGCCTTTGCTTTCGCCGTCGATGATTTCCTTCAAGATGTGCTTCACCTCGCGCGAGCTGGCATCCTCGCCTGAGTCGGTGGCGATGCCTTCGGAGAAGAAATACTTGAGGGGGTAGATGCCAAACTCCGTTTGCACAGCCTTGGAATTCACTACCCGGCTCACGGTGGAAATATCCATCCCGATTTCCTGGGCAATGTCCTTCAGAATCATGGGGCGCAGGCGGCCTTCGTCGCCCTCGGCAAAGAAGTCGTGCTGGTAGCGCACAATGGCATCCATAGTGCGCAGCAGGGTTTGCTGGCGCTGCCGGATGGCATCAATAAACCACTTGGCCGAGTCGAGCTTCTGCTTCACGAAGGTGACGGCTTCCTTCATCTTCTTGTCCTTTTTCGAGGCCTTGTCGTAGGCCTGAAACATCTCCGTGTAGGCCGGCGACACACGCAAATCCGGCGCGTTGCGGGCGTTCAGCGACAGGTGAAACTGGCCGTTGTCGTTGGTCAGGATGAAGTCGGGAATGATGTACTGCACCTTGCCCATACCTACCGGGCCAGAGCCGCCGGGCTTAGGGTTCAGCTTCAGAATCAAAGCAATAGCATCCCGTATTTCCTCGTCTTCTAAGTCCAGCCGCTGCTGAATGCGGGCGTAGTGCTTCTTGGTGAACTCTTCGTAGGTTTCGGCCAAAATACGCTCGGCGTTTTCCACATCGGGGTCGGCGGGGCGGCGCTCTAGCTGCAACAATAGGCACTCCTGCAAGTCGCGGGCCCCAATGCCGGGCGGGTCAAACGACTGAATCAGGCGCAGCACGGTTTCGATTTCCTCCGTCGTGACTTCCACATTCTGGGAGAAAGCCAGGTCGTTGGCAATGGCCGACAAGTCACGCCGGATGTAGCCGTCGCTATCGATGGAGCCAATAAGCTGAGTGCCAATGATGCGCTGCTTGTCGGAGACGGCCACAAAGCCTAATTGGTCCAGCAGGCTATCAATCAACGAAGCGCCATTGTCGGCCAGGGGCATTTCGCGGTCCTCATCGGCGTCGCCGGGTCCGTCGCCTTGCATCTTATAGCCGGCTATTTCATCGTCGTTGAGGTAGTCGCCTAGGTCTAGGTCGTCGCTGGTCTCTTTTTCGGCCGTAGATTCTTCGATTTGCGGTAGCTCCAGCTCGGGCTGCTCTTCGGCACGGTCGAAATCCTCGTCGAGGGTGTTGTCGTCGTTGTCGAACTCGGCGTCCGGGTCGTCGAAATCGTCGTCGGCGTCGTCCTCCTCCCGGTCCTGCTCCTCAAAGTCCTCTGCGTCGTCGCCCTCTTCCAGCGCCGGATTTACTTCCAGCTCTTCTTTGATGCGGGCTTCCAGCTCGGCAGTCGGAATCTGCAGCAGCTTGATAAACTGTATCTGTTGGGGTGACAGCTTCTGCGAAAGAAGCTGTTTCATATCCAGTCGTTGCATACTATTTCGGCGCTTTCTAAATCCTCGGCACAATGCTTGTGGCAGCTCTCAAATATATGCCTTTCTGTACTTTGGCATAGGCAAAAAAGTTGGATAGCGGGCAGCTATTGTATCATTCGAGGGCTGCTCAGGATTTTGAATAGAAAGCTTGGCAATAAGCCAAAATTTTATACATCAATAGCCAATCTCTTCTTTTGTACTGCTACCCCTGCTAAAACTTCTACCTTTGCGGCTCAGAACTTTAACCTGAATCTGAGTCCCAATGACTGTAAGAAGAACGAACGTGCAGGCGCTGCTCGGCAGCCAGGAGCTGGAGCGCGAAGTAGTGGTGAACGGCTGGGTGCGTACGCGCCGCGGCAATAAATACGTGCAGTTCATCGCCGTGAATGACGGCTCTTCGATTCATAATATCCAGGTAGTAGCCGACGCCGAGAAATTCCCGGAGGAGTCGCTGAAGGACGTGACGACGGGTTCGTGTGTGGCCGTGCGCGGCCAGTTGGTAGCCTCGCAAGGCAAAGGGCAAAGCGTAGAAATTCAGGCCGCCGAAATAACGGTGCTTGGGAAAGCCGATGCCGAAACCTACCCGTTGCAGAAGAAAGGGCACACCCTGGAATTCCTGCGCGAAATAGCTCACCTGCGCCCCCGCACCAACACCTTTGGGGCGGTGCTGCGCGTACGCCACGCGCTGGCCTTTGCCGTGCACCAGTATTTCAACGACCACGGCTTCTATTACATCCATACGCCCATCATCACGGGTTCCGATGCGGAGGGCGCGGGCCAGATGTTTCGCGTGACCACCCTACCCGACCAAAACCCGCCCCTCACGGAGGACAAAGCCGGCGTAGACTACAAGCAGGATTTCTTCGGCAAGCAAACCAACCTCACCGTATCGGGCCAACTCGAAGGTGAGGTAGCGGCTATGGCGCTGGGCAAGGTATACACCTTCGGTCCTACCTTCCGGGCCGAGAACTCCAACACGGCCCGCCACCTAGCTGAGTTCTGGATGATTGAGCCGGAAGTGGCCTTCAACGATTTGCAGGACAACATGGAGCTGGCCGAGGACTTCTTGAAGTACCTCGTGCGCTACGCCCTGGATAAATGCGCCGATGACCTGCAATTCCTCAACGACCAATACGACAAGGAGTTGCTGGAGCGCCTACGCTTCGTGGTCGACAATGATTTCCAGCGCCTGACCTACACGGAGGCCATAGAAATCTTGAAATCGGCGAAAAAGAAGTTTGAATTCCCGGTGGATTGGGGCACCGATTTGCAGTCGGAGCACGAGCGCTACCTGGTAGAAAAGCACTTCAAGAAGCCCGTTATCCTCACCGACTACCCCAAGGATATCAAGGCGTTCTACATGAAGATGAACGACGACGACCGGACCGTGCGTGCTATGGACGTGCTGTTTCCAGGTATCGGCGAAATCATTGGCGGCTCGCAGCGTGAGGAGGACCTGGAAAAATTACGCGCCCGTATGGCTGCCATGCACGTGCCCGAAGACGAGCTGTGGTGGTATATGGAGCTGCGCAAGTTCGGTACGGCGCCGCATGCGGGCTTCGGCTTGGGCTTCGAGCGTCTCATCCTGTTCGTGACGGGCATGGCTAATATCCGGGACGTGATTCCCTTCCCGCGCTTCCCGAAAAACGCGGACTTCTAGATCACGGATTGGCGCGTATTTTTCCGGATTATACGGATTTTGTGAATAGGGCGGCTTCCTGATGGGGCCGCCCGCTTTGTGACAACTTGGGCCTGCTGCGTCGGGTCTGCGAGCTGTGCAGTATTACCTTATCTTCCATCCTCCGGCTGGTAGCGTAAAAGCCAGCTGCTTGTTACGTATGCTTCTTATTATCGTGTTCTGGGCGTGGGCGGCTGGGGTAGGCCTGGGATTTGGCCTGGGTTTAGAAAAACTGCTGAAACGGATGTGGGGGCCTCTACCTCGCTTGCTGACAGACAGCCCAGAATTATTGATAATTGGAGGCTTAGCGGTAGTGGCGTGGTTAGTGGCAATCCTTAGCTTCGCATTACCGGTGGCCCTACCCATACAACTAGGAGTAACCGCTTTAGCTGGTGTACTACTGGTCGCAAACCGCGTCCGATTACGTCTACTCCTGCTCAGCTATGGCGGCAGTTGGCAAGAAGCGGGGACGCTTGCTGGCCTACTGGCCGGCGCGCTGGTAGCGCTAATCCTAACGCACGCTGCCCAACCACCAACATTTCCCGACTCGGCCCTGTACCATGCGCAGTTTATTCAGTGGATGCATCGCTACCCGCTGGTACCAGGATTAGGTAATCTGCGTGGACAGTTGGCTTTCAACTCACATGCTCACTTATTAACGGCTTTTTTCAGTCCAGCCACCCCACTTAGCCAAGCTCCAGCATTTCAGCAAACGGTGAGTAGTCTAGGCTTTTTGTTGCTGACCATTCACCACGTACGTCGGGCCGGCAGGCAGCTACGGGTAGGCCCTCGACCCTGGTTGGCCATTTTCTATCTAGGTAGCATACTCCTGCTACTGATGACGATGCGTCCTTGGATTTCTTCCCCCCTAGCCGATAGCACCGCAGCCGTACTCGGCTTATTACTACTAGGGCTGTTGCTCGAAACGCCCCGTTTGTCTTCCGCTGGCCTTATTTGGGTAGGCGTAGTAGCTGCTACAGCCGTTACTGTAAAGTCATCAGCTGGCACTATGCTGCTGTGGCCGTTGGTGGCGGCTTGGTGGCCCGCACAGGGGCGTTGGCGACGTTTGGGGTTGCTATTGGGTGTCATCGTACTGGTTCTGCTTCCCTGGATAGGGCGGAACGTAGGGTTATCGGGCTACCTCGCTTATCCGCTGGCGGGCAGTTTGGGGCCTGTCGTACGCGATTGGGCCGTAACGCCTACCCAACTAACTGCTGATTTAGTAGAGATTCGCCTTTTTGCCCGACGTCCTTTGGGCGACTGGCCCCTGGCAGCGAAGCAGCCAATAGGTGAGTGGCTACCGTTGTGGTGGATGCAGCAGGAACCAGCCGATAAGCTGCTGCTGCTAGTGGTTGTGGCAGGCGTCGGGTTACTAGTAGGATGGCTGGTTTGGCAATTAGTAGCGAAGAAAACTACCTACAGCACTTTAATAAAACGCACAGATCTGACACTTTATCTGCTGCTTTTGCTTGGCTGCGGCAGTTGGTTTGTGGCAGCCCCCGCTATGCGTTTTGCTTACGCCTATCTAATTGGGGCTGCTCTACTGAGCCCGTTGATCATTGCTCGTGAATTGCCCATTCGGTGGAGCCGAATAGCTGGTTGGGGCTTGTGTGCTCTTAGCCTGCTCTATACACTAAACGGCCTGCGCCACGAACTAGCAAAACCGGCCGCACCGGCCTACGTCACCTGGCCGGCCGACTACCCGGAAGTACGCACACAGGTGGCTGGTCAGGTGGGCTCCTACCCTGTACGAACAGGCGTACGGCCCAATAGACGCTGCGGAAACGCCCTGCTGCCTTGTACCGATTCGTTGTCTCTAGGTCTGCAATTGCGTGGCACTACGCTACGTCAGGGCTTTCGGATGGTGCAAGACTAATTACCCTATTCATTCTTTCAAAGACATTATATAGCAAGTATCTTATAAACAGCTATATGATGTCTTTCTAGTAGCCACACAACGCTGTAATAGTAGACAATAATTCCCTTCCCGCGCTTCCCGAAAAACGCGGAATTTTAAGTTTCGCACAACTGTTTATCTCTTACCAACCGGCCAAGTTTAGTTGCCCATGGGGGCACCTGAATTTGGCCGGTGGCGTATGGAGATACTCGTTATGCAGAACATTATTTTCTTTGGCGACAGCCTCACGGCGGGTTACCAGTTGCCCGGTAGCGCCGCATTTCCTTCACTCATTCAACAGCGTATCAACACGCTTTCCCTACCCTACAAAACCTTTAACTACGGCGTAAGCGGTGAAACGTCTGCTGGTGGTCGGCAACGCATTAGCAGTGTGCTGGCGCGGCAGCCCGTGGATGTATTTGTGCTAGCGCTGGGAGCCAATGATGGCCTGCGCGGTATTCCGCCCCGCGATACCATGCAAAACCTGCAATTCATTTTAGACGAGGTGAGTCGCAGCTACCCACAGGCGCGGCAGGTGCTGGCGGGCCTGGAGTTTCCGTTTGACTTGGAACCGTTGGGTGGGCACCATTTAGGTGCATATGCCACGGAGTTTAAGGCGCTGTTTCGTACGCTGGCCGAGCGCAATCAGCTGGCTTTCGTACCCTTCCTGTTGCAGGGTGTGCTGGGCCACCGCAACCTCAACCTCCCTGATGGCGTGCATCCTAACGCTCAGGGACAGAAAATTCTGGCTGAGAATGTGTGGGAAGTACTGGAAGGAGTGGTGACGTAGGGTGCACAGATAGCATGCATTAAAAAGCGTCTGTCATCCCGAGCACAGCGAAGGACCTTCTCACGTTTGAACGACGGTTATACTAACGACT
>NZ_JAGETX010000060.1:0-1879 GCF_017589435.1 Hymenobacter defluvii
CATCATGGCCGCGCCATGGGCCAGTTGAGTAATCGTAGATGTATCGTGCTGACCTTCGTCTTTTTCCATCAATCCCTGGGTCACGCTACGCCCCGTCCAGGGATTGATGCCACTGCAGCCGGCGTACTGAATCAGGTTGTCGGTTCCGTGAAAAAGCAGTTTGGGAGAAGCTACTCCCGCCGTCGGATTGCTTTCGAAAAGCTCGACCAAAGGCTCCAGAAAACCTGGCTTGACTTCCGTATCGTTGTTTAAAAAGAGAACATACTTGCCTTTGGCTTCTGCAATGCCCAAGTTGTTTCCGCCAGCAAAACCCAGGTTTTCGGTTGAGCGGATGAGTTGCACACCCGGGAACTGCTCCACTATTGGCAATAACTCATCCGTTGCTGACGCATTATCTACAATAATCACTTCGTAATTAGGATACGTCACGTGCTGTAAGGACGCAAGCATTTCCCAGGTCACTTGGGCCTGTTTGTAGTTGATGGAAATAATGGATACGAGTGGCTTACTCATTGCCTGATAAAGTGGTAGCGCTAGCCAGAGAATCTAGCTGAGGACCCAAAAAAACAAATACCCAAGAGAGATAAATAATCATCGCCGAAGGCACCTGATTCATTACCTCATTGCCGTAGCTGCTCACGAGAATTCCTCCAAAGCCTGCCGTAAGTGCTAGGAGCTTCTGACGGAGTAAAGGGTTCTGAATGTTCCAAACGATGCCACAGCACTTGCCCAAAATAGACAGCATTATTCCAAACCAGATAAGGAAACCTACAATGCCATATTCCGCCCAGATTTTAACGTAATAGCTATCTGGCTCAATAGTAGAAATGTATTTGTCGGAGTTGAATTGATGTCCCCAGTTTCCGATTGTGCCTACTCCCTCTCCAAAAGGACGATTAGTCAGGTATTCTCGCAATTTGGCCTGGTTCATTAGCCGAAGCTGGAAAGAAGGATCTTGCGGGTCTAATGAGGATCTTAATCGAACTATATCGGCATTTCCATTGCCAATAGTGGTGTATTTTAAAACAAAGAATAACCCAACTGCCAGCATAAAGCCCAAGAGCAGAATTTTCAACTGCTTATTAAGAACCAAGTAAATAAATACACCGGTTGCGAGTACAAACATTGCCCCTCTGGTACCAGAAATGAGCATACCATAAAACAGCAGAAGGCTAGCGACACCAAACAGAATCCTTTTCCACCATACGAGAGGCCCCAAAGCCAGAATTAGGCAAATGAGGCCTACGTGTGCCTGGGAAGCACCAAACTGAGCCGCTTCAGCGTAAAAAGAGAATACTCGCAGCTTACCCCAGATGAGATGAGTCCGGGCTTGGCCGCTATCCAGCCATTGTTGGTCCATTACGCTCAAACCCAACACCTTTTGTTTGATTCCATACAAAGCTCCTAATACCGAGAAGCAAATTATTAGCATCAGAAACAACCGAAGGTCTTGCGGCTTGTTGAATACTATAAACGCCAATGGCACTGTCAGCAGCCAGTAGAGTGTGGTACTGCGCATTTCATAAAACCAGCCAGTGAGGCTGGCCCCCGCTGGATTGGCAATTTCAAGCACGTTGATAATGAACCAAACCAGAGAGAGCACGCACAAATCATTTCGAATTTGCCCCCAGTTTGTTTGTTGAGCACGATTAAAAAGGACTGCCACCCATGTTAAGAGCAGCAAACCATCCATGCCCAAGCCAAGAGGTACACCGACACTGAAGTTGCGCGATACCAGCCCCATGATATAGCAATAGGCAACAAAGCCAATAACCCCGAAGCGTGGACGCAAGAACACCAGCACGACAAGAAGCCCCGCCAACACAGCGCCTATCAGCAGCCCTGGCACTAGCATACCCAACTTGCTGGTGAGCCAGCC
>NZ_JAGETX010000061.1:0-1828 GCF_017589435.1 Hymenobacter defluvii
ATATTAATGAGGATGCATTTCCTGAACTTGATGAAGAGGATAGGATTATTGATTACTACTCCACCATTGTGCGGCAATACAGTCCGGAGACGATGACAACCCAATATACTAGCGATTCCAAGGATAAGGACTTTGTATTAAAGCAGTTCGAGCAAGGAAATATTGACATACTCTTGTCAATGAAGTGCCTAGATGAAGGAGTAGATATTCCCCGGACGGAGCAAGCAATCTTTTGCTCTAGCACTGGCAACCCCCGTCAGTTCATTCAGCGCCGAGGGCGCATACTGCGCCAACATCCGCAGAAAAGCTTTGCCTACATATACGACTTAGTGGTGATACCCCGCACTGACCCAACGAGTGCTACTTTTGATTTGGAACGCAATTTGGCCCGCAAAGAGCTTGAACGGGTTGTGCACTTTTCCTATATGGCACTCAACAAATACGAAGCTATAGAAAGGTTCAGGGAAATTTGCGAATATTATGGCTTGTCCTTAGATACTATCAACGAAGAATTGAACAATTAAAATGCTTCAACTTGAAATAATTCGATCTTTCCTAAAAGATCCAAAGATTCAGCAAAAGTATGGTATCACTGCTACTGAAGTGGAAAGCCTGACGATGACTAGCCAGCATCAATCACCTTTTATCGACGTTGTTCGTCGAATGGTAAAGGAAGTGGAAGATGAGTCTTCCGTAACCGTAGCCGCCGCGCAACTAAATCTACTCCTTGAAAAGAAATTGAAGTAGTTTATGCTTATTAAAAATATACAAATTAGCAACTTCCTGTGCTACTACGGTGAAAATCGTTTCGATTTTGTCGAAGGGCTAAATATTGTTTTGGGGGCAAATGGATATGGAAAGTCAAAATTGTACGATGCCTTCCAATGGATATTTCATAATGGCATTACCGACAGTTCTCCTCAAGCGGCGGGATTAAGAAGCACTCGCTTAGCTAAAGGAGAACTTATATCGGAGAAAGCACAAGCCGAGTGTGCACAAGAATCGACCGTTAAAGCCAAGGTTGCCCTAGAGGTAGTAGACAATCGAGGCAAAGGCTACCAATTGGTCAGAAGCTATATTATCCGTCGAGGGCAAGATAAGTGGCACTATCCCGACGACAGTGCTTTTGAAATATTATCCAGGGAGGTAACTCATTTTAAGCCGGTACCGGATAGTCAGCACGCGGCCATTCTTGAAGCGCTGATTCCAACAGACGTGCGTCCATACGTGTGGTTTCAAGGAGAGAGAGGGATTAACAACCTGATTGATACTTCCAGCGAGGATTCATTACGACAAGTCATCAAGCGCCTGTCAAACATTGATCGGTGGGATAGCTACATAAAGGTGTCCACTAAGGCGTTTGAATCTGCTCAATCGGCCTTTGATACTGCGTTGAAGAAGTCAAACCGAAATCAGAACAAAATTAATGACTTACAGATTGAGAGAAGCTCACTTGAAAAAGAGGTAAAGCAACTCACGGAGTATATTGACCAAATATCAAACAACCTTAATGCTGCTTCTGTAAAACATGAAGCTTTTAAAGTTGGAATTGAGTACGCTGAAAAAATCAAAGAGCTAGAGAATACTCTGAAAAGCCAAAAGGCACATTATGAAAGTGTATCTAGAAAGTTAGATGCGCAAACAGACGGTTTAACGGAAAACCTTTTTACCAATTATTGGGCACTGCTCGGCACTGCTAACTGGACTGACTTATTTGAGGAAAAAATTGGTGCTTACAACCAGCAAGTTGCCGAGCAAAAGGCACTAGAAAACATCAGCAGGAAGATTGAGGAACGCATTCAAACGCGCTTGCCTCAAGGTATACCTG
>NZ_JAGETX010000062.1:0-1659 GCF_017589435.1 Hymenobacter defluvii
TTATGCTAATAACTCCAATAATTCGTGGAATTCCACGAATTATTGGAGTTATTAGCATAAATAGAGTTGTAGGTTTGAAGCTGGTACAGACTGATTGCACTATTGGGGGTGACTACCGAAAAGATCACTCCAGCAACGGGATCGAAGGCGAAGGGGCCTTGGCAGTCCCCGTTTGGCCTCGGCTCGGGAAGACCCACCGCAGCGTCAACATGCATTACAATCAGTGCTCAACACCCTGCTGCACTACCTGATTAAAGCTGGCTGCGATTGGCATTGCCTTCCCCACAACCTGCCGCTGGGCTAAAGCCGGGTATCAGCAGGAAGCGCGCGGGCGCCATAACTGCTGTGTTGAACACAGGATGACCGATTAGCGCGAGCTGGCACGGCTGCAGCGTGCGCGAAGCCGTGCTCAAGGCCGTGATTTGTACTGGCGTCCGGTGCAGCGCATATCCGAAAATGGAGCACGTGCCGACCACAACGAGGGCAAGCGGCGTAAGGGCCGCAAAGGGCACGTGACCGTGCCTTTGCGAAAGGGGGCTGCATCCTATCGGCTAACAGGGTAGGTCGCCTGCACCGAGCTGCGTATACAAGCGAAGAGGCCAAATAAGCGGCAGCAGTGCACGATCATGGCTGGTGGGTATTCTTCATTACACGATTACTGGCAAAAGGAATTTTTCTCGCCACCATTCCATAACAGGCTCCGGAGGCAATGGAGAACTGAACAACTTCGCACTCTGCTTATGCTGATAACTCCAATAATTCGTAGAATTCTACGAATTATTGGAGTTATCAGCATAAGCAGAGTTATAATAGCTTTAAATATTATGCTCATGCGCGGAGTTTTCAGTATATAAGTAATTATCAGATTACTGCAACTCTAGCAAACAGTCTCACTTGCAGGGTAGCTGCTGATCTTGGCCTACGTGCTAATAGGTATTAAACATCAAGGAAAAAGCGATTTCCAGCATGATTCAAGAACTTCGCACGCAATCAAGAATTCGGCTTCCCAATGAGATCTTAGTTTATAACCAGAACAGGTAGTCTAAAAGTAGGGCAGGAGGTAAGTGCAAGTTAAGTAGACGACACATTCCGCTCGTTGGACGGCCGCGTCCTGCACGCGTACCGTGTGCTGCCCAGCAAGTAGACGACACATTCCGCTCGTTGGACGCATCGCCGCCCTACCCTTGCCCCGCCGCCACCCCGAGCGCGTGGTCGTTGACCAAGTAGTGGCAAGCGGCAGCTACATGTTTACTGACGCGAAAAAGATTGTGGTGCCCGACGACACGTATGGCTGTGAGCAGATGCTGGATGTGAACTACCTGCAGCAACAGGGCTCCTTGGGGCATTTCCACGAGCTCGGGCACCGGCACCAGTTTCATGGAATCGACTTCAGCGGGCTGAGGGAGGTTAGCGTTAACCTGTAAACCCTCTACGTGCTTGATAAGCTGTTGCATAAGGGCCTCTATCAGGAGTTCGGCCCCAAAAGCCGGCAGTGGGTAGCGGAAGAGGTAACGCGCTACCTTGCCAACGCGTCTTCCTTCGAGAAATGGCAGGCCAACTCGTCTCTGGCCTTGTGCATGTACTGAGGTGGTCTAGTGAAAACAGACAGTGGCAAGTCTTACCTTCCAGTGCCTATGTCGACCAAAGTGCTTTCCAGCG
>NZ_JAGETX010000063.1:0-1579 GCF_017589435.1 Hymenobacter defluvii
CATCCATGCGCTAAAAACCTGCATTCAGCGCTTAGCAGGCTGGCTTGTACAGTCAAACTCCCCTTTTACAACGCTGAGCGCCGACATTTCACGCTCGGCTATCTTACCCCAAACCACTTCAAACAACGTCCCAATTCTGTTCGGGTTAGCTAGACTACCTCATAGAGCGCCGAATCCCACAAAAAGCTAATTCCGAATAACTTTCTCTAAAACGATTGTCTGGGTTCCAAGGCCATTTGCCCCACCACCTTCTACATAATCACGAAATGTTTTAACCAAGCTAAAAGAATCTTCGTCTATGATGGAGAAAATTTCTTTTAACTTCCAGAACTTATTTTTATGTGCCGACAGATAACCTAAAATTTCCGATTCTGAAACTCTGTTCTGAACAAAACAAGACAAAGCAAGCGTATTGTCAGAATCATCGAACCTTAATGCTCTCCATACAAGGTTTTTATAACCGCCATAATCGGTGAATGGTGTACAAAAAGTATTGCCTTTGTACATGGACATTCGTTCGATACTAGCTTCTTCAAAAATGGAAAAACAGAATTTTCCCGAATCAGATAATAAACCGCTTACGGATACAAATAGTGATTTTAATGCGTTTGGGTCGTTGAAAAGGTGAATTGTTAAATTTGAAAGTATAATTAATTCATATTTAAATTGACTTGTATAAGTGATTATATCTGAATTTATTATTTTAATTTTATTAGATATATTTGACTTGGCTAAAAGACGATTCTGGAATCTGTTTAAGGCATCAACAGAATTGTCAATGCCATGTACTGAAAATCCATTTTCGGCTAAATACATTGACACTCTACCATTGCCACAACCGATCTCTAAAATTGGAGTATTGGCTGAGTATGTTTCGCATACTTTCAAGATAGAGCTAAGGTCCCAAGTTTCGTCAGCAGTTAAATAAGACTCGAATTGCTCAAATATCCCAGAAAAATAGGGTATCGAGACGATACCCTCAACGTTAGCAAGGGACGATAATGGGGCTACTAGCGCACTAGCATCTAGGGTATTACTCATAATAATCTGTGGGCTTAGAAGAAATTATTGTGCTAATCAATGGGTCGCTTGTTACAGATATTAAAACGTTGTCAAGCCAGCTTATAAACTCTAGCCCTTCTCTTCCATAATAGGAAACTAAGCGCTCGCTTCTAAGGCTTTGCAAAAGGTACTGTGCTCGATTGTATGAGTTCAAAAACCGTTTCCAAACCTTAGTTTCAGGGAAAGCAGTGACATTTTCACCAGCGTGAATCTTCAGTATCGCCATTTTGTATAAGACACAGAGATGAACGTATACATGAAATGTTGCTAGGGCTCTCACCAGACTAAATGGTCGTGGTTTACCAATTCCCCAGGGGAGTTTGATGTCACCCTGTTCGTGGCTGATAAAATCGTCATAGGAGTCAATGACAATCGGCCTAGTGACCTGCAAGTCATTCATTTTTTGGTGAAGAGATTCATGTAATAGAAATTCTCCCGTAAGCAGAGGGTCTACGATTACGTCTGAGTTTATCATGAATATTTGTGGTGCTTCTCTATTATATGCACTCTCAAAACC
>NZ_JAGETX010000064.1:0-1475 GCF_017589435.1 Hymenobacter defluvii
TCACTAGGCGTTTTGGTGATGTAGAGGTAGCACTTATGATCCAGGAACGGACGCTTAGCAAAGTGCTTGTCGTAGGAGCGAGAAAGCATGGTGCCCTTCTCCTTCTTAGTAGACTGAAAAGGCGTCTGCACATACCAATCCTGCTTGTGCACTACCGAATTGATGGGCAGCAGCGCCAGGGCTTTTACCCACGCTGCATGGTACGTATCGTAGTCCGAACTGGCAATAGTGAAGACCTCGGGTAAAGTCATCTCGTAGCCCACTGTCACATCACCATTTTTGCTGATGAGGCAGTTCGATTCCACCTTGTAGATGGGTTGTTTCTGTTCAAGGGTCGAGGACGGCAACAGTAGATTACTCATGGCGCTTTAGGTTTTTGAAAAGGCGATGATTCCGACTTACAATCATCTGAGGCTGACGGGCTTTCGCACTCGCTTTCATGGCCCCGTGTTCGCCGTACTTGGCGTTTAAACTAAACACTCGACTTATGCCGAAAAGACCTAAGCCGAGTGTTAGTAGAATGCAGATGTAAGTACTGACGCCGATTAGGTACATCACAATGAAGGCGAAGAAGGCCCCCAGCACGACACCCACCAGGTAAAATATGTACTGGCCTACTAACCCTTTGAACTCCACGGGCCGACCGAGGCCCTTGTTCAAAGGATAGCGTCGGTCCATCTTACAAGAAGAAGGCGCGCAGTACCGTAGCGATGATTACCAGGAAGATGCAGCTGCCAAACCACGACATAGCGGTTTTCTGCGTGTCCTGGTCACCCGAGTTCCATTTACCATACACCTTCACACCACCCACGAGGCCCACTACAGCACCAATAGCGTAGATCAGCTTGGTAGCCGGATCGAAGTAGGAAGTAACCTGAGTGGTTGCTTCGTTAATAGCAGCAGCACCACCGGCAGCACCACCCTGGGCATTCGCAACCGTCGTTACTCCAACGAGCACCACGGCCACCAGCAAGGTTTGAATCAGGGCTTTTTTACCAGCCTCAACTTTGTTTTTGTAAGCAGCTTGCTTACGGGCGGAACGAGCAACGTTTTTCATAAAAAAGAAAGGTTAAAAAAGGTTGGGTAAAAGGAGTTGGAAAAAGGGCTGAGAAAAAAGAAGGTAAAAAATAAAATTAAATTGTTGTATTTGGGAAACAAAAAAGGCAAAAAAAAGCGTTGTTTAGTTGTGTTTGGGGAACGCTGTACTCAAAAAAAAGGCGAGTTACTATACTTCAATACCAGCTAATCGAGTACGAAGCGTTTTATTCGATTCATTCAGGGCTGAGGCATACAAACTGTTAAGTAGGTCGGTATCCGCTAGGTTGGGCACTTCCGCAACTAGTTCTTCAGCTGAGGTGATTTCGCCACTGGTAATGCGGCCCAGATGGGTAGCAAGACTCGTGACGCTGATAGAATGGTCCGGCTCATCTTCTTGGAGGGGGGGCAGATCATCTTGTCCCGAGGAAGTGTATGCT
>NZ_JAGETX010000065.1:0-1417 GCF_017589435.1 Hymenobacter defluvii
AGCTTGCCCCGGTGCTCAATGATGTTACCTAGTATTTGCTTGAAGGCCCCTAGCTTCCCATGCGCTTTGTGAATGATGCGCTTGCGTTTCATCAGCAGTTGCTGCACCACTTGCGAGGCTATCAAGTTGTCCTCGGCTCCGTTATAAAAGCGGGAAAGCTTCCTAGTGATGAGCATATATTCCTCAAGCTCGCTAGGCGTCAGGTTGACGAGCCTGGGGTAATAGTAATATTGACACAGAATGCCTTCCGCAATGGCCCGCTCCATGGTAAAGCTATAAGTATAGGGATCTGTGTCGGCAAAGAACTTCTCCATTTCAATGGAGCCCTCTAAGTCGTACACCCGCTTGGGAGTAGCCGATAATCCAATGCGTTTTTGCAAATGAACGCTAGGAAGAAGTGCTGCAATTTGCGGAGAAGCAATATTATGGGCCTCATCAGCAATTAAGACGGTTTCAGCTGGTAACCGCTTGAAAAGGCTTTGGAACTGATCCTTACAGAAGGATTTGTAAGTTACAATAACCACGTACGAAGCTGTGACCCCATAGCTTAGCTGCATGACTACCTCCTTCAACTCACTTTGCCAATTCTTCGATTTGGAGGAGACTTTGACAATGGAGCGAAAGTTGAATTTTCGAGCTTCTTTCTCCCACTGCTCAACTAGTACGGTAGTGGGTACAATGATGACTGTCTTGTAGGAACGAAGCTTCTTGTATTCCTCTAAAACGCAGTTCAGCGAGGTGATGGTTTTTCCGGTGCCAGTGGCCATGGCAAATATTCCCTTACACCCGTTACCCAACCAGTTTTGATAAGCTTCTCTCTGATACTCGCGTGGACCCGCCGAGTAGGGGAAGCGGGGGGATAATCGGTAAGCCTCAATCTCCTTTATGACCCCATCAAGAGCTTCTTTATACGATACGCTCCTGGCCTGTTTAGCTTTTTGATTGGCCAGTCGATGCTCATCTACGAGCAACTCCTCCAAGTCCTTACCGCCGTAAGTCTGAACGATGGCTTCCTCAATTTGCTCAAATGGTATCAGCTCAGCATAGTCACTCGTGCCATTCCAGAGTGCCTCGTACACTTCATCGTATTCGGTGAAGGCGTCGCTCTCATTGTTCCAGGAGAGCTTCACATCTAGCTCTTCCAGGTTCTGCAGTAGGCCAGAAGCGGTGAAGTTGCAGGATCCCTTAAACTTGACCTTATGGTGTCCATCGTGAAATACCCCAGATTTGTAATGAGATATGCCACTGCCGGCTTTTGGTCGAATAACCCTCAAGTCAATGCGCTTGGACGCTATCAACCACGCAATGCATTCAAAAAAGTGCTTGCCGTACTCATCTAAGGTTTTGCTCAAGGCATAGAAATCCTCAGCAATGAAGTTGTAGTCACTATCCGATGATGAGGACCCTTGAAGCACCG
>NZ_JAGETX010000066.1:0-1350 GCF_017589435.1 Hymenobacter defluvii
GCTTTACTCTATTCATAGCGCCAACTACTCAATTGTTGTGTAGGTTGGTACTCGTCATTCTGAGCCATTTATGGGATTTGAACCCATGACCTCTTCCTTACCAAGGAAGTGCTCTACCACTGAGCTAAAACGGCTAATATTGTTTGAAACCTAAACGTCTCACAGAAAACGGCAGCAACCTGCTTGATCGTTTGATTTCACTTTCACAGTGTGAAAGTAAGAGCGGGAGACGAGGTTCGAACCCGCGACCTGCAGCTTGGAAGGCTGCCGCTCTACCAACTGAGCTACTCCCGCGTAGAAGTAATTTAAGGAAATGGTGCCTGAGTGAAATCACTCAGGCACTAAATCATTATTTCACTGTGGGGGTAACAGGACTCGAACCTATGAACCCGAAGGAGGTGAGTTACAGTCACCCGCAATTGCCGCTATGCGATACCCCCAGTTAAAAACGCTCCATCCGAGCTGTCTTTTTTACCCTTTTGATTCTATCGTTGTGCGGTAGCTTTCAAAAGGAGTTGCAAAATTAACGGGTTTCTGATGTAAGTCAAGCCCTACCTCCAGAAAGAGCTAATATTTTTTTTGCTATCGTATCCTTACTTGCCTTTATGTAAGCGATAAGACTTTGATTCTGTTTTAGATGCTGTATCGTTTTGCCCGGCCTAACAATCTGAAAAAATTATTGCAGCATCGTATAGATGGTAGCTAGATTCTTATCCTTTTCGCGGCTTCGGATGTCTTGCAGGGTAAGTTTTACACTGGGGCTGCTTGGCACCAGCATGCTTAATCCCTTGTATGCCCCAAGTCGAGCGTATTGATTGGGGTAGGAACGCGCAATTATTTCGAGGCGGGCAATGCCTTTATCGCGCTCTACTGGCGGCATGCGTAACATTAGCGTAGCGAAGTTTTGCAGAAATTGATATAGTGCTTCATTACGTACGTCGTTGCTTCGCCGTAAGAACCATTCATATTGATCTGCGGTGCCGTTGAGAGCGAAGTAATTGGATATAGCATCTATGAGCGCTGCATTTTTTGTTTCCTGAAGCGCCGTAATTTCCTTCAGTGAAGTGACGGTAGGAGCTTTAGCTAAGGCATTAATAGCAGCACTTGTTACCGTGTAAGAACTGTCCGTAAGAGCTGCGGTATACAATTGGCCGTAGTCTTCGTTTTGGAAGGAAGCCAGAGAGTTGATAGCGGCAGCTCGCACTTGAGTTTTAGGGTCTTTGGCAGCCACCTTTTGTAGATCTTTCCGTATGGCAGTCCCTTCTGAGCCTTTATAGCGTCGCAATGCCTCTACTGCTGTTTGTCGCACGGCCCAAAAGTCGTCGCTCAGCGCGTTGCGCAACATGGCAC
>NZ_JAGETX010000067.1:0-1345 GCF_017589435.1 Hymenobacter defluvii
GCATGTGCACTGTTCGCTTTGATGTAAGCATCAACAAGCGTCGTGTTTTCAGTCGATAGGTCGCCACGGAGGTAAGCGTCGCGGTATACCGAGAGTAGTTCTCCCGAAATGGGATGAAATGGGTTGGCGCTGAGTTTCATAATGAGCTGTGTTGTTGTAAAAGTGCCATTGATTTTGATAACACAAAACTCAATAAAAAAATGGACATAATCTATTCGTAAAATGATGTTAATAAAGGGTTTGAACCCACTGTATCTTCGATAAATTCAGTTCTGTACACGGTAAATAGCGCAATTTGCCAACTGAGTTGTATTTGAAAGCATTTGAATATTTATTTTAATAGTACAATTATATTAGATTATTTATAAATTTTGTTATATAAATGAAACTAAATTTCTATTTTATAGAATTCGCTTTACAATTTTGGGAATATAGTAAATCTATTTCGACCCAGTTTACGTACGCGAAGATCCAAAATTTAGGTTAGCTGACTTAATTATATGTATTTGTATAATATTTATATTTAATATGTATAATATGATAAAATCATATTATATTATATAATTTAAGTACAATTATTTGTTATGATGCTACTGTTTATGACCAGTATGAATAAAAAGAAAGAGCCCGCTACCAATAGGTAACGGGCTCTTTCTTTTGAAAGAGAAATTTATACTCAGGCGTGGTTATGCAATAGCAACACGCTTGAAGTCAGTTACAGTCATGCCTTTGCTGGTTTTGTCAAGCAACTGAGCGATAGTAACAGAGTTGTCTTTCACGAACTCTTGGTTGAGCAAGGTGTTCTCCTTGTAGAACTTGTTGAGTTTGCCTTGAGCAATTTTCTCCAACATAGCCTCAGGCTTGCCTTCAGCACGAGCCTGCTCCTTGCCAATCTCAATTTCGCGCTCTACAGTAGCAGAGTCTACACCGTCTTTGTCAACAGCAACGGGTTTCATAGCTACAATCTGCATGGCTACGTCGCGGCCTACCTCATTAGTGTTGGCGTCGCCTACGTTCTTCAGGCCTACCAGCACACCCTTTTTATTGTCGGAGTGGATGTACGAAGCAACTTTCTCAGCAGTCAGCGTTTCGTATGCTACGATGTCCAGCTTCTCACCAATTTTGCCCATCAGGTCAGTGATGTGCTCTTGCAGCGAGCGGCCATCTTCCTGCTTTGCGGCTAGCAAGTCTTCCTTGGTACCAGCATCCGACTTCACAGCGGCGTCCAATACTTGCTGAGCGAGCTTGCGGAAGTCTTCTACTTTAGCAACTGGCTCGGTTTCGCAAGCCAGGGCTACCAGTTTGCCAGTAGTGCCATCTTCGCTTACGTTTACCAGCACTACGC
>NZ_JAGETX010000068.1:0-1309 GCF_017589435.1 Hymenobacter defluvii
GCTGGAAAGTCTTCCTTTTTGGGGATGCTACATAGTCTGTTGCTGCGTGGCCATGGATTAACTCACTATACATTCGCTGGGTCGCTTACTTTGCTTGGTTGGGAGGAACTGGCCGTTGCTTTGCGATTTCATCGTGGACAGTCTACTGACCAGGCAGCAACGCCTAGTGATCCAACCTATTACAGCTTATTACATTGGGCATTGCGGCGGGGTGATGGACGCCTATGTGATGTGCTTTTCCCCGATGCATCTGGGGAAGTATTCAGTCAATGGGCGATCAACCAAGCCGACTCCAACGCTGAAAATGTGCGCTGGATTCATCAGTATGCCGATGCTTTCATCTTCTTTGTCGATTGCGAGGCCTTGATATTACGACGTGGCGCAGCCGTATCGAACTTGGTTGACTTAGCAGGGCGTCTTGCTCAGGGACTAAATGGTAGGCCAGTAGTGATTGCCTGGTCATAAGCGGACTTGCTGGATCAGGTGCGGCCAACTGTTAAGCAAAACTTGCTCACTCAGCTTGAACAGGTACTGGGCGCAGTGCCGCATTTCGAAATCAGTAAGCAATTACAGGGGCAACCTGACCCGCTGCAATTAGGCAACCTAGGAATTTTGGACAGCCTCCTGCAGGAAGTAGAATCTGTTCGCTTCACCCCGCCTACACTTGCTGTACCAGCGGATACTCAGGATCACTTCTTATTGTACCGAGGGAGATGAACAAAGAAGGAAACAGCGTGCTCATTATTGGCAAGCCTGGCACATCCAAAACGACATTTTTAGCGCAGTTATACGGTAAGCTGTTAGCTAAGCCCGAGCGGTTGAGTCTGCGCCAAACTCCGGAAGACCTACTTGCTATTGATGAGGCTCGCCAACGGCTTGCCGAAGGTCAATCTACTGCAAGCACACCTGCAGAGCAGAATAAGGTGTTGAAGTTGAGCTTACTACTGGACGGTAATCCTTTAGAACTGGAATTTCCGGACTATGGAGGGGAGCAGGTGAAGGCCATTATTCGTGATCGGGAATTAGGTCCACAGTGGGTTGAAATGTGCCGTAAAAGCAATACATGGCTGGTATTTATCCGACTGCATGACCATGCAGAACCGCATGATGTACTCACTAAGGCCTTTACTGAAGTGGCTGCTGCAACATCCGCGTCTGACGCTCAGGCCGAGCCTGTGCCTTTAAACGAGGCGGTAGAGTTGGTTGAATTGTTACAAATGTTGCTTGCCATGCGAGCAGTTGGTGTCCAACGACCCATCGAGCAACCCCGTCTCAAATTAGTGCTGACGCTGTGGGATGAACTACACAC
>NZ_JAGETX010000069.1:0-1254 GCF_017589435.1 Hymenobacter defluvii
CTCTTCTGCCGCTAGCTCAGGGGGCACTGGTGAGACTCCTTGCAGGAAGTAAGAGTGCTGTTCTAACAATTGATTCAACTCTTGAAAGCGTGCTTGGAACCATTCGCGCATAGCAATTACACCTTCGTCTTGTCCCGACGTTGTCATGAAAGCCGTAACGGATTTAGCAATTACCAAATCATTTAATTTAGAATCTGGCAAGTTCCATGTTTTTCTTACTGCTTGTTGGAAAGTATTACGCTTCTCTCCTTCAAATACCGGCTCTGGAGAACCGGACCAAGTTTTTACCTCTACAAAGCAACGGGGCATTTCGCCTGCACCACACAAGAAACCAGCACTAAATGTAGCAGAGCCAGCAAAACGCCAATAGCCATACCACCCTTCTTCAAATCGGGGGCAGCGGGTTTTTGTATATTGGTATGTTCCACCTATGTAACGTCGAAATTCCCACTCGATAGGTGTGAGAATTTCATCCATTTTGGTGATGGTAGCTTGGATTTGTTCCAATGCTAATAGATCGGCGGACTGGAAGGACATGGGTTGGTGTAAACGATGAAAGATGAGGTACTCCCTAAACAAGGACAATAGTTCGCTATCAGGTAGCTTGGAAAGTCGTTGAAAGAGCTGATACCACCGCAGACAAACCACAGGTTTAGCGCGTGGGGCTTCGTAGTACTTGGTGAGAAAAATAATACCCTTCTGTGCGGCAGAGCTAGCCGCCAAGATGCGTTGATAATTGGCGAGTTGCTCGTGTCCCTCTCCTGCTTCTAGTTTGCACTCAATGAGTAGTAATACTTCATGGGCGGCCGTTTCAATTACGATGTCAGGGCGGCCTTCTGCATAGCTTTGCTGAGTACGGATTGTGTAGACAGATCTACTTGGCAGGTTAATACCGGCGTCGGTGCAAAGAATAGTGATAAGACTGGGGTTGCGTTCGAGAATGGTAGCCAGCAGTTCTGTTAGGTAGTTTTCGCGTTCGTGCTTGGAAGCTTTTTCACGGTAGCGGTAGAGTCGTTCAAAGAGGTTCATAAAAATATTATTTGCAAATGCAAAATTTTTATTATATATTTGTAGTGTAAGAGGTCCAGCCTAAACGGGGTTGCTCCTTACTACTTTCCAAAGCTCCCAGTAGGGCCCTCGAACAAAGTAGTGAAGCTTTTCTCTGATTTCGTTGTTTGGGTTAAGTCTGTACTCATTAGGCCCTCGGTGAAGAACATAAGAATTTGGATTCTATGGTTCTTCTTTTGGTTACCG
>NZ_JAGETX010000006.1:0-323566 GCF_017589435.1 Hymenobacter defluvii
ATGGTACTGCCTTCACCGGCGGGAGAGTAGGTCGCCGCCAACTTATCAGCAGCGAGGCCCCGGCCCTGCGTCCCCACTACTAGCGGGGATGCGGCCGGGGCCTCCCTCGTTTATAACCTCGCCTCCTGCAAAAGCCGGGGACTGCACGGAAGCTATGTATTAACTCTACCCATACAAGATGAAAGCCCGATATCCATGTGATTTTCGGGCTTTCATCTTGTATGGGTAGAGTTAATACATAGCTGGTCCAGCTATTACCTCAATCATTTCTTCAGGAGAGAGATACTTTTGGGCTAGCACACGAAGTTGATCGTCATTAACAGTATTTATGTTGTTCAAGAAATCTGCGTAATATGTGTTTGGCAGATTGAGGAATACTAATGATTTGTATTTATCGCATTGCTCAAAAACTGTACTTAGCTCATTCGCGAACTTCCCAATCATGTAGTTCTTGACGGTTTGTAGTTCTTCTGTAGGAATTAGCTCTTGTTGAAGCTGAGTTAGCTCATATCGTATTTCTTTAATAGCCGCTTCTGTACTTGCTGCATTCACGTCAGTGCCAATGACGAGGCTTGTGGCGTGTTCCCGAAGGCTGACACTGGCATGGATGCCATACGTGAAGCCTTTGTCCTCCCGAATATTCTTCATTAGGCGAGAGCCAAAATAGCCACCTAGCACCTTGACCAATACCTGTAGAGGATGATAGTCTGGGTGGGTAGGAGGAACCCAAAGGCGGCCAATGCGCAGAGAGGACTGTAGGCTATCAGCAACTACCACTTGATCTTGTAAGGGGGAAGAAACAGGCGACAGAGAAGCAACTGTAATAGGAGCATCTGCTTGCGCTTGAACCTGGCCAAACAAATCGGCAATCAGTTGTTGCTGAGTACTGCTTATATCACCGCAAACAAATAACTCAGCGGCTGGTATGCGGTAAGCTGTTTGGTAAAAAGTTTGTACCGCTTCTACAGGAATCTTTTGGAACAGTTCCTCATCAAACGTGACGCCGTATGGATATGCGGATCCATATAGATTGCTCGAAAAACGCTCACTGGCAAGGTAGCCGTTCTTTTGACGTTCAATACGCACATTTTGAATAGTGCGTGTTTTCAATAAGTCGAATTCCGGCTCAGGGAAAGCCGCTTCCGTTGCAACATCTAGTACAAGCGGTAGTAACTGCTCGAGGTGGCGGGTAAGGCAATACAACGTGAGAGTGGCGCGGTCGAAACCTTGCTCACACTCCAGTGAAGCGCCGTAAAAAGCCACCGTATCGGCTATTTGGCGGGCAGTACGTGTGCGCGTACCTTCTAGCAGCATACGAGCCGTTAGCAACGAGACGCTGGGACCAGATTCATACCACTTACCAGCCGGGAAAATAATTTGCAGGCGTACGACAGGTTGAGCGCTGTTACGCAGAACGTGCAGGCGGGCACCATTGGGGAGCGAAAGCACGTCAGCCGCGGGCAGCGTTACACTGGCCAGCGGCTGAACGGGAGGAGCGACGGTACGGTCGAGCATGAAAGCGGGTTAGTTGTTGGATGGGCCGAAAGCTTCCTCGGCCTTGTTAAAGTTAAAGTGTAAGGATACGCGAATAGTTTGAGCAAGGGGGTTTTGGTTGCTGTTCGGCACCAAATAAGCGCCATCAACACCGAAAACCTGGTAGCGAATGCCTAAGCCAAAGCTCAAATATTTCCGGTTGCCTTTTTCTTCGTTTTCGTACATATAGCCTACCCGTGCGGCCAGTAAATCGTTGTACCAATACTCAACACCGGCAGATAAACGAACTTCCTGTAGCTCTTCTTTGAGACCACCAGGAGCATCCGTAAAGGAACTGAGCATACCACCTACTACTCCTTTGGCACGACGGTCAGCGTTTATTTGGTTGATGCGCTTTCCTTGACCGATAGTGTCTCCCTGAATATAGTAGGGCGATGGCACAAGTAGTTTATTGGCGTCAATTGTGAAAGTAATCTTATTATACGCGTCTAATTCACGCGTCAATGCCGCGCCAAGCTTTAAATTGGTTGGTAAAAAGTCGGCCTGTGTGGCGTTGGTGTAAGTGATTTTGTTGCCAATGTTGCTAATAGCTCCACCAAGGCCCAGGTTATACTGGCCTGCACCAATCGTTAGATCTTTGTTGTAGTAGGCACCCAAATCAACGGCGGCTGCGTTGGCAGGACGGGCATCGAAACCATCGCCAGTAAGGTTGGAACGAATAAAGCGTGCCGAAATACCCACACCGAAGTTGTCGCTCAGCTTCTGACCATAAGCAACTGAAACGGCATATTCCTTTGGGTTGTAGTTACCTAAATCGCCATTGTTCGCGTCCCGGAACTGTACTTGGCCTAAATCGAAATAAGACAGAGAGCCTGATATAGCTGCCCGTGGATTAAGGCGTGCGTAACCGGAGAGATGCGCAATGCCCATATCATCGGTGATGCCACGCAGCCAAGGAGAGTAGGACGGAGAAACGCTGTAGTTGAAAGGCACAAAACCGAGCTTACCAGCATTGTAGTAGGCCGCATTAGCATCGGGGCTGAGCGCTACCCCGGCATCGCCTAGAGCCGCAGAACGTGAATCAGGGCTTAGGGTAAGAACCGGCACTGCCGTCGTGATGGTTTTATTGGGATTCAACTGGGCAGTAGCCGTGCCTGCCAAGCCCAGCAAACCCGACAGTAAAAAGAAGCGCAAGGGCGTCTTAGACTTAGATGACATACAGAAGAGGAGAAGTGAGCCGGTAAGGAAGTGAAAACAGAGTGGAAAAGAGCTTAATTGAGGATAACCAGCTTTTCAAACTTTGAAGCGGTGGCACGGTCGCGCATAGAACGTACACTCACGCGGTACACGTATACACCGCGCGCAAGTTGGTCATTATATTCGTCGCGACCATCCCAGGAGAGCGCAGCCAAGTGCGACTCGCTACCGAGCACGGTGGTTCGCAAAGTACGCACCAACTTCCCCGATACCGTAAAAATCTGTACCTGAATGTCTAGCTCATCGCCGGTGCGGTTGTGGTCGAAATGGAAGGTGGTATTCTGCGAAAAAGGATTGGGATAATTGAGGACGTGTTGCAAGGCTAGTTTCTCGGTACTGGCTGCAATAAACTCAATTTCTTTTTCGCCGGAGTTGTTGAATGTATCCCAGGCCTTGAGACGTAGCAAGTGCGGACCCGTACTTAGTTCTTTGAACAAATAACGCACCTTGCCGGACTGAAACTTGTCGACATCGGCCGTGTAAAAATCGTTGAGGATAACCAGCTTGCTGGCATCACCATCGAGGGTAGCCGTGATTTCGTGGCCGATGCCTGAACCGGCCGTGTTGATACCGCTGGAATCGGTTAGGTGCGCCAGTAGGGTAGGCGAAGTGCCTGTAAGGCCGCCAAACACAAACGATTCATTGTCCATAAACAGCCGGATAGTAGGCGGAATGGTATCCAGGGCAGCTGTGGCATCGAGGCCGCCTACTACCGTGCGGGTAGCACCGTGGGCATCTATGCGGCGCACGGAATCGGCGGCGTAAAAGCTGATTTTGCCCAAGCCGTAATTGTAGTTGATATCCTTCGGTACCACGAAGCGTAGGGAAAATTGTCCGTTGCGCACGGTTGCCTGTCCATCATATAAGATATTTTCCTGTACCTGAATAGGCTGCGGACCATCGGTAGGCTCGCTGCCGAGCGTGCGGATGGTTTCGGGTTTCTCGAACACCGTTACGCGCGTGGTGCCGTTGAAGCTAGCATTAACGACTCCGCCCACGCGCACATCGCCCACTAATTGCACCCGAGACAGCGATTTAAGCGTGTCGGTGGGGATGGTAGTGAAGGCATTGCCGTTGATGCTGCGTAGGGTTACGGTCTGCTCGGGGTAGGCGAGGCGGCCAGACGGGTCGCCCAGGAAAGAAAAATTGCGGTTGTAGACCGAGCGGACGCTGTTATTTTTGGTTTCAGCCAGAATGTCGCCCATGCGGGGTAGGACGCCGTTGATGGGTGTGAAAGCTGCCGCGTAGAAGGACTCAGCTAAGGCCTGGTTGTTGTTGGAAAACACTAGGCGGGTAGTGGTCAGCAGGCCCACGGCGCCGCCTTCAACATTGGTTAGCATCTCTTCGCCAGCCGAGGTGCGGTCGGGGTCGTCGTAGGTACTGAAGTCGCAGGTAGCGGTGAGCAGGAAAGCGAGGCGCTGACTGTTTTGGAGCGCTTGAATAGACGAGCGAGTTAAAATCCGCTCATCGGCCCAGCCTTCGGGGCCGCCGTGGCCGCTGTAATTCATGATGAGTGTGCCCTGTTCCAGCGACTCATCAATGGCCTGCATGCACGCCGGCGAGCTTTGCCCAGCCGACGCCGCAATTTGCGGGTACATGTCGAGGTAGACCTTGTGCACGTTATAGGCCGGCTGGTTGGCGACCAGTGCATTGGCCAGTGGCTCGGCTGAGTAAAGCGTGTGCAGGTTATAGTCGCCATCATCGGCCACAAAGGTGAGGCGATTGCGCCACTTGCCGTAGGTGGTTGGGTCGTCGTAACGAATCAGCTTGTTGACAGTGAGAGCAGCCGTGTTCGTACCAGAAGAGACCCGCACCGGCAGGCGCCCTACCCCAATGTCCATCAGCTCATCTGTGGCCGAGTAGCTTTCGTTTAGTTCGCCCTCGTTGTCATCGAGCAAGCCAAAGTAGTCGTCGGTGGAGAAGGTGACACCCTGCTGCCCGCTGCGAGGCGCCACAACGGCAAACGACTCGCGCGACTCGTACACCGGCACGTAATTCTGATTGGCCCGATCGGGCGTGGGGTTGGTGACATTCAGCGTACGAGGCTCAAGGTAGTAGCGCAACTTCCACCAGGTAGGAACCTTATTAAGGTCATTGGTCGGGTCCGATTTATAATCAAACGAGGCATCACCAAATAGCAGCAAGTAGAGTTGTTTGCCGCTGGCAGTACGGTCGTAGACCTGCTTCATCAGGTCGCGGATGGCGGTAATGTCCTGCCCGCCGGAACTGTATTCGTTGTAGATCTGCGAGGTAGTGACCACCTGCACCGTAAGGCCATCGTGCGTTCGGCGGTGGGCAGCTAGGCGCTCGGCTTCGCTCAGAAACAGTGGGTGTGTGACAATCACTAGATCCGTTTTGCCGTCGAGGTTGAGGGCGTGCAGGTTTTGGTTGCCTACCCGGCCAAACAGACGCGGCGTGTATAGGTCAGCCTCTTGCCAGGCCACAAACTCGCGTAGCGAATCGGTGGGTGCTACGAAGCTGCCGCTGCTGAGCGGGTAGGCCACGGGGCGCGCCGGATGCGTCACTTCCCACACCGTGGCGCTACCCACATTGTCAACAGTGAAACGGCTAACTGCCTGCGGCGCGATGTTGCTGAAAGAACGAAAATCGAGCTGACGGCCACTGCCCACGTAGCGCAGCTGGCGCTGGGTGTTCAGCTCTACGTAGTCGAGCCAGGCGCGGGCACTCCCATCAGTGCTACTGAAGGTGTACCGCACGCGCGTATCAGCCGCCAAAGAGGTTGGGGTGATAGCCAACGTTGTGAGGGCCGTATTGGCGCGCTCGGGGTAGGAGGACGCCGAGCGACCCAAAATGGATTGTGTACCGGCGTTCTGTCCGTTTAGGGCCAACTGTACCGTGCTTGCGCTAAGGCTAGAGGCGGCCACCGACGATGTGAGCTGCACTGCTGCGCCCAGCACTGCGTTTGGCACTGTAAACGGAACTTCCAACGTGCCTCCTTCCAACGGTTCGCCTAACCACTGCCGCCCCGACTTCTGAATGTTGACAATATCGTGCTCGTAGTAGTCGCGGTGGGCGAAGGTCGTGATGGTGGCAGTGGGCGCGGCCGCGGTGGTGGCCGTGGTGAGACGCCGTCCCGCACCAGTGCCTACCGTCACGAAATAGTAGGCTGTGTCGGTATACAGGTGCTGCACGTGGCGAAAGCGCGGGGTAGGGGCCGTGGGGTCTCGCTCCCACACGTGCGGACCGCGGGAGTAAAACGTCAGGTATTCGTTGTCGTCAAAAACTGCGTCGGCATTGCCCACGAACCCGAGTGCTAGTTCTTCTAAGTCGGCGGGGCGGGGGGCGCCATTGAGTTGGGGCAACATGCCGCCGGCCGCATTGCCAAACACCTGAATCCGGCGTGGATCGGTGCTTTGCACGCTGATGCCTAAGGAAGTCAGTGCTGCTTTATCAAGCTTATACACACCACTTTCGGGGACCCCAATTTTATACCATGTGCCTTGGCGAAGCACAGAAGCTGAGGTATGATTGCGCTGGGTGCGCGATGGTCGGTTGGCAGTAGTACCCGCTCCACCGAGCACATAGCGGTAGTCAAACGAAATCAGCTTCTCTACCTGGCCCGATTGGGCGTTGCGGCGCACAGCGGGCAAATCTACATAAGTGATGGGCTGGCGGTTGGCCATACCAAATCGGAGGGTAGGGCCTGCGGGAAACGTGGCGCCTTCAAAAGCACGCGCATCGGTAGCGGCGAAAGCCTCATACATCGCGTTTTCCATCTGCCCTTCACTCACTCGGCCATTGATGCGCAGGGTATACAACCCTGCTCGGGCCCCTGGCTCATACGTGGCGCCCCGAAAGGTAGGCACGCGGCGCTCCTGGCCGTTGTGGCTAGTGAGCGTAGTGTAGCCTTGCCAGGCAAGTTGCTGCGAGAAAACCGTCTGCGCTTGGCTCGGCACTAAGGCAACCAATACCAGCAGGCACGCGAGCAAAAGCGAAGTAGGGAAGCGCATAGAAGTTCGAATCAAATAAAAAGCGGCGTAGGTAACAGTAGAAGAAAAGCGCACGTGAAACACACCTGCCACTTACTCAGTTCAGTGGGCAATGCAGGCAATAAGGATAACAGCCGCGCCGCAGGAATATTACACTGTATTATAGAGTAGGCTCAGCTTCGCGCTGGCCGTGCTACGGACAGCACAACGTATAGCAAAATGACAAGCGGTACGGCGGCGGCTTGTAAGAGAAAAAGCAATACTACCGCCAAACCCAAAAATACAAACCGCAGCGCATTACCCGACCACCCAAAGTGCTTGAACTTAAGCGCAAACAGCGGCAGCTCGGCCACCAGCAAGCCCGACAGCACAGCCGTAAGTACCAGCAGCACCCACGGATTAAGAATCAGGTGCGCTAGGTTAAATCGGTCGTCGAGGAGGATGAGGGGGAGAGAGGCCACCACCAGCGTGCACGCGGGGGTAGGCAGACCAATAAAGGAGTCGCTCTGGCGGGTATCGTTGTTGAACTTGGCTAGGCGCAGGGCCGAAAACACTGTCACGATAAAACCCAGGTAGGGCAGCCAGTCGGGTAGGTCGGTGCCGCCGCGTACCAGCAGTTGCATCAGCATGGCGCCTGGCACTACCCCAAACGATACCATATCGGCCAGCGAGTCCAGGTCTTTGCCAATCGGCGACGACACATGCAGGGCGCGGGCCAGTAGACCATCGGCAAAGTCAAACGCCGCCGCCAGGGCTACGAAGTAGGCCGCCAAGTCCAACCGCCCGGCAAAAATCTGACTAACGGCCAAGCAGCCGGAAAACAGGTTGAGACAGGTAACCGCGTTGGGAATATGTCTTTTCATATAGGAGGGTCTTAAGGGCTTGTTTGAATGTCATTTCGAACGCAGTGAGAAATCTCGCGTGCTGACGGTAGATAGAAAGTACTATCAAGCGAGGTTTCTCACTGCGCTCGAAATGACGTTCAAACAAGCCTTTTATTGCAGAAACGGATTGGACTGACGTTCCTCGCCAATGGTAGTAGCCGGGCCGTGGCCGGGGTACACCACCGTTTCGTTGGGCAGGGTAAGTAACTGCGTGCGAATGCTTTGCAGGAGCGTAGCGTGGTTGCCGCCAGGCAAATCGGTGCGGCCAATGCTTCCCTGGAACAGCACGTCGCCGCCGATGACGGTGTGGGTAGGCGCGTGGTACAACACCACGTGTCCGGGGGCGTGGCCCGGCGCAAAGCGCACTTCCAGCTCGGTTTCGCCGATGCGTACTGCTTTGTCGGGCGTGAGCGTGCCTGTGGGCTCGGCGGGTGAGTAGGCCGGAAAGCCGTAGTTGGCCGCGTAGGTAGGCACGGCGCGCAGTACGGGCAAATCGGCCTCGTGCAGCAGGTAGGGGACTTTATACGTGTCGATGACGAACTGATTGCCCAGCACGTGGTCGATGTGGGCGTGGGTGTTCAGCAGCAGTACTACCTGTAGTTTTTCGGCCTCAATGTACTCGCGTAGCGCCTGCTGCTCGGCGCAGTCGTAGCAGCCGGGGTCTACGATGGCGCACTGGCGGGTGGCTTCATCAATGAGCAGATAGGTATTCTCCGAAAAGGCATTAAAGGTGAAGCCGGCAACTAGCATAAAGTAAAGAAAAGAAACCAGCACGCGCTGGATGAAATTGGGGAGGTAAGTTACGAGAGTTGACGCGAACCGAAGCCCGCCGCGGCTTGTTGTGGGCAACCACCCGTACCCAACGCCAGCAATTTCGCGTTACTTTACCCCTGCATGACAACCTACGACTACCTGCTGATTGGGCACGGCCTGGCGGGGGCTACCCTGGCCCACACCCTGCGCCAGCGCGGCCACACGGTGCTGGTCTACGACCCTGGCCACCCCAATTCGGCCTCCAACGTAGCGGCCGGATTGATTAATCCTGTGGCCGGCAAGCGTTTCGCACTGGCCTGGAAAATAGACGAACTACTACCCGCTGCTACCGCTTTTTACCAGGCAATGGAGCAGCAATACGGCGAAACGTTTTTCATTCAAACGCCTGTCCAAAAGCTGTTTTCGTCGGTGGGGGAGCAGAACACGGTGGTGGCCCGCAGCGCCGACGCACCCTGGCGGCACTACGTGACGGAGGTAACCGGCTCCCTGCCGCCGCTGCCAGGCGTACGGCAGGAGTTTGGGGGTATCCAGATTCAGCACGGTGGCTACGTACGGCTACGCGAGCTGCTGGCTACGCTGGCGCATGAAGCGCTGGCTCAGGGCTGGCTGCGTCAGGAAGTATTCGAATGGTCGCAGCTGGTGTTTGATGCCGACGGCGCTACCTATGCACCCGGCCAGGTACAGGCCCGGCAAGTGGTGTGCTGCGAGGGGGTAGGAGCCGTTCAGAATCCGTATTTCAACTGGCTGCCGCTCACGCCCAACCAAGGCGAAGTGCTGGACGTGGCGTGTCCCGGCCTACCCGAAGAACAGGTACTCAACAAAGGAGCCTACGTGGTGCCGCTGGGCGAGGGGCATTTCCGGGTAGGAGCTACCTACCGCTGGCCGCCGTTTGCGGAGGGCATCACGCCGGAAGCCACTGCTGAGCTAAGCCAGCGCCTCGCCGACATGACTACCCTACCCTTTACCATCACGGCCCAGCGAGCCGGCGTACGCCCCGCCGTGCGCGACCGAAAACCCTTGCTGGGGCGGCACCCCGAACTGCCTATTTTAAGTATATTTAACGGTTTCGGCTCCAAAGGCGTACTGCTGGCGCCGGGGCTGGCCGACCAGCTGGCTAATTACTTGGAAAATAGTGCCTCCGACCTGTGGCCGGAGGTCAATATTTCCCGATATCACGCGTTGTATAAAGCCGCTCCGGTGGCCGCTGCTTTTTCTTCCTGAACTCTTCTTTCTGGTTCCTATATGAAGCACTACTCCTTACTGTTACCCCGCCGGGTAGGCCGGTTGCTGGGACTTGCTGTGCTGCTGTTATCGGGTTCTTTCTGGGTGGCCCCCTCCGCTGCCGTGGCGCAAACCGCACAGGAACCGTTTGGGCGGGTGCGCCTGCAATACAAGAAGTTTGACTGGATGCAGTTGAGCACCCAGAACTTCAACATCTATTATTATGCCGGGGGCGAAATTGCAGCCCGCCGCGCCGCCGAGTACGCCGAAAAGGAGTTGCAGCGCATCACCTCCCTCATCGGCTACTACCCCTATTCTAAAACCACCATCATGCTCTATAACTCTGTGGGCGACCTGCGGCAGAGCAATATTGGGTTGGATCAGGATAAGTACCAGATGGGTGGCGAAACCTCGCTGCTGCGCATGACCAAGGTGCAGATTGCCTACCAGGGCCAGCAAACGCAGTTTAAACGTGATGTGAGCTACCAGGTAACCCGCGTGCTGCTCAACGACATGATGTACGGCGGCTCGCTGAAAGAAGTGCTGCAAAGCACCTACCTGCTGCAACTGCCCGACTGGTTTATCGGTGGGGCTTCGGCCTACGCCGCCGAGGGGTGGAGCGTGGATATGGACAACTACATGCGCGACATGACCCAGCAGTACGAGGGCACGCGCACGGCACCATTCTTCCTGCGCAACCCCCAACTGGCCGGCCAAAGCATCTGGAACTACATCGCGGAGCGCTACGGCTACACCACTATTCAGAACATTTTGAACCTCACGCGTATTACGCGCGATGTGGAGGTAGGCATCAGCTCGTCGCTGAACGTGCCGTACAAGATTTTTCTGCGCGACTGGCTGCAATATTATCGCCAGCTGAATGCCCAGCCTCAAACGGCTTTTGTGCCTCTGAATGAGCAGGCGCAGCTAACCTCGCGCAACAACCGCAAGTCGGTAATTTACTCGCAGCCAGTGCTCAGTCCCAACGGCCAACGCTTGGCTTATGTGGCCAACGAGGGCGGGCGTTACCGCGTGATAGTGGTGAACCGCGACGGCTCGCACCGCGACGTGATTCACCGCAACGGCTACCGCACGCCCGATCAACAAGTGGAAACGCGCCTGCCGGTGCTGGCGTGGCGCGGCAATAACCAAGTAGCCGTGGCCGAGATGGACAAAGGGTACATGACCCTGCGCCTACGGCAAGCCGGTGGTAGTGGCTTCGCCAACACCTTGGAGCGCCTGCTCGATGCCTTACCTTTCCGGCGGAAGGATGAGTCCATTTTTCGGCAGTTTACGCAGGTGATGAGCCTGGCCTACTCGCCCGATGGCAAATCGTTGGTATTCAGTGCCGCCCGCGATGGGCAGAACGATCTGTACTTGCTGCGCGCTGGTAGCCGGCGGCCCGAAAAGCTGACCGACGACGTGTTCGATGATGTGGAGCCTACCTTCCTACCCAATGGCGAGGGCATTGTGTTCAGCTCCAACCGTTGGCTCGATAACACGGGCACGGCGCGGGGCGATTTTAGCTCTGTAGTCAATAACTACGACCTGTTTCTGTACCACCTCGATGGTCGGCCCCGGCCAATGGAGTCATTGGTCAGCACCATCTCCAACGAAGGCACTCCCCGCGCTATTTCCGATTCTGAAGTCTTGTATCTAGGGGAAGAAAGCGGGATTCGGAGCGTGTATCGGCTGAATCTGGCTACCCGGCAGCGCACGGCCGTAACCAGTTTTCCGGTTGATATCCGCAGCTTCGACTACAACGCCACAACCAACGCGTTGGGCTTCGTTACCACCGACCGTGCCCGCGATGCGGTGTTTCTCTATCCCAACTACCCGCTGCCCGAGAGCGTGAAGCTCTACAGAACGGCGCGCCAGGAAACGTTGGAAGACCGCTCGCGCCCCAAGCCGGCCCCTGTGCGCCGGCCGGTAACGCCGTCTGCCGTGCGCCGCCCCGCCCCGGCCCCCACGCCGGCTACTACCGACTCTACGCTGGCCGTAACGCCCCCCGCCGCCACGCCCGATACAACCCAGACGACGGCTCCGATGGTTGCTACGCCAAGCTCCACGGCACCGCGCCGCACCCAGCAGGTGAACGTGAGTGATTATAAGTTCGACGAGGATATTCCGATGTCGACGGCTCGCAACAATACCGCACAGCGTCGTCGCACCCCCTCGGCTACAACCAAAGCCCTGACGGCCGCCCCAACCCCGCCACCAGCCAATGCATTGGCTATCAACGGCCCCTACCGCTACGACAACCGTTTCAGCATCGACAACGTGGTGTCGTCGCTGTACGTGGACCCGCTACTGGGCTTTGGCTTGATTGGGCAGGCCAATATGTCGGATCTGTTCGAGAACCACCGGATACGGGCCAGTATCTTCGCGCTTACTGATTTGAAAACCAGTAACATGTATGCGGAGTACACCAACCTGACGCACCGCTACGACTGGAGCATTCGGTACCAGAAGCAGGCGTATTTCCTGAGCGTGCCAAATCAGTCGGGTTATCTAACGCGCTATGGTCGGCACGAGATTGCGCCGAGCATTGCCTATCCCCTCACGCACAATTTGAGCGTGCGAGGTGGTCCAAGTTACGTGAACGTCAGTCGATTAGTGTTGAATGACTTGCTCGGTGCGGCGGATATCAACCGAAATTATCTGGGCTTCAACGGGGAACTGATCTTCGACAATGCTATTGCTACGGGCGTGAACATGCTGCAAGGCACGCGCATGAAGGTGGGCTACCAGAAGCTGACCAGCATGGATAATAACGACATGAACCTGAGTAATTTGTACGTGGATTTGCGCCACTACCAGAAAATTCACCGGTCGATTGTCTGGGCTACCCGTGTGAGCCACGGGCAGTTCTTTGGCCCGGCGCAGTCGGCATACCGTCTGGGTGGTATGGATAACTGGCTAAACAATCGTTACGATAATCCCCGTCTGCAACCCGATGGTAATCCAAGCGCCAACTACGACCCTACCCAGCTGTTCTACCAGCAGTTCGTGACGAACCTACGGGGCTTCAACTACAGCAAGCGCAACGGTCCAAAATACATTCTGTTCAACACCGAACTGCGTGTACCCATCATTCAGTACCTCTCCAACAAGCCCATTTACTCTGGCTTCTTCCGCAATCTGCAACTAACGGGTTTTGTAGATGGAGGCTCAGCTTATTCTGGCGTCAATCCTTTCAATACCAACAACTCCTATAATACGCAGCCCTTCGGCGGAAACGGTAATGCCTTTTCCGGTACGGTTACCACCTTCGGCAATCCGCTGCTGATTGGCTACGGCGGCGGTATTCGCACCACCATCCTGGGTTTCTACGGCAAAGCCGATGTGGCCTGGGGGCAGGAGGACTACAACCGTTCGGGACCGAAATTCTACTTCACGCTGGGGTATGATTTCTAAAACCCTGGCATAAGCAATAATTTGATGGAACAGCCGCCGCGACGTATCGTGGCGGCTGTTGTTTTTAGGGCAGGTCAGAAGCAACTAGCATCTTTGATGACGATGGACCTGCCTACCCTAAGTTCGCGTGCTGTATCTTTGCGGTCCGTTTTCTACCCCGCTTCCCATGCAGCTCGTTCGTGAGATTGGCTATCTGATGCAGAAAGACTTTCGTCTGGAATGGCGGCAGCGTGCTACCCTCAGCGGCATGTTGCTGTACGTGGGCAGCACGGTATTCGTGTGCTACATCAGCTTTGCCTTGCGGGGAGGGGAACTGCCCGCTCCCGCCTGGAATGCGTTGTTCTGGATTATCCTGCTGTTCACGGCCGTGAATGCCGTAGCCAAAGGATTCTTGCAGGAAAGCCGCGGCCGACAACTTTACTATTATGCGCTGGTGCGCCCGCAGGCCGTAATTCTGGCTAAAATCGGTTACAACGTGCTGCTCCTGTTGGGGCTCGGTGGGGTGGGGTTTGCGCTCTATGCGTTGGTGCTAGGCAACCCGGTGCAGGATGTGCCGCTGTTTTTGTTGAATATGGCGCTAGGGGCCATTGGATTTGCCTCCACACTCACGCTGGTATCGGGCATTGCGGCTAAGGCCACCAACAGCCACACGCTCATGGCCATTCTGGGCTTTCCCTTAATGATTCCGATGCTGCTACTGCTCATCAAAGTTTCTAAAAATGCCCTGGATGGGCTGGAGTTCGATGCCAGCCGCAGCTCTTTGCTCACGCTGGTAGCACTAAATATGATTGTAGGAGCGGTTTCTTACCTGCTTTTTCCGTTCCTGTGGCGCTCCTGATCTGTGCTCAGCTTTTCATGCAGAATTAATGTTGCCCGTCCGGAATTTGTATACTGTTTCTCTTCGTTCACCAAAGACTGTGGCCTTCGGGTGTAGCAGCAAGTAGCTTATGAAAAACAATTGGTGGAAAGGTCTGGCCGTGGTGCTGCTGCTATACGTGGCGGTGGCGGGCCTGCTGATGCCGGTGCCCCGGCTGGCAATTCTCAACGAGAGCATTCGGAACCTCTACTTCCACGTGCCCATGTGGTTTGGCATGACGGCGGTGCTCACGGCTTCGGTCTATTACTCGGTGCGCTACCTGCGCGCTCCTACCCCCCAGCTGGATATTCTCTCGCACGAAGCCGCTAAAACCGGCATTTACATGGGTTTTGTGGGGCTGGCTACGGGTAGCATCTGGGCTAAATATACATGGGGTGCATGGTGGACCAACGACCCCAAGCTCAACGGCGCGGCCATTGCCATGCTTATTTACGGTGCCTACTTGGTGCTACGCTCGTCTTTCCAGGATGAGCAGCAACGCGCCCGTGTTTCGGCTATCTACAACATATTCGCCTTTGCGGCGGCCATGCCGCTGTTCTTCATCCTGCCGCGCCTGACGGCCTCGTTGCACCCCGGCGCGGGCGGCAACCCGGCCTTTGCCAAGTACGACCTGGATAGCAACATGCGCATGGTATTCTACCCCGCCGTGATTGGCTGGACGCTATTAGGATTTTGGCTGGCGCAACTAGCTAGCCGCGTGGCCTTTCTCAAACAAAAAGTATATGACAAACAGCTTGCGTAACAAGGGTTTTGAGTTGATGAAGAAGGGTAGGGTGATGCGGATAGTAACTCTCTTCATAGCATTGCTACTGCCGGTACTACGTGCTGCCGCCCAAACTGCTGATCAGCCCGAAATGGCTGACGCCCTGCGCCAGAGTGGCAAAATCTACGTGGTGGTGGCCGTTATTGCCGTAGTATTGGCCGGGCTGCTGTTTTTTTTGATTTCGCTGGACCGCAAAATTAGCCGTTTGGAGAAGGAAGTGCGCGACTAGGCGCGCCCTTACGAGCACTCTTCAACAATAGTTGCCGATTGCGTGCGTACTTTTGCCGCGGGCAACAGATTTAGTCTCACGCTTTTTACGGGTAGGGGACTTTTCTACCCGGCTTTCTTGTTCTAAGTTGCTGTCGCTTTTCGGCAGCGCCGCGTCTTCCGCTTTTTTGCACCCATGAAGAAATCGCATATTCTCATTCTGGTCGTTATCGCCGCCGCCATTGGTATTCTGATGACTACTTCGGCCGATGTCAGCCAATACGTTTCGTTTAAAGAGGCCCGCGAGTTGGCCGCCGAGGGCAAGAACACCAAAGTGCACGTGGTAGGCCGCCTGCCGCGCAGTGGCCAGCAGATTATGGGCCTGGAGTACAACCCTACCCTCGACCCCAACTATTTTGCTTTCACCCTGGTGGATACCAACCGCATCGCTCAACGCGTGGTGTATTTCAATCCCAAGCCCCAGGATTTTGATAAGTCGGAGCAGGTAGTGATTACCGGCGCCATGCGTAACGATGTATTCGTGGCCGATAAGATTCTGCTGAAGTGCCCCTCTAAATACGTGGAGAAAGATGTTAAGGGCGCCACGGCGTCGGTTAATTAAAAGTTGAGAATTAAACAGTTGAAATGCGGAGTGAGCCAGAGATAATGCGCGGGATAGTGGAAGCGAAACTTCGCTTCTGGCCGCGCATAAGTATGGCTTCTTTTTACTGCTTTTTAATTGTCAACGCTCAATTTTTAACTGCCACAGCGCAGGTACCCAACGATGATATTGAGAAGCGCCGCGTGCTGCGCCTGAACGAGCAAGTAACGTCTACCACAACGGGCTGCACCGTGCAGTGGGCCTGCGTTGACGAAAAGCTAACGGGCAAGTGCATCGAATACCACAACGACCAGTGGTTTGAGTTCACGCCATCGGTTTCAGGACGTTACTACGTGAATATCGGTGGGCAAAAGTGCCGCGACACTCGTGGTGTGCAGCTGGTGGTGCTTACGGGTACTCCTTGCCAGCCTGCTACCTACCGGGTACTATCTTGTACCTCGTTGGGTAGCCAGGACGATGTATTTGTGATGTTGGATAGCCTGCAAGCCGGGCAGCCCTACCTGCTGGATGTGGATGGCTACTTGAAAGACTTTTGCCAGTTTGCTTTGGTCGTCAGTCAGCAGCCACAAGGCCGCCCTGCCGCCGCCGAGCCCTCATTGAGCAGCGTAGTGCCCACCGATGCTAGGGTAGTACAACTGTACTGGACCCTACCCGACTCCTTGGGTAGCACCACCCGGTTTCAGGTGGTGCGCCGCGAGACAGCGGAATTTCGCAGCCAGCCGTTGGCGGCGCTGGAGGTGGGCCGCACCACCTACGGTGGCAGCGACCAAAGCTACTCCTACACCGATACGCTCGCGGCCCCCGGTCGCTACCTCTACCAAATAGTAGCCCAAGCGCCCAACAACGCGCCGCCGCTGCTGTTGCAGCAACAGTGGGTGGCCTACGTGCAGCGAATGCCCTCTGCCGCCAAGAAGCAAGCTGCCACCCGGCAGCGAGACTCCCGAACCATGATGCAGTGGCAACGACGACAGCATCAGGCCCGCCTGAAGCATTTGTCTACCACTGAAAAAAGAAAGTAGAGCACCTTTCGAGCACTACGCAGCCAGTCTTTTCAACAAACAGTTTATGCTAAACACGTTCATCGGTGACCTGGGACACGCAAGTGTCATTGTAGCGTTTGCGGCAGCCTGCGTAGCGGCCTATTCCTACTATATGGCGGCCAAAGCCCAGCCGCTGGGCACTCCCGATTTGGGCTGGCAGCGGTTGGCTCGTGGTGCATTCTTCGTGCACGGGGCGGCTGTGCTGGCAGTTATTGCCAGCTTATTCGCCATCATACACGGCCACCACTACGAGTACTATTACGCCTGGAGCCACAGCAGCAACCACCTGCCGGTATACTACATGATTTCCTGTTTCTGGGAGGGACAGGAGGGCTCGTTCCTGCTCTGGATTTTCTGGCAGGTAGTGCTGGGCTTCATTATTATCCGATACAGTAAGAAGTGGGAAGCGCCGGTAATGGCCGTGTTTGCGGGCGTGCAGCTTTTCCTGGTTTCCATGATCCTGGGGGTAGTGATTGGCGACGTCAAGATTGGCTCTTCGCCGTTTATTCTGCTGCGCGACTTCCTGGATATTCCGGTTTTCAAAACCGACCCCAACTTCATTCCCAAAGACGGCACCGGCCTGAATGCCCTACTCCAGAACTACTGGATGGTGATTCACCCGCCCACGCTGTTCCTGGGCTTTGCTCTCACGCTAGTACCGTTTGCCTACGCCATGGCCGGCCTTTGGAAGCGCGAACTGACTGCCTGGGTACAGCCCGCCATCCGCTGGACGCTGGTAGGTGGCCTGGTGCTAGGGGTAGGGGTGATGATGGGTGCCTATTGGGCCTACGAAACCCTAAACTTTGGCGGCTATTGGAACTGGGACCCGGTAGAAAATGCCGTGTACATCCCGTGGTTGGTGCTGGTGGCTTCGTTGCACGGCCTCATCCTGTGGAAGCGCGGCAAAACTGGCCTGCGCACGTCATTTGTGCTCGTCATTGCTACGTTTGTGCTGGTGCTGTACGCTACCTTCCTTACGCGTAGTGGTGTATTGGGCAACGCCTCAGTGCACTCCTTTACGGACCTGGGCCTGTCGGGCCAGTTGTTGATTTACCTGGGTGTTTTCGCGGTGTTGTCTGTAGCGCTGCTGGTGGCGCGCTGGCGCTCTATTCCGGTTTCGGAGAAAGAGCTGACTACCTACAATCCGGAGCTATGGGTATTTGTGGGTGCTACGGTGCTATGCCTGGGCGCGTTTCAGGTGCTGGTTACTACCAGCATTCCGGTGTACAACGCCTTCCTAGGCTTCATCGGCATCAAATCCAACCTAGCCCTACCCGCCGACCAGATCGGGCACTACACCAAAATTCAGCTGTGGATGGGGGTAGGCGTAGTCTTCCTATCGGGGCTGGCGCAGGTGATGTGGTGGCAGAAAAACAATAAGGAAAGCCTCACCAACTCGCTCACGGTGCCGGGCATCCTCACGTTGCTGGGCGCTGCCCTAGTGATTTTGCTGGTGCGCTACAACAAGCTGGAAATGAAGCCAGTGTATATCGTGCTGCTAACTGCGGCCCTATTTGGCGTGCTGGCCAACCTAAGCATGGTGCTTACATTGCTGCGGCGCAAAGTGAGCCTATCGGGCGGCGGCGTGGCGCATATTGGCGTGGCGCTGATGCTGCTGGGTATTCTGGCTTCGGCCGGCTACTCCAACATCATTTCCGGCAACGTATCGGGCCTAGTGTATTCTAAGGAGTTCAACGAGGAGCTGAATCGTGATAACGTGCTGCTGTGGCGCAACGAGGCGGCGCCTATGGGACCGTACGACGTGAGCTACACCGGTCAGTATCTTGATGTGCCCGGCGTGCCTGGCTACGTCAACAAAGAGCTGCTATTCCGCACCGACGACGAGTACAAAGCCGTTGCCCGCGGCGATGTGAAGCGCGGCGGTAAAACGTATTACAAGGCTGGCGATACGCTCGAAATCCTGCCCGAGAATACCTACTACCGCGTCGAGTACAAGGAGAAGAAAAGCGGCAAAACCTTCGAGCTGTTCCCGCGTGCCCAGGCTAACGAAGAAATGGGCGGCCTGCTGGCTTCGCCTGATATCAAGAAGTTCTGGGACCACGATATCTATTCGCACGTGAGTGCTACCCCGCCTACCACCGGCCCCGATTGGAGTGAGGTAACGGAGCACGTTCTGAGCGTGGGCGACACCATCTACCTCAACGATTACTTTGCGGTGCTGCGCGCCGTAGAGCCCGCGCACCAAACGGCTGGTCTAAATCTGAAGGAAGGCGACTTGGCCATTCAGGGCGACTTCATTGTGTACGGTGAGAAGCGCCAGTATCACATCCACCCCATGTTTGTGGTGCGCAACCGCATGGTAGGCCGCGTGCCCGACCAATCGGAAGACCTGGGCCTGCGCCTGACGTTCCTGAACGTAGACCCCACGGCCGGCAAATTCACCTTCGGTGTAAGCACGGCTCAGAAGGACTACATCATTCTGAAAGCGATGGAGAAGCCTTTCATCAACCTGCTCTGGAGCGGTACGCTGCTAATGGCAGTAGGCTTCGGCATGGCCTTCGTGAAGCGCCGCCGCGACACCAGCGCCGCCCTACCCGCGACCAACGACGAGGCCACCCCACTACGGGCACGGCCCGTACAGCGTCCGCGCCAAGTGGCTTAACGCACGCTTTGCCAGAACTGAAAAGCCGGTCTACCTTAATGGTAGTCCGGCTTTTTTGCGTCAGGTGGCAGCACTTCCCCTATGTTGACCTGAAAATACACGGAAGCTATTTCTGTAATCCAAGCTGCGAAGTAGCTGCGTAGTGGCGGAAGGTTTGTAGAAAAATAGCGTTGCCCGCACGAAGCGCCGCATAGCGGTGCGAAAATGGGTAGAGTCTTTATACCACTACACAGCGCTGATCAGTAATAATCATCAACTCATTTGCAGACCCAAAAAATCGCTACGCGGCTGCTCCGCTTTTTGAGGTACTCCACAATAAAAAGGGCAACCATTTGGCTGCCCTTTTTATTGTAAGCGAAAAGCAGGTTACTTCTGTACACTAATGCGCTTCACAGCGGTTTCGCCATCAAGATCAATCTTTAGTGTATAGATGCCCGCTGCCAACGTAGCCATATCTAACTCATCAGGTTGCTTAGTGGAGAGCGTGCGGGTCAGGACTGACTGACCCAAAGAATTGATAACAGTGGCCTGTGCCTGGTGCGCCTTGCTGCTGCGCAAGTCTATGTGCAACAGGCCACTGGTAGGGTTAGGGTAGGCCGCCACGGCCTGCGACAGTGCTTGGTTGACTGCCAACGGGCCAGCCGTCAGCGTCACGTCATCAATCGACAGGCGGAAGGAGTTAGCGGCGCTGGTTACGTGCATGCCCACGTAGTACGTGCCGTCAGTCGTTACCCGGATGGGCTGGGCTGTGCCCTGCGTGAAGGTATTGGCCGTGAGGTTGTTACCAGTGAAAATGGTAGTCGTCATGCCAGCCACGGTAGGCGCAGTACCTACTTTAATTTCCAGGCGCTCGGGCGTGGCTGTATTGCCCACACGGTAGTAGAACGACAACAGATATTGCTGCGCGGCCTGGAGCGTGAGAGCCGGCGTAAACACCCAGTCGTCGGCAGCGGTGGTCAGGCTTTGGTTGTTGAAGTTGTACGTCAGCGCGTTGGCTCCACTGCGGGCGGCGGCGGTGCTAGTGGTCCAGGTGAAGCCATCGGTGTTAGCGTCGAGTACCGTAAAGCCGCAGGGTAGGGCTGGGGCTGTTACACCATCAAAGTTCTCATTGTACGGGAACGTAGCTAGCGGCGCGGGAGGCGTACACAGCGTAGTAAAGGTCACCGGCGCCGAAAATAGGCTGGCGCTGGTGCTACTGCACGTGCTGCGCACATACGCCTGGTACGTGGTAGCCGGCGCTAGGCCTGTGAGGGCAAGCGGCGAAGTCGTACCTGTTACGGGCGTGCCTGCCGTAGCCGGATCGAATCCCGCAGGACCGTATACAAGGCTATAACCAGCCGGCGCGGTGCCAGCCGGAGCCGTAAAGCTCAGCGTAGCACCGGTGGAGGTGGTAGCCGAAACGAGTAGGTTGGTAGGTGGTAGGCAGGTTACGGGAGCCGTTACAGCCTCAATCATGAGCTTGCCCGCATTGCTGGTCGATAAATCCGCTGGGGCAGTGCCGGCACCTATTGCTAGGCTATAAGTGCTTAAGCGACGAGTAGGGTTTTCTGCTTGAGTGCCAACCGGGAAGTAGGAGGTAGCGTTTGGCGTTAAAGCAAGTCCTACAAAAAAGTCGGTGCCATAGACAATAGCGGGCGTACTGAGCGTGTAAGTGTTGTACCGGCCCATATCAGCCGTTTGCAATTGATAATCGGGAGAGCGGGCAATGATAGCGCCCTGGGCATTTACTACCACTGCGTATACCGTGCGGCCCACAGAGGCTGCATTGTTGGTGTATACATTCACGCTTTGCACACTACGCGTATCAGTGGCCTGAAAGCGCGACAGATACGCCACAGCAGTAGTGCCGCCGTAGCTGCTCGTATTCAGTACGCCAGGGGTAGCGTGGGAGTAGGTATCTGCCGTAACTTGCTGGGCTACTGTAGTGGTGTTATTCGCTGTGGTCACGTCGCCCGCGGCGGTAGCAGTTACGGTTACGGTATTGTCGCCGGTGGCGGTAGGCGTAAAGCTATCGAATGCAACGGTAGCGGTGGCGCCGGGTGCAATGGAGGCAACCGTTTTGCTGCTTGTGAAAGAGTTGGCGCCCGCTACCGTTAGGGTCACCGGCACATTGGTAAGGGTAGTATAGCCCTCATTGCGGACGGCGCCCTGGATGGTCTGCGGACCCACACCCGAAATAGGTAGCTTGCCCAGCGTGTAGATGGCTGCTACGCTGGCATCGGTGGCGGCGGCGGGCCGAAAGCGGTACGTACGGCCAGCATCGGGCAATGTGGTTTTAGCAAAGACGAACGGAATACCGCCGTAGTCACCCTGCGCAAAGGTGGGTCCTGACCAAGCGACATTTGTATTTTTCGCTACGCTGAGAATTTGCTCAAATCCGTTGCCCGAGCCTTTCAAACCTACTACTGCCACCTTAGGTGCGGCAGCACCAGCACCAGCCGTCGGCGTATTGTACACGAAGTCAATAACGTTGTTGATTTCGTACAGCTTCACCTGAAACGAAAATCCAGTGTATTGCTCCGCAACGGTGGTCGTAGCGCCTGTTCCTGTGGTTGTAGTTTGGCGAGGCTTGTCCTGCACGTTTTTCCACTGAATGGTACACACGCGGTTTGGCGCGGTGCCGGTGGTGGCTACCCGATACTCAGCTGCATCAGGACCCAGCAAATCAGCGGCGAAAGGTATCAGCAAATTCACATCGGCAGCGTTCGTGCTTTTAAAAGGACCGCCTTGGGCGAAGGTCTGCGCCGCTTCGTAATACAGTGCGGGAGAGGGCGCCGTGCCACCCAGTTTCAGGTAGCCATTCGTATTCAGGATAAACTGCGTGAAATCCTGGTTGTTATAGCGAAACGTGAAGCCTATTTCCTGTGCTGCTGAGTTGGAATCGTCTTTATCAGGGGTAGAAATTACTGTTCCGGTATCAGCTAGATCAGTGTAGGCAGTTACGCCAGTTTGCGTACCGTATGTTCGATAATTGAGGTTTTGTGCGTGCAGGCCGGTAGTGCCCAGCGCCAACAGAGCCGCTAGTGCCCAGTGCCGCCCGCGTAATCTAACTTTATCTTCAGGGTAGGATTGCGCCATAGAAACAGAATAAGAGGTGAAAGGAAGTGGTGTTAACAAGGGAAAAATTGCTTTGTCAAGATGCTGAATTTCTTTGACAAGGCTACTACGGCTATGCGTAAAGTTCTACAGCGAAGCGCCGTTTTTTGAGGACGAGTAGAACGTTCTGGTTTCTGTTTGTAACACGGACACTGACCTCACATAAGCAGAAGGGCAGTCTAGCTAGACTGCCCTTCTGGTAAAAATCGGAAACAAGTCAACCTTATTTCTGCAAGCTCACGCGCTTCACAACCACATCATTGTCCAGCTGTAGTTGCACCGTATAGAGGCCATTGCTGAGCGTAGAAAGGTTGAGCTGTTGCTCGGTGGCAGTGTTGAGCGTACGTGTCAGCACTACCTGGCCTAAGGTATTAAACACCGTAGCACGCCGCTGGCGGGCACTGCTGGCACTCAGGTTCAGGCGCAGTATGCCTGTAGTAGGGTTGGGGTAGGCTTCAATAGCCCGCGAAAGAGCTTGGTTGACGGGTAGGGTGGTGGTTGTTATAGATAAATCGTCAATGATCAAAATGCCCGAAGTAGAGGAGCCATTATTACGTATGCCTATGTAATACGAGCCTGCACTAGGTGGAGTGAATGCATCTCCCTGGATTTGCGTATAGGCTGTAGCTACTACTGGTAGACTGGTATTTCGATAGAGATTAGTTGTCATGGCAGCTGGGGTAGGCGAAGTGCCAATAAATACTTCCACATTGGCTGGTTGCGTATAGGGTCCTGGTTGATTGTTGCTTTGTGTATTAGCTAAGTAATAGTAAAACGAGGCTGTATATCGCTGATTGGCAGTTAGTGGTAAAGCTTGTGTGAATACCCAATCATTACTTGTATTGTTACTAGGATAGCAAATCAGCGCATTTGGCCTGCTGCGTGTGAGCGTAGGTGCGTCGGATAAAATTTCCCAAGTATTACCGTCGTTGTTGGCGTCCAGAATTGTGTAACCGCAGGGCAACGTATTGGCTGCATCGAAGTTTTGGGTGTAAGGGAAAGTGACGGCAGCTGGCTGGCAAAGCGTAGTCAGTTTCAATGGTCCATAGCGGGCGCTGGTGCCGGCCGTGCCTCCGCAATTCTTGCTTACATATACGTCGTAAGTAGTCAGCACCGATAAACCGGTAAGGGTGATAGGTGATGTAGCACTGGCAACTGTAGTGCCTGAACCTGGTGTGAAACCTACGGGACCGTATTCAGCTACGTACGGGCCAGTGCCAGCCGAAGTCGTAAATGTGATGTTGGCTGAGGTAGTTGTAACAGCCGCGAATCGCAAATTAACGGGCGCTTGGCAAGGCGGTACTGCTCCAAAGGTCACATCAATAGCCGGCCGTAAATCATCAACACCAGTTTCTTCCAGTGGCGTCCAGGTAGCCAAACTAGCAATTTCGGGAGCTATAAGGTAAAAGGTAGTAGGGCGCACAATAAGGTTTTCTACCTGCGCACCCAAACCCAGTGGGCCTTGAGTGGCACGCACCGCTACAAAAAACGATGAATTAACCACTGTATTTGGAATAGCAACTGTTACGGCGCCGCCAGTTGCGGTGCGCGTTTGTGCAGTCGATGTATACAGCACGTTACCAGGGCCACCGTCAGTGCCCAACGTATCGTACAGTACCACCTGGTAGGGGTAAGTAGTAGTAGCAGGTGCAAAGTTTAGCTTCACTCCATTTACCGTAGTCGATTGGTTGATACGGTATTTGGCCGCAAACTCAGAATTGGCTCCTGCATTCGGGAAAGATGCTTCTAGGTCCTGGTTAGGCGTTTGATAACCCAAAGTATTGGTGGTGATAACCTGAGAAACAGATTGTTGGTTGTTGCCGTTGATAGCGTCGTTGCCTATACTTACTGTCAGGTTGTTGGTGCCACTGGTAGGAACAGGGTAGGAGGGGAAGCTCACGAGTGCTATTCTCCCAGCTGGCAGATTCGTTACCGTGCGGGTGCTGGTAAAAGTAGTAGCGCCGCTTACTGTTAGCGTTACGGGTATACTAGCTAACGTGGTCGTACCTGTATTGTAGACCAAAGCCTGCGGAGCATGAGGCGTTGCTTCGGGCGAAATCTGCCCGTAAGTGAAAACAGACACCAACGCCGCATCATTGGCTTGCGGTGTGTTGAATCGGAAAGTGCGGCCTGCATCGGGCGTCACTGTATTGCGGATATCGAAAAACGTAACGCCTGCCACAAACTGCGCTTGTGCCCAGGGCGTAAAGGCCTCCTTGTTAAGCGCCAAGACATCGGCAGCTACATCAGATGTAGCGGTGTTCCCTTTAAGCCCGATAGCAACGGTTTTGTACTGCACTGTGGTAGCGCCGCCCGTAGCTGGACCATACACAAATTCAATCGTATTGCTGGTTTCGTAAAGCTTTACCTGAAACGACAGGTTGGTATACTGGCTGGCTTTCGGAGCACGCGTTTTGTCGCTCACGTTTTTCCACTGAATGGTACACACCCGGTTTGGGGCGGTACCGGTGGTGGCCACCCGGTACTCGGTGGGGCTAGTGCCGGCCGTCAGGTCTTCATTAAATGGGAGCAGCAGGTTCACGTCGGCTGCATTCTCACTATCCAGCGGACCCCCTTCAAAATCATCCGGGTTGCTGAAAAAATATGTGGTGGAAGGGGCCGCGCTACCTAAGCGCAGGTAGCCATTGGTATTCAGCACAAACTGCGTGAAATTTTGGCCATTATATCGAAAGCTGAAGCCGATGTTCTGGGCCGCTGAATTAGCGTCGTCGGTATTAGCCGTGGCAATAGCAGTGCCCGCGCTGCCGAGGTCAGTGTAAGTACCAGCTACATTTTCTCCAGTATACTGGTTGTAATTCAATTGTGCCTGAGCCGGCAGCTGCAAGCCAAGCGCCAGCGCGCACAGCCCCAGCAAGCGGCCCAATCGACGCCGCGCAGAGCGCTCCGTCGGGGTAGTGTATAGATGTTGCATGTAGAAAGTGTTTCGGTAAAAAGCGTTTAAGTTGAGAGCGGAGCAGGAAAGTAAAGCGGATTAAGTTGCTGCTGTAAATAAAGCAGTAAACACTACGTGCTTTCCATAGTTAAGATAGCATCTTCGGCGAAAAAATACGGGGTCGCGTCGTCTTGCCACTAGATGCTGTTTTCAATAAGCAGCAGCAACTTACCGCTTCAAACTGCCTTTTCACTATGCTTATTTGTTTAGTAGGCGCCGGCCGGGTAGCCACCCACCTAGGGCCGGCGCTGCTGCGGGCGGGCCATACCATCACGCATGTGTGGAGTCGCACGGCAGCCAGTGCCGCCGCGCTGGCCACGCAGCTGCCCGGAGCCCGCGCTACCACCAACCCAGATTTGCGCCAGCTAGAAGCAGAAATAGTGCTGCTGGCCGTGCCCGATGCCGCCGTGGAGCCGCTGTTGGCACAGCTGCAATTGCCAGCGAATATGCTAGCCGCGCACACGGCTGGCGCACTGCCGCTGGCTGTGTTCGCGCCCTACCCCCACCTGCGCGGGGGTGTTTTCTACCCGTTGCAAACGTTCAGCCCCGGCCGCATGGTAGACTGGACCACGCTCCCGCTCTGCCTGGAAGCGGCCGATGCGGCCAGCCAAGCTACCCTGCTGACGCTGGCGCACAGCTTGAGCCAGGACGTGCGTCTGCTCAACTCAGGGCAGCGCCTCCTGCTACATACCGCGGCCGTGTTTGCCGGCAACTTCACCAACCACGTGCTCGGCATTAGCCACGCGCTGTTGCAGGAAGCCGGGCTGCCGTTTGAACTCATCGTACCCTTGGTGCGCGAAACCGTAGAAAAGGCCTTGGCCTACCCTCCGTTCACGGTGCAAACCGGCCCCGCCGCCCGGCACGATGCGCCTACCCTGGCCCGGCACCAGGCCGCGCTACAGACTCATCCTATGTGGCAGGAGGTGTACGCTACTGTCTCACGCAGTATTCAGCAGGCAGCGGAGCCGTCGGCCGGCTAGTTTTGATTCGGGGGGAGGCATCCGTACCTTTGCCCCTCTTTGCTAATTACGTAGCTACTTCCCGTGAAAGTCGTCAATATACATTTCAAGTTTCAGGACGGGCAACCCGACCAGACCCATGTGGCCGCTGAGGGCGAGTCAGTGCTGGACGTGGCGCTCAACAACGGCGTGCAGTTGCAGCACAACTGCGGCGGCGTGTGTGGGTGCAGCACGTGCCATGTGTACGTGCAGCGCGGCGAAGACTCTCTGCCCGAAATTTCGGACAAGGAAGAGGATTTCATCGACCGCGCCATCAACCCCCGTATCAACTCGCGCTTGGCTTGCCAATGCGTGGTGCAAGCTGACACCGACGAGCTGCAAATCCTGGTTCCGCCCCAGAACTTCCTGGGACACTGATTGGAAGTATTAGGTGTTGAGCGTAGTGAGTTGGCGTAGCCAGCACTCAGTGCGCTCAACACCTAATACTCAACCCTTACCACTCAACACTTCACCTATGAATCACTTCGAGCCACCCATTAAGTGGAGCGACCACGAAGACGTGGCCATCGCCCTCTACGAGAAATTCGGTGACGATTTCACGGAGGCCAAAATCTACCGTATCCGCTTCACCGAACTCATCGACTGGGTGCTGTCCCTCCCCAACTTCGAGGGCACCCGCGAGCAGGCCAACGAAGGCCATCTGGAGCAAATTCAGGCCAAATGGGTCTACGAGTGGCGCGATAATCAATAGTGAAGTTATGAAGTTGTGAAGGGTGAAGCAGCTATTCTGCTGATGCTAGTGGCGCAGCCTACGCAAGTGGTGCGGCCAGGATGATAAACTTTCCCTTCACAACCTCACAACCTCACAATTTCACCTTATGGAAGCAACGAATACGCCCGATCTGACCGCCATTCGAATGTTTGTGCTGGATGTGGATGGGGTGATGACTGATGGAACCATGCTGGCCCTGAACTCGGGCGAGCAGGCCCGCGCCTTTCACATTCACGATGGGTATGCTATCCGGCACGCGCTGCGCAAGGGCTACCGCGTGGTGGTTATTTCGGGACGCGAAGAAGAAGGCGTACGGCGGCGGCTGGAGTCGCTGGATGTGTACGACATCTACTTGGGGGTAGACGACAAGATGAAGATCTTCAACTCCTACATCAACGTGCACCGCATCGACCCCGCGCACATTGCCTACATGGGCGACGACGTGCCCGACATGGAAACCATGCGCCGCTGCGCCGTAGCCGCCTGCCCTGCCGACGCTACCCCCGACGTACTTGCCATCAGCAACTACGTGGCCCAACGAGCCGGTGGGCGCGGGGCCGTGCGGGAGCTACTAGAGGCAACCATGAAAAGCCAGGGTACCTGGTAAGCGCGAAAGAGGTGATTGTGAGGCTTTATCGTAAAAGTGCTATCTTTTTATAAAGCCAGCGGTAGAGGGGTTGCGTTTTTGCGAAATCCCTCTAACTTTACCCGCTCATCCATTCACCCATTTGCTTTTTTTCATGAAAACAGGAACCGTAAAATTCTTTAATGAGTCGAAGGGCTACGGCTTCATTACGGAAGACGGCACGAAGGAAGATTTCTTCGTCCACATTACCGGCCTTAACGGGGGCCAGATTCAGCAAAACGACCGCGTGGAATTTGATACCCAGGAAGGCCGTAAGGGCGTTAACGCCGTGAACGTAAAGAAAGTGTAGGGTCACCCGATCCACTGGCCTCTTACTATTAGTATAGAAAGCCTCTCCTTAGTTGGAGAGGCTTTCTTTTTAGATGCTTAAGGGTAGGGAGGGGTGATAAAGAAACGAGTGGGTGAATAGGGAATATAGTACGTTATGAAGTTCGTGTGTTGCATGCACACAAGCTGGAGAAACAGGCGGATAACGCCATGCGGGTGATAGGACGAAAGATGGCTCTTGCTTGACAGATTAATAATCTGATTATCAATAAATTGACTGTGTAATAGGTATTGTGTTGCAATGACGTACAGCGTATCTTCTATAAAACCAGCTATGCCTACCGGAAAATTATCGTGGGTTGAAAGAAGCCGGCAACTGGCCCGCCTGATACGGCTGCCTAACCTGCTGCTGATGGGGCTGTGCCTGCTGCTGGTGCGGGCAACGCTACTGCCTGCTGCTTCCTGGCGGGTAGTGCTAGCCTCACCATTTTTGCTGTTGATGCTGGCCACGCTGTGCGTAGCGGCTGCCGGCTACATCATCAACGACTATTACGATGTGAAAATTGATGCCGTGAACCGGCCCGGCCGGCTTGTCATTGGCCGACTCATTAACCGGCGCCATGCCATGATGGCCCATCTCATTCTATCAGGTATTGGCATTGTGGTGGCTGGTGTGCTTTCGCCGCTGCTGGGTCTGGTGCATGTGGGGTCGGCGCTGCTGCTGTGGGGCTACTCGGTGCGCTTCAAACGCGTGGCGCTGGCCGGTAATGCTAGCATTGCTACCCTCACGGCTGCGCTAGTGCTCCTACCCGAATTGCAGGCCCGCACGGGGCAGGCCGGGCCGTGGGGCTATGCATTAGCAGCCTTCTTACTCACGATGGTGCGCGAAATTGTGAAAGATGTGGAAGACATGCGCGGCGACGCGCAGCACGATTGTCGTACGCTCCCTATTCTATGGGGCGTGAGCCGGGCGAAATGGGTAGCTGGTGCCTTCCTGATTTGCCTGTTGCTCTTAACAAGCGGCGCTATATCCGAATCATTACAGACCGGCTACCTATGGCTAGGCGCTTGGCTGATAGCGCTTTGCCTACTTCCTATGCTAGCGCTGGGCTATCAATTGCGGCGCGCCGACCGTCGGCGGCATTTTGCGCAGCTCAGCGCTTGGTGCAAATGGATTATGCTGGCCGGCGTACTGTCCATTCCTTTATCTGCCATTGCCTAAAACCGTAGCAGGCACTGTTGCGTTAGTGCAGAAATCTTAGTCAGATGCGTTGCATGGCACCACCTCTTCGGGTTGCCTGACTTCCTGGCTTCCACCTTTTTCTGTCTGGCATTTTTATGCGCTTTTTCTACCTGCCGCTAGTCTTATCCGGACTGGCTTTGTCTGCGGCCGCTCAATCTACGGCGTCCTACTCGGTGGTGGCTCCACCTCCTGCTTCCCCTACCTTATTGGCATCAGCGGCGGAGCCCATAAAAACGCCGGCACCTACACTGGGCCTGCTGGCCGACCGCCAGCCTGCTACGTCTTTGCTGACGCCGCGCCGTGTTTCCGCCCGTAAGCTAGATTTCAGTCCTAGCGATAAGCCGAGTTTTATTCCGGTGCCTGTTGCTTTCTACCAGCAAGAAACCGGGTTTGCCGTGGGCGCAGCTATTTTGCCTGTATGGCGGTTTGGTACTGATACTACCGTGCGCAAGTCTAATGCTCGTTTGCTGGCGTGGTTTAGTCAGAAGAAACAGACCACTATTCAGCTGACGCACACCATCTTCACGCCCGGTGAGAAATTCTATTTCTCGGGCGAGTTGAGCTACTATGATCTGCAATTCGATTATTTCGGTGTAGGCAACAACACGCGCAAAAGTGATAAGGTCCAAATCCAGTATCCGCTATTCGTATTCGATGAGAAGGCCCTGGTTCGGGCGGCTCCAAACCTGTTTGTGGGTGTGCGTTACCGCTTAACCAACTTGGGTGATGTGAAGTTACAGAATTCTGATCGGTACAATTCGACTACTAACCAGCCTGTTGTATACAATGAGTTGGCCAACTTTCGTGGCTTGGGAGAGCAGCGCAAAGGCACAATCAGTTCTGGGGTAGGGCCGTCACTACTCTACGATGGCCGCGATAATGTGCTGGCTACGTACCGCGGTAACTTTGTGGACGCGCACATCCTGTTTAATGGTGGAGCACTGGGTAGCGACTACCGGTTCACCCGTTACCAAATTGATGCTCGCCACTTTAACCCCTTGTTTGGCTCCAATAATACTATTCTAGCCCTGCAATTCATGGGACAGTATCATTCCGGTGATGTTCCTTTTCGGGAGTTAGGAGGTATGGGGGGCACTTTGGGTGGTGCTATTTATAACAATGCCTACCTAATGCGCGGTATTTATGAAGCCCGCTTCCGCGACCGTCAATTTACTACTGTGCAAGCCGAAATCCGGCAGAAGCTCATCTGGCGCTTTGATATAGCGGCATTCATTGCAGCAGGCCAAGTAGGGTATGACCTGAACGATTACACTTTTGACGGCACGAAGCTAGCTGGTGGGGTAGGAGCCCGCTTTCGCTTTAATCGCCGCGACCGGCTTAACATCCGTTTAGACTATGGGGTTGGCTCAGGTGGTAACTCCGGTATCATCTTCGCGGTGGGTGAAGCTTTTTAACTAAAATCTAGAATTCGAATTTTCAAGCCATGCTTTCTGATTAGAAAGCATGGCTTCTTCTTTCATTCTTAAATACGAATTGATTCGTATTTAAGAATGAACTCAACCTAAATTAATTGTGCACTATTGATTTGCAAAAGATGTAAAAACCCATAAATCCAGCTTGAATAGCCGTTTAGTGTGATTTTATGAGGTGCTTTTGTAGTACAGTTCAATGATTGTATTTATAATTATTACTTGTTTTTATGAAAAAATTATAGGGGTAATCATTGTGATGTTAAAATTATACTCTTTATTAGATGCATTCATTGAAATAATATCAACCAATCAAACAAGTACACATGAGGAAAATATTACTCTTGTTACTGCTTACAGTATTCGCATTGGCAAGCCACGATTTGTGGGCGCAGGTGCGAACCATTACTGGTAAAGTAGTAGGATCGGATGGTTCGGCACTGCCGGGCGTAACTGTTGTTGTAAAAGGAGGAGGGCAAGGCACTTCCACTGATGCGGAGGGTAGTTACTCGCTATCTATACCTGCTAATGCGAATACGCTAGTGTACTCCTTTATTGGGTACGACAGCAAAGAGGTTGTTATCGGTAGCCAGTCTGCTATCAATGTATCATTGGCTACTAATACCACGGGACTTGATGAAGTGGTAGTAGTGGGCTATGGCACGCAGCTTCGACGCGAGTTGACTGGTTCTGTAGCTACTATTTCTGGCGCAGATGTAGCCCAGAAACCCGTACAAAGCTTTGAACAAGCCTTACAAGGACGTGCAGCAGGTGTCAATATAACTACTCCTAATGGAGTGTTGAATGCTCCTCCTGTAGTTCGTATCCGAGGGGTTAACTCTATTAGTCTAAGTTCTCAGCCCCTCTACGTAATAGATGGTATCCCTGCGTTCAGTGGCAATAACTCAGCACTTGGTAGTGTACCTAACAACCCATTGAGCAATATCAATCCTAATGATATTGAAAGCATTGAAGTTCTCAAAGACGCTGCTGCCGCTGCTATTTATGGCTCACGAGCCGCTGGTGGCGTTATCCTTGTGACTACAAAGCGAGGTAAAAAGGGACAAAGCAGAATATCGCTTGATTCTTGGGCTGGATGGTCTAATCCTGTGCGCCTATATGATGTACTAGGTGCTGAAGATTACATGATGATTAAAAATGAAGCTGTGCGCAACCTAAACGCAAACCGCATTGCTATTAATCAGCTTGGTAATAACACAGAGGGCTTTCTTCCCTCATATGATGCTAATGGTAACCTGATAGATACGCGTTGGTACGATCAAGTTTATCGTACAGGTTTCTCTCACTCCAACGCCATTAACTTTTCGGGTGGTACTGAAAAGACCAGCTATTACGCATCGGTAGGGTATACTGGTCAAAAAGGAATGATTCAGAATAACGAGTTCAAACGTACTTCGGCTCGCGTGAATGTGGATCATAAAGTCTATAAAAACTTCACAGTCGGAGCACGTATTGGTTATTCCAATAACTATAACTCTTCTCCAAACACAGGATCAGTGGGAGATGGGGCTTTCGGTACAGCAGGTATAGGGCGTTTACCACTAGTATTACCCCCCAACATACCGGTTTATAATGCTGACGGTACGTTTAATATTAACCCTAGAGGTAATGGAGTAGGCCCGGGTAATAACTTAAACCCAGGACCAGTTGGGCTAAACCCTTTGACATACGGGCCGCTTAATATTGGCTATTACAACCCGGCTGTTGACATAGCATACAACTACTTCACTTCAGAGGGCAATGAGATTCAAGGGAGCGTGTACGCAAATTGGGAAATCATAAATGGTTTGAACGTGCGCACGACTTATGGCTTGAACAATATCTCGTTTGAAGATAAACTGTTTTACAACTCTTTATCAGGTGACGGCTACCAAAGCGGTACAGCTGCAAACTACTACCGCACAAATAAGCGTTGGAATTGGCAGAATACTGCACAATACGACCGCAGCTTTGGCAATCATAATGTATCCCTTTTGGTGGGTGGCGAGCAACAACGTACGCAAGTACAACGCTGGGGTGCTGAGCGTACGCAAGTGGCCGATGACTTCTTTACTACGTACCAGGGTAGCTTTACTAATATTGCTGTATCTGGTAACTCGCAGGGTGAGAATTATTTAGTCTCTTATTTTGGCCGCTTAACTTATGACTTCGGCAAAAAATACTTGGCTTCACTTAATGTACGGCGTGATGGTTATTCTGCTTGGGCTGATAAGTGGGGTAACTTTTACGGAGCATCACTAGGCTACATCATTTCTGAAGAAGATTTCTGGAAAAACGCTGGTTTTTCGAATGCTTTCAGTTTCTTGAAAATAACAGGTAGTTACGGTGAGGTAGGTAATAGTCAAGGTATAAACGACTTTGCTTCTTTGTCCACGTATGGGCCTGGATTGTATGCAGGGAATGCTACACTAGGTTATTCAAGAGCCGGGAACCCGTTATTGACTTGGGAAACAAGTAAGAAAACGGATGTCGGCTTTTCATTCGGGCTACTCCAGGACCGCATGCAGGGAGACTTTTCCTATTACCGAAATGTGGTTGATGGCTTAATCTTGAATGTTCCGCAAGCGCCTTCAAAGGGAATTCCAAATCCTGACAACCCGAATACTATTTCAGCTAACGTGGGCTCAATGCGCAACACAGGTATTGAGTTGAATCTTAAATTCAATGCTATTGAAAAGAAGGCGTTTAGCTGGACTGTAAGTGGTAACGTCACTACATTAAAAAATAAGGTATTAACACTGGCTACTGAAGGACAACGCATTGGAACGGCAACTTCAGGCTTGGAAACTGTCAACTTCACAGAAGTAGGCAGATCAGTAGGGGAAATCTTAGCTATACCTTCCCTAGGCGTAAATCCAGCCAACGGGCAACGTATGGTTAGTGTTCTAAACACGGACGGTACTAGAACAACGCTACAATACAACCATTTGGGCGGCGGCTGGACAACACTAGATGGTCGTAGTGCAACAGTGACACCGAGCCAAACACGGGACGGAGTATACTATGGACCTACACTACCAAAATGGTATGGGGGGTTTGATAATAACTTCCGTTTCAAAAACTTTGATTTAGGCGTATTCATCCAATATTCGGGTGGTAACTATATATACAATGGGACGAAAGCCGGTTTACATGATCAACGTTTCTGGAATAACGATGTAGATATTCTAAATCGTTGGACTTCAGAAAATACGAATGCTGAATGGCCACGTGTTGTTTATGGCGACAACGTATCGAATGGCTCCGCTTTAGTTATATCATCTAATGTGGAAAAGGGAGATTTTGCTCGCTTACGCAATGTGTCGCTTGGCTATTCAATTGACCAAGTGTTGGCTAATAAAATTGGTCTTTCCAATGCACGGGTATACGTGCAAGTGCAGAACGCAGCACTACTAACGAATTACTCAGGTATTGATCCGGAGATTTCGACAAATGGAGCAAATAACACAGGCTCAGGTGTTGACCGTAATTCTGTAGGTCAAGCTCGTACCTACACAGTAGGTTTCAACATCGGCTTCTAAAAAATCGCTTTCTGATGAAAATAATACTAAAGAAAAAAGTCACAGTAATTCTTTCCTCAGCCTTACTGGCATTAGGCATAAGCTCTTGCAAGACTGATTTGTTGGATCCTGTGCCAGAAACTGTTTTCTCGGATTTGGTTGTATTTAATACGCCAGCACGGATTGCATTACAGGTGAATGGCCTTTACACTTATGTCAAGGCTGGAGCCTTCTATGCAGGACGTTATCAAGTATACAATGATATTAGGATTGACGATTTTATTGCTCAAACTACAAATAATGTAACGGGCTACAGTGTTTGGAATCATACACTAAATGAATCAAACATCAATGATGTTACTAATTTGTGGAATGCAGCCTATGCAGCTATCAACCAAGCAAATGTGTTTTTGGCTGGTATGGATGCTAATCAAGCAAATTTTGTAGCTCCCACTTTCCCTACCAATTTTGCTACTACTACAGCCAACAATTACAGAGGGGAAGCTAGGTTTTTACGTGCTCTGAGCTACTACGCACTTTTGCAATTATACGCTAGGCCTTATGCTGATGGAGAAGGCAATAAACCGGGCTTGCCTTTACGCCTAATAGCTGAAACTAATTCCAATAATAACGACTTGGCTCGTAGTTCCGTAGCGGAGGTGTATGACCAAATTCTGGCAGATCTTCAATTTGCAGAAGATAATTTGCCGTTAACCTACAGTAGTAGTGAATTGAATGTTACTAGAGCTCATCGTAATACCGCAATTGCGTTAAAGACGCGTGTGCTGCTAACAATGGGTAGGTATAAAGAAGTTATTACTGAGGCTAATAAAATTGTACCCGCTACAGCCCCGTATGTAGCTTCTTCAGGGGTAGCGAATGCATTAAACGCTTCTGTAAAAGAAGTTTTCACCTTTCCGGAACTTACTTCGGAGAGCATTTTTAGCTTTCCCTTTACTACGCAGAATGCACCTGGTACGCAAAATTCTTTAGCGTTCTATTACTTGCCAGGATCGTTAGGCGGTAATGGTGAGTATTCATTAAATACCGCTGGGATTTTGGGAAATTCAGTGTGGGAAGCAACCGATGAGCGAAGAATTAATTTCGTAACAAGGGTAGCTAACACACCTTACCTCACTAAGTATCCAAATGGAACTTTGCCTGGGAATACGAATCCTAATCTAGATAAAGCTCCCGTTATTCGGTACGCTGAGGTAATGCTAAACCTAGCCGAGGCGGAAGCACGTGTGAACGGCTTTGGTAGTGCAAGAGCTCTGGCTTTACTTAACGCAGTTCGTACACGTTCAAAAGGCAGCCCTTATACGGTAGCAACAGTTGAAAATATTCTCTTGGAGCGAAGAATTGAATTTATAGGAGAGGGAATTCGTAACATCGACATTATGCGTCTAAATGCAACCATTCCGGGTAAGAGTTCTGTTAGTGCAGTTGCTCCATCTGATCCTCTTTACGTTTGGCCTATTCCTGCTGGAGAACTACAGGCTAATCAACTCATGACTCGTAACTGAAAAATCTTCTTTCGGCTACAAACAGAAGCAGCTTTCTCACCAGTGAGAAAGCTGCTTCTGTTTGTAGCCATAGGTTAACAATCCGCGTAGAGTACGCTGATGACATCCATACTACCCTCGCGCTTTCATGCTGTCCACGAAGTGGCTGTTTCGCCTCTGTTAGAATGTGGCTTGCTGACTGTTCCGCCCCGAGCAGAATTATGCTATTCTGTTATTATCCCGGCTAAAGATGAAGCCGAAAACCTGCCTGCTACCCTAGCTGCGCTGGCTACGCAAGTGGATGCGCAGGGGCAGCCGCTACCTCCTTCTAGTTACGAGGTAATTGTGCTGGCCAATAACTGCGAGGATGCCACCGCACACGTAGCCCGGCAACTGGCACAAGCCTACCCGCAACTGGTGCTGCACGTAGTAGAACGCACCCTACCTCCCACTGAGGCGCATGTGGGAAAAGCCCGGCGCTTGCTGATGGATGAAGCTGCCCAGCGCCTGCGTAGCGTAGGTTGCCCGCACGGTATCATTGCCAGCACCGATGCCGATACCCGCGTTGCGCCTACCTGGCTGGCCAGCATTGCTGCCGAAATAGCCGCAGGGGCTGATGCCGTATGCGGACGTATTATGGCCGAGGCACCTACGCAGCGAAATTGCCCCGTGCGGCGCTACCACTTGCGTGATGCAGCCTACCGCTTGCTGGCAGCGCAGCTGGAGCACCTGATTGACCCCAATCCGGTGGATGCGTGGCCGCGTCATCACCAGCACTTTGGCGCCAGCTTCGCCCTTACGGTTTCGGCTTATGAGCAAGTAGGGGGACTGCCGGTGGTGCCCTATCTGGAGGATGAAGCCCTATACCAGGCACTGTGCAACCACGATTTGCGCGTGCGACATAGCCCTGCCGTGCGCGTAACCACCTCGGCGCGCCGTGAAGGGCGAGTGGCAGTGGGTTTATCCTGGCAATTGCGGGAATGGGCGGCGCTGAGCGAGCAATTGCAGGAACCTCTGGTAGCCAGCGGACCACAACTAGCTACTCAGTGGCAGGCCCGTCGGCAACTGCGGCAACTCTGGCAATCATTTAAAAACGACGTGTCTTTCTCGGGCGCCGTGCTCAGCCCTACCCTGCACACCGTCAGCACGAGGATAGCCGATATGCTCGGTCTCACCAAAAAGACGCTGTGCCAGGCCATTATGGAGGCTACTACGTTTGGTGCATTGTGGCAATGCGTACAGCAGGAGCAGGCCACCCGCCAGCAATGGGTACAACGGTGGCCGCCGATTGCGCTGTCATCTGCCCTTGCTGAACTGCGGGCGTTGCTGAAGCAGCATACGCCATTGGCGATTGAGGCGGCAATGAGTAAAGGGTAGCCTTACCGCTTCTCCAATAAGTCCAGACGGTAGGTTTCTTGGCGCTGGCAGTGCACGTGGCGCAAGGGGCCATTGGCCTCGGCTTTTTGCAGAAAAAACTCGTGCACTTCGTCGCCGGTCAGGGGGTAGTCGTGCACGGGTGGAGTCCAGTGCACCAGCAGCAATTGTCCGCCAGAGGGTAGGGCTGCCAGGAGCTGCTCGGCGGCGCGGGTCAGGTCTTCGGGCGACCAATAATAGCCTACCTCCGACACCATAATCAGGTCGAACTGCTCTTGCGGGAATTCTTCCGGCACGCGCATCAGCCGAAACTCCACCTGAGGCAACTGCGCGCACCGTTGCCGGGCGCGTTCCAACGGGGCTTCCGCTACATCCACAGCCAGCAGACGCCCACACCGCGGTGCCAATTGCTCCGTGAGTACGCCCAACGAGCAACCGATTTCAAAAGCCCGGTCATAGTGCGGGCGGGGTAGGGCGGCCAGCGTGGTAGCATATTTCTCCCGCTCGTAGGGGCTGGTTTCGAACTTCCACGGGTCGTCGTTGGCCCGATACACATCGTTGAAGTAGGCAGGGGGTAGGGTATTAGGCTGATTGGGGTTCATAGGAGTAGAGGTTGGTTTATTGCTCGCAGAGGTTCGCGGAAGAAGGCACAGCACAAAGGTTGGCAGAGTGCATACGTCAGCATACTGCGAACCTCTGTGCTGTGCCTCCCTCCGCGAGAAACGTCATTCGTCAAAATACACTTCGAAAGGCTGCGCGAAATGAGCAAGCATTTGCTGCGAAAGCAGAAAACCGCTGGGGTCGTCGTCGATAACGCCGGGGGCAAGTTGGGAGCGGTGGGCTGCAATGGCTGCCTGTTTTTGAGACAGTACGGAGCTGATATCCAGGCGCCAGCCGGTGGCCTCGCCTGACTGCGGCAAATCTTCCGGTGCGGCGCGCTCCCAGGCCCACACCACGTACTCCACCCGCCGGATGGATAAGCCCGCCAAAGCAGCGGCTACCAGTTGGCTGGTAGCCCGGTGGTCGGGATGAGGGTCGCGGCGCCAGGGCACGAGTAGGGTAGCCGGCTGTACGCGCTGAAGGTAGGCACGCAGGGTAGCTACGGCCTCCGCAAAACCTGGCTGATCGGGGGTAGGGACGGCGCTATCGGGAAGGTCCAACAGCAATAGATCATCCGTACTGACGCCTAGCAATGCAAGCGCCTCGCGTAGCTCTGCCTCGCGCAGTGCTTGCCGGGCCGCGGCCGGAAACTTCACCGAATGGGGGTGCGACATCGTGCCATCGCTCACCAAAACAGCATTTACTGGTACGCCCGCCTGCCGCAAAAGCGCCAGCAACCCGCCGCATCCCAACGACTCATCATCGGGGTGGGGCGCTACCACCACAGTAGAACAAAGGGTAGGCGCAAAATCAGCCGGGCGGAGGGGTAGCGAATCAAACGAAAACTCAGCCATGCCACAACGAATAAGCAGGGGTGGTAGAAGCCAGCGCGAAGCGTCCCGCGTCGGCTAGAGCGGCATCGGGGGCGGGTTGGCGGAGGTAGTGCGTCAGGTCGCGGTGGAGGCGCTCGAAGGGCTCGGGGCGGAGCAGGCCGCGGGCTCCCACGCACCGCTCGGCCAATTGGAGCGTCCGCAAGCATATTTCTTCGATGGCCGTGCGCACCATGTTGGCGTAGGCCACGGTGGTTTCGGCGGCTTCCGTGGCGTGGGGGCGCATGGCGTGCTCGGCGGCGGCGCGTAGCCAGTGCTGGCCGCTTTCGATGAGAATAGCCAGCTCGCCCAGGCGCTGGCGCTGGTAGGGGTCGTCGGTGCGACCAGTTTTTTGTAGGAAGTGGCGGGTTTCGTCAAATACAGCCTCAGCCCCGCCCAACTGCACGGCCGCAAACCGTATGGCGCCCCCACTAAACCACGGCTGGCGGTAATAGTCGCCGGGCTGGCCTAGCAGATCTTCGGCACCCACCTCTAGTCCCGTGAAATCGACCCGAAAACTAGCCGAGGCCCGCATCCCGAGTGGCTGCCAAAACGATTTATCCAGCTGCGGCACTTGCGCATCGGCCGGCAGCACCAGCATCTGCCAGCCACCATCGGGTAGGGCACCCGTGAGCAGCGGGCGCGTGACGTGGCCCGCGCCCGAGCCAAAGGTTTTGCTACCCTGCAAGCGGTAGCGACCATCGGGGAGCGGTTCCAGCTGCACGCCGTCGTGCGCTTGCGTATTCCATACCCCAAACAAATGCCCGGCCGCTGCGTCCTCGGCCCAACGCACTACTTGCTCCGTGCGGCCAAAGCGCTGGGCGAGTTGCAGAGCATTGGCGTGGCCTTCGTACACGCGCCCTACCGCCAGATTACCGCGCCCAATGTGCCGCAGCGTGCGCAGCAGGGGTAAGGTTTGTGAAGCCACTGCCAAATCCTGTCCGCCGAGGTGGGTGGGTAGGGGAGCCGTGAGCAAGCCGGCCGCACGCAACCAGTCAAACTCCTGTTCCGGAAAGCCACCTTCCTGGTCGGAAGCGGGTGCTTGGGCCGCTAGGCGCGGGGCCAATCGGGCAGCGGCGTCTTCGGCAGGTGTGATTTCTTCGGTGGTAGGGAAGGGTAGGGGAGTAGACATGCAATAGAAATAGCGTGGTAGTGAACATGTACTGTATTTGAATCCGGGGTGTTGTGCTTGCGTGAAAAGTAAAGTCGTTAGAACGTCATTCCTCAGCAAGCTCGGAATGACGTTCTTGTATATTTTATGAAAACGGATGGAATTTGCTGCTGATTATGAAGGGGTTACTATGTGCTTAACAATTCCGTAACATATAGGGCACCGGGGTGCCCGCTTGCCGTGGCTACCTTCGTGCTGTCATTCACACAGTCCGCAACCAACCCCTACCATGTCGCAGCCGATTCGTTCCGCTCTCGTTTCTGTCTATTACAAAGACCGCCTGGAGCCGCTGGTGGCCCTGCTCAAGCAGCACGGCGTGACCATCTACTCTACGGGGGGCACCCAGCAGTTTATCGAGGAGCAGGGCGCCGATGTGACGGCCGTGGAGAGCCTGACGGGCTTCCCAGAGGTGTTTGGGGGCCGCGTGAAAACGCTGCACCCCAAGGTGTTCGGTGGTATCTTGCACCGCCGCCACGAGGCCAGCGACTTGCAGGAAGCCGAGCAGCACCAGATTCCGCCCATCGACCTGGTGGTGGTAGACCTCTACCCCTTCGAGGAAACCGTGGCGTCGGGTGCACCCGAGCAGGACATCATTGAGAAGATTGATATTGGTGGCATTTCGCTGCTGCGTGCCGCCGCCAAAAACTTCCGCGACGTGCTGGTGGTGAGCAGCCGCGACCAGTATGAGGCCGTCACGCAGCTACTGACGGAGAAAAACGGCGGCACCGACCTCGAAGACCGCCGGCAGTACGCCGCCGCCGCTTTCGCTGCCACCGCGCACTATGACACGGCCATTTCCGGTTACTTCTTACAAAACGAATCCAATAGCCAACAGCTATCAGCTAATAGCTCCCAGGAAACGCCGCTACGCTACGGCGAAAACCCGCACCAGGCCGGCACATTCCGCGGCGACCTGGATGCGCTGTTCGATCAGCTCCACGGTAAGCAGCTTAGCTATAATAACTTGGTAGATGTAGATGCGGCCGTGCTGCTCATGCAGGAGTTCCAGCAGGGTAAGCCTGCCTGTGCTATTCTCAAGCACACCAATGCCTGCGGCGTAGCCCAAGCCGATAGCCTGCACACGGCCTACCTCAATGCCCTGGCCTGCGACCCGATATCGGCGTTTGGCGGCGTGATTATCGTGAACAAGCCCGTAGACGAAGCCACGGCCCAGGAACTGAACAAGCTGTTCTTTGAGGTGCTGATTGCGCCCGAGTTCGACGCGGCGGCTCTCACAGTGCTGCAAAGCAAGAAAAACCGCATTCTGCTGCGCCAGAAGCCTGTTGATTTCCCGCAAAAGCAGGTGAAAACCTTGCTGAATGGTATGATTGAGCAGGACTTCGACCGCGCCATCGAAACCGCCGACGACTTCAAAACCGTCACCGACTCGGCGCCTACCCCCGAGGAAACCGAAGCCCTGGAGTTTGCCCTGAAAGTGTGTAAGCACACCAAGAGCAACACTATTGTGCTGGCCCGCGCCGGCCAATTGCTGGCTTCAGGAGTAGGGCAGACGTCTCGCGTAGACGCCCTCAAGCAAGCCATCGAAAAAGCCCATGCCTTCGGCTTCGACCTGAAAGGTGCCGTGATGGCCTCCGATGCCTTCTTCCCCTTCCCCGACTGCGTGGAAATTGCTGGCGCAGCCGGCATCCGGGCAGTGGTGCAGCCCGGCGGTTCCATCAAAGACCAGGATAGCATTGCGGCTTGCAACCAGCTTGGTATGGCCATGGTGATGACCGGCGTGCGTCACTTCAAACATTAGAAGCTATTTGCGTTACGGACCGCACGGTGTAGAGACGCAAATAGATAACCTTAAACACCCGAACGGTCCTGCCGAGCTTGCCGACGCAGGACCGTTCGGGTGTTTTTAGGGTAGTCGGTTTGCTGACCAGTATGCCTGAGAGCGATTATTTCGGGTTGGAAAGCGGGTGCTACGCCGGTGTAGCAGATTCTTCGGATAGAAGGATTCTGGTATTAAACTGAAATAATTGGGCCATGGCGCCGCACGGCAATCCTATGTCTATAGTAGGGCTTCGCGGAAACTTGCGTACTTTTGCCCCACTTTTTCCGGTGCAAGACGCCCGGTTTCATCTACTTGCCGTCACTCAATGGGTTTCTTCAATTTTCTGACCAGCGACATCGCCATGGACCTGGGCACGGCCAACACGCTCATCATTCACAACGATAAAGTCGTGGTGGATGAGCCGAGTATCATTGCAAAAGACCGCACGACCAATAAAGTAATAGCCGTGGGCCGACAGGCGCAGCAAATGCACGAGAAGACCCACGATAACATTAAGACTATCAGGCCGTTGAAAGACGGTGTAATTGCCGACTTCCACGCTGCCGAGGAAATGATTAAGGGGTTGATCAAGATGATTGACACCCGCACGCGCCTGTTTCAGCCCTCGCACCGCATGGTAATCTGCATCCCGTCGGGCATCACGGAGGTAGAGAAGCGCGCCGTACGTGACTCCGCGGAGCACGCCGGCGCCAAGGAAGTCTGGATGATTCAGGAACCTATGGCCGCCGCCATCGGCATCGGCATCGACGTGGAGCAGCCCATCGGCTCCATGATTATCGACATTGGGGGCGGTACCACCGAGGTAGCCGTTATTGCCTTGTCGGGCATCGTGTGCGATCAGTCGATTAAGACGGCTGGCGACGTGTTCAACCAGGATATTCTGGACTACATGCGCCGCCAGCACAACCTGCTGATTGGTGAGCGTTCGGCTGAGCGCATCAAGATTGAGGTAGGCGCTGCCCTCACCGAGCTGGAAAACACGCCCGCCGACTTCGAGGTGCGCGGCCGCGACCTGATGACGGGCATTCCGAAGGTTATCAAAGTGACTTCCTCGGAAATTGCCATTGCCCTCGACAAATCGGTGGCGAAGATTGAGGAAGCCGTGCTGAAGGCGCTAGAAATCTCCCCGCCCGAGCTGTCGGCCGACATCTACGAAAACGGCATTCACCTGACCGGTGGTGGCGCCCTGCTCCGCGGCCTCGACAAGCGTTTGGCTGCCAAGACCAAGCTGCCCATTCACATTGCCGAGGACCCGCTCCGCGCCGTAGTACGCGGCACCGGCGCTGCCATCAAGAATATTCAGGCTTTCAAGAGCGTACTGCTTACTTAATTATGAATTAGAAATTATGAATTAGGAATGATGGTAGGGCGATGCATCAAGCTAAAAATTCCTAATTCCTAATTCTTAATTCCTAATTCAACAATGAGAAACCTCTTTGCCTTTTTGTTTCGCTACCGGGGCATCCTCGTGTTTGCGCTGCTGGAGGTATTGAGCGTTTACCTGCTGATTCGCAATAGCGCCTACCAGCGGGCGGCGTTTTTCAACTCGGCCAACACCTATGCCGGACAGCTGCTGGAATGGCGTACGCAGGTGTCGGAATATTTTGAACTGGCAGCGGTGAACCAGAGCCTGGCCGCCGAAAACGCAGCCTTGCGCCAGCGTCTGTACCTGTCTGACTTGGGTAGGCGCGTAGCCGATTCTCTACCCATCCGCCGCGACAGTCTTGCTCAGATGCGCCTGCTGCGCACGGGCCGCCCCGATTCGCTGGTGCTGGGCAACCAAGCCCTCAGCAACAACGACCCCAGCTACCCCCTGATTCCGGCCAGGGTAGTAAATAACAGCTTGCGCGACGTGGATAACTATCTGACGCTGAACGTAGGAACGCTCGACCAAGTGCAGCCCGGCATGGGCGTACTGGCCGCGAGCGGAATAGTGGGTAGGGTGCAGTCGGTGAGTGAGCACTACGCTCGCATCACGTCGCTGCTGCATTCCAAAACGGCTATTTCGGCCAAAATTCAGCGCGATGGTACGTTTGGCAGCATCAAGTGGCAGGGCGACGACCCCACCCACGCCCTGCTCGACTACATTCCGCGCCAGAACAAGCTGGTGCGCGGCGATACGGTCATCACCTCCGGCTACAACGCTACCTTCCCGGAAGGAGTGATGGTGGGCACCATCGACACCTTTACCAAGGAGCCCGACAAGAACTTCTGGACCGTGCGGGTGCGGCTGGCAGTCAATTTCTCAAACCTGACCTACGTGTACGTGGTGCGCAGCCGGCCCCAGGCCGAGCGCGATACCCTGGAAACACACACGGGCACCGTAGTAGGAGGAGGGAAACGATGAGCATAGTCGGAACCATTGCGTGGCAGCTGGTGCGGTTTGCGCTGTTTGTGGGGCTGTACGTGTTGCTGCTCGACAACAGCAACTTCGTGCTGTTCGACCTGGGCTGGAACTTCTTCTACCTGGGCTTCTTGTTGTTCCTGCCCATCGAAACGCCCATTGTGGTGCAGCTGCTGCTAGGCTTCGGGCTGGGCTTCACGGTGGATGTGTTTCAGGATACGGGTGGGCTGTATGCTGCCTCGGCTGTGCTCACGGCTTACCTGCGGCCGTGGGTGCTGCGCCTACTCACCCCCCGCGACGGCTACGACGCCGCCGACTCGGTGAATATTCACCAGATGGGCTGGCAGTGGATGATGGTGTACCTAGTACTGCTCATTGCTTTGCACCACATTGTCTTCTTTCTGCTGGAGTTGGGCAGCTTTCTGTCCATAGGCTTCACCATGGCCAAAATTCTTGTTAGCACCATCTATACCACGCTGGTAATGCTGATTGTGCAGCTGGTATTTTTCCCTACCCGCCGCCGGTCGCGCTAGGGGATAGGAGGCCCTGCGCCTACACCATGGCTATGTCGGTACACGAAACTATCCACGGCGTTGATTGGTTTGCTCCATTTGTTTGGCGCGGGTAGGCAGCTCATCTGTAAGCACGCGCATTTTGGCTGGTTCTTACCGCCAATGGGGTTGTATCTTTGCGACGCTGCTTAACGCAAGCAGCGTGTCGTATCATTCAGATTTTCTTTGCTTTGCAATATTTAGAAGGACGCAAATACGTAGTACAGGCCATTTTTCTGGCTGTGGCAATGCTATTCGCGGGTCGACTCTTTTACATCCAGGTGTTGGATGGCAGCTACAAACTGGCTGCCGACCGCAACACGTTGCAGCGCATCGTGAAGGTACCCTACCGCGGGTTGGTGTATGACCGCAACGGCAAGCTGCTGGTGCAGAACACGCCGGTATACGACCTGCTGGTGGTGCCCCGTGAAGTGAAGCAGCTGGACACAGTACGCTTCTGCCAGCTGCTACAACTACCTATTGAGGACCTGCGCGCCGGCTTGCTGGCCGCCAAAAAATACTCGCGCGTAAAAGCCTCGCCGCTAGTGCAGAACCTGAGTACCGCCGAGTTGGCTTCCATCCAGGATAACCTGATTGATTTTCCTGGCTTCCGCATCGAAGCGCGCATGGCGCGGGCCTATGGCACCCAGAGCATGGCGCATGCCCTAGGCTATGTGGGGCCTATACCGGCCACCTGGGTAGACCGGGAGAAGTACGCCAAGTACCGCCCTACCGATTTTCTGGGTATCAGCGGCCTGGAGTCGTTTTATGAGAAGGAGTTGATGGGGCGCCGGGGCGTGCAGTACCGCATGGTGAACGTGCGCGGCATTGAGAAAGGCGCCTTTCGAGGCGGCGAGTTCGACACGCTTTCTGTGGCCGGCCAAGACCTGCATACTGGCATCGATATCGACTTGCAGCAATACGGCGAGATGCTGATGGCTGGCAAGCGTGGTACGGTAGTCGCCATCGACCCCAAAACTGGGGAAATTTTGGCCTTCGTGTCGGCACCAGCCTATGATCCGGCCATGCTCACAGGTAAGGGTTTGGGCAACCGTTACATGGAGCTGCTCAATAACCCTGAACGCCCGCTCATCGACCGGCCCCTCACAGCTATTTACTCGCCGGGCTCGGTGTTTAAGCTGGTGAACGAGCTGGTGGCTATGCAAACGGGTGCCGTGACGGCCAATACGGGTTTTCCCTGCAACCAGCGCCTGGTACGCTGCACGCACAACCACGAGTACCCCGGCAACGTGAGCATTGCCATCAAAAACAGCTGTAACCCCTACTTCTACCAGGTGATGCAGGCCACCGTGATGCGCGGACGCTCGCGCAACCGCTTCGAGGATTCGCGGTTGGGGCTGGCCGAGTGGAAGCGCAACGTGCAAACCTTCGGGCTGGGCGACAAACTGGGCGTGGATCTGCTGGGCGAGAAGAAAGGCCTGATTCCGTCGCCTGAGTATTATGATAAAAGCTACGGCTACCACCGCTGGACCTACAAAACGGTGTATTCTCTCAGCATCGGCCAAGGCGAGGTGCAAGTAACGAGTCTGCAAATGGCGAATATCATGGCCATTATTGCCAACCGCGGCTACTACTACACGCCGCACTTTGTGCGCAGCGTGGGTCAAAACGGGCCGCTACCCCAGTTCCAGGAACGCCACAAAACAAGCGTGGACTCACACTATTTTGAGCAGATTATTCCAGGGATGCAGATGGTGGTGGGTAGAGGCGGCACCGCTAGCCTGGCCAGCTTAGAGCAATTCGGCATCTCGATGGCCGGCAAAACCGGCACCGTACAAAATCGCCACGGCGCCGACCATGCTACCTTCGCCGCCTTTGCACCGGTAGAAGACCCCAAGATTGCTATTGCCGTGTTTATTGAAAATGCAGGCTTTGGTGGTTCTTCGGCTGCACCCCTAGCCTCGCTGATGGTAGAGCGCTACCTGCGCGGCAAAGTGGTGCGCAAGAAGTGGGAGGAGTGGCTACCTGGCAGCGCCGACCGTTTCGTGAAGCGACACCATTAGCAGTAGAGGCGGCTTGCAGCCGCCCTGATGGGGCGTCCGGCTTTCTTCAACCGTTGAGAAGAAGGACACTCTAACTATTATTTCGTTGTGGATGGGCAGCTGCAAGCCGCCCCTACCCAGTTCTTTAGCCTCTCTATTTTCCATTGAAAACCCCCGCTCGTTACTCCCGCAGCATTGACTGGGTTACCGTGGGCATTTATTTGCTGATGGTGTTCGTGGGGTGGCTGAACGTGTATGCGGCTAGCTATTCGCCCGACGCGCCTACCCATGTCTTTGGCCTAAGCTTCGGGGAGTTGATGAACTTCAACTGGTTCAAGCAGATTCTGTGGATCGGAACGGCAGTGCTGCTCATTGTGGTACTGCTGGTGGTCGATTACAAAGCCTACGACACGTTTGCCTACGCACTCTATGCGGGCATGATTGTGCTGCTCATCGTCACGCCCTTTATTGCGCGACCTATTGCAGGCTCCCGCTCGTGGCTGGAGTTGGGGCCCGTGCGCCTACAACCCGCCGAGTTTGCCAAGTTTATCACGGCCCTGGCCGTGTCGCGCTACATGGCGGGCATCAACCTGCGCCACCAGAATTTTCGCGACCAACTGATGCTGGCCGTTTTCACGTTGCTACCCCCGTTGCTCATCATTGCGGCCAACGAGACCGGGCAAGCGCTGGTGTTCGGGGCATTTCTGCTGGCGTACTTCCGCGAGGGTATGTCGCCGCTTATTCTGCTGTTGCTGGCAGCCGGCGGGGCTATCTTAATTTTGGCGCTGTTGGTACCCAAGCTCTGGCTGATTGGTTTTTTTACCGTGCTACTAGTGCTGGTGTTGGTATTCAACAACCGCTTGCTACGCCACCATTTACCACTCTCTATTGGTGTGTGGCTGGTGGTGATTGGGATGGTATTCGGGGTTGATTTCTTCTTCAACAGCGTTTTGCAGGAGCACCAGCGCAAGCGCATCGAAATCCTCATCAACCCCTCGGCTGACCCACTGGGGGTAGGCTGGAACGTGACGCAGTCCAAAATTGCCATTGGCTCGGGTGGGGTAGTGGGCAAGGGCTTCCTGCAAGGCACCCAAACCAAGTTTGACTTCGTTCCTGAGCAAAGCACCGACTTCATTTTCTGCACTGTGGGCGAGGAGTGGGGCTGGCTGGGCTCCGTGGTCACCATTGCGCTGTTCATGGCCTTGCTGTGGCGCATTGTGTACGTAGCCGAACGGCAGAAATCGGTGTTTGGGCGCACTTACGGCTACTGTGTAGCCAGCATCATCTTCTTCCACTTCGCCGTGAACATCGGCATGACCATTGGGCTGGCGCCGGTGGTAGGAATTCCGTTGCCGTTTTTCAGCTATGGCGGCTCCTCGCTCTGGTCATTTACTACCCTACTGTTTATCCTGCTGGCCATTGATGCCTACCGCAAGCAGGATTTGGTTCGATAGGGCAACTGCAACTTCTACCCCATGATGTTCCGGCGCGCGCTTTCTCATTCTATATCGGCGCGCAGCCAGGTACCTACTTGGTTTTGGGTGGGTTTGGTAGCGTGGCACATCTTGTTCTTCGGTGTGCAGTTGCACCAGCGCACGTACTTCTTCCCCGATACGGACCGCTATAGAATGGAGGCTGTTAATATCAGGGAAGCGGGCGAGTTTTATGCGCAGCCACTACCTGCCACGGGCGCAAAAAAGCCGCAGGAATATACCATCCGGCCGCCAGGCTACCCTTTGTTTTTGCTTGCGTTGGACACGCCTAGCGCCCGTTTCCCCTTCGTGGCGTTGGTGGTTCAGAACCTTCTGAGCTTGCTCAACCTGGGGTTGCTGGCGCGCTGGCTGCAACAGTTTCGGCTGCTGCCGGCGCAGTGGGTGTTTCTGTTGCTAGGCGTATGTACGTATCCTGCTCAGCTTATTTATGCCAACGTGTTGATGAGCGAGATGCTGTTGCAGACGTGCGTGGTGCTGCTATGGCTGAGCGCCGTGGCGGCCTGGGAAACCCAACAAATGCGTTACGCGCTGGCAGTGGCGGCAACTGCTACGGCTGCCATGTTGGTGAAGCCAGTATTCTACCCTTTCAGTATTGTGGTATTGCTAGTAGGCAGTTGGGCAGCGTTGCGTTGGCGACGGCTACCAGTAGCGGTAGTCGCTGCACTGCCACTGGCAGTGGCGTTGCTCTACCAAGGCTGGAATTACCAACGCACGGGCCTGTTTCATTTTTCCAGTATTGCCACCATCAATCTGCTGCATTACAATACGGAAGGCGTGCTGCGCCGTACCGAAGGAGCTGTCGTGGCCGATCATTTCATTGATACCGTCGAGGCTGAAGCGCATCGTCGCTACGCAACCTTTGCGCAGCAGCAACAGCATATTCGAGCCCGGAGCATGGCCGTCCTGTGGGAATATCCCGTCACCTACGCTCGTATTCACCTAACAGGCATGGTGAACTGCTTTCTGGACCCCGGCCGCTTCGACCTCGTCCATTTCTTTAAACTGCCCGGCCAGGAGGGTAGGGGCTTGCTGGGGCAATACACCGTCTATGGCTACAAAGGGATGGCGCGCTATATCTGGCGCCTACCCCTAGGGCTCTTGTCGGCACTGCTACTCGTAGCCGTTGGGAACGTGGTGCGCCTGCTGGCATTCGGCCTTTTCCTCTTTCAAAGGCAGTACGCGCTCTTTGTACGGCTGAGTGCTGCTGGTATACTGCTCTACGTTGCCTTCCTCACGGGGCCTTTGGGCGCTGCTCGTTTTGCCGTGCCTGTGTTTCCGCTGCTAGTAGTTGGCGCAACGCTGGGCAGCCGAAAGCTGTTCCTGATGCTACCGTCCGTAGCCCTGCCTCGTGCCTAAGGTAGGGGTGCGAGGCAGGGCTGTGGCTTAGGCAAACTTGCGGTCAATCAGCTTGAGCAGGCGCCCTACGTGCTCTTCCTTGCGGGTCCAGTCGTGCGATTTAGCCAGCGTGTCGGTCACGTAGCGCTTGGCCGCGTCGGCGTCGGGTAGGGTGTCGAGGTGCTGAATGGCGGCGTGATACTCCATGTTCTCCCCGTTGAACAGCTCGTTGATAAAGCTGAATCGTTGGTTGATGGAAATGGCTTCCCGCAACGATTCCACGCGCGTTGGCTTTTCGGCTAGCGTTGCCGCGTGGCGCTCGGTGCGTAGCGTTGTGCTTAGGCTTGGCGCAGACGTATGTTCGCTCTTGAGCTTTTCGTAGAGACGCGCGGCCGGAACCTCTGGCGTAGATGCCGGCGCCGGGGTAGGGGGCGCGGGGGGCACTGGTGCTACCGGTGGTAAGGCGGGCGGTGATGTCGGTGCGGCCATAACCGGCGGTGGGGTAGGGGCCGGCCGAGGTGGAGCCTCAGCCACTGGGCCATCCTCGCGCAGATCAGCAGCGGTGAGGGGTAGCAGGTTGCTTAGCTCTTCCACTAGCTTTTCCAGGGGCCGTTGGCGGGCGTGGTTGGCTTGCTGATACTGCTGAAATCGCTCTAGCACAAAGGTGCGCTCCAGGGGTGCGCCCTTCACCAGCGAGTCGATAAACGTTTGAAACCACGCTTTGTCTACATCAATGTAGCGCAGCGCGTCGTGGAGCTGCTCCACGGTCACGCTGGGACTGGTGCCCAGGATTTTGCCTTCGAAAATTTGCTCCGGGTCGGTGGCGATGCCCAGCGTATCGGCCACGGCCGTAGCCAGCAGCGGCTCAAACGTAGCCCGGTTCAGCTTAATGCGCCGCGACAGGGTGTTCATGAACTGCGTGAGGGCCTGCCGCACGTCGGCAGCCTCGAAATCGAAGTAGGGGCTGCGCAGCCGGGCCATTTCCTGCGTCCACTGCCCTAGTAGTTGCTGCACCACAAACAGATTGACCTGCCGGAGGGGTGTAAATTTCAGCACAGCGGGACCGTCCAGAGTAGCGTCGGGCTGGGCAAGGAAGTGCTGGTTGCACAGGTGTGCCGCCAGGCGGCGGCCGTATTGTTCGCGTTTCGCGGAGCTATATTTGTCCTTCATTGAAAGCCTTATTCAATGGCAATTTAGGGAAAGATGCCCATTCTGACCGTGCAAAATCTATTTGGTGCGGCCGTGCCGGTGCCAGCCGACGCTACGTTGCTAGCGGCCCTGCACGCCGCCGGCTACGACTGGATGCACGCCTGCGGGGGCCGTGGGCGGTGCACCAGCTGCCGCATTCAGGTTATAACGGGCTTGGAACTACTAACGCCGCCTACCGATGTAGAATTGCGCTACCGCCGTGCTGGCCGTCTGCTCAGCCACGAGCGTCTCACCTGCCAGACCCGCCTACCCACCGGCGAAGTGACAGGCCGCGTGCCCGAAGCCACCAAGCTGCCGCACGTGCAGTATGGAGAAGGGTAGGTGGGGGTAGGAGGTAGGAGGGTGTGAGGATAGGAAGTAGAAGTTTGTCATCCTGAGCGGAGCGAAGGACCTTATGCCAGTTGAACGACCATTCTATCAACGACTCGTTCCACCGTGATAAGGTCCTTCGCTCCGCTCAGGATGACAAACTTCTTACTTCCTACCCTCACCCCCACACCCTCCTACCCTCAACTGCGAAGGCAGCTTTGTTGCCGCCTGCCAGCCAAAGTTGTAAATTTGACCGTTTGCCTCCAGGCAAATTCTCTTATTCACTCATTCATTCACGCATCGACTGTGTTCATCGAACCTCGCGTTGGCAATGGCCGCGAAGCGCCGCATCGGGGCTGGATTGAAGTGGTGGCGGGCTCCATGTTTTCAGGTAAAACCGAGGAGCTGATCCGCCGGCTCAATCGCGCCAAAATTGCCCGCCAGCGGGTCGAAATCTTCAAGCCCGCCCTCGATACCCGCTACCACGAGCACGATGTGGTGTCGCACAACGCCACCAGCATCCGCTCCACCCCCGTGCAACTGCCCGAAGAAATACTGCTGCTCGCTAGCGGCTGCGACGTGGTGGGCATCGACGAAGCGCAGTTCTTCGACCATTCACTGGTTGATGTGTGCAATCAGTTGGCCAATCAGGGTACCCGCGTCATCGTGGCTGGCCTCGACATGGACTACACTGGCAAGCCCTTCGGCCCCATGCCGGCCCTGATGGCCGTGGCCGAGTTCGTGACCAAAGTAAACGCCGTGTGCGTGTGTTGCGGCGAGGTGGCCGCCTACTCGTTCCGTATTGCGGCGTCTGAGGCGCAGGTGCTGCTCGGCGAAACCGATTCGTACGAAGCACGCTGCCGGCCGTGTTTTCAAGCCGGAATGCAGGAGAAAGCACCCGCCACAGTTCGTCCCGCTGCCCGACAGGAAAGCTAAGGGGTAAGCAGAAGTTGGCTGACCAATCGAAAAGCCCACAGCTAATAGCTACAAGCTAAAGGCGTAGTATGTACCTTGTTCCGCATGCGCCACCTCCTACCCACCCTGTGCTGTGTACTGCTTCTGCTTACGGGCTTGCTGCCCCCGTCGTCTGCCTGGGCGCAGTCGGGCGTGGGCTATGGCGATTGGCAACTGCACCTACCCAGCAACCGCGCCAAGGCCCTAGCCGATGCCGGCAGCCGCGTATACGTAGCCGCCGAAGATGCCTTTTTTTATTACGATAAAGAGCTGAACACAACGGCGCTGCTCTCGCGTCGCGACGGCCTGCACGACGTAGGCGTGCAAACCGTCGCTTACGATTCTCTGACGCGCCAGACACTGGTGGCCTACGCCAACGGCAACCTCGACGTGCTGCAAGCCGACGGCTCCATCCAGAACCTGACGGATATCCTGCGTAAGCAAATCACGGGTGTTAAAGCCATTTACGGCATCTCATTCAACAACCGGATGGCCTACCTATCATGCAGCTTTGGGCTGCTGGTGCTGGATATGGCGCGGCTGGAAGTGCGCGAAACCTACACCACTATTGGTGCTGGCGGGGCTGCCGTGCAAGTGTATGCTACCACCGTGGCCGATGGCTACCTGTTGGCCGCCACATCGGGCGGCGTCCTGCGCGGCTCTCTGGCCGCCAACCTGCTCGATTCTCGTGCCTGGGCCATCGTCCTACCCGCGCGCGCCGGCGACCCATACCGCACACTGGCTACGCAGGCTGGCACCGTGTACGCGGGCGTCAACGGCGACCAGCTCTACCGCTTCCTACCTGCCAGCCAAACCTGGCAGGCGGTACCCGGCACCAGTGCTGGCACTTTCAACCAACTCACCCCTTCGGCAGCTGGGTTGATCATCACCGATAACCAAAAAGTGAGCGTGCTGACTGCTGCCGGACAGGTTCGGCCGCTCGCTGCCGCGCCTGTTCAGAGCCCACGGGCGGCTTTGCGGGCGCAGGATGGTGCCTATTACGTGGCTGATTATCGCAATGGCCTCGTCCGCCTTGCGGCCGATGGGCAGCAGGCGGAGAGCTTTGTAAATAACGCCCCGGCCAGTTCCCTCAGCTTTGGCGTGTATAGCGATGCTCGTAGCGGCATCACCGATGTGTTCAGCGGCGGCTACCAGGACCGCTACCTGCAAAGCGACCTGTACGCTGGTTTTTATGAATATCATGATGGCCGCTGGGCCAACATCACATCAACCACCCTACCCGACCCTACGCAATATCCCAATCCCAAAGACCTTACCCACGGCGTGCGCACCGCCGACGGCACGCTCTACGTGGGCAGCTATGGGCAGGGACTGCTGGAATGGAAGGGCGCGGGTAATTTTCGGCTGTTCAACCCTGCCAACGGCAACAGCCCGCTGCTGAGTGCCATCAGTAATCCGAACTATGCTCGCATCACAGACGTGGCCCTGGATGGCAACGGCGACGTATGGGTAGTAAACCGCCACCAGCGCACCAACAATTCGGGCCTATTCGTCTTTAGCCCTACCAGCAATACCTGGCGGACGCTGCCCTACTTCTCCGGCTCCGAAAACCTCGACCGCCTCGCTCTCGACGACGACAACGTGGCCTGGGCCACGCAGGCCCGCCAGGGCGGACAGGGCCTAGTGGCCTACGACCCCGCTACCGGCGCCGTGCGCTATTTCACGAGTGCTACCGCCCCCGATAACTCTACGCCGGGTCTCATCAATCTCTACGATGTAGTGAAGGACCGACGAGGTGCCATCTGGGTAGCCAGCGGCAGCAGTGGCGAAGTGGGCGTGGCCGTATTCGACGACCCCAGCCAAGCCTTCGACCCCAGCGCAACTTTTCGGGTGCCATTCCTGCGTAAGGGCGAATCGGATACCGGCTTTGCCATTTTACGCGGCCAAACCGTGCTGTGCATCGCTACAGATGGGGCCAACCGCAAGTGGTTCGGCACGGCCGATAATGGTCTGTGGCTGTTCAATGCCGATGCCGACGAGGCGCTGCTGCACTTCACCACCGACAACAGCCCACTACCATCCAACCGCATCAACGACGTATCGGTGAACGACCGTACCGGCGAGGTGTTCGTGGCCACCGATGCGGGCCTGGTGACGTACCGCGGCTCGGCCACCGTCACGGAAGGCAAGCCTGACTGTGTAAAGGTGACCCCTAACCCCGTTCGCACCAGCTTCACGGGTGAGGTAGGGATTTCGGGCCTGGTAAACGATGCCATTGTGAAAATAACGGACGTCACCGGCGCCCTTGTCTACCAAACCCGCGCCAACGGCGGCACCGTCACCTGGAATCTATTGGATAGCAACAACCGCCGCGTGCAGTCCGGCGTGTACTTGGTTCTTTCCTCCGACGCCGATGGCAAGAACGGCTGCATCAGCAAAATTGCGGTAGTAGAGAATTAGGAATTAGTCTATCCCAAAGGATGTTAAAGCAGATATCAAAAGCTTGCGCTCTTCCTAGTTGAAGGACGTGAGCTACTCTTACTCTTTTAAGTGAAATCATGCTCATCAAAACCCGCGGTATTGTTCTTAACTACATGCGTTACCGCGAAACGTCTATCATTGCCCGGGTGTATACCGAGCGTCTGGGGTTGCAGTCGTACGTGGTGAATGGGGTGCGCAAGGCTAAACCTCCCGGGCGTATTGCGCTGTTTCAGCCGTTTACGCTGCTGGATCTGGTGGCCTACACCTCGCGGCAGGGCGGCCTAACGCGCCTCTCGGAGTACCGTTGCGCTGAGTCTTACCGCAGCATTCCGTTTGATGTGCAGAAGAGTAGCGTGGTGTTGGTGCTGTCGGAAATTGTAGGACGGGTGGTGCAGGAAGAGGAAGAAAATGAGCCACTGTTTCATTTCCTGCACGACGCCTTGTTGGCCTTCGATCAGCAGCAAACGGGCTACGAAAACTTTGCCTTGATTTTCCTGCTGCGCCTGGCTTCCTACTTAGGGTTTGGGATAGAATCGGGACAGGAGATAACCACGCAGGTTGCCTTCGCCTCGGCGGTGCCTGCTACGGGTAGCGGCACCAGCACGCCTACCGTGCTGCGCTTCCAGGAGTTCGACCAGTATTTCGACGAGCTATTGCACGACCCTACCCACGCCACCGTGCCCAACGGCCGGGTGCGCCGCGAGCTGCTCAATTTGCTTATTCGTTACTACCAGCTCCATATCGAGCACCTGGGCGATGTCCGGTCTCTGGCCGTGCTATCGGAAGTGCTGGCGGAGTAGTGGCGAAGTTGTGAGATGGTGAGTGAGTAAAAAATAAGTCTGTCATCCTGAGCAAAGCGAAGGACCTTCTCATGTTAGAACGAGTCGTTGTGACGAAAATCGTTCTAACATGAGAAGGTCCTTCGCTTTGCTCAGGATGACAGACTTTACTTAGCGCACCTTCACCACGGTTAGGTCAAAGACCAAGTCGGTGTTGGGTGGAATCAGGTAGCGGCTGTCGTCGTCGGGGTCGCGGGCGCCTTTCGCGCCGTAGGCCAGCGCGGCCGGAATCCAGACGCGGGCGCGAGTGCCGGCGGGTAGAAGCAAGAGCACCTCGTCCCAGCCTTTGATAACCTCGCCGCGCCCTACTCGTAGGCGCAACGGATGCCCATCTACTGCCGACGAATCGAACACCTTGCCACTGGGCAAGAAGCCAGAATATTCCACTACCAGCTTATCGCCGGGTTGGGGGGTAGCACCAGTGCCGGGCGTTGCTACCAAGTAGCGCAAGCCGCTAGCGGTTTGCACGGTATCAGCTGGTGGAGTTTGTGCTACAACAGTGAGAGTGCTGAAAAGCAGACTCAAGCACAACCAGAAACCCCGCCAACGAGAGACCATCATGCGTTGTTAGTTGATGCGCTTGGTCACGATCATGTCGAAATACAGCACCTGGTCGTTGCCAACGTTCGAGAGTTGGTCGCCCGATAACTGAGAGCCATAGGCCAGGTAGGAAGGAATCAATAGTTGCTTCCGGTCGCCGGGCTTCATAAGCAGCAAGGCTTCATCCCAGCCCTTGATTACGTTGCCGGCTCCAGCTACTACCTGGAAGCACTGGCAGGGCGTGCGGTTGTCGTAGGAGCTATCGAACTTAGTGCCCACTACGCCATTTTCGAGATACCGGCCAATGTATTGCGTCTCCACCCGCTGACCTTCCTTAATCAACTCAGTGCCCGCGGGAGCGTCTGTAACGGGCACCAGATACAAGCCCGATTCAGTACGAGTGAAGTTTTTGATGTTGTTGTCCGTGAGATACTTCATAATCGAAGCATCGTCCAAGGTTTTTTGCTGCTCGCGGTGGTCTTCGTATTGCTTAAGGTAGCTAGGCGTGTTGTTACAGCCAGAAAGTACCGTAGCGCTGCCAGCAGCTACCAGCAACGAAGCGCAGAGAAACAGGCGATGCAGGAAAGGTCGTATCATCAGAAAAAAAGTAAAAGGTAGCCGCTTAGCTTATTTAATGTCGATCAGTTCTACTTCGAAGCGTAGCGGTGTATTCGGCGGAATAGTAGAGCGACCAAATACACCGTATGCCAGTTCTGACGGAATAAGTAAGGTAGCCTTGCCTCCCTTGCGCATCAGTGCAATGCCTTCGTCCCAGCCCGCAATTACTTGGCCGATGCCCAACGTGAAAGGAAAAGGTGTAGCGCCAGAGGCATCAAATGCCTTGGGGGGGGTAGTGAAATAATAGCCGGTGTAGCGCACCGAAACAGTTTGACCAGCTTTCGGCATATCGCCAGTACCTAGGGCAGTGCTGTCCTGCACGAAATACATACCCGAAGCACGTTTATCAAACTTCGTGATCTTATTATCGGCTAAGTACTTCTGAATGGTAGCTTCGTCGTCTATTTTGGCTTGGGCAGCTTGGCGTTTCAAGTCCTCAAGATAATCGTCGTTGCTGTCGTTGTTGAGGCAGGACGAAACGCTCAGTAGCAATACCAGCAAACCGAGTACAAAGCGCGAGGCGCGGAAGAAAGAAAAAGTATTCATCATACCAGTAAGAGAAAAATAACCGCCGCCGGGTTGCATCCGGCGGCGGTTATTTACCTATTGTTGCTTCACGTCTACCAACTCTACATCGAAGCGCAGAGGCGCATCGGCGGGAATGTCGGCACCCGCGCCGCGCTGCCCATAGGCCAGCGACGAAGGAATCAGCAGTACGGCCTTCGAGCCCTTAGGTAGCAGGGCAATGCCCTTGTCCCAGCCCGGAATCACCTGGCCTACCCCCAGCGGGAACTCGATTGGCTTACCACCATTGCCTTTGGCCGAAGAGTCGAACTCTTTGCCATTGAGCAAGGTGCCTTTGTATTGCACCGAAACGGTTTGGCCTGTCTTGGGCTTGGCGCCGGTGCCGGCTTGCGTGATGATATAGTACACGCCTGAAGTATCGCGCTGGGCAGTCAGGTTGTTTTTCTTGATATATTCCTGCAGAATTACATCATCCTTTTTCAGCTGCTCCTTGGCGTGCGCCTGCATTTTCACTTGGGCGTCCATCATTTGCTTCTGCTGGTCGGCCATGGCCTCGTCGCGGGTTTGTACCTTCTCAGCTTTCACCAGCATGGTGATGGTGTTGCCCTGCTTCTTGATGAAGGGCGGCGCCGGACGGCCCGAGTTCTTCATAGCCAGCGTGTCGGCGTTGAATTTGAATACGGCCGAGTCGCCGGGCTGGAGCATGGCAAAGGCTTCGGCCTCCGCACCTTTCTGCTGCACCGAGTCCAGAGGGAACGGCGCGGGGATGCCCATGCGCTGCACGCGCGAGCTCATCAGCAGCGAGTCTTTCGCTGTGCGGTACTCAATGTGCAAGCCCATAATCTTGCCGATGCGCTCTTTGTAGGTAGGGTCGCCGGTGACGGCTACTTCGCGGGGCTCATACTTGTTGCCTACCTTCTTGAAGATTTTGTATTCGATACCAGACTTGGTTTTCTGAAAATCGCCACCGCCCTTGTTGCAGGAGGCGAGGCCCAGAAAGCCGGCCGCCAGGGCCAGACTCAAAGAAATGCGTTGAGAAAGCATTGAGTAAGGTAGAGTTAGAAAAGAGAATTTCGGGCAAGTTACGCCGAACGGGGCGCAACTACTAAAGGAGCCGTGACCAGTTGCGTTTGGTACTGCGGCAGTAAGTCGATGAAGCGCTGCACGGTGTTGTCGAGCGAATCGTAGCTGACGCCGCCGGCGGCGTTGTGGTGGCCGCCGCCCTGGAAATGCTGGCGCGAGAAGTCACTCACGGAGAAATCACCCACCGAGCGGAAGGAAATCTTCACCGCCGAGCCCCGGTCGATGAGAATAGCGGCAAACACCACCCCCTCAATGCTCAAGGCAAAGTTGACGAGGCCTTCCGTGTCGCCGGTTTTGGACTGGTACTGGCGCAGTTCGTCCTGGGTGATGGAAATGTAGGCCGTGTTGTACTCGCGCAGCACCGTGAGCTTGTCCTTCAGCACAAAGCCCAGGAAGCGCAGGCGCATCTCGGAGTGCGAATCGTAGATGCGACGGTGCACGTCAGAAAGATTGATGCCGGCATCGAGCAACTCGGCAATAATCAGGTGCACGTTGCGGGAGGTGCTGGGGTGGCGGAACGAGCCCGTGTCGGTCATGATGCCCGCGTACAGGCACTCGCCAATACCCACGTCAATCAAATCCTGGTCACCCAAATCGCGAATCACCTCAAACACCAGCTCCGAAGCCGCTGCCGCGCTGGAATTGGAAAAATCCAGATCGGCAAAGTTCTCGGGCTCCTGGTGGTGGTCGATGAGCACCTTGGTGCCGGGCGCGTGCCGGATGTACTCGCCCATCTCCGCAATGCGGTTGAGACAGGAGAAATCCAGGCAGAAAATAACCTCCGCTTTGTTGATCAGGTCCCGTACCTGCGCATCGTTCTGGTGCCGCTCGTAGATGATAACATCTTCGTTGCCGGGCATCCAGGCCAGGAAGTCGGGGTAGTCGGAAGGTGTCACGACAGTAACGTGGTGACCTTTTTTGCGGAGATACCCCATCATAGCCAGCGACGAGCCTAAAGCATCGGCGTCAGGCTTGTGATGGGTCGTAATGAAAATCTGCCGGGGTTGCGCAAGCAGCTCTTGCAGGGCGGTAATTGTGGACATTGCCTACTACTAGATGGCTGAAAGTCGGTATTTTACGACGGAAACAAGGCGGCAAAAGTCGGAAAAATTCCGGAATTGCAACGAAACGGCCCGCCCGGCTCTCAAAATAGGAGCGCCTGAGCGCGTCGGATACGGTCAAACGCCACCGCTATGTAAAAGGTGCCCGCAGGATTTATTCGGCGCAACTCCGCAACTCTCGCCGGATACTTCTACTTTTGCGCCCACAAACCGCCGCGGCGGTTTTTTAATTTCCTACCCTTACCCTTTGACCCTGAATCGTATGGCAACCAACCGCACGTTCACCATGATTAAGCCCGATGCCGTGCAGGACAACCACATTGGTGGCATCCTGCAAATGATCGAAGCCGGTGGCTTCCGCATCGTAGCCCTGAAGAAAGTACAGCTGACGCCCGAGCGCGCCGGCCAATTCTACGAAGTACACAAGGAGCGTCCCTTCTACCAGGATCTGGTAAAATATATGTCGTCGGGTCCCATCGTGGCCGCTATCCTGGAAAAGGACAACGCCGTGGCTGATTTCCGTACGCTGATTGGTGCTACCAACCCCGCCAACGCCGAGGAAGGCACCATCCGGAAAAAATACGCCAAGAGCATCGAAGCCAACGCTGTACACGGCTCCGACTCCGACGAAAACGCGCAAATCGAAGGCGACTTCTATTTCCCCGCCAACGAGCAATTCTAAGCTCTCCTTCGCAATAGCATCAAAAAACCCGCATTACGCTCCGTAATGCGGGTTTTTTGATGAACTACTTTTAGGCTAAAAATAAACTTATTTTATACTGTCGAGCTGTTATCTGCTGCTTCCAAAGCCAATACGCCCAGTAGCTTTCGGCTCGCTGACAAACGTCTCATCTTCCCGGTTGTAGATATCAGCCAGCGTCATAGGCTCCGTGACGGGCGTAGTTTGACCGAGTGAGGTAGCCAGCGCCTGCGCCTTGGGTTGCGCCAGGGGCTCGAAAGCGTAGGAAGCAATGAGCCTACCCTTGCGGAGTAGCGCCTTGTCGATGCGGGCTAAGTCGGCGTTGAAGGTGCAAATAATCTGAATATGGAAACCATCCGATAGTAGTCCATCGCTGAGATTGAGCAGGTTGCTTACCGCATTGCTACCGGAGGCATCGCGTTTGGTTAGTAGCTCCTCAGCATCCTCAATAAGCAGAATGGAATTGGTGTTGTCGTGCAGCAGATTGATAAACTCTGGATCGGCAATGCGCAACGCCAGATTAGGCGGAATGAATAGCTTGGGCTTATCGGTGAGGCTACAGAGGTGCCGGATATAGCTGGTTTTGCCAGTGCCGGGCGGCCCATGCAGAATAACGAGCCCCTTATCATCCGGCTTCTGCAAACGCTTCACAATGGCCTCGTGTGCGGGCAGCAAGTCATCGTTGTAACTGGCGGCAAGATCGAGCTCAGGGATTTTGAGGGGTAGGGGCGAGAATTCTAAATCGTTATTTGCTATGCGCAGTACCTGAATGCGCTGACGCTCTAGTTTTCCTGTATCAAGCTGAGCGGTAAGTAGGATTCTTAGCTGGGCTAATACAGCAGCATCGGTACGAGGAGAATAGAAAAGCTGAACACCCTGGTCACCGTACAGGCCACGATCATATAACCACAGAAGCACGTGTGGCGCCGGTGACAAGGCGTAGTAATGCAGTTCGGGAGGCTTGCCTACCTCTTCCAAATAAAATGACTTGACGACAGTGACTTGGTCAAGGTCATATGATTCACCCAGCGCAGTGAGCACCAGCTGGCGGGCTTCCGATGAGGCAAGCTGGTAGATTTCGCGAAAAGGAAGTTCGCCAAACGTTAGGTAAAACCAATTTACCGGCTGAAAACCGTGCTGAGTGAAGGACGGAGAGAGGTCCGGGGTAGCCGGCAGCATCATAAAATATAGTGCATTAAATAAGGGGTGTTACGCCTGTTCCACCGACAGCAGCGGCTCGGGGTGTGCGTCTTCCACTGCTTGCGGGTTATGCTTATGCTTGAAAAGCAGCACAAACAGCACGGCAATAACCAGCGCGTACAGCGCAAACGTTATCCAGATGCTGTGCCAATCCTTGGTGCCATCGGCAGCGGTGAAGTACTTCTGAATGACGATGCCGCTGATGGAACTGCCCAGCACAGCCCCAAAGCCGTTGGTCATCATCATAAACAACCCCTGCGCGCTGGCCCGGATGCTTGGCGCCGTTTGGGTTTCCACGAACAGCGAACCGGAGATGTTGAAGAAGTCGAAAGCCATACCGTACACAATGCACGACAGGATAATCATCCAGAGGCCGCTGCCGGGGTTACCGTAAGCAAACAGGCCGAAGCGCAATACCCAGGCAATCATGCTGAAGAACATTACCTGCTTAATGCCAAAACGCCGCAGAAAGAAGGGAATAGCCAGGATGAACAGCGTTTCCGAAATCTGCGAAATCGACATGATGATAGCCGGGTAGCGCACCGTGAGGGTATCCTGGTAGGCTGGCACCTGGTCGAAATCGTGCAGGAAGGTGTCGCCGTAGGCGTTGGTGAGCTGCAAAGCAGCGCCCAATAGCAGCGCAAACAGGAAGAAGGTCGCCATCTTGGTGTCGCGCAGCAAGGCAAACGACTTCAGGCCCAGCACATCCACCAACGAGCGGCTAGGGGTGTCTTTGGCCGTGGGCGGGCACTTGGGTAGGCTGAACGAGTATAGGCCCAGCAGCAGCGCTGCGCCGGCTGCTACATAAAACTGGTTGGCCGATTTCTCGAAGCCCAGCAAGCTTACCGTCCACATGGCCACAATGAAGCCGATGGTGCCCCACACCCGAATGGGCGGGTAGTCCTTCACCACGTCTAGCCCCTCGCGTTTCAACACCGAGTACGACACGGCAATGGACAGCGACAGGGTAGGCATGTAGAAAATCATGTTCAGCAGAATCACCCAGAAGAACATGCCGGGGTCCGTGACCCACGGAATGGTGAAAAGCACAACGCCGCCCAGCAGGTGCAGCACGCCGTACAGCTTCTCCGCATTGATGTACTTATCGGCCACAATGCCCATGAGCGAGGGCATAAAAATGGAGGCGATACCCATGGTAGAAAAGATAGCGCCGAACTGCGCCCCCGACCATTGTTTGGTTTGAAACCAATAGGCTCCGATGGTTATCAGCCACGAGCCCCAGATAAAGAACTGTAAAAAGCTCAGGATGATAAGACGCAGCTTAGTACTCATGCAGGTCTGATTTAAAGCGCAACGGATAGAGTTTGACCCATAAAGATACTTAGGAGTGGTGAGATGGTGAAATAGTGAGATGGTGAGTGGTGAGTGGTGAAGTTGTGAGTTTGTGAAGAGGTGAGTGGAAAAACGGCCTGTCATCCTGAGCGAAGCGAAGGACCTTATGCCAGTTGAACGATTCGTTGGTACGCCAATCGTTCTATCGTCATAAAGTCCTTCGCTGTGCTCAGGATGACAGGCGTTTTTTTTACTCACCACTTCACAAACTCACAACTTCACCACTCACTATTACACCCACTCTACCCCTTTGCGTAGCCACGCCAGGGTAGCGGCCTCCGGTGAGCCGGACGCGGGGAGTTGGTTGTAGTGCCACTCGCACTGTGGGGGGAGGCTCATGAGGATGCTCTCGGTGCGGCCGCTGGTTTTGAGTCCGAACTTAGTGCCCCGGTCGATGGCGAGGTTGAACTCGGCGTAGCGGCCGCGGCGGATAAGCTGCCACTGCTTTTCGGGGTCGTTGTAGGGGAGGGTGCGGTTCTGGCGCATCAGTTCGGTGTAGATGGGGCCGAAAGCGTCGCCTACGTCCTGCACGAAAGCCAGCAGGTCCTCGAATGAGCCGTCTTTCCCTACTGTGAGGCGGTCGAAGAAGATGCCGCCCACGCCGCGGGTTTCCTGGCGGTGGGGCAGGTAGAAATAGTCATCGGCCCACTGCTTAAAGCGGGGGTAGTATGTTGGGTCGTGGCGCTGGCACACGGCCTGGAGCTGCTGGTGAAACCAGCGCGCTTGCTCCTCTATTACATAGATGGGCGTCAGATCGATGCCGCCGCCGAACCAGGCTTCACCGTTGCCGGCCTCGAAGTAGCGCACGTTCATGTGGGCAATGGGCACGTGCGGGCTGCGCGGGTGCAGCACCACCGACACGCCCGTGGCAAAATACTCAGGGTTGGGCATGAGCAAATTGCGGGCGGCTGGCTCGCTCATCTCGCCCCACACGGCCGAAAAGTTTACCCCACCTTTCTCCAGCACCGCCCCGTGTTGAATGACGTTCGACAGGCCCCCACCACCGCCCTCATGCTCCCAGGCATCGGTTTGGAAGGTAGTACCACCGTCGGTGGTTTCGAGTTGACTGCACAGGCGCTGCTGAAAGCCTCGCATCCAAATTTCGGCGGCAGCAAGAGTGAAAGATTCGGTAGCGGTGAGGACGGTAGGCATAACGAGAGCGTTATGAGTAAGGTGAAGAATGACTTTGCTGAAGGAGATGGCAAGCAGCCGGTTGTTCTTGGCAGGGACTTAAAGACCTGCAAGGGGTAGGAACAAGCAGTTGGCTAGTGAACAGCTATGGCTTGTTGGATGGCTTCGCGCTCAGCCTGCCGGGCGCACCGCTCGCAGCACACTGTGGTAGGCTGGGGCTGGCGCAGCACCAATACTGGAATCTGCGTGTGGTAGGCGCGGGTAGTGGTATAGCAGGCATCAAACAGGCGGCGGAGCAAGGCACTACTGGTGGGCGCCACAACGAGCAATTGGGCCTGGGTGCGGGCACAGAACTCGCTGGTGCCTTCCAACTGGTCGTCGTCTTCCAGCAGGTGTGTGGTGATGTCGGGCCAGGTGAGTTGGGGGCGGGCTTTTTCCAAGGCGCGCTTCAGGCGCATGCGATCGGGACGGTGCAGGGGCGAGTAGAACTGAACCAGTTGCAACGACGCCGGAAACGCCTTCGCCAACGCCGACAAGCGGGGTAGGAGGTTGGTATCCAACTTGTCGAAATCAGCCGAGAAAACGGCACTGCTCGGCAAAGGTCGGCGGCCGGGCGGCACCACCAGCACGGGACACGCTACCAGGTCGATGATAGCAGCGGCGTGGTTGCCAGCTACATCGGTCTGGCCGCAGTCGATGTGCTCGAGGCTCATCACCAGTAAATCGGCCGCGTGCCGGGCTACTTCGGCTTGCGCACGGTCGTGGAGGCAGCCCGCCAGCACCCGGTAGTGGTAGCGGATGCGGCGGCCATCCTGACGCGTGAGCTGCTGGTAGCGTAGGCGCTCGGCCAGCGTACGCAGCCGTTGCTCCAACACCTGCGTTTCCTCAGTGGTGGGGGTAGGGCCGTGGTGGCAATAGAGCAGCACGATTTCGGCTGGCCAGCGTACGGCCAGCTTATTGGAATACAACAATGCGTGCTCCGAGGCCGCTGTGAGGTCGAGAGGGACGAGGATGGTTTTCATGGGCTCTTTAGTTAGCTGTGGGCTATTGGCTGTTGGCTGATAGCGTTGAAGGTTGTAGTCGGGCGACTGAAAAGCCATCAGCCAACAGCCAATAGCTCACAGCTACATTTAATCAATGACAGTAATGGATGGTGCTAGGCTGAGCAGCATGCGCGGCAGGAGCAGCGTGCACCAACTGCGGACTGAGGTAGGGGACCCCCAGCCCCAGCCCGCGCAGGATGAACAGCACGGCCAGCACCGTGGCCACGTAGGGCACGGCCTGCCGCATGCGGGTGCGCCACCTCAGCGACACCAGTCGCCCCGTGAGCGACAGGCCCAGCATCAGAGGCAGTGTGCCCAACCCAAATAGCAGCATGTAAGTGGCCGCGCCGCCTACCCCTGGCGCGCTCAGAGTGCCAGCCAGCGCCAGATACACCAGGCCGCAGGGAAGCAAGCCATTGAGCATACCGGTGACGTACAGCGCCGATAGCTCTTTCCGATGGAAAAAGTGCGCCACCGTCTGCTTCAGCCAAGCCAGGGGCCGGTCGAGGTAGAGGGCGGCAGTGAGGCGGCCGGTGTGGCGCTCAGGCACCGCCACCAGCAGCAGAATCAGCAGGCCCGATGCAATGGAAAGGTCCTGCTGCCACCCCGCCAGCCGCAACGACTGCCCCACTGCGCCCACCGCCCCGCCCAACAGCGTGTAGGTGGTAATCCGGCCAAGGTTGTAGAGTAGCCGCCCGCGCACGTAGCGCCAGCGGGTATCGGCCGCATCCGACTTGCCCGGCAGCGCTAGCGCAATAGCGCCGCACATACCCACGCAGTGGAAGCTACCCAGAAGACCAAAGATGAAACCTGCCCAGAGCATCGGCGGAAAGCGCGTGTTCGAATTGGGAAGCAAGTATGCGATAAACCGCCGCCGTCGGCATGACAAAAATCAGGTGGTGAGTTGATGTTTGTTCTGCCGGGGGACCCCACCCCCCAGCCCCCTCCCCTCCGGGAGAGGGGGAGCCTTTTCCGGAGCCATTAGCTGATGGCTTTTAGCTGTTAGCTTTTCATTGACAGGAACTATCAGCCAAACCGTCTGGCTCCCCCTCTCCCGGAGGGGAGGGGGCTGGGGGATGGGGTCTCCACGGCAGAACAAACCAATTCCACTTCTTATGGTATACCCTACATCACTCAACCACTACCTATGAACGCACAACCTCAACTCGGCTGGATTGGCCTCGGCAATATGGGCAACCCCATGTCGGGCCGACTTCTGGAAGCCGGCTACCCAGTGGCCGTGTATAACCGTAGCAAAGACAAAGAAAAAGCCCTGCGCACCGCCGGAGCCACCACCGCCGATTCGCCGGCTGCCTTGGTGCAGCAGGCCGACGTAGTGTTCCTGATGGTGTCGGACGACCAGGCTGTGCGCGACCTGTTCACCGGCCCCGACGGTCTGCTACAGGCCCAAGCGAGCGGTAAGCTACTCATCAACATGAGCACGGTGTCGCCCGGCATCAGCGAAGAAATGGCCAACCTCAGCCAACAAAAAGGCCACACCTACCTTGATGCGCCGGTTTCCGGCAGTGTGAAGCAGGCGGAAACTGGCCAGCTGGTGATTATGGTAGGCGGCGAAGAGCCGGCGTTCCAACAGGCGCAGCCGCTGTTTGAGCACCTGGGCAAGCTGGCGCTTCACCTCGGTCCTACCGGCAGCGGCAACCGCGCCAAGCTTGCTATCAATACGCTGTTGGGCTTCTACACGCAGGGCCTAGCCGAAACCTTCCTCTTCGCCCAGCAGCATGGTCTGAAACTCGAGGATATGCAGACGATTATTGCCAACGGCGCCATGGGCAACGTTTTCTCTAAGATCAAAGGCGAAGCGATTATGGCCGAAAACTACCAAGCTGCCTTTGCCCTAAAGCACCTGGCCAAAGACCTGCGCCTAGCGAAAGCCGAAGGCCTGAATACGCCCCTGGGCGAGGTAGTCCACGATACCTTCCAGCAAGCCGAGCCTACCCTGGGCGAAGAAGACGTAATTGCCATCATGAAGCACCTGCAACGCGACTAGAGAAGCTCAGGGTAGCGGCGCGGCTGGGTAGGACTGAGTACTCTGCGCCATAAGAAACGGCCGAGATGCGTAGTCCAGCCAGCAGAAACTACCGCAACGTGTAGCAAGCGAATACAAAGAACCGCCCTGCCGGAGCCTTCCGAACCAGAAGGCCCCAGCGGGGTGGTAGTATTAACAACTGTATTAAGCTCTAAATCGTCAAATCCTTCTCCACAAAATACGCCTGCCCATCCGCCGTGAAATCTACGCGGACGCGCCAGAAACCGCTGACCATTTTCTGGGTGCTGATGCGTTGGGCCAGGTCCGAGTCGGGTTGCAGTGGCAGGGTGAAATCCAGTTGCAGATCAGAAGGGCGGAAAAAGTGGAGTTGCCCTTCGAGGCGCTTGCCGGCAAACGAGGGCGGCAGCTGCAACTGGAGCTGTGAAACCGCCGCTTCGTGTGTTACGGTAACGGCCACGGGCAGTGCCGCTACGTGGGCCACCGATTCCATGCGTTTCTGGTAGACCAGCTCCTGCTGGTAGTAGTTGGGGCTCACCAAGTCCACGGTGGTGCGCATCGTCTGGCTCACCATGTAGCCGATGTAGCTGCCGAACAGCAGAAAAGCCGTGATGATGGCGTAGGGCCAGAGGGTGCGGGTGGGAGTGGTGGTCATATAATTAGCTTTTAGCTGTTGGCCGATAGCTGTTAGCTTTTCGTTGAATAAGAGCTAATAGCCAACAGCTAAAGGCTAACAGCTAAATAATAAGCTACCGAGGCGGGGCCAGGAATTTGGTGTTCTCTTCCGTAATCAGCTTGCCGCCGCTGAACACCCCAATGCGAATCTTGGAACTGGTGGTGTGCAACTCGCTGGCGGGTAGCTCGGCAAAAAAGACACCCTCCGCAATACCTTGGGCCGGCAGCTTCAGATCATCGGTGCCCACAAGCGAGATAGTGCCGTGGGCCGGCTCCAGAATCCGTAGCTCGATGGGGTAGGGCTGGTTGGTTTTGTTGATGACTGAGATGTTGTAGAGGTTGGTGATGGTGCCGCGGTCAGTTTTCTGGAACAGATGGCCCGGCGTGCGCAGCACCGTGGCTGCCACATTGGCCCGCGACACCAGTAGGCCCGTCATCACCACCAGCAGCACCGTGAGCACCGCCGATAATGCTTTGATGCGGCCCGTGACCCTGAATTTAGTGCCGGTGGCGATGTTGTCTTCCGAAGCGTGTCGAATCAGATTCGGCGGCAGGTTCACCATTGCCATGATGTTGTTGCAGGCGTCGATGCAGGCCGTGCAGTTGGTGCATTCGAGCTGCTGGGCACCGTTGCGGATGTCGATGCCCGTGGGGCACACCTGCACGCACTGGTGGCAGTCGATGCAGTCGCCGGCAGTGCGCACGTTGTTTTTGCGCATCTTCTCGCGGGGCTCTCCACGCTGGTAGTCGTAGGCAACCACCAGGCTGTCTTTGTCCAGCATTACGCCCTGCAAGCGGCCGTAGGGGCAGGCAATGGTGCACACCTGCTCCCGAAACCGGGCAAATACCGCGTAGAACACCCCCGTAAACAGTACCATGGAGGTAAGACCACCCAGGTGCTCAGCAGGTGGATCGGTGATGATCTTTACCAACTCATCAGAGCCAATGATGTAGGCCAGAAACGTGTTGGCAATCAGAAAGGAAAGCAGAAGGAAAACTGCGTGCTTGCCGGTTTTACGCCACGTTTTGTTCCAGTCCCAGTCAGCTTTGTCGAGCGCCTTTTGCTGGGGCGCGTCGCCCTCGAAGAAGTACTCGATGCGCCGGAACACCATCTCCATGAAAATGGTCTGTGGGCACACCCAGCCGCAAAACACCCGCCCATACACCACCGTGAACAGAATCACGAACACGACGAATGTCATCATCGCCAGCAGCAGGATAAAGAAATCCTGCGGCCAGAAGATCTGCCCGAAGATGATAAATTTCCGCGCCGGCAGGTTCAGCATGAGTACCGGCAACCCGTTGATGCGCAGCCACGGCCCGGCAAAGAGTAGCGCCAGCAGCCCGTAGCTGATCCAGGTGCGGGCGCGGTAGAGGGCGCCCTTCGGCTGCTTGGGGTAGAGCCAGACGCGCTTGCCCTCAGCATCCACCGTGGCGATGGAGTCGCGGAAGCTTTCGGTTGAGGTAGGAGTTTTCATGGGATTCAGGTTGCAGACGTGCACCTCACCCCCCGGCCCCCTCTCCTCGGGGAGAGGGGGAGCCGAGAGCACCACTTGGGGAGCAATAATGAGTGAATAAGATGGCTCACGGCACATTGTCGTCTGGCTCCCCCTCTCCCCGAGGAGAGGGGGCCGGGGGGTGAGGTCCGCCGCCCGCTACCTATTGGGGGCCAGCTTCTTCGCCGTGGGGTCGATTTCACCCTGTGGCTCTTTGGCGTTGGGTGGGTTGGTGCCTTGCAGCGACACCACATAGGACGACACTTGCAGCAACTGCTTGGCCGAGAGCTTGCCTTTCCAGGCTATCATGCCCTTGCCCTGCACCCCAAACTTGATGGTGCGGTACACGTGGTTGATTTCGCCGCCGTGCAGCCAGTAATCATCCGTCAGGTTGGGGCCTACCTTTCCCTCGCCGCTGGCCCCGTGGCAGGCGGCGCAGTTTTGGGTGAAGATGGTCTTCCCCTCGCCCAGGTCGGCGGGGGCCAGTAGGGCTTGGTAGGTCGTGAGCTGGTTGGGGTCGTCGGAGCCAGCGGCCACCAACAGGGCGGCCTGCTGCATCTCCGTTTCGTACTCGGCGTGGCTGAGCTGGCCCGCTTTGGCTACGTGGAAATAGGTGAAGTAGGCCCCGGCGAAGATGATGCTAAGGATGAAGCCATACTTCCACCACGGCGGCAGGTCGTTGTCGAACTCGTGGATGCCGTCGTAGTCGTGGTTGGCAATCACCTCGTCGCGCACGGTGCCGGTCACCAGCACTGGGTCGCCCACCAGCAGGCCCAGTACCTTGCCGCTCCAGCTGTGGCGCACGGTAGGCATGTCGTATACCCGGCGCAGTTGGGGCCGCAGCTTCACGACCAAGGCCGTGACTAGCAGCAAGCCTAGCAGCACGACCAGTGCCAAGGTGCTCACCAGAAACCAGAACAGCAGCATTTTGCTATCCGAAACGCCGGTAGCGGCTGCCGTAGCCGGCGCCTCCGCCGTTTGGGCCAGCACTGGGTGGTTGCCCAACAGGGCTAGCACCCCAGCGCTGGCGCCGTACAGAGTTCTTCGCGGTAGGCTCATGCGGCAACTTTCTGCTCAACGGGAACGGCGGGAATAGACGCTACCGACACTGTGGGAGCAGCAGCCGGAGCAGCATCAGAAACTGCCGGGGCGGCTTCGTTCGGGCCTTCCTGCTCCTGCACCGAGTATGCAACAGCCGAAGCCAGAGAGCTAGCAGTCATCATTCCGAAAAGAAGCACCACGGCTGCCAGGCCCCAGGCCAGCCAGCTCAGGACGTCGGTGGGTTGGGGGCCGGCCGTAGTAGGCGTAGCAGATTGGGCAGTGGCGGCGTAGCCAGTGAGTAAGCCCGTCAAGGTCAGGAGGAGAGTGCGCTTCGTTAACATGGCAGGTTGGGAGTAAAAGTGGTTGGAGAAGTTTCATCCTCGCCGCCAAACAGCGGCAGGTTTTTCATCGAATGCACGTGCTGGCGGTTCACGACGAACACATAGGCCAGCAGCCCCAGAAAGAAGAGAAAGAAGATGACGAAGGAGATAATCGGGTAGATTTCCACGCCGGCAATGGCGCGTAAGACATTCTTATCCATGAGGTTTAGCAGTTAGTGCGGGTATGCATAAGCAAGCGTATTGTTCAGTTGGTGAGGCGCACCGCCAGAACGATGTGCTTAGTGCGGTATCTCAGCTGCGTTCGACTGCACCGAAGCGGCGGCTTGCTGCGGGTTCACCTTGATGTCGGTGCCCAGGCGCTGGAGGTAGGAAATCAGGGCCACGATTTCCTTGTCCGACTTCACCTCGATTTCCTCCTTCTTCAGCTCGCGGGCAATGCCATCGGCTTGCTTGCGGGCATTGGCCACGGCCACATCCTCGAAGCCCGCAGGGTAGGGCGTATCGAACTTGCGCAATACCCGGATTTTATCGGCCGTGTGCGAGTAGTCGATGTCATCTTCGAGCAGCCAGGGGTAGGGCGGCATAATCGAGCCGGGCGACATGCTGGTGGGGTCCATCATGTGGTTGTAGTGCCAGGAGTGCGGGTACTTCTGCCCCACGCGGTGCAGGTCGGGGCCGGTGCGCTTGCTGCCCCACAGGAAGGGGCGGTCGTACACAAATTCGCCGGCTTTGCTGTACTCGCCGTAGCGCTCGGTTTCGGAGCGGAAGGGCCTCACCATCTGTGTGTGACAGTTGGAGCAGCCTTCACGGATGTAGATGTCGCGGCCTTCGAGTTCGAGCGCCGTGTAAGGCTTCACTGAAGCAATGGTCGGCACGTTCGACTTCACCAGGAACGTCGGAATCATCTCAATCGCACCGCCGATGGCAATGGCCACCGTGGCCCAGATGGCCATTTGGGCGGGCCGGCGCTCAATCCAGCGGTGCCAGTAGCCGTCGGTGTGTTGGTCGGCGGCGTTGTTGGTGAGGTAGAGCGGGGTGAGGGGCGCGGCCTGGGCTTTCTCGTTGGGCAGCAGCTGGCCCGATTGGGCGGTTTTCACCAAGTTGAACACCATCACCAATGCGCCGCTGAGGTAAAGCACCCCGCCGATGCCGCGCAGGTAGTACATCGGCACGATTTGCAGCACCGTTTCCAGGAAGTTGGGGTATTGCAGCAGTCCTTCGTTGTTGAATTGCTTCCACATCAGCCCCTGCGTGAAGCCGGCCCAATACATGGGTAGGGCGTAGAATAGGATGCCCAGCGTGCCCAGCCAGAAGTGCGTGTTGGCGAATTTCTTGGAATACAACTCGGTTTTGTAGAGGCGCGGCCACAGCCAGTAGAGCACCGCGAAGGTCAGGAAGCCGTTCCAGCCGAGGGCGCCTACGTGCACGTGCGCCACAATCCAGTCGGTGAAGTGGGCAATGGCATTCACGTTTTTCAGCGACAGCATCGGCCCTTCAAACGTGGCCATGCCGTAGGCCGTGATGGCTACCACCATGAACTTCAGCACCGGCTCCTCGCGCACCTTATCCCAGGCGCCGCGCAACGTCAGCAGGCCGTTGATCATGCCGCCCCAACTCGGGGCAATCAGCATGATGCTGAAGACCACGCCCAGCGACTGTGCCCAGTCGGGTAGGGCGGTGTAGAGCAAGTGGTGCGGTCCGGCCCAGATGTAGATGAAGATCAACGACCAGAAGTGGATGATACTCAGGCGGTAGCTATACACCGGCCGGTTGGCCGCCTTGGGTAGGAAGTAGTACATCAGGCCCAGGTAGGGCGTGGTCAGGAAGAAGGCCACCGCGTTGTGGCCGTACCACCACTGCACCAGCGCATCCTGCACCCCGGCGTAGGCCGAGTAGCTTTTCATGAAGCTCACCGGCACCTCCATCGAGTTGACGATGTGCAGCACCGCTACCGTGAGCAGCGTGGCAATGTAGAACCAGATGGCCACGTACAGGTGCCGCTCGCGACGCTTGGCAATGGTGCCGAACATGTTCCAGCCAAACACCACCCATATCACCGTAATCAGGATGTCGATGGGCCACTCCAGCTCGGCGTATTCCTTGCTGGTGGTGAAGCCCAGGGGTAGGGAAACGAGGGCCGACAGAATCACGAGCTGCCAGCCCCAGAAATGTACTTTACTTAGAACATCGGAGTACATTCGGGTTTTGCAAAGGCGCTGCAAGGAATAGTACACGCCCATGAAAATGCCGTTGCCGACGAAGGCGAAAATCACGGCGTTGGTGTGCAGCGGCCGCACCCGCCCGAAGGTGGTGTAGGGCGTGCCCATGTTCACCTCAGGCCGGGCCAATTGAAAGGCGATAATCACCCCAATCAGCATGCCGGCCACGCCCCAAAACACAGTGGCCAGGCCAAAATCCCGGACAATCCGGTTGTCGTAAAAAAACGTGTCGACCGTCTTCACGAAGCCCGGCACCACCTGGGGCGGCGCGGCCGGGGCCGGCGTAAGCGGTTTTTGTTCGACTTCCATAACGTGGAGTAGTGAGTGATTTACTACTCCAAAGGTCCTGCTTGGCTGACCTGGAAGGGATGACGAATGTCAGGTGCGGGGGTGATTGATGTTAGGTAGGCCACCTGCCGGTCCGACGCCGCAGGCGTCCGACCGGTATCGTTGCTGAGGTTGAACGAGCTGCGTGCGGACGTTTACTACCTACCTACTCCCACGCGGCGCGGGCATCCGCAACGATATCGGTCGGACGCCTGCGGCGTCGGACCGGGTGGTAGTTATTTTGTTGAGAAAAGCTATTTTGACCGCATGCGTTACGAGGCCGAACAACTTTACCACGTGTATAATCGAGGTAATAATCAGCAACAGATCTTCTTCACGCCCGGCCACTATGTGTACTTTCTCAGAAAAATAAGGCAGTACGTGCGGCCTCACTGCGAGATACTATGCTATTGCTTGATGCCCAACCACTTTCACTTGCTGATTTATACCACTGCGGCGGGTTGTCGGGACCAGGATACTAGCAGCAGTGCCAAGCAGCCAATTGTACAAGGCTTAGCCTTAGCGTTGAGTACCTACACACAGGGATTCAACAAAGAAACGGGCCGCACTGGTGCTCTGTTTCAACCGAAAACCAAAGCTCGGCGGCTGCTCGATCTATACGAACAGTATCCCCGCACCTGCTTCCACTACATTCATCAAAATCCGGTACGCGCTGGCTTGGCACAGCGCCTGGAGGGTTGGGTTTACTCTTCATTATCCGGAGTATGCCGGATTGCGGAATGGGTCCATGTGTAACCAGCAAGTGGCTCGTGAGCTGCTGGATATACCCATCGAGTACGATGTTTTCCGCCGTGAAGCAGAGCAAATGATTGATCCGGATCGAGTAGCCGGATGGCTGTAGCCACCCCGGTTGGACGCCATAGGCGTCCAACCGGTATCGTTGCTGAGGTTGAACGAGCTGCGTGCTACCCCTACGCGGCGCGGGCATCAGCAACGATACCGGTCGGACGCCTATGGCGTCGGACCGGTAGGCGATTCATCCTCAAACAGCACCCGTACCGAGGGCGTGTAGTCGTCGTCGTACTGGCCCGAGCGCACGGCCCACAGGAAGGCACCCAGGAACGTGAGGGCCACCGTGAGGCTGATTCCTATTAAGATGAAAATGATGTTCATAGCGTGCGTTTGTAGGCTGCATAGCGTACTAGCAGCGTCGAAAAAATCATCACGCTCAAGGAGCTGATGGGCATCAGAATGGCCGAGACGATAGGCGTAAACTTGCCCTGCACCGCCAGCCCCAGCCCAATGCCGTTGTAGCAAAACGACAGCACGAACGTGGCCAGCACGATCTGCAAGCAGTCTTGCGAGAAGCGCAGAAACGTGGCGAAACGGCCGAAGCTGCTAGCGTCCAGGATGGCGTCGCAGGCGGGGGAGAAATTGGTGAGCGTGTCGGTGAGGGCAATGCCAGCGTCGGCTTGTTGCAGGGCGCCGGTGTCGTTCAATCCGTCGCCTACCATGAGCACGCGCCTACCTTGCTGGCGCAGGGCGGCCACGTAGTCGAGCTTGTCTTGGGGCGACTGGTGGAAGCGTAGCTCCGCCTTCGGCCCGAACATCTCGCGCAGCCGGTCGCGCTCGGTGCTGTTGTCGCCGGATAGCACCGCCAAGTGGTAGCGCTGGCCGAGGTCGGCGAGGATGGGTTGGAGGTCATCGCGGTACACGTTGCGGAACACGTAGCAGCCCAGCGGTTTCCCGTTTAGGGCCACGTACACGTGGGATTGAAGCTGATCAGCTTCTTCGGCGGCTTCCGGTGCACGGCGTTGGTCGCCGGCGAAAGCCGCCGAGCCTACCCTCACCCGTACGCCGTCTACTACCCCGCTCACCCCCTGGCCGGGGACTTCGGTGAAGTTGTGAACGGCGTGACCCCACCCCCGTCCCCTCCCCTCCGGGAGAGAGGTGCGTTCTGACAGATTAGTCGCCTGGTACCCCTCTCCCGGAGGGGAGGGGCTGGGGGTGGGGTCCAACTCCCGCGCCAAGCGCTGACTTAGCGGGTGCGTTGACTGGCGCACTACGGCCGCTACCAGCTCTGTTTCGGCCGTGGTTAGCGGCCGGCCAAGGTACTCTACCGTCGAGCGTTTCACTTCGGTGAGGGTGCCGGTTTTGTCAAACACGATGGTATCGACGCGGCCTAGTGTTTCGACTACCCCAGCGTTTTTCAGGTAAAACTTCAGCCGCCCAAACGTGCGCAGCGCCGCGCCCAGGGCAAACGGCGTAGCCAACGACAGGGCGCAGGGACAGGCAATGACCAGCACCGAAGTAAAGGCCCGCAGCGCCATTTGCGGGTCGCGGGGGTACCAGTAGGCCACGGCGCCGGCGGCCAGCAACAGCGTCGCGGCCACAAAGTAGCGACCTACGGTGTTGGCGTAGGTTTCCAGCGTTTGCTTCTCTATTTTCTGAAAGGCAGGGTTGTTCCAAAGCTGCGTGAGGTAGCCCTGCGACACCTCGCGCACTACCTCCAACTCCACGGCCTCGCCGGTTTGGCGGCCGCCGGCATACACCACCTCGCCCGCCACCTTCGCCACCGGCACGCTCTCGCCCGATACAAAGGAGTAGTCAATCTGCCCAGTGCCGCGCATCAGCATGGCATCGGCGGGAATTACTTCCTGGTGGCGCACCAGGATGCGCTGCCCTACCTTCAGTTCCTTCACCGATACCGATTGCTCGCCGGTAGGAGTTAGTAGCGTGACGGCCACGGGGAAGTAGGAAGTGAAGTCCCGGTCGAAGCGCAGAGCATCGTAGGTGCGTTGCTGCACCCATTTGCCAATCAGCATAAAGAACACCAGCCCCGTAAACGAATCGAGGTAGCCAGGGCCGCGCTGCGTTAGAATATCGAATACGCTGGTTAGGACCAAGGCGCTCAGGCCCAGGCTAATCGGGAAATCGAGGTTGATGTAGCGCTGCCGCACACCCTGCCACGCCGACTGAAAGAACCCCCGCGCACTATACAGCAATACCGGCAAGCTCAGCAGCAAGCTGATATAGCCAAAAAACCGCCCAAACTCGCCCTGCAATTGCTCCGTGAAGCTGAGGTAGTCGGGAAAAGCCAGCAGCATCACGTTGCCGAAGCAAAAGCCCGCCAAGCCGAGTTGGTAGTACAGCCGCCGGTTGTGGTGGTGGGGCTGGGCGCCCAACTCGGCCAGCGTAATCTGCGGCTCGTAGCCCACGGCCGTCAGCAGCTTCACTACCTCTTTCAGCGAAGTTCTTTCAGGTTGATAACTGATACTGATTTCCTTGCGCAGAAAATTCACCCGCGACTCCAAGATACCCGGGTTCAGCTGGTACAGCTTCTCCAGCAGCCAGATACACGAGGCACAGTGCATCTGCGGAACCGTGAGCGTGAGCCGGGCCAGCGTATCCGACCGAAACGTGAGGAGCTGCGCCTGCACGGCTCCCGAATCGAGGTAGTCGAAACGGCCGGGCAACTCCAGCGTTTTTACTTTCTGGCCGGGCCGCTCATCGAAGGCATAGTAGGCGCAGAGGTTGTTGGTTTGCAGCAGCTCGTACACGGCTTTGCAGCCGGCACAGCAAAATGGCTGCTTATCAAGTAGGATAGGCTCGTCGGGGCATTCGTCGCCACAGTGGGTGCAGGCAACGTGGGTAGGGACTTCGGGGGCAGCAGCGTTCATGCGCAAAGCGAGTCAGGCAGAAGAAAACCAAAGGTCCTGCTTCGGCTGTGCTTTGCAGATGACAAACGTCAGGGTAGGAGATGAGTAAGGTCATGGTAGCAATTGACTTGCTAGCTGACCTTTGGTTTGTGGTTGACGCCTGCCGGTCCGACGCCGCAGGCGTCCGACTGGTATCGTTGCTGAAGTTGAACGAGCTGCGTGCGGATGCCTGCTTCTACTGCCTCATGCGGCGCGGGCATCCGCAACGATACCGGTCGGACGCCTGCGGCGTCGGACCGGCCGGCGGCCACAACGGATTCAGCTTATTTCCTACCCTCATGGCTATGCAAACGCTCCCCGACATCCGCACCGAAGCCGACATCACCACGCTCATCACCACCTTCTACGAAAAGGTAGGGCTCGACGAGCTGCTCGGCCCCATCTTTCAGGCCGATGCACAGGTGCACTGGCCGCAGCCGCTTTTCACCATGCAGGCCTTCTGGAAGCGGGTGCTACTCAACACGGGCGGCGCCGATGGCTGGCCCTTCCCCGGCGGCCTAGTGCTGCCCAACACCGGCGAGTATTTCCAGCGCTGGCGGCAGCTGTTTTTAGCCGCCGTAGAAGACAATTTCACCGGCCCCATTGCCGAAGCCGCCAAGGTCAAAGCGCAGGAAATTGCGCAGATGTTTGAATACAAGCGCCAGCCACGCACGCTGCTTAGCTTTTTAAGAACTTTGTAGAAGGTAGGAGAGTTGTTCGCCTACCCTTGGCCTCAACTCGTTTTTTTCGCGCCATGCCTGCTCTAGCCGATATTCAGACCGAAGCCGACATCAAGCTGCTCATCGACAGCTTCTACGACAAAGTAAACCAGGATGAGCTGCTGGCGCCCATTTTCAACGGCGTGTCGCACGTGAACTGGGCCACCCATCTGCCTACCATGTACGACTTCTGGAGCAGCCTGCTGCTGGGCACCGGGCGCTACCGCGGCCGGCCGTTTCCCAAGCACCTGCCGCTGCCCATCGATGCCACGCATTTTCAGCGGTGGCTCGCGCTGTTCCGTGCCACAGTAGACGAGCACTTTGCTGGCCCCAAGGCCGACGAAGCCAAGCAACGGGCGCTGAATATTGCCACCGTCTTTGAGTACCGTATCCGGCAGTACAATTCGCTGTCGATTCTGTAGAGCAGCGCGGAGGCAGGATGAGGAGTCGCACAGGAGTAGCGTAGCCACATCTAAATAGCAGTACCTTTGATTTATACAAAGGCAACCAGCTATGCATTCTCCTCTGTTGACCGAGTTTTACCAGGAACTTACCACCTGCACCGGCTCCGACCTGAACGCGTTACTACCCAGCGGCATTCAGCAGGAGGTAGGGCACTTCAACGTGTTCAACCTGGACGAGCTGTGGCAGCCCGCGCGTGAGATGCCCGCAGCGCCGTATGCCTGCCGGTCCTTTTACAAGGTCAGCCTGCTGACCGGGCGTAGTCGCGTAGACTACCCCGATAAAAGCTTCGACCTGGAGCAGTCTACCTTGTTTTTCTCTGCCCCCCAAACGCCACACTATTGGTTGCCAGAAGAAAAACAAAGCGGGTATTTCTGCGTGTTCACGCCGGAGTTTCTGCTGCCGGCCAAAAGCGGCGTAGTACTCGAAGAGCTGCCGCTTTTCAAGGCGGAAGGCTACCCCGTTTTTCAGTTGTCCGATGAGGTAGGGGCTCGTGTGCAGTCAGTTTTCCAACGGATGCAGGAAGAAATGGCTTCTGATTATGCCTACAAGTACGACCTGCTACGCACCTATGTGCTGGAGCTGATTCATCTGGGACAGAAGCTGCAACCGGCTACCACGCTGCACCCCGTACATAGTGCGGCGGCCCGCCTTACCTCGTTGTTTGCGGAGCTGCTGGAACGGCAGTTTCCGCTCGAAACGCCGCAACAGCAATTACGCCTGCGCACGGCCAAAGACTACGCCGACCACCTGGCCGTGCACGTCAACCACCTCAACAAAGTGCTGAAGGAAACCACTGGCCGCACCACCACCGACTTGCTTGGGACGCGCATTGCGCAGGAGGCGCAAGCCCTGCTGCGGCAAACGCACTGGACGATGGCGGAAATTGCCGATAGCCTGGGCTTTACCGACGTGGCCCACTTCTCCCATTTCTTCAAGCGCCACACGCTGGTAGCGCCCGGCGCATTCCGGAGCACCGAAGTGGTTTGATTTCTACATAAAACGGATTGCCTTGCGCAAGTTGGGGTAGGGGAAGCTGCCGGACCTTTGTCGTGTTCTAGTAAACACGTCAATTCTATCAGATGACAACTTCCAAAATAGCCCTGGTAACCGGCGGCAGCCGGGGCCTGGGCAAAAACATTGCGCTGAGCCTGGCACAAAAAGGCATTGATGTACTGCTCACCTACCATAGCCAGCAAGCCGACGCGGCCGCCGTGGTAGCCGAAATTGAAGCGCTCGGCCGCAAGGCCGTGGCCGTACAACTCAACACCGCCGACGTCAGCAGCTTCGATACGTTCTTCGCGCAGCTGCCAGAAACGTTGCAGGCCGCTTTCGGCACCACGTGCTTCGATTTTCTCATCAACAACGCCGGCACCAGCATGCAAGCTCCCTTCGCCGACACCACGGAGGCGCAGTTTGATGAGATGCTGAATATCCACCTCAAAGGCGTGTTCTTCCTCACGCAGAAGGCGTTGCCGCTGCTCCAGGATGGCGGACGCATCATCAATATGTCGTCGGCCACCACGCGTATTTCCTACCCCGGCGCGTCGGCGTATGCTATTATGAAGGGCGCGGTGGATGTGCTCACGCGCTATCTGGCCGTAGAGCTAGGCGCACGGGGCATTGCCGTGAACGTGGTAGCACCGGGGGCCATCTTCGGGGGCGGGGCCATGACCGATACGCCAGAAATACGGGCTTACGTGACCCAAATGACTGCCCTCGGCCGGGTAGGCCTGCCCGACGACGTAGGCGGGGTAGTGGCTTTCCTGTGCACCGAAGACGCCAAGTGGCTCAACGGCCAGCGCCTCGAACTGACCGGCGGCGTAAGCCTATAACTAGTAGCGTAAATTGGCTACACTGTTGGGTGCCGGCCGGTCCGACGCCGCAGGCATCCGACCGGTATCGTTGCTGATGCTCGCGCCGCGTGAGGGTAGGTAGTGGCAGCCGTTAGCACGCAACTCGTTCAACCTCAGCAACGATACCGGTCGGACGCCTGCGGCGTCGGACCGGGTTACCAGTTAGCGGCCCGCAGCTTATCGGGCTGGGTTACCCGGATGCCCTGCGGCGTCAGGTCCACGTAGCCGGATTGGCGGAACTCGCTCAGGGTCCGAATCAGTGACTCGGTGGCGGTGCCGACCATGGCGGCCATGTCGTCGCGGGAGAGTTGGATGAGGGGCGCGTCGGCGGTGGCTTGCGCGTGCAGGTGCAGCAGCGTATCGGCCACGCGGCGGCGGATGGAGTTGTAGGCCATGTCCAGCAGCTGCTGTTCCCGCTCGCTCACGCGCCCAGCCAGCAGGCGAATAAACTGCTGCCCTACCTCGGCATTGCGGGTGAGCAGTTGCAGAAAGTCGTGCTTCGGGATATACACCAGCTCGGCATCGTCGAGGGCCACAGCAGAGTCGTCGTAGGGCGTTTGGGTGAGGAGGGAGAGGTAGCCGAAAAACTCGCCGGGGTTGTAAAGGCCCGTAATCAGTTCCTTGCCCGCGTTGGTGGTTTTCACCGTTTTCACCCTGCCCGATTTCAGGAAATACAGCCGAATGGGCTCGTCGCCTTCCACGTAAATATCCTGCTTGCGGCGCACGGTGTGCACCCGGCGGTCGGCCGAGAGGCTTTCCAGGTTGCCTACCGCCTGAGCATCGTTCAGGAACTCGGTCAGGCCCTCGGCTTGCAGGTTGTACTCGGCCTTGAGGTGTTGAAAGCGGTTCAGGCGGCTCGTGATGGCGCTCAGCAGCTCGGTTTCGTCGAAGGGCTTGGTGAGGTAGTCGTCGGCGCCCAGCTCCATGCCGCGGCGCAGGTCGGTGCGCTCGGTTTTGGCGGTCAGGAAGATGAACGGCACGCCCGAAAGCTGCGGGTTCTGGTTGAAAATGTGCAGCACCCCATAGCCATCCAGCACGGGCATCATAATGTCGCAAATCACCAAATCGGGCTTGGTCGCCAGGGCCTGCTCCACGCCTACCTTGCCGTTCTCGGCCGTGACAACGGCATAGCCTGCCAGCTCCAGAATCTCGGCGGTGTTTTCGCGTAGCGCCTCATTGTCCTCAATCAGTAGAATGGTCTTCATAGGGAATAGTAAGCGTAACGGTGGTGCCCACGTGCAGCTCGCTGTGCAGGGCAATGGTGCCGCCCAGCAGCTGCAAGTAGCTGGCTACAATGTAGAGCCCCAAGCCCGTGCCGGGTAGGTTGGTGACGTTGCGAGCGCGAAAAAATCGCTCGAACAAGTGCTCCTGGTCTTCCTGCGAAATCCCTACCCCCTGGTCTTGCACCGTAAGCGTGAGCAGGGCCCGGGCGCAGGTGGCGCGCACCGTCACCACCGAGTTTTCGCCCGAATACTTGATGGCGTTGGACAGCAGATTGACCAAGATCTTGCGCAGCAGCGACGTATCCAGCCAAATGGGTTGGGCGCAGTGCAGCTCCGTTTGCACCGTTTGGCCGGCCTTCAGCAGCCCCTGCACGTCCTGGATGGTTTCGGTAAGGAGGGCGTCGAGCAACAGGCGCACCGGCTTGGCCTCAATCTTACCTTCCTCTATGCGCCCCACCGACAGAAACTCTTCCAGAATGTCGTTGAGGTGGCGCACCGAACCCCGAATGCGCTGCAAGTGCTTTAGGCGCTTGTCTTGCTGGTCGGTGTGGGGGTATTTTTCGATGAGGGTGGCCGAGGTGAGCACGGCCGTAAGCGGGGTGCGAAACTCGTGCGAGGCCATACTCACGAAGCGCGACTTTAGCTCGCCTAGTTCCTGCTCTGCGGCCAGGGCGCGGGTCAGCTCGTCGGTGCGCTGCTCCAGCTGTTCCAGCGTGTTTAGTAGGGCATGGGTGCGGTCGGCTACTTTTTGTTCCAGCTCGGCGTTCAGGCGCTCCACGTACTGGCGCTGGGCAATCAGCTCGCGCTCGGCGTTTTTCTTGAAGGTGATGTCGACGATGTAGGACACCACGTACAGCTCCTGATCGAGGTAGAAATAGCTGAGGCTGATTTCGGTTGGAAACTCGCTGCCGTCTTTGCGGCGGGCCAGCAAGTCGCCACGGTGGGCGCCCATGGCTCGCACCGAGGGCTGGGCGTTGAAGGACTGGCGTAGCTGCTCGTGGCGTTGGCCCACGGCGCGGGGCACCAGCACCTCAATCGGCTGGCCCAGTAATGCATCTTCTGCGTAGCCAAACAACTGATGCGAAGTGCGGTTGGCTGACACGATTTCGCCCGCCCGATTACACATGATAATGCCAATGGTGGCATTGGCCACCACCGCTTCGAAGCGCCTCACGCTCTGGGCCAGCTCGCGTTCAGCCTGGTGCAGGCGGCTTTGCTCGGTGAGGCGCACCAGCAGGTAGGGCTTTTGCTCAGAGGTGAAAGCGGTCAGCTCGATACGCGCCCAAAACGGCGCGCCCTGCAAGCGGCTGATTTCTACTTCTGTTTCGTGGTGGCCCTGCTGTTGCGCTAGTTTCTGCAAGTGCTGCCAATCTACGGCAGTCAGCGGCTGAGAATGGTCTGAGGCAGCTAGCAGAGCCTGCTCCGAGGGGTAGCCCAGCAGGTGTACCCCCGCCGGATTAACCTGCGCAAACCAGCCGAGCGCCACATCATACACCCCCACAAACTCCTTGGTCTGGTTGAACAGAATATCCGTCAAAGTAGGTGTGGGAGGTGGTAGCATAGGGCAGGAAATCGGACTAGGGTAGGCGGCTATGGGTCATTTCTCCTACTCGCTTGACGCGCAACATGATCGAAATGACGTTTTGTTATAGGCTATTCAGGTCAACATTCAGTAGGTCAAAGTTCAGCATAAATCAGATGGAAGCTGCATGACAAATGTCAGATGGCCAGCTGACCACCCTCAGGAGAAAAGGTAAGCGGGAGACGCAATTTTACGGCAGTATCTAGCACTCTGCCGTGACGTCCGTTTCCCAACTCTCTCCGCCGCCACACACCACCGACACTGCCGTGCTGCTGGTGCTGATCCCAGTCACTACCCCCGATAGTCGGCAGCAGCACCGAATTCGGGTGGCGCTAGAGCAATTGCAACAGCAGCTCAGCCCGGCTATTCGAGTGCTCAAAATCGACGAAGCCACGCATCCGGCGGTGGTACATAGCTTCCATGCCCAGCAGCTGCCCGCGTGCGTGCTGGTGCGGCAAGGCGTGGAGCTATGGCGGCAGCAAGGACTACCAGATGCCGAGAACGAGGTAGCCCTATTGTTTGAAAAGCTAACCCACAATGACCCTACCTACAAAGTCCCCTAACAGTGGTAATAACGTGGGTATGAAAAGAAAAAGTCCTTCTGCACAGTGCAGAAGGACTTTTTATATGCTAGTTAACAAAGCAGTTGCTTAGAGTTTGCTTAAGTTAGTTAACAGGGTAGTTGGAACGGTTTAGAGACGCATACTTGCGTCTCGTCGTTGCACAACTCGCGTTAGCACCGTTCTATTAAACAGCATCAGCAACGACGAGACGCAAGTATGCGTCTCTACACCGAGCGGTTGCTTAGCTGGCAGCCGAGAAGCGCTTGTTCACTTCATCCCAGTTGATGAGGTTGAAGAAGGCCGCGATGTAGTCGGGGCGTTTGTTTTGGTACTTCAGGTAGTAGGAGTGCTCCCACACGTCGAGGCCCAGGATGGGGGTGCCATTGCAGCCGGTGTCGGGCATCAGGGGGTTATCCTGGTTGGGGGTAGAGCAGATTTGCAGCGAGCCATCGGGCTGCTTGCACAACCACGCCCAGCCCGAGCCGAAGCGGGTAGTAGCGGCTTTGGTGAATTCTTCCTTGAATTTCTCGTAGCTACCAAATGCCTTGTTGATGGCCTCGGCCACGGCGCCCGTAGGCTCACCGCCACCGTTGGGCGACAGAATCGTCCAGAACAGCGAGTGGTTCCAGTGGCCGCCACCGTTGTTGCGCACCGCAATGGGAGCCGTGGCAATGCTCTGCATCAGGTCTTCCAACGACTTGCCTTCCAGCTCGGTGCCGGCAATGGCGTTGTTGAGGTTGGTTACGTAGGCCTGGTGGTGCTTGGTATGGTGAATTTCCATCGTTTGTGCGTCAAACGAGGGTTCTAATGCGTCGTAAGCGTAGGGAAGGGCGGGCAGTTCAAAAGCCATAGGAGTAGGGGTTGTAGGTGAAAAAATACGGGAAGCCGAGTGACTACCCGTTATCATAACCGCCGGATGGGGGAGGGGGTTACAAAAAAAGACCCACGCCACCGGCACAACGTCCAAATATAGCGTTATTAGAATTTAATCCTGGCTTGGCACGCCGGGCACGCGTGCTACTCTACTCTATTTGCGCTTACGCGCGAAAAACTCGCGCATCAACTGGCTGCTCTCCTCGGCTAATACGCCGCTCACCACCTCGGCGCGCGGGTGTAGCAGGTGGCCGTGGCGGCGGTAGCCTACCTTAGGCTCGTTGGCCCCATACACCACGCGCCGTACCTGTGCCCAAGCCGTGGCGCCGGCGCACATCACGCAGGGCTCTACGGTCACGTAAAGCGTGCAATCGGCTAGGTATTTGTTGCCTACGTGGTTGGCGGCGGCCGTGAGGGCCAGCATTTCGGCGTGGGCCGTCACGTCGCGCAGCTTCTCGGTTTGGTTGTAGGCGCGGGCAATAACCTGGCGCTCCAGCACCACCACGGCCCCAATTGGAATTTCGTCCTCGGCCAACGCGTAGCGGGCTTGTTTGAGGGCCTCGCGCATGTAGTGGTCGTCGTTGAGTAGGGAGAGCGTCATGGCATCAAAAGTAAAACCGCCGAACACAATAGAAATTAAAAAATATATGTAGGTACATTGATTTGTTGAAATATGTACCTACATTTGTTGCGTCAACATCGCACTCCACATTTTCATCTCTCTTTATTATGGCTACCACCAACTGGACCCTCGACCCCATGCACTCTGAAGTGCAGTTCAAAGTGAAGCACTTGGTTATTTCTACCGTGACCGGCAACTTCAAAAAGTTTGAAGGTTCGGCAGTAACCGAAGGCGACACGTTCGAGGATGCTCAAATCAACTTCACGCTCGACGTCAACAGCATCGATACCAACCAGGAGGCCCGCGACCAGCACCTGAAGGCCGAGGACTTCTTCAACGCTGCGCAGTATCCCAACATCAAGTTCGAATCGACTTCCTTCAAAAAAGCCAGCGACGACACCTATAAGCTGCAAGGCAACCTCACGGTAAAAGACGTGACCAAGCCCGTAACGCTGGACGTAGAGCACGGCGGCACCGCCACCGACTTCTACGGCAACCTGAAAGCCGGCTTTGATGTAACCGGCAAAATCAACCGCAAAGAGTTCGGCCTGACTTGGGACGGCGTAACCGAAGCCGGCAGTATTGTGGTAGGCGAAGATATCAAGCTGGTTATCAGCGTACAGTTTGCCAAACAAGTAGAAGCTGCTGCGTAAGCTCCTTGTTATTATATATACAAAAAAGCCACTCCTGTGCAGGAGTGGCTTTTTTGTATGCACTGTTGATGGTCACTACTTCAACACTACGCTTTCCATTACGGCCTGGGCGGTGGGTTGCCACTGAGCCTGCTCGTCGGCGGGGGCGGTGAAGGTGAAGATGTACTGCTGGTCGCCCTCGATGGCGTATTGCACCAACTGGTAGCGCCGAATGGGCGCCATATTGCTACCCCGGCGCGTGTCGTTCACCGTCGAGACAAACTCCAGCACCACGAAATCGCGCTTGTTGATGGTGCGAATGTCCTCGGCCAGGAACTGCACCTTCGAGTACATATTCTGAATGCTGGCCTTATAAATCTTCACCAGCAGGGCGTAGTCGCGGTTGCTGAAGGAAGTAGGCTTCTGCGTCACGCTGAAATCGACGCGGCCGCTGGGGTTGCTGAACGCACCCAAGGGGCGGCGCTGGGCCGGAAACTTGGCCGCAATACCGTCGTCGGGGAGGGGTGCGAACGTGTCAGGCACGCCCACGGTCAGGTTCTTGGCAATGGTAGTTTTGCGCAGCTTAGGCGGCGCCACGAAAGCCGTAAGCACCATTAGAAAGAGTAGGGGAGCCAGACGGCTAAGAAAACGAGTTACTTGCATCATATAAAAACAAAAGTAGGGTAAGAACAACAACGGCGCGGCACTGGTGCCGCGCCGTTCCGTTAGCGCCGTTTTTTGGCAGAGGCCAAGGTAGGGTACTTGATGCGTACTTTTTTCCAATACACGTAGTTGCCGGTTTTGGCCTCTACCAAGTATGTGCCCGCCGGAATGCGGCCCAGCGATACGGGCTGCCCCGTATTGCTTTGCGGATCGAGGGCCGTGGTGTAAATAGGCTGATTCCGGTAGTTGGTCATTACCAGTGTGCCGGGTTTGGTGAACTGCTGCGTAAAGCTGAGCATAATCGTCTGCCCATCGGAGGTAGGGAATACGTCGATGCCCGAAAGGGTTTCTACGCGCTTAATAGGACCGTCGAGCACGATGGGCTCCACGTCGGATTTAGCTTTCACGACGGTGCCATTTTCGGCCTTCGTCTTGGTTTTGACTTTGGTGGGAGTTTGGGCCTGGGCGGCCGAAACAGTAAGGAAGGCAACAGCGAGAGACAGAAGGGCGGAACGTTTCATGGGTAGGAAAAAAACAGAAGTAGCCGGGAAAACAAAGTCGTTTCCCGGCTACTTGCAGAAGTTGGGCCAAATGTGGTTTATCCAAGCATTATTTGTGATGCCTTCGCTGTCATTCAGTTGTCACCCCTCGTTTGTCATCCTGAGCAGAGCGAAGGACCTTCTCAGGTAGGAACGAGTCATTGTTAAGAGCATCGTCCTGCCGTGAGAAGGTCCTTCGCTCCGCTCAGGATGACAGAAGAAAGGCTTTCCCTATCTCTACTTCTCAACCGTCACGTCTTTCAGATTATCGCTCGGTGTTCTGTCAATCAATAGGTTATAAGGGTCGATGCCGGCTTTGGCGGGCTTCTCGGGTACGGTTACGCTGAGGCGGGTAGTGCCGGGGCGGAAGCGGCGCTTCTGACGATACAGGATCACGTCTTGCCACTGGCCGCTGATTTTCTTGCGAGCTAGCACGCCCACATCAATCAGGTCGTTCATGTTGTTGGCGGGCGTTTCGTTGCCGAGGCTGTCGGCGTACACCTTCTTGGCGCTCAGTACCATGTCTACGCGGTATTGACCGTTGGGCAGCTTGTGGGCCGTCACGGAGTCTACCTTATTCTCATACAGCGTGATGCGCTCGAACATATCCGTGATAAGGTACTGCAACGAATCGGGGGTGACCTGGCGCAGGTGGCGCACCAAATCCAGCGAGGTCGTGTAGGGCGGCTCCTGGTACTGCACCTCTTTGATGTAGTCGGAAAGCGCCTGGTTTACCTTATCCTCGCCGATGTAATCGGCCAGGGCGTACATCACCACCGATCCTTTGCGGTAGTGGATATATTGCTGATTCTCTACCTTATACAGCGGCTGCTCGGCAATGCGCTCCTGGGCCCGGCCGCCTAGGTAGCTGTCCATTTCGTACTTCAGAAACTTACGCATCATGGCCTCGCCGTATTTCTGCTTCATCACCATCAGAGCCGAATACTGCGCCAGTGTTTCCACCATCAGCGTCGAGCCCTGCGCATCGGCCCCGATTACTTGGTGCGCCCACCACTGATGCGCTACCTCGTGGGCCGTCACGTAGTAGGGGTAGTCCACGTCGTCGGGGTTAGTGGTATCCACCTTGGCAATGAAGCCGATGCTCTCCGAAAACGGAATGGTATTAGGAAACGACTGCGCAAAGCTGCTATACCCCGGAAACTCTACAATGCGCACTTGCCGGTGCTGGTAAGGACTGAAATTCTTGGAATAATAAGCCAGCCCATCTTTCACGCCCCGAATCATCCGGTTGAGGTTGTACTCGTGGCCCGGCTGGTAGTAGATGCTGATATCCACGTTGTTCCACTTGGCCCGGCGCACCGCATAGCGCGCCGACTGGAACGAGTAGAAGTTCAGAATCGGCGCGTCCATGGCGTAGCGGAAATAGCGGCGCCCGCCTTCCTGCCATTCCTTTTGCAGGTAGCCGGGGGCCAGCGCAATCTGGTCGGGCACGGTGCTGACGGTGGCCGTGAAGCGTACCCAGTCGGCATCGTGGGCGATGTAGGTGTTTTGGCGGGCGGCTGTGTCGCCCAGCGGGCGCATGCGCGGCTTAGGCTTGAGACCGTACTTTTTGCGGGCGCCTTCCTCGCTCAGCTCGCTACCCTCGCTGTATCCGAGGTGGGGCATCATGGCGCTGTTGATGAAGGTGCCGTTCTCTACAATGTTGGTGCGGCGCGTGCTGTTCTCAAAACCCGGCGCGGGGTAGTAGAGGTCGAAGGCTAGGGGGAGAGAGTCGCCGGGAGCTAAGGGGCTGGGTAGGCGCTGCACGTAGAGACCCTGGGTAGTGTCGGTCAGTACGTTGCGGGCACCGGGGCCAGCTTGCAGCTTCCGGATGCGGGCCGTATTCAGCACGTCCAGCACCACCGAATCAATGGGCTGCTGAGTTTTATTCAGCACCCAGTATTGCCCGTGCGCCCGTGCCTCCTGCCGTCCGGGAAACAGATCTACTTGCACATCTACGGCCACAATGCGCGGCTGGGGCAGGCGTTGGAGGCGCTTGTACTGTTTTTCGTAGGCCACTCGATCTAGCTCGTCCTGCTTGCCGGTGCGGTATTTATTGAGAACGTTGGTGTTGTAGAAAATCCATGCGCCCAGTCCCACAAATGCCAGTAGCGCCAGCGCGAGCGTGATTTTGGCCGGGGTGCTGAAACGCCGTTGCGCCAGCTCCTGCCGGGTAGCCCAGGTGGTTTCGGTGCCGCGCACCCACAGCAGATTGGCTACCACCGCCAGGGCCACGGCCAGTGCCGCCCAGTAGCTCTTAAACCAGAAATAAGGCCCAATAAAATGCCCAAAGCCATTGAGCGCCGAGTAGCGAATGCCAGGATCAGAGCCATAGAGTAGCAGGTTGTGTTCCAATCCTACCTGTCCAGCCACAAACACCACGAATACGAAGTACAGAACCATCACCAAGTGCCCCATGTACTTGTTATTGACTACCACCTGCACCACCACCGCCAGCGTTACCAACAACCAGAAGTCCAGCAGCTTCAGGCCAAACAGCCAACGCAGATATAGACCAATTTCGAAGTGGTAGTAGCCGTAAGAAATCTGAGTGAGCAGGCCAAACACCAGTACCACCACCAGCAATACCACTGGTACCAGCAGCAGTGCTGCCAGCTTGGAAGCCAATGGTACCCAGTTCGGGATGGGTAGAGCATCGTAGAGCTGGTTCATGTGGGCGTCCCGCTCGCGCCATACCAATTCGCCGGCGTAAAACGTGACAATGGCCAACATAAACAGCGTAAACGAACTAGACAAAATCTCAATTACCTGCCCCGTTACGGGGTACGTCTGCGTGTCGTAAATCTTGCCGATTTGCAGGGCCGAAGCGAGTAGGAACGCCAAGCCGGCCACTACAATCGCAATGAAGTAGGGGCTTCGTAGTACGTCGCGCAGTTCCTGCCACGTCAGGCGGGCCCATTGCCGCAGGTGCTGGCCGGCGCCGAAATCCTGCTGCACCTGGGGTAGTACCAGTGTACCCACCGGCTGCACCGCCTTGCCCACGTCCTCGGGGCGCGTACGGCGTAGGCGCACGGTGTCCACGGTCTGCCCAAACCGAAACCGCAGGTAGCAGAATGTCACCAGCAGCAGCCCCACACCCAGCCACAGCAGGCGGTTGAGGCCCAGCAGGCCGGTGGGCGTAATCAGGCGGGTGTTTTTCTCGGCGGGTGTCCAGTATTTGGTGAGTAAAGACAGCGCCCCGTTACCCATGGGGTCGAGCAAAGACGCCAGCGTTTGGTTGTCGAGGTCTGAAAGCTGACTTTGGGCCACGAAATAGAGCACCAGAAAGATAATGCTGCCCACATAGGTGCTCAGCGCCTGCCGCGTGAGGGTAGCCAACACAAAGAAAATAGCCCCGGCAAACAGCGCGTTCGGCAACACAAACGTGAGGTAGGGCATCAAGTAGGCCCCTACCTGCGACGGTCCCAGCTTGGTAGCCGCAATGCCCGGAAACAGTGTGCCAATCCACAGCCCTACCCCAATGCCGCTGAAGACCAGCAGCGTAACGAGCAAGGTGCCGAAAAAGCGCCCACCCAAATAGCCGGCCTTGCTGATGGGCGCCGTGTATAACAGCGGGTGCATGCGGCTGTCGAAATCGCGCAGCACTGCCGGCCCGAACATGGCCGAAATAATCAGCACGCCCGGCACAATGGTGAGCACGCTGATCAGCCCATTGAGCGCAAACGGCGAGTTGATGTACACCTTGCTGTTGCCCACCGATGCCGTGACGCCTTCAAAGAAGCCGCCCGTCATCAGCATCATCAGCAAGCCAATGCCCAGCAGGATAAAGAAATAGATATACGTAGCCGGCCGTCGGAGCCGGTACCAAAGTTCAAACTTGAGAATAGCGAGAAGCATGCGAGGAAGAATAAGAAGGATAGAAATGACGCTGGTGTAACCCCACCCCCTAGCCCCCTCCCCTCCGGGAGAGGGGGAACTAATCCTAGTCTTAACCTTTAGAAATCTAAAAGCTAGTCCCCCTCTCCCGGAGGGGAGGGGGCTAGGGGGTGGGGTTACGCCAATGCCACCTTCCGCTCAGCCTGCGCAATGCGGGCGAAATACACGTCCTCCAGGGTAGGGGTAATGCCCTCGTAGTCTGGCCCCGGCTGCGCGTCGCTGACCACGTGCACGATGGTGCGGCCGGCGAATAGGCGCGTCGAAATCACTTGCTGTTCCTGTTGCAAAGCGGGCAGCTGGTCTTTGTCCACGGTGCGGCGCCAGAGCTGGCCGTTCAGCTCCTGCATCACCAGCAGCGGGTCGCCGGTGAGCAGCACCTGGCCTTTGTTGATGATGGCCATGTTGCGGCACAAGTCGCTCACGTCGGACACAATGTGCGTGCTCAGAATCACAATGATGTTCTCCCCGATTTCGGCCAGCAGGTTGTGGAAGCGGTTACGCTCGGCCGGGTCGAGGCCGGCGGTGGGCTCGTCCACAATAATCAGGCGCGGGTTGCCCAGCAGCGCCTGCGCAATGCCGAAGCGCTGCTTCATGCCGCCGGAGTAGCCGCCCAGATTTTTCTTGCGCACCTCATAGAGGTTGGTGCGCTGGAGCAGGCCATGCACCACCTCGCGCCGTTGCTTGCTGTCGCTCAGTCCTTTGAGTACGGCAAAGTGGTCGAGTAGCTGTTCGGCCGAAATCTTAGGATACACACCAAACTCCTGCGGCAGGTAGCCCAGCACCCGGCGCACGGCGTCTTTGTCGCGCAGCACATCTATATCGCCCAGCGTGATGCTGCCGCTATCGGCCTCCTGTAGGGTAGCAATGGTGCGCATCAGCGACGACTTGCCGGCGCCGTTCGGGCCAAGCAGGCCAAACATGCCGGTCGGGATGCGCAAGGATACATTTTGGAGGGCGCGTACGCCGTTGCCATAGGTCTTCGATAAATTCTCGATAAGTAGCTCCATCGTGCTGCTGACTGATTGGTAAGGGGTAGGGATGATGGGGATAAGATAGCGGAAACGCTATAGAAGTTGCGTAGTAATATTTATTTCTCGCAGAGGTGCGTGGGGGTAGGCGCAAAGGTCCGCAGAGCGCGACGACAGTTGACGTTAGAACTCCGCGCACCTCTGCGAGAAATTCGTTTTACCTTCGCAACCGTAAAACATTACCACTATGCTTCGTACGCACACCAATGGCGAGCTTCGCCTCGAAAATGCTGGTCAAACTGTAACGCTTGTTGGTTGGGTGCAGCGCACCCGCGACAAAGGCGGCATTTTCTGGATTGATCTGCGCGACCGGTACGGCATCACGCAGTTGGCGCTGGAAGAAGGCCGCGAGGCCGAAACCCTACGCGAAGCCGCCCGCGAGCTGGGTCGCGAGTTCGTGATTCAGGTGACCGGCAAAGTGGCCGAGCGCTACTCCAAAAACGACAAGATGCCCACCGGCGACATTGAAATTCGGGTGGAGAGCCTGGAGGTGCTCAACCCGGCTAAGCTGCCGCCCTTCCTCATCGAAGACGACACTGACGGCGGCGACGACCTGCGCATGAAGTACCGCTACCTCGACCTGCGCCGCGCGCCCGTGCGCCAGAATCTGATGCTGCGCCACCGCATGGCCCAGGCCGTGCGCCGCTACCTCGACGCGCAACAGTTCATCGAGGTGGAAACGCCCGTGCTCATCAAAAGCACGCCCGAAGGCGCCCGCGACTTTGTGGTGCCCTCGCGCATGAACCCCGGCGAGTTCTACGCCCTACCCCAGTCGCCCCAAACCTTCAAGCAACTCCTGATGGTGTCGGGCTTCGACCGCTACTTCCAGATTGTGAAGTGCTTCCGCGACGAAGACCTGCGCGCCGACCGCCAGCCGGAGTTCACCCAAATCGACTGCGAAATGGCCTTCGTAGAGCAAGAAGACATCCTGAACACCTTCGAAGGCCTGGTGCAATACCTGTTCGAAGAGGTGAAAGGCCTGGAAATCGGCAAGCTACCCCGCATGGATTACGCCGATGCCATGCGTTACTACGGCAACGACAAGCCCGACACACGCTTCGAGATGAAGTTCGTGGAGCTGAATGACGTGGTGAAAGGCCAGGGTTTCCCGGTATTCGACAATGCGGAACTGGTAGTAGGCATCAACGCCATGAGCTGCGCCGCCTACACCCGCAAGCAGGTAGACGAGCTGACGGAATTCGTAAAGCGTCCCCAACTGGGTGCTACCGGCTTGGTATACGCTCGCATAGAAGCCGGCGGCACCGTGAAGTCGTCGGTGGATAAGTTCTACTCGCAGGAGGAGCTACAGAAGTGGAAAGCTGCTTTCAACGCCAACGAGGGTGATTTGCTGCTGATCTTGGCCGGCCCTGCCGATAAAACCCGCAAGGCCCTAAGCGAACTGCGTCTGGAAATGGGCCAGCGCCTCGGCCTGCGCGACAAGGATACCTTCTCGGCCCTGTGGGTAGTAGACTTTCCCCTGCTCGAATACATCGAGGAAGAAGGCCGCTACTTCGCCATGCACCACCCCTTCACCTCGCCCAAGCCCGAGGACGTGGCCCTACTCGACAACCCCGCCACCATCGGCCAGGCCCGCGCCAACGCCTATGATATGGTGATTAACGGGGTAGAGGTAGGGGGCGGCTCCATCCGTATCCACAACCGCGCCGTGCAGGCCCAGATGTTCTCCTTACTCGGTTTTAGCCCCGAGGAAGCGCAGGCGCAATTCGGCTTCCTGCTCGACGCTTTCGAGTACGGCGCCCCGCCCCACGGCGGCATCGCCTTCGGCTTCGACCGCCTGTGCAGCCTCTTTGGCGGCGCCGACTCCATCCGCGACTTCATCGCCTTCCCCAAGAACAACTCGGGCAGGGACGTGATGATTGACTCGCCTTCCGAGATTTCGCAGGCGCAACTGAAGGAGTTGAGTATTAAGACGGATGTGGTAGCGGGGAAGTAGAATTTCTAGAAAGTAACACACATAAGAAAGGGGCGCCTGATACTTCAGGCGCCCCTTTCTTATGTGTGAATAGGTATGTTAGAAACCCAGGCCCACGGCCATAGCGCGCAGGGGGGTAGGAAGGTCGGCGCCTTTGGTGGCGGCGCCGGAAGTCAGGTTGATGGTGTACACGCTGGCGCTGGTGCCTACCGTCAGCACGGCAAAGCCGGTGCCGCTGGTGCCGCCAATGTCAAAGCCATTTGCACCGGTCGTGTTCACGCCCAGCGCGCCCACTGCTACCAGAGTACCGTTGTTAGGTGGGTCCTGGCGGTAGAGCTGGTCGTTGTTCGAGTCGATGTTGTAGAGTACCGTGGTGGTGGTACCAGCGAAGTTGTTGGTGTAGGCCGATGCCGTTACGTTGGGTGTACCTGGGTTCAATGGGCCATCTATAATAGCCACACCATCAATTGGGTTCACGCGCAGGTTGATACCTGTATTGCTTATAATGCGGATGCGGTCTGCCACTGGATTGAAATCAAACCCAAATTCCACACCCGAGAGGGGTAGAAGCACACTACCTACCACCGTAGCCACGCCCGACGACATATTGATGGTATACACACGGTTAGTGCTACCCAAGCCGTAGAGCTGGCCGGTGGCGGGGCGCATGTCTAGGCCCACAATCTGCTCACCGCTCTGCACGCCCGTAATAGGCTTCGATACCTGCGTTTGGGGGCTGGTGGGGTTGAAGGTGATGAAGTTGTTGCTGGCATCTACGCCGTAGGCGACTGCCTGGGTAGGAATGGCCAACCCGATGATGTTGTTATCGTCGTCGAAATCGTCGTAGCGCGTGGCGCGGCCCGAGGTCAGGTCAATCTTATATAGGCCCGAGCGGTTGTCTACGGTGAGGGCAGCAAAGGCGTCGTTGGTGCCGGCGGCAATGTCGAAACCACTCATGCCCGTCACGTTCACGCCCAGGTCGCCAATGGCTACCAGCGTACCGTTGTTGGGTGGGTCTTGCCGGTATAGGCGGTCTGTGGCCGGATCAATGTCGTAGAGCGTCGTTGTGGCGGTGCCCGATACCGAGTTGGTGTAGGCCACAGCCGAAATAGCCGCGTTGGTCACGCCGTTGATGCTGCCATCGGTTGCCACTACGCCGCCGGTTTCAGGGTTCAGGCGCAGGTTCTGGCCGGTGTTGGTTACCAGGCGCAGGCGGTCTACGGTAGGGTTGAAGTCGATGGTAGCCATCGTACCATTGATAGCAGGGGTGAAGGGGGCGGTGCCTACTACACGCGCCGCGCCGGTAGCAGGGTTGATAACGTAGAGCCGGCTAGTGCTGCCTAGACCATACAGTTGGCCGGTGGCAGGACGGTAGTCGATGCTCATGATTTTCTCGCCGCTTTGCAGACCCGTGATGGTAACGGGGGCAGGCGATTCGTCGGCATCATTGGCATTTAACGACAACAGTTGGTTGTTGTCAGTCAGCGCCTGAAATCCCAGGTCAATTTTATTGACGGTAGGATCATCTGAGTCGTCGCTACAGGCAGTGAACATGCCTGACAGACCGAATGCTAAAGCCAGCGTGCCGGCAGTTTTTAGAAAGGAGTGTTTCATTGTGCTAGGGTTATTATTATACTACCCCAGCCTTACGGCACCCACTACCGTTCAGATTGAATCAGCTTCATAATATATATAACTATTTGATATACAGACATTAAAAGGAAATTAAAGCTAAATTAATAAGTTTTAATACCCTTTTTTAGTTGGAAGGAGAAATAGCACTGCCGTACCCCGAGGCCGTAGCAAACGCCATTAGTGATAAGAAATAGGCAAGCGTATAAGCATGCACGTTGGCGGCGCCATAGGTAAGTAAAACAAGCTGTTGGAAAATTTTCTTGAAATGGAGCTAGGGAATTCAGAGCTTATTTAGATATTTGTCTAAATATAAAATTAGTACTTGAACGCTCTCTTCAAAGCCCTCAACGACCCTACTCGCCGCGCCATCCTGGAATTGCTGCGCGAAGGCCCCCGCACGGCCGGCGACATTGCCGAGGCCTTCCACTTCTCCAAGCCTACCATCAGCCACCACCTCGACCTACTCCGCCAAGCCGACCTCGTCACCAGCGACAAGCAAGGCCAGTTCGTGACCTATACCTTGAACATGACGGTGTTTGATGAGATTATCGGCTGGATGATGCAGTTCAAAAATTCTTCCGATACCACTACTACATGAAGCCTTTATTCTCTATCCGTCAGAAGGTTGTATTGTGCAGTATTGTCGTCTTGCCACTACTATACATGCTATTCCTACTGGCTACGCTACCCTCCACGCAGTACCAGCATATCCCCTGGATCTTTTTATTGCCGATAACGGTAGCCCTCACGCAGATACTCACTGATTTTAGATTAATTGGTGCGCAAAGGGTTCATATAGAGCGAGTTATTGGCAACCGTAGTCTTCGCAAGTCACACGGAGTAATAATAGCGTTTCTGAGCCTGCAGTTCTGTTACTACTTGTACAATACCACGCATCCTGATACGATTTCGCCACAGTGGGTAGCAACCGCGCTGGCTGTATTCATGGTATTACTAGGAAACTATCAGGTAGCGTTAGGCCAGCCAAAATACTTGCTTCTCACGTTCAACACGCCTTTTATGCAGCACTACGGCGACTTGGTGACACGCAGCTACCGTCTAGCGGGGCGGTTGTTATTTGCGAGCGGACTGCTGGTAATGCTACCCATATAAATCCTACCGGCTAGCTATGCTCTTTTTCTTGTTGTCAGCTTAATACTAGGAGCTTATCTGCTAGCTGTTTTACTTTTTGGTTGGCAATGCGGGCGGCGTTGGGTGCAGTTAAAATTAGCTGCGGAAGGACCATTGTAAAAGATTCATCATTCTATCTTCTAGCAGTATGAAAACGAACCTTTCCTTTTGGCAGTTGCTGACGTTGGTATTATTGGTATTACCTACTATTTATTTAACAGGAGTATGGGATGAGCTACCTGCACAAATCCCTACCCACTTCGACATTAATGGGCAGCCAAATGGCTATACCGCCAAGGAGTCGATGTGGTGGTTGTGCCTGGTGGCACCGCTTGCTATCTACTTGCTATTAACATGGTTGCCGCGCTTCGATCCCAAACGGCGCGTAGATAGTGCTGCTACCAACTTCCAGAAACTCCGCCTGACGTTGGTGGCCGGCTTAAGCGTATTCGGCTGCATGAGCTTATACGCAGCGCTCCATCCTAGTATAATGACTGGGAAAGAAGCAGTGCTGGCATTAAGCATCTTCTTCGCGCTACTCGGCAACTATCTCACGACAGTTCGCCCCAACTACTTTGTGGGCATCCGGACACCGTGGGCGCTGGAATTTCCCGTGATATGGGAGAAAACCCACCGGCTGGGCGGGCGACTGTTCTTTTGGTCAGGACTGGTGGTGATGATAGCTACAGTGGTAGTATCCACCAAAGTCGCTAATACGTTACTGGCCACGTTAATTCTAACTTCGGTGGTCATCACGTATGGGTACTCCTACGGCGTGTACCGCCAACAAGAGAAAACACTAGGGTAGTAGAACTGTTGGGATACATCAGCCCGAAACCCCTATCTTCGGCAGTAGTCTCCCTACCCCATAATTTCCGGCCGGTATGAATGCCCTCCGCCACGTCGACCTGACGAAAGTCTTTCTTGTTGATATAGAAACGGTTCCCTGCGAAGATTGCCACAGCAAACTGAGCACCGAGCGCCAAGCGCTGTGGGATAAGTTTTGCGGCAAGCGGCACCAGCGCGAAATCACGGAGGGTAAAACAGCCAGCGAATTGTTTGGCAACGCGGGCTTGTACGCCGAGTTTGGCAAAATCGTGTGCATCTCGGTGGGCTACTTCCGCATGCTACCCGATGAAACGCTGGAGTTCCGCGTGAAGTCCTTCGCCGATGACGATGAGTGCGTGGTGTTGAAAGGCTTTGCCAACTTGCTGGACCGTCACAAGCCCTTTGGTGACTTGCGCAGCCGCTTCCCGGGCGCCTCGCCCGATGGCTATTTTCTGTGCGCCCACAATGGCCGCGAGTTCGACTACGCTTACCTCGGCCGTCGCATGGTCATCTGTGGCATCTCCCTACCCCCCATGCTCGACATTGCCGGCTACAAGCCTTGGGACCTGCCTCACCTGCTCGACACGATGGACATGTGGAAGTTTGGCGACAACAAAGGCTATACGTCGTTGGCCTTGTTGGCGGGCGCCTTCAATATTCCGTCACCCAAAGACGATATTGATGGCTCGCAAGTAGGGGAGGTGTATTGGAAAGAAAAGAACCTGGCGCGCATCGTTACCTACTGCCAGAAAGATGTAGAAACCACTGCCCGCGTGCTGCTGCACCTCAGTGGGCAACGGGAACTGTGGTCTACCGTGGAGCTGATCCACATGCCCTGGCCCGATGTGAAGATGCAGGTGGCGTAAGCAAAAACCGCTGTTATTCTAAACAAAGCGAAGGACCTTATCACGTTGAACGAGTCGTTGTTGCGACAGTCGTTCATACGTGATAAGGTCCTTCGCTTTGTTTAGAATAACAGCGGTTTTTGCCTGAGCAAATACTTCTACAGCAGCCCGCTTACCAAACCGGGCAATACGCCCAGCACAACCGTAAGCAGGGCCAGCACCACCAGCATCACCGATTGAAAGCTGCTGACATAAACCGGCTGCGCATTCTCCGGCAATGGCCGCAGATACGCTGCAATAACCGGCCGCAGGTAGTAGTAGATACTAACCATCGACATCACCAGAGCAAACACCACCAGCCCAATATAGCCTTGGCTAACAGCAGCCGAGAACACGAAGAATTTACCGAAGAAGCCCCCCGTGAGCGGGATACCCGCCAACGACAGCATCGAAATGGTGAGGCAACCCGCTAGGAGTGGGTTGGTTCGGTACAGGCCGCCAAAGCCGTCGTAGTCCTCGCGCTGGCGCTGATCGGCTACCAGCTTCAGCACCGCAAAAGCCGATATAGTAGCTACTGAGTAAGCCAGCGAATAAAAGAAAATACCGTTGGCCGACAGGTTTTGATCGAACGCTACCAGGGCAATGAATAGGTAGCCGGCGTGCGAAATGCTGGAGTAGGCCAGCATGCGCTTCACGCTAGTTTGGGCTACCGCGCCTAGATTGCCAATGAGCAGCGTCAGAATAGTAATAGCCAGCACGGTAGGTAGCCAGAACGACTGTGCCCCCCCGAAACCAACAAGCAACAGCTTGAAAAAAGCAGCGAAGCCAGCTGTTTTCACCACCGTACTCATATAAGCCGTGAAGAAGGTAGGGCTACCTTCGTACACATCGGGGGTCCAGAAGTGGAAAGGGGCTGCGCCTACCTTGAAGCTGATGCCAATGATAATCAACAGGATGCCAACATACAGCATTGGAGTGAACTCCGCATTTGCCGGATTAGTAACGGCAGCACTCAGTTGAGAAAGATAAAACGTGCCCGTAGCGCCGTACACCAGTGCTACCCCGAACAGCAAAATACCCGTGGCAAAGGCACCCATCAGGAAGTACTTGAGCGCGGCTTCGTTGGAGCGGGCGTTGCGCTTGTCGGCACCGGCCACCACGTACATCGAAATGCTCATAATCTCAATGCCGATAAACAGCATCAGCATGTTATTGTAGGCCACCATCATAATGGCGCCTACCAGCGCAAACAGCAGCAGCGAGTAGTATTCGGCCAGGTTGGCTTCGCCCTCGCGCACGTATTTCTCGGAGAAGGGTAGGAGCAGCAGCGTGGTCAGGACCACAATACCCGTGAAGGCTACCGTGTAGCGGTCCACCACCAGCATTTCGCTGAAGAAGCTTTGCGTACCCAGGCTCCAGTCGTAAGCGTTGGCCCCAAATACAATGACCAGCACCAGCATCGCCAGGGGCATCAGCAGCTTGTTGGAGCGCAGAAAACCCAAAAACAGGTTGATGATGCCAAAAACGGAAAGTATAATGAGAGAAGTCATGGGATGAGAAGCTATTAGCTATTAGCTGTTGGCTGCTAGCTTTTGTCGTTGCACGGTTAGCTACCAGCTAACAGCGAGTGGCCAGCAGCCAAAAAGTACCTATCGTTTCACGATATTCAGCAGCTGCATCACCGCTGGTTCCGAAATGTGCAGGAAGGTGTTCGGGAACAGACCAATCCAGAAGACCAATACCACTAGCGGAACCATCACGGCCAGTTCGGCGCCGGTAAGGTCAGTAATGGTGGCAGAGAAGCTTGAATCCGGCCCCAGCATCACCCGCTGGAACATGCGTAGCAGGTAAACCGCTGCAAAGATGACCGTGAGGCCTGCCACCGCGCCCATCCAGGCGTTGTATTCATATACACCCGCTAGCAATAGGAACTCGCCCACAAAACCGCTGGTGAGGGGTAAGGCTGCTGAGCCCAGCAGCACTACCAGGAAGGTAACTGTGAGCAGGGGTGTGCGGCGCGTGAGGCCACCGAGGTCGGCGATGTTGCGGGTGCCGGTGCGGCGCTCAATCACGTCGGCGGCGAAGAACAGGCCGACCACGTTCACGCCGTGGGCCAGCATCTGAATCACGGCGCCTTGCAGGCCAATTTGGGTAAGCGAGAACATACCTGCGGCCATCAGGCCCACGTGCGAAAACGAAGAGTAGGCAATCAGGCGCTTGATGTCGTGCTGCCGGATGGCGATGATGGCTCCGTACACGATACCGATAATTGACAGAATCAGCACCAGCGGCTGCCATTGGCTTACGCCGTAAGGGACAACGGGTAGAAGCCAGCGCATCACGCCATACACACCCATTTTCAGCATGATGCCCGAGAGCAGCATGGTCGCCACCGTGGGCGACTCGGTATAGGTGTCCGGCTGCCAAGTATGGAAGGGAAAGATGGGCATTTTCACGGCGAAGGCCGCGAAAATCAGCCAGAACAGCCACGACTGCTCGCTGCTGCTCAGGTTCAGGTTGTAGAAAGCCGACAGCTCCGAAGAGTGCTGCGCCAGCCCTGACGCGGCCGGGCCGGTCTGGAAATACAGGTACACGAAGCCGGCCAGCATAAACAGCGAGCCAATGATGGTATACAGGAAGAACTTGAACGTGACCTGTACGCGCCGCTCGCCACCCCACACGCCGGCAATGAAGTAAATGGGAATAAGTGCCACTTCCCAGAAGAAGTAGAACAAGAACGCATCCAGCGACACGAACACGCCTACCAGCCCGGTTTGCATAAACAGCACCAGCGCGTACAGCGTGGAGGGGTTCTCATACTCGCGGCGGAAGGCGGCTAGCAGAATGATGGGCACTAGAAACGCCGTGAGCAGCACCAGCAACACGCTCAGGCCATCCATGCCTACGTGGAAGTTGATGCCCGCAGAGGCTACCCACTGGTAGCTGACATCGAACTGACCGCTAACGTTGCCGCGCGACACGATGGCAGCGAAGGCGGCTACCGCCAGTTCAACCAGCGCCGCGCCCAAGGCCACCACGCGGGCCGCGCCCCCTTTAAAGAAGTGCAGCAGTAAAGCAGCCGCCACGGGCCAGAGTAGGAGAAAGACGGTGAGCATTAGCTAATCAGGTTGTTCTTGGGGCGCTCTGAAACAAGGAGCGGTAAGTCAGCAGTTTACTACTATATGAGGCGAAAAGCTGCGTGGCAGTAACTATGGATGAGCGGTCTAGAATCGCACGAAATTCAGCGCGAGTACCAGCACAATTCCCACTACCATCAGAATCAAGTAGGTTTCCACCGAGCCGGTTTGCACGTAGCGCAGCAGCTGGCTACCACCGAGAGTAACACGGCCGAAACCGTTTACGATGGGGTCGATGATGCTTTGCTCTACGAAGCGGTAGAGGCCGCGAGAGAGCCACATAATAGGCCGCACGAACAGGGCGTTGTACAGTTCGTCGATGTAATATTTGTGATACACTAGGCTCTCTGGGGCCGAGTGCTGGGCGTCGTCCTCGGCGGGGCGTGCGGCGCGGCTCACGTACTGCACGTAGGCCAGCACAATGCCCAGCACGGCCGCGGCTACCGAGAGGCCAATCAGCATCAGCTCGGTGTTGTGGTCGGGCTCCTGGCCGAAAGCGGCCGGGTTGAGGCGCTGCGAGTAGGTGAAGATAGGCGCGAGGTAATCGGCGAGGTAGTGCTTGCCGCCGAGTAGCATGGGAGCGCCCATAAAGCCGCCCACAGCTGCTAGAATAGCCAATACAATCAGTGGCAGCGTCATGCTGGCTGGCGACTCGTGCAGGTGGTGCTTTTGTTCCTCCGTGCCGCGAAACTCACCGAAGAACGTCAGGAACAGCAGGCGGAACATGTAGAAGGCCGTCAGGAACGCCGTGAACAGGCCTACCGCATACAGCACCTTGCTGTGCTCGTACACGTGGCTCAGAATCTCATCTTTCGAAAAGAAACCCGAGAAGGGCGGAATGCCCGAAATGGCTAAGCAGCCAATGAGGAAGGTAGCGAAAGTGACGGGTAGGGCCTTGCGCAAGCCGCCCATTCGGCGAATGTCTTGCTCATTGCTCATGGCGTGAATCACAGAACCCGCACCCAGGAACAGCAACGCCTTGAAGAATGCGTGCGTGAGCACGTGAAACAGCGAGGTAGAGTAGCCCATCACGCCCAGCGCCAGGAACATATAGCCCAGTTGCGACACGGTGGAGTAAGCCAGTACCTTCTTGATATCGTTTTGCGCCAGACCGATGGTAGCCGCAAACAGCGCCGTAGCCGCGCCAACAACCGCTATAACTTCCAGCGTTTCGGGAGCCAGCGTGAACAGCACGTTGGCGCGGAGCACCATGTAGATACCCGCCGTCACCATGGTAGCGGCGTGAATGAGGGCCGATACGGGGGTAGGGCCGGCCATGGCATCGGGCAGCCAGGTGTAGAGCGGAATCTGAGCCGATTTACCGGCCGCGCCTACAAACAACAGCAGCGTAATGGCCGTAACCACCGCCACCGAGTAGGGTCCGAACTGTCCCAGGCTGGCTTTCTGGAATACCTCGGCATACTGTACCGAATTGAAGGTCAGATAAATCAGGAAGATGCCGAGCAGGAAGCCCAAGTCGCCTACCCGGTTGATGATGAAGGCTTTCTTAGCAGCGTTGTTGTTGGCGGTTTCCTTGTTCCAGAAGCCGATCAGCAGGTAGGAGCACAGCCCTACGCCTTCCCAGCCCACAAATAGAATCACGAAGTTGGAACCCAACACCAGCACCAGCATGCTGAACACGAACAGGTTCAGGAAGGCGAAAAACTTGCCCACGTTCTCGTCGTGGTGCATGTAGCCGATGCTGTATACGTGAATCAGGAAGCCTACCCCCGTCACCAGCAGCAGCATAATCAGGCTCAGCTGATCGACCTGGTAGGAGAATGGAATTTGGAGCGAGCCCACCGAAATCCAGTCGAACAGCGGCACTGTATACTGGTACTCGAACGTGGTAAATAGGTAGCAGGAAATCAGGAACGAGCCCAGCACCATCACACTGCCCAGTGCCCCCGATACCGTGCCCGACAAGCGCCGGTTCATCAGGCCATTAATCAGAAAACCCAGAAACGGCAGCAGCGGAATCAGCACATAAAGCAGCGTGGCGTGCGGGGCTCCGTGAAGGGGTAGTACAGTTTCTTGCATAAGATAGGGACTGGGTTTTGGGGACTGAAGGACTGGGAGTTGTTCTTTGTCGATCTTATAGCATCAACTCAAACACGCAAATCCTCTGTCCCCTCGGACGCCAATTTAAAACTTTAGTCGGCTGAGCAGGTTGACGTCAGTAGTCTGGAAATTGCGGTAGATCATCACAATAATGCCCAGCCCTACCGATACCTCGGCGGCGGCTACGGCCATGATGAAAAACACGAATACCTGTCCGTTAGCATCGGCGCGGTAGGCGGAAAAGGCTGTCAGCAGGATATTCACTGCGTTCAGCATCAGCTCCACGCACATGAAAATGATGATGGCGTTGCGCCGGATCAGTACGCCCGTAACTCCGATGGCAAACAAGGCCGTGGCGAAAAACACGTAGTACTGGAGTGGTACGGTGCGGATTACTTCCGGAATGGTCTGGTCCATGCGGTGGGGTTTGCCGGCGGGGGCGGTACAGTATAGGTGGCAAAGGTATCGGAAAAATAGAAAAGCCCCACTGTAAAACGTGATTTGGAACCAGTCTAACCTGTCGGTGGCTACCCATAACAAGCGCCAGCAAGATAGCGAGGAGCAATTGCCACTGTATCAATAGGGCTAGGGCGTACACACACCAAAGAAAATGTGAGGGTTTGTTCAAGTATTTTCGGCCTTCATCCGTCTGTGTTAGCAGAATGGAAACGCTACCCCTCATGCTCGATAATGCCTACATGGATGCAGGCCACCAGGACCGGCAGATTCAGCAAGCGGTGCGCGAACAGCGGGCCCGGTTACTGGCCTTCATCCGCCGCCGTATTCCCGACGAAGCCGAAGCCGAAGACGTATTGCAAGACGTTTTTGCTGAACTGGTAGAAAGCTACCGGCTACTGAAGCCCGTAGAGCAAGCGGCGGCGTGGCTGTTTCGGGTGGCGCGCAACCGCATCACCGACCTGTATCGCCGCAAGAAAACTGCTTCGCTGGAAGACGAACTGCACGCAACGGGCACGGATGAAGACGACTCGCTGCTGCTCGCCGACATCCTACCGGCTCCCGACGACGCGCCCGAGAATCGCCTACTCCGCGAAACGTTGATGGAGGCCCTAGCTGCTGCGCTGGAGGAATTGCCGCCCGCTCAGCGCCAAGTGTTTATCTGGCACGAGTTGGAAGAGAAAAGCTTCCGCGAAATGGAAGAGGAAACCGGCGTGCCGCTCAAAACTCTGATATCGCGTAAGCACTACGCCGTGCAACACCTGCGCAAACGCCTGCAAAAGCTCTACACCGAACTGTTTACGGATTGACGTTCGGTTATTTCGACAGTCAACATGCTGTGTCAGCACATTACCTCATTAGCACCTCAACAATGAACCGCTCTTCTTGGCTGCTACGTGGCCTCAAATTCGCACTCTTCGCCGTTCTATTCCTTGCAATAGTCGGCCAGTTTTTTATGATTCTCTGGAACAAGCTGGTGCCGGAAATATTCAACGGGCCAGTTATTAGTTTCTGGCAGGGTCTCGGTCTGCTATTACTCTCGCGTATTCTGTTCGGTGGATGGGGTAGGGGCAGCGCAGGTTGGGCACGTCGTCGTAATGCCTGGAAGCAAAAGATTGCCGGTCGCATGGCTACCATGACGCCCGAGGAACAGGAGAAATTCAAACAGAAAATGCAGAGCGCTTGTGGCCCAGCCTGGATGCGCCGGAAGTTTGGCGAAGAGCCATTGGCTGCTCCGAAGGAAGTATAAAAGCGAAAGCGGTAACTGAAACCTCAGTTGCCGCTTTCGCTTTTATATAGAAGAGAAACTTCTAAAAATTTCGTTCGCCTGTCTCGCGCTTACCTAGCATCACTGCACCTACCATAGCGGCTAGGAAAAGTATAGAGGCCAATTCGAAAGGCAATAGATACTGATCGTAGAGCACCAAACCAAGACGGTCTACCATGCCAATCTGCGAGTCGAAGGTAGCGGCATTATAACCTACCGGCTCCACGTTGCGGAGGGCAGCCACCAGTACTAGCAGCAGCGAACCACCCGCAATAACGGCGGCTATCTGGGCCAGTATAGGCTTTTTAGGTTCCGTGTCAGCGTTCAGGTTCAAGAACATAATCACGAACAGGAACAATACCATGATAGCACCTGCGTACACGATGATATTCACAGCTGCCAGAAACTGCGCGTTCAGGATCAAGTAGTGCCCCGACAAAGCGAAGAACGTCAGGATCAGGAACAGCACGCTGTGCACAGGGTTCTTGGCGATAACCACGCCCAGCGCGCTCAGCAGCGCCAGAAACGACAGGAAGAGAAAAAGTGGGGACATAGGGCAAAGCTATGGCTAAAAGCGGGAAACCAACGCCCCTCCCTTTGCAAGGAGGGGTAGGGAGGATGGAATTTGGAAAAGAGAAGCTACGCCAGTTGTGCGTCCATCTTGGTGCGTAGCTGCTGGGCTTGTTCCTCCGTGAGCTGAATGCCGCGCTTCGAGCGGTCATCCGGCGAAACGGGCTCTACCAAACGGTTCTTACCGTAAATGAACTCGTCGCGCTCGAAGCGTGGCGGCGCCATTTTGTCGGCTTGCAGGTACACGGCGGCTTTCGGGCAGGCTTCTTCGCAGAGGCCGCAGAAGATACACCGCAGCATGTTGATTTCGTAGCTAATGGCGTACTTCTCCTCACGGTACAGATTTTCTTCCCCTTTTTTCCGCTCACCGGCCACCATCGTAATGGCTTCGGCGGGGCAAGCTACGGCGCAGAGGCCGCAGGCAGTGCACCGCTCTCTACCCTGCTCGTCGCGCTTCAGCACGTGCAGGCCGCGGAACACGGGCGAAAACGGGCGCTGCTCCTCAGGGTAGCGAATGGTGGGCTTCTTCATAAAGAAGTGCCGCATCGTAATGCTCAAGCCCTGAAAGATAGCCGGCAGGTAGGCCCGCTCGGCCAGCGTCATGGGCTTCTTTTCAACTTGCTTGGCTCTATTGCTAAGGGATTGCATAAGGTCAGATCAAAAGCCTACTAAATGATACCGAAAGTAATCAGACCACCGGTGAGCAGGATGTTGAAGATGGACAGGGGAATGAGAATAGTCCAGCCCAAGCGCATCAGTTGGTCGTAGCGGAAGCGGGGTAGGGTCCAGCGCACCCACATAAAGAAGAAGATGAAGCCGAAAATCTTCCCGAACAGCAGCACAGTGCCTAGAATGGTAATCAGGTTTTGTGCGCCGGCCAGCGTCCAATCTTGGTTGCTCACCAACCAGTCGCGCAGTTCGTATTGGAAAGGGAAGTTGAAGCCGCCGAAGTACAGTACGCTCATCACGGCCGAAGCTACGAATATGTTTACGTATTCCGAGAATAGGTACAGGCCTAGTTTCATCGACGAATATTCGGTGTGATAACCACCTACCAGTTCCGTTTCGCACTCAGGCAAGTCGAAGGGCGTACGGTTGGTTTCAGCGAAAGCACATACCAGGAAAATGATGAAGCCCAACGGCTGTTTCACGATATTCCAGAAGTGCCACTCACCGGCCACCGACTGCTGTAATGTTATGTCGCGTAGCGACAGCGTACCTGAAATCATCAGCACTGCAATCAGCGACAGGCCCATAGCCAATTCGTAGCTGATGTTCTGCGAAGCCGCCCGGATAGCACCTAGTAGTGAGAATTTGTTGTTGGAGGCCCAACCGCCAATCATAATGCCGTACACGCCCAGCGATACCACACCGAACACCCACAGCAGGCCGATATTTACCTCAATGCCTTGCAGAAAGAAGTAGTTGGAACCGAACTCCAGCACGTTGCCGAACGGAATAACCGCCGACGACATCAGCGCCGTAATCATGGCCAAGCAAGGACCGAAGATGAACAGGGCCGTATTGGCGCCACTAGGAAAAAACTCCTCCTTGGTGAACATCTTCACAGCATCAGCTAGTGGTTGAGCGAGGCCGTAAGGGCCAGCGCGGTCCGGGCCTACCCGGTCTTGCAGGAAGGCCGCAATGACGCGCTCGGCGTAAGTGCAATAGGTGGCAATCAGCAACGATAGCGCGAAGACCACGAAGATGACGATGGATTGCCAGCCGAGGGCAGGAAGTTCTAACATTCTTTTTAGCTGATAGCTATTAGCTGTTAGCTGTTAGCTGTTGTTTAATAATGAAGCACCAGGGAGCTAATAGCCAACAGCTATCAGCTAAGAGCTTGATTTACGATCCTAATTTCAATGGTGGGTTCTTTTCCAACTCGCGCTGCGTGCTTTCGGGGAGGTCGGCTACTACAGAGTGGTTGAGCACCGGCAATTCGTAGTGGTTGGCCGAAATAACCGAAGAACGGTCGATGTGGGCAGGACCTTCAATGGTCCAATCCGACGTTTCCTTTTTCTCGAAGCGACACTCGTTGCAGATCCACTCTTTCACCTCGCCGTACTCGTCCTTGCGGGCGGTTACGCGCAGCACGTCTTTGCCTTTGTACCACAGCAGCACGTTGCCCGAACACTTGGGGCAGTCGCGGTGGGCATTCACGGGCTTCGTAAACCACACGCGTTGCTTGAAGCGCCAAGTTTTGTCGGTAAGGGCGCCTACCGGGCACACGTCGATGACGTTGCCGGAGAAATCCTGGTCGATGATGTTCTCGATGTACGTACCGATTTCAGCGGCGTCGCCGCGGCCCAGCACACCGTGTACCCGGTCGCCAGCTATCTGGTTGGCCGTGTACACGCAGCGGTAGCACAGGATGCAGCGCGTCATATGCAGCTGAATCAGCGGCCCAATGTCGATTTTATCGAACGTGCGACGCTCCTCAGTATAGCGGGTGGTGCTCACGCCGTGCTCAAAAGCAAAGTTTTGCAGATCACACTCACCGGCTTGGTCGCACACGGGGCAATCGAGGGGGTGGTTGATGAGCAGCATCTCCACAATACCCTTGCGCACATCGAGTACTTGCTGGTTCACGGTATTTTCTACCACCATTCCGTCTTGCACCGAGGTAATGCACGAAGGCACCAGCTTGGGCATGGGGCGCGGGTCCTTGGTAGAGCCAGCCGTTACTTTCACCAGGCAGGCCCGGCACTTGCCGCCCGAGCCTTTCAGCGGCGTGTAGTAGCACATAGCCGGTGGCACAATGCTACCGCCTACGGTGCGGGCCGCATTCATGATCGTGGTTCCGTCCGGAACCTCAATCTCAATGCCGTCGAAGGTTATTTTAGCCATTATTTACTTGTCATCATGAGCATGTGGCGCATCAAGCCAGTGTCGAAGGACCTTATCATGTCAGCGCCGCAATAGTTAGTGAATTTGACGAAAGCAGCCGTGATAAGATGCTTCCTTCGTCAGCATGACAGTTAAGCCAGTACCGCTTTGCCGGGGTAGACCGCGCCGGGGCGGGCGGCTTCCTTGGCGTGGGTCACGTGCCACTCAAATTCGTCGCGAAAGTGGCGCACAGCGGCAGCCACCGGCCACGCGGCGGCTTCACCCAGCGGACAAATCGTATTGCCCTCGATTTGCTTGGCTACGCTCACGAGTAGGTCGATGTCCTCCATGTGACCGTGACCATGCTCCAGACGGTGCAGCACTTTTTCCATCCAGCCCGTGCCTTCGCGGCAGGGCGAGCATTGGCCGCAGCTTTCGTGGTGATAAAACCGCGAGAAGCTCCAGGTATTGCGCACTATGCATGTGGTTTCGTCCATGGCAATAAAGCCACCCGAGCCCAGCATAGTCCCCGTCACGAAGCCACCATCGGAGAGAGATTCATAAGTCATCAGGCGGTCTTCACCGGCTGCCGTCTTCAGAATTAACTCTTTGGGTAGGATTGGTACGGAAGAGCCACCGGCTACTACTGCTTTCAGCTCTCTACCCTTCCAGATGCCACCGCAGTACTCATCGGAGTAGATGAATTCTTCAACGGGCACACCCAGCTCAATTTCGTAGATGCCGGGTTTGTTGAGGTGACCACAAGCCGAGAACAACTTAGTGCCCGTGCTCTTACCTACCCCCAACTTGGCGTATTCATCGCCGCCATCGTTGATAATGGGAACCACGGCTGCAATCGACTCCACGTTGTTTACTACCGTGGGACGAGCATAAAGGCCCTGCACAGCTGGGAATGGTGGCTTGTTACGCGGGTTGCCGCGCTTGCCCTCCAATGATTCGAGCAGAGCCGTTTCCTCGCCGCAGATATACGCGCCACCACCGGGATGCACGTGCAAATCCAGGTCGTAGCCCGAGCCGAGGATGTTTTTGCCCAAGAAACCATTGGCATACGCCTCCGAAATAGCTTTTTCCAGGATGCGCAGTACGTACAGCAACTCGCCGCGAATGTAGATGTACGAGGTATTAGCGCCCAGCGCGTAGCTGCTCGTAATCATGCCTTCAATGAGCAAGTGCGGCAGCTTCGACATCAATTGACGGTCCTTGAATGTGCCCGGCTCCGATTCGTCGGCGTTGCACACCAAGTGGCGCGGCACGCCTTCTGGCTTCGCCATAAAGCTCCACTTTAGGCCAGTAGGGAAGCCTGCGCCGCCGCGCCCACGCAGGCCCGACTTCTTCACTTCCTCTACCACCTCATCGGGGGTCATTGTCTTCAAGGCCTTCTCCACCGAGCGGTAGCCGCCGTGTTTGCGGTATACCTCAAAAGTGTCAATGCCTTCAACGTTAATATGTTCAGTCAGCAGTTTGCGTCCCATGATCGTGTGCGCTAGTAACTATTCGCCAATCGTCTAATTTTCCTGCCCGATTAATGCTGCGCCAGTGCTTCCCACGGAAGAATAGGCCGGTGCACCATATTGCGCAGCTCTGTGAGCATGGCATCCACATTTTCGGGCGTATCAAGCTGCTCGTAATATTTCTCCCGCACCTGCACAATGGGAGCAAATCCGCAGGCCGCCAAGCATTCCACTTCTTTCAAGGTGAACAAGCCATCGGGCGAGGTCTCACCACCTACCCTAGCACCTGTCAGGCGCTCTAGGTGGGCCGTTAGCTCGTCGGAACCGCGCAGCATGCAAGGACCCGTGCGGCAAATTTCCAACACGTGCTTGCCCACTGGTTTTAGGTTGAACATGGTGTAGAACGTGGCTACCTCGTACACCTCAATGGGCTTGAGGTCCAACGTTTCGGCTACCAGCGTTTGCACCTCGGGGCTCACCCAACCGCCAAACTCGGCTTGGGCAATGTGCAGCACCGGGAGTAGCGCCGACTTCTTGCGGTCCTCGGGGTAGTGCGTGATGATGCGCTTGATTTCGTCCTGAGCAGCGGCCGAAAACTGAGGCTTGGCGGGGGCGTTCGTGGGTTCCATATCAATCAGATTCAGCGGCATACTAGGCGTCCAGTTCGCCGGCAATTACGTTCATCGACGACAGCGTGAGGATGGCATCGGAGAGCGACTGGCCTACTACCATTTCGGGGTAGGCTTGGTAATAGATAAAGCAAGGCCGACGGAAGTGCAGGCGGTAGGGCGTGCGACCTCCATCCGAAATCAGGTAGAAGCCCAACTCGCCATTACCGCCTTCCACAGAGTGATACACCTCACCTACTGGCGCGTCTATCTCCCCCATGATGATTTTGAAGTGGTAGATAAGCGCCTCCATGTTTTTGTACACGGCCTGCTTGGGCGGCAGGTAGTAATGCGGTGCGTCGGCGTGGAAAGGGCCTTCGGGGAGGTTTTCTAGGGCTTGCTCAATGATGCGGAGGCTCTGCCAGATTTCGGCGTTGCGCACCAAGTAACGGTCATAGGTGTCGCCCTTGGTACCTACTGGAATTTCGAAATCGAAGTCTTCATAGGAAGAATAGGGGTTCATTACACGCACATCATAATCAACACCAGTGGCGCGCAGGTTGGGGCCGGTGAAGCCGTAATTCAGCGCCTTTTCTGCCGTGATACCGCCCACATCGATGGTGCGGTCCATGAAGATGCGGTTGCGGTTGAACAGCTTCTCAAATTCCCGCATCACATCGGGGAAGCGCTTCAGCCACGTGCGCAGCTTCTGAATGGCTACGTCGGAGAAGTCGCGCTCCATGCCGCCTACCCGGCCCATGTTGGTGGTCAAGCGCGAACCGCAAACTTCTTCGTAAATCTCGTAGATGTTTTCGCGCTCCTCGAATACATACAGGAAGCCAGTGAAAGCGCCCGTATCTACCCCCAAGATACCGTTGCATACCAAGTGGTCAGCAATGCGGGCCAACTCCATCATAATCACGCGCATGTACTGCGCGCGTTTGGGAACTGTCACGCCCAACAGCTTCTCTACCGTCATATGCCAGCCCATGTTGTTGATGGGCGACGAGCAGTAGTTCATGCGGTCCGTTAGGGGCGTAATCTGGTAGAACGGCCGGCGCTCCGCAATCTTCTCGAAGGCGCGGTGGATGTAGCCGATGGTAGGCACGCCCGATACAATCCGCTCCCCATCCATTTGCAGGATGTTCTGGAAAATACCGTGCGTAGCCGGGTGCGTAGGCCCCAGGTTCAGGGTCGTTAGCTCTTGGCTGAAGTCGTTAAGCATCGGCACGTTCATACCAAAATTCTGGTCACGTGCCTCTTCTATAATCTTATGCGTACCGTCGAGAGTGTCGTTTACTGCCATATCAAATGGTGTCATCCTGAGCGCGGCGAAGGACCTTATCACGCCTGCGCCACATTGAGTTAGAGCCTACTAAACGCCGCCGTGATAAGATGCTTCGTTTCTTAGCATGACAGATCAAATATTAGCGACCAAAAAACAGGTCGGTTTTATCTTCACGGGTACCGTCTTCCAGGGGATATTCGCGCCGCATGGGGTGGTAGTCCATATCCTCCACATTCAGGATCCGAATAAGGTTCGGGTGACCCTGAAAGATAATGCCGTAGAAGTCGTAAGCTTCCCGCTCCATCCAGTTGGCCGTAGCGTATACATCGGTGAGGGTAGGCACTACCGGATCAGCAATGGGGAAGAAGATTTTCAGCCGTAGCCGCACGTTGTTCACCAAGCTGTGCAAGTGGTAGATCATACCTAATTCCTGACCCTCGTTCTCAGGGTAGTGAATCCCGCACATGGTGGTCAGAAAGTGCATCTTTAGCTCCTGCTCACTAGCCAGCGTCTGAATGATATCGTGAATCCGCTCGCGGGTAGTAGTAGCCGTCAGCAAACCATATGGCTCCTCTACATCTGTGAAGGAGGCCTCGCCAAACAACTCCTGCAGCTTGCTGAGGATCTTGGCGTTGGTCAGTTTATTCGGGTCTTCCTGCGCAACGGCAGTGGCTTGGGCGGCAGCAGATTCTTCGATTGGGTCAGCCATTTTGTGAGCTGTTAGCTATTGGCAATTGGCTGTTCGCTGTTGGCATACTTCCGATAAGAAGTGAATGGCCAACAGCGAACAGCTAACCACTTATTTAATATTATAGGATGCCAGCAGCGCCTGATACTCGGGCGAGTTACGGCGGCGCAGAGACTCATTCTTGGCTAGGTCCTGCACGCGCATCAAGCCGTCGAGCACTTGCTCAGGACGAGGCGGACAGCCTGGCACGTACACATCAACTGGAATGATGCGGTCAATGCCTTGCAGTACGGAGTAGGTGTCGAAAATGCCACCCGATGAGGCGCAGGCGCCCATGGCCAGCACCCAGCGGGGCTCAGCCATCTGCTCGTATACCTGTTTCACAATAGGAGCCATTTTCTTGGCAATGGTACCCATCACCATCAGCAAGTCGGCCTGGCGCGGCGAGAAGCTGGGGCGCTCGGAGCCGAAGCGAGAGATGTCGTAGTGCGCGCCCATGGTTGCCATAAACTCAATGCCGCAGCAGGAGGTAGCAAAGGGTAGGGGCCACAACGAGTTGGCGCGGGCAATACCCACTACCTTCTCCAGCGAGGTGGCAAAAAAACCAGCGCCTTCAATGCCTTCAGGAGCCGGTACGGTTTTGATTTCGGGAACTCTAGTATCCATGCGTGAAAGTCAGTTAGTGAGGGAAGTACACCCAAAAAGCCAACACCAACGGCTTATTTATAGTTTGGCTGAGCGGTAGGGATTTCACTCCATTTCAGGATGCCCTTGCGAATCACGTAGCCGAAACCAGCCATTACCAACGCCAGGTACACCACCATCTCTACAAAACCGAAGGTGCCCAGCTTGCGGAAGTTCACGGCCCAGGGGTACATGAAGATAACTTCCACGTCGAACAGCACAAATAGAATAGCCGTGAGAAAGTACTTCACCGAAATAGGCGTGCGGGCGTTACCTACCGACTCAATACCACATTCCCAGGAAGCGTCTTTCACTTTGCTATGGCGCTTGGGGCCTACCAAGTGCGATACCACCATGGCAAAGGCTACAAAGGCAATGGCCAAAATAAACTGAACCAGCATCGGCAAATAGTCGACGGGCTGGTAATTGATAGAATTTACAGCGAGAAGCATAGTCGTTGACTGAAATGGAGGCCTAAACGAAAAGGCGGTAGGAAGCAAAGGTAGGGCTTGGATAGTTTGGAACAAAGATGAATAGGATAGGGTAGGAAAAGGGTATATTTGACGGCTTTAGCTGACAGCTCATTTTATAATAGAGCTTAGAAGACGAACCTAGTTTACGGGTGCTATAACCTGCTGTTAAGCAGTCTGCTGACTCCTATTATTTATAGGTACTTTATTCGTTTCCTTCCCTTCCTGCCTACGCAATGAAACAGCCCCAATCAACTCCTGCCAATACTCACCAGCGCCGTGATATTGTTGTGATTGGGGCTTCCTCTGGGGGCGTAGCCGCCCTGCTAGCACTGGTGCAAACCCTGCCAGCCGACTTTCCGGCGCCTATCTTTGTGGTGCAACACGTGGGGGCCGATTCGCAGAGTATTCTGCCGCAGCTATTGGACCGCGTGTCTGCCTTATCTGCTAAGCATGCCCAGGACGGCGAGGCTTTTGCCGCTGGTACTATCTACGTGGCCCCGCCCGACCACCATTTGCTACTGGAAAATGACCGTGTGCTGGTGAAGCGCGGGCCGAAAGAAAACCGCTTCCGTCCGTCTATTGACGCGCTGTTTCGCTCCGCTGCCTATGGCTACGGTCCCCGCGTGATTGGCGTCGTGCTTACGGGCTACCTGGATGATGGCACCTCTGGGCTATGGTCGCTACAGCGCCTGGGTGGCGTGGCGGTGGTGCAGGACCCGCAGGATGCTGAGTCGCCGGCGATGCCTATCAATGCCCTGGGCTACGTAGAGGCCGACCATATTGTGCCACTCGCCGAGCTTGGGTCCCTGCTGGTGCGGCTGACCCTGGAGCCAGCTCCGGCCACTCCACGTGTGCTGAAGCAGGAGCGAGAGCTGCTCGGCATCGAATTTCAAATTGCGAAGGCTAATAATGCCTTCGCCTTAGGCATCATTGAGCAGGGACAATTAACCTCCTTCACCTGTCCCGAATGCCACGGGGCACTGACGCAGCTTATTGAGGGCAAGCTTATTCGCTACCGCTGCCACACGGGGCACGCCTATACGGCCAACGCTTTGCTGGGCGAAGTCACGCAGACTGTAGAAGGCTTCCTCTATCAAGCCATGCGCGGGCTCGAAGAAGCACACATGCTGTTGCAGGCCTTAGGAGAGCACTTTACCCAAGAAAGGCAGCAGCAAGTAGCGACCCTGTTTTTTCAGAAAGCAGAAGTAGCCAGTAGTCAGGCACGGCACATGCACGAGGCCATTGTCAAGCATGAATCACTCAGTGGTGATCTACAATTCAAAGAGGGCTACGACGCGTAGCAGGGTGAAATAACAACCTGTCGTATGTTGCAAGCGACTGGCAAGAGGGATTGGATAGTATCAGTGATAACCTTACCAGTTGATCTTCTCCTACCTGCTGAGTCGACCGCCTGTGGGTAGAACATCTGTTCTGCCATGACGGAACCCCTGAATAAGCATGTTGACAAACCAAAAGCCCCGCCGGAAAATCCGAACGGGGCTTTTATTTCTGTTAACGTATAGCCGGTGGTACAACCATCGCGAAGCAGAGGCTTACAGGCCTTTATCGCGGTTCAGATCTTCCTGCGGCTCCGAGCCCAGGAAGGGGTAGCGGTAGTCCGTTACGGGCACGAAGGTTTCCTTGATGGCGCGCGGCGACACCCAGCGCAACAGGTTCAGGATAGAGCCGGCCTTGTCGTTGGTACCGCTGGCGCGGGCACCACCGAAGGGCTGCTGGCCGACCACGGCACCAGTAGGCTTGTCGTTGATGTAGAAGTTGCCGGCCGCATTCACCAGCTTCTTCGAGGCCAGGTCGATGGCATAGCGGTCTTGCGAGAAGATGGCGCCGGTGAGGGCATAGGGCGAGGTGGAGTCTACTACTTCTAAGGTCTGCTCAAATTGGTCAGCGTCGTACACATACACCGTCACGACCGGCCCAAATAGCTCCGTGCGCATGGTCACGTATTGCGGGTCTTTGGTTACGATAACGGTAGGCTCGATGAAGTAGCCTTTCGACTTATCATAGCCACCGCCGGCCACAATCTCGGCGGCGGCATCGGCCTTGGCACCGTCGATGTATTTGGCGAGCTTATCAAACGACACCTCGCTGATAACGGCGTTGATGAAGTTGGAGAAGTCCTCCACATCACCCATCTTGAACGAAGCCAGATCTTCCTTCACGTAGCCCAGGATTTCGTCGGCCAGGTTGGAGGGTAGGTACACCCGTGACGCGGCCGAGCACTTCTGCCCCTGATACTCAAACGCCCCGCGCGAAATAGCCACGGCTACCGCCTTAGCGTGCGCCGAAGGGTGAGCCACAATGAAGTCCTTGCCGCCGGTTTCGCCCACAATGCGCGGGAAGCTGCGGTACTTGGGAATGTTCTCGCCAATGGTTTTCCAGATGGTCTGGAACACGCCCGTGGAGCCGGTGAAGTGAATGCCGGCAAAGTCGCGGTGGTTGAAAATGACGTCGCCAGCCACCGGGCCGTCCACGTAAATCAGGTTGATGACGCCATCGGGCACACCGGCTTCCTTGAACAGCTCCATCAGCACCTGCGCCGAGTAGATTTGCGTGTAGGCGGGTTTCCACACCACCACGTTGCCCATCATGGCCGCCGAGGTAGGCAGGTTGCCGGCAATGGAGGTGAAGTTAAACGGCGTGAGGGCAAACACGAAGCCCTCCAGAGCGCGGTGCTCCAAACGGTTCCACATACCCGGCGCCGACTCCGGCTGCTGCCGGTACAGCTCCTGCATGTAGTGCACGTTGAAGCGGAAAAAGTCGATCAGCTCGCAGGCCGCGTCGATTTCGGCTTGAAACGCATTCTTGCTCTGGCCCAACATAGTAGCCGCGTTGATGCGCGCCCGGTAGGGACCCGCCAGCAAATCGGCGGCTTTCAGGAAAATAGCAGCGCGTTGCTCCCAGGGTAGGGAAGCCCACTGCTCGCGGGCAGCTAAGGCGGCGTCAATGGCCTGCTGCACATGCGAGGCGTCGCCCTCGTGGAAAACACCCAGCGTATGCTGGTGGTCGTGGGGTGGGTTGATGGGTAGGGTCTTGCCCGTACGAACTTCCTGACCGCCAATGTGCATCGGAATATCGCGCTCCTGCTGCTTCAGCTCCTTCAGCATCTTCAGCAGCTCGATGCGCTCGGGAGAGTTGGGCGCGTAGCCCTTCACAGGCTCGTTAATGGGGGTAGGAACGTTGAAAAAGGCGTTGGCCATAGCGGGTGGTTTTTCGGTAATAGTTTTCGGTTTGTGGCCGAGATAGGCTAGGGCAAAGGTAGAAAGTAATAGATCGGGAAGGATTTTAGAAAGGATAATCTACAGTCCAGGGGCTATCAAATAACTGAGGATCAATCTTTAGATGAGCTAGTAATTCATCGAGTTCAGAAATGCTGTTCAAATAATACCGATGGCTATGAACGGTAATTAGATCTTCATCTCCTTCGTAGTTAGGTAATTCGTCCCTGAGTAACTCAACATCAAACAACTGATACTGATGTGGTGTAAAGCCTGAAATGGAAATAGTATATGGATAGATACATGCCCAGCGCCGTAAATGAGAAGCCGACGGTGTTACTTCCGCTGCAATGGGTTGCCCGAGCATTTCGATACGATTCCATACCTTCTGCCGAATCCCATTCGGTATCATCTACAAAATCTCCTTTAACTCACTTAAACACGCAATTTCGTACGTCGTTTGGGCGAAATGTCGGCGTTTTGCAGGGTTGAAATACACTTGGTCGAGGCCGGCGTTGGCGGCGCCCAGTACGTCGCATTCCAGGTTGTCGCCAATCATGAGGCTGTCGGTGGCGGTGGTGCCGGCGCGGTCCAGGGCGTGCTGGTACATGCGGCCGTCGGGCTTCAGGCAGCCACTGCACTCGGAGGTAATAACCTCCCGAAAATAATCTGTCAGGCGGGCAGCGCTCAGCTTCACGTGTTGAATTTCCCGGAAGCCGTTGGTCAGCAAGTGCAGCGTGTAGCCTTTGGCTTGGAGGTAGTCCAGCACCTCGAAGGTGTAGGGAAACACCGCCGTTTTGTGGGGTAGGAGGGAGGTATACTGGTCCGACATATCAGCCGGCAGTTCGTCCTCAGGCACACCCAGCTTGGTGAGCGTGCGCGCAAATCGGGTGGTGCGCAACTGCTGCTGCGTGATCTTATTGCCTTGGTAGAGGCGCCACAGCGCATGGTTCACTTCGCTGTAATATGCCATGAACTGCTCTACCGTGAAGCCGTAGCGCGCCAGCCGGTGGTCGTCGTACTGAAACCGAAGTACTTCTTCGGAGTTCGTTTCGAAATCCCAAAGCGTATGGTCGAGGTCGAAAAACAGGTGGCGATACGTTTTCAAGTTGGGGTAGACAGTTAAGAATGAATAGCAGAAAGTGCGTGTACGGGAGAGAACTACTCTAACCGCAGGCGCTGCACGGGCCGGCCCTCGCCTAAGTGCTCGGCTACAATGTCGGCCACGTCTTTGGGGAGCACGTCGCCATACCAGATGTTCTCGGGGTAGAACACCACGGCCGCGCCGTTGCCTTTTTTGCAGTGCTTGCACACGTCGAGGCAGCCGGTGGTTTGCACGCGGTTTTTGCGTTTTTTACCAGCGCTAAGCAGTTTTTTGAGGTCCTGCTTTTTCAGTTCTTTTTTGAACGTCTTGGCTACGTCGTCGCCAACGCCGCTTTTCTGGTTGGTGCAAACGAAAATATGATGGGCGTACACGAGGTGGTGAAGTTGTGAGTGGTGAAGTTGTGAGATTCAAACGACCAGCACGCCGGATAAGTTGACGTAACGGATAATGAGGCGAAAACGAAAACTCACCATTTCATCACGCATCATCTCACTATTTCACCTCGGCTTCACCTTTCCAGCGGCGGTTTTGCAGCTTGTACGCGGCCAACTCTCGGTTCGACCATAGCGTTTGGTAGGTTTCCTGATCGTGGCGCAGCTGGGCATCGCGCTCTAGGTAGCCCAGTAGCTGCTGCACTACGTCGCCTACCTCGTCTTTTATATAATAAAATACCCAGTTATCGAGACGGCGGAAGTTGACCATGCCGGCGTTCTTCAGATACAATAATTGACGGGAGGTTTTGGTTTGGGTGAAGTCCAGCACTTGTTCCAGGTCAGAAATGCACATTTCCTGGTTGCGCCACAGCAGATGAAGGATACGCAGCCGGCTTTCGTCGCCGAATGCTTTAAAAATGGGCAACCCTAATGCAACGGTGAAGTGTTTTAGGCGCATCTTTTGTTTGATTGGAAGGAAGGAGGTAAGGAGCGGTACGACAAATTTACGTCAATCCGGGCGCCTACCTTTCAATCTGCCGTATACTTGTAGTCTGTAATTTGTTCTATGTCTGTTTCCTCCTCTTTCCGTACTGCTTTTGCCGGGGTAATCACGTTGTTGCTCTTGCTGTTGGCAGGCTCTGCCGCGCAGGCCCAAGGCAAGCGGCCGGTAGTGCAGTTCTCTGGCATCATCGCCACCGGCGACTCGCTTCTGGGCGTGCCAGGAGCGGCCGTATTTGTGCCTAAAGCCGGGCGTGGCACCCTCACCAACGAGTACGGCTACTTCTCGCTGCCCGTGTTGGCCGGCGACAGCATCGTAATTCGGGCGCTGGGTTATAGCAATCAATGGGTCGTGGTCCCACCCGATTACCCACGGCAGAGCTATTCCATTATTATCCAGTTGCGGGAAGACGCTACCATACTGCCGGAGGTGCGGATCTTCCCGTACGCTACCGAAAAGGCATTTAAGGAAGCCTTTCTGGCCCTACGCCTACCCGATGAGAAGGGCTCTTCGGCCGCGGCCAACCTTAGTCCTGAGGTGATGCGCCGACTGTTCATCGCCCTACCCACCTCTAGCATGGCCAACTACCGCCAAACCATGCAGATGCAGCAATACGACCAGCAGCGGCGCATGGGCCAAGGCGCTACCCCCTACACCAACAATCCCCTGCTAAACCCCTTCAGCTGGTTGCAACTCATCAATCAGATAAAAGCCGGGGAGTTCAAGAAAAAGGCCGGCGACGATTATTAGATAATCAAATGCTGTTAGCATAAGCCAGAACGCCGTTCCTTCCGCTGAGAGGAACGGCGTTCTGGCTTATAGCGTGTTGGATGGTTTGGTCTAGATACACTGTTTTTTAAGCGAAGCATCGTCCAAATTTTTAAAGTTGCGTACCAGCGAGTTGATGCCTGGCTGCCCCGGCCGGCACAACCGAATTTCGCAACGATGGGCGCGTGCCACGCGCCCTTATATTTTACCGCATGGATACGAATTTGCCTACCTCCCCGCTCCCGCGCGTTGTGATTGTGGGATGTGGTTTTGGGGGGCTGCGCTTGGCCAAAGAGCTAGCCGACCAGCCCTTACAGGTAGTAGTAGTGGACCGCAACAACTACCATAATTTTCAGCCGCTGCTCTACCAAGTGGCTACCGGCGCCCTAGAGGCCGACAGTATTGCCTACCCCATCCGCAAGATTTTTGCAGGCCAGGAGAACTTCTTCTACCGCCTGGCCGATGTGCAGCGCGTGGAGCCAGACCGCAATACCATCGTAACTGACATCGGGGAAATTAGCTACGACTACCTGGTATTGGCTACTGGCTCGGTCACCAACTTCTTTGGGCTTAAAACCATTGAGAAGAACGGGATGCAAATTAAGAGCGTGCCGAATGCCCTGAATCTGCGCAGCTTTCTATTTCAAAATTTCGAGCGGGCGGTGCTGGAAGCCAACCCCGCCAAGCGGCAGGCCCTGCTGAATGTGGTGATTGTGGGTGGCGGCCCCACGGGCGTAGAAATCGCCGGTTCGCTGGCCGAGATGCGCAAAGATGTGCTACCCCAGGACTACCCCGAGCTGGACCTGAAGCAGATGGAAATCTACCTCATTGAGGCCGGCGGGGCCGTGCTGGGGCCTATGTCGAAGGAGGCACAGCAAACGGCGCACAAGTACCTAGACGAGATGGGAGTTCATATTCGGCTCAATACCTCAGCCAAGCGCTTTGAGGATGGCAAAGCCTACATTTCTGATACGGATTTCATTCGTACCGAAAACCTGATTTGGGCCGCCGGTGTGAATGGAGCAGCCCTACCCGGCTTCTCGGAGCAGCAGATCACCCGCAACAAGCGCATCAACGTGGACCATCATAACCTGGTGACGGGCACCACGAATATTTACGCCATCGGCGACGTGGCCAACATGGTGACCGACGCCATGCCCAAGGGCTACCCCATGCTGGCACCTGTGGCCATTCAGCAAGCCGAGCAGCTAGCCGCCAACCTGGGACGAATTCTGAAAAAGGAGCCACTCAAGCCCTTCGACTACACCAACAAGGGCACGATGGCCATTGTAGGCCGCAACCGGGCAGTAGTCGATTTGCCCAAGGACATTCATTTCGGGGGATTCTTCGGGTGGCTGACGTGGCTGTTTGTGCACTTGATGACGCTCATCGGCTTCCGTAACAAGGTCGTAACGCTCATCAGCTGGGCCATCAGCTATTTCAGCTCCGATAAGGCGCTACGCCTGATTATTCGGCCTTACAAACGGCGCGATTATAAAAAGCACAGCGGGCAGTCGGCAGCCGAGCACTTGAACGCCACGCCGCAGTATAATCCTACCCCGCCGGCTTTGCAGGAGCCAGTACAAGGGTAAAGTAATACGGAAGTCAAGAACTGAAGTTAGCTATAGTGCAGCAGCAAGCTGGTTGTACCGGCTATGTGCAAATGCTTCCGTCAAACGCGGTACCTATACCGGCAATACGGGTAGTGCGTGGTGTATGGCAACAGTACGATTGATATGCAGTATCTGCATGGCTGCATCTTGCAGATTTTGTGGGCATAAGATTCTATCCGGTAAGAAACTCCACTGCGAGGCAGGAAAACGAAAACAACTCTTAGCTTTCTTACTTAAACCAGTAAGAAACTACTTTTAAGTACATTTAGCCTTCGCTTCTCTTTATTGTCTTCTTTGAAAGCTGTACTGGATTTTCCGGATATTGCTTGGCTGAGCCGTTTACGCCACGACGACGGCCGAGCATTCGACGCGCTGTTTCGACACTACAGTCCGCGCGTGTACCGGTTTGCCTATAGTTACCTGAAAACTAGAGCAGCAGCAGAGGAAATTGTGCAGGAGTGCTTTTTGAAAATATGGGAAAAGCGTCATGAATTGCGCGACGACGTACCATTGAAAGGCTATCTTTTTACCACAGCGCATCATCTGATTTTAAACCAGTTGCGCCACGTGCAGCATCAGGTTGCCTACCAGGATTTTTTGCGCCATGTGCCGCCCACAGAAGGCAACATGGAAAAAGATGTAGAGTATGCCGAGTTGGAAACGGTGTATCTGGCTGCGCTAGCCAAGCTACCGCCCAAACGCCGTCGCATTTTTACCCTTAGCCGGCAACAAGGTCTATCGTATCCCGAAATTGCGCGTGAGCTGAACATATCGGTGAAAACAGTGGAAACGCAGATGGCGCAAGCCCTTAAATTTCTGCGACTCTATTTTAAATTGCATGGTAACGTATTGATAGTTTTGCCGTTATTGATTTCGATCAACTCTTTTTGATTTTTTTCTGCGGGCGCAGTCAGGGTGTTGAGCCGCTGGGGTGTAGTACCTATATCCAGCCGCTTTACTCTGCTAACCTATGCTGCCACTTGTTACGCAGGAACTCTTCAACCGCTATGTACACGATCAGGCCACGCCAACTGAAGCGGCGGTGGTACGAGCTTGGCTAACCGAGCCCACCAATCAGCTTATAGCAGAGCAGTGGATGCGTACGCACTGGCACACGCTGGAAACGCCAACCGCTGCTGCCCTACCTGATGAACCCAACTATGAGGCGCTGCTGACCTCACTGCACCAGCAAATGGGGCGTACCGCTGCCTGGCGTTGGCAGCCCTGGGCCGCCGCCGCTGTAATTGGCGGGCTGGCCGTAGGCGGTTTATGGTGGCAGTATGGTACGCCGCCCACTGCACCGGTAGCAGCCGTTGCCCACACCGAAACCACCGACTACGGCCAGAAACGTACCCTGCATTTATCCGATGGTACGGAGGTGACGTTGAACGGCCATTCCACCTTGCGCTACCCCCAAGCCTGGGCCACTGGCCAGCCGCGGGAGGTGTGGCTAGATGGCGAAGCGTACTTTTCGGTACGCCACCTACCTAGTGATGAACACTTCATTGTGCACACCCCAGATGGTATGCAGGTGGAAGTGCTGGGGACCAAGTTTGCCGTGTACCGACGCCAGGAGCAGGCTCGCGTGATGCTGGTATCAGGCAAGGTGCAACTCAAGTTTAAGGCCGCCGACCACCGCCCCGATTTGGTAATGCAACCCGGTGAACTAGTGGAGATGAACAGCCGGCAGCCCGAGGCTGCTGTGCGCAAAACGACGGTGGCTGCTGCGCCCTATACTTCTTGGAAAGATGGCAAGCTAGTATTCGATGAAACTACCATTGCTGAGTTGGCCACCCGTCTGCACGACACTTACGGCGTGGAAGTAGTCCTGGCAACACCCGAGTTAAAGGACCGCCGCATTACCGGCACTGTGCCCATTGGCGAGCTGGATGTGCTGTTGCAGGCCTTAGAAGAGACATTTCACCTGACGATTCAGCGCCAGCAGAATCGCCTCATTTTCTCGGATCATAATTCCCCCAAACCTAGCTTATGACCCCATTTACTACCCGACTGTGCGGCCGAGTCGTCCGTACGGCCTCCGCGACGGCAGTGTGCGCGTTGCTGGTCCCTACCCCGGATGTGCTGGCTGCCCCCACCCAGCTGCTGGCCACCAACTACTCCAATCAGCGCACCGCTTCCCGCGCCGAAACGGTAGCGCTGAAAGACCTGCTTGGTCGGTGGGAAAAGGAATACAACGTTACCATCTTTTACGAGAGCGAGTTAGTACGTAATAAACGCGTGCCTGCCCGTGCCGACGGCGCCACGCTGGATGCTAAGATGGCCGAGGTATTGCCGCAGGCTGCCTTGACGTTCAAGAAGTTGCGGGCCGATTATTACTTGGTTGTAGAAAATTCGGGCACGGTTTCTTCTGCAAATTCTGCAAACGTTTCCGTAGCAGATGTAACGGTTTCCGGACGCGTAACGCAGGCCAATGGCGAGGGACTACCCGGTGTAACGGTAGTCGTGAAGGGCACAGCCAACGGCGCTTCGACCGATGTTGAGGGTAGGTTTTCTCTAACAGTGCCAGAAGGTAGCACACTGGTGTTTAGCTATGTGGGCTATGTGCGCCAAGAGGTGCCTGTGGCGGGTGTTACTACCGCTCTCAACGTGACATTGGTAGAGGATAGCAAGGCACTGGGCGAGGTAGTGGTAGTAGGCTACGGTACCTTAGCACGCCAAGAGTTGACGACTGCGGTTTCCTCAGTAGGTGCCCAGCAGATTGAGCGGCAGAAAGTAGCTGGCTTCGATCAGGCACTGCAAGGCCAGGCACCCGGCGTGCAGGTAACAGCACCAACCGGTGCTCCGGGCGCAGGTATCAACGTGCGGATTCGCGGCAACAGCTCGCTTAATAGCAGCAATTCGCCGCTGTATGTAATTGATGGTGTGCCTGTGCTGCCTACCTACGATCGGGAGTTGAGCGTGGGTAATCAGAAGCCTAATCCGCTAAATGCTATCAACCCAGCAGATATCGAGTCGATTGACGTACTGAAGGACGGTGCTGCTGCCGCTATTTACGGGGTGCGCGCTTCCAACGGTGTAGTAGTTATCACCACGAAGCGCGGCCGCTCCGGCAAGCCGCAAGTAGGCTTCAATGCGTATTATGGGGTGCAAAGCCTGCGCAAAAAGCTGGATGTACTGAATTCCCGGCAGTTTGCAGAGTACTACAACGAGTCGCAGGCCAACGCCGGCGCGGCCATTGGCTATCCAGACTTAAACAATCTGCCACCCTACGATACGGATTGGCAGGATGAAGTATACCGTACCGCTGCTATTCAAAACTATCAGTTAAATGTGAGCGGTGGTACCGACAAAACGCACTATTATGTAGGGGGCGGCTACTTCAAACAGGATGGTATCATTCTGAATTCGGGCTTCGACCGCTTCAACTTCAAACTGAACTTTGACCAAAAAGCGGGTGAGAAGTTTCGGGTAGGAACCAATTTAAACCTGAGCCGGACGAACACTAACGGTAGCGTACGCAGCGAACAGGGATTAGGGAGCTCAGGTACTGTGCTGGGGGCGTTGGCGCAAATTCCAACTGTTCCTGTGCGAGATGCCAACGGTGTATACGGGGTGAACCCTTTCTCCTTGTCGGATAACCCGGTAGGAAACCTGCTGGAAACTAGCAACCGGTCGCTGAGCTATCAGGTGATTGGAAACCTGTTTGGGGAATACAACATCCTGAAAAACTTACAATTCCGTTCCTCCATTGGCATCGACTTCCGTACCCAGCTGGAGAACGAATTTATCACCCGCAATTATCCTGGTACTTCGCGCGCTGATGCTTCTACCCGCGGTAGCGGCCGTACGGGCACAACGCTGCAAAATATCTGGCTGTGGGAAAACACGGTTACCTATAACCCCAACATTGGCGACAAACACAGTCTGCAATTGTTGGTAGGGCAGTCGGTGCAAGCGTCGAATCGCTTCGCTTCTAATGCCTCTGTGCGGGGGTATGCTTCCAATGCCGTGCCCTATCTATCGGCCGGTACGGAGCGCCTAGGCACGAGCAGCTACGAAGAAGAATGGGGCCTAACCAGTCTCTTCGCGCGTGCTATTTATAGCTACGAAGACCGCTACCTGGCTACCCTGAGCTTGCGCCAGGATGGTACCAGCCGTTTCGACGAGCACTACGGCTATTTCCCGGCTGTGGCCCTGGGCTGGCGTATTTCCAAGGAAAACTTCTTCCCACAGAACAGTAAAGTATCAGATTTGAAGCTGCGGGGTAGCTTTGGTAGCAATGGCAACCAAGACTTGTCTTACACCTACCAGCGTTTCAGCTCCTATGTGGTAGGCGCTAACTACACAGGAAATAGTGGTACGGTGCAAGGAGGTATCCGGCCCGATCGGATTGGTAACCGTTCGTTGAAGTGGGAAACCTCTAATCAATATGACCTAGGCTTGGATTTCGGCATGTTCAACGACCGCCTCACGCTGACAGCAGATGCCTACTTGAAACGCTCGAAAGACCTATTGCTGAGCGTGCCGCTTGCTCCAAGCACCGGTGCTCAGGTACTAGACATCATTCAAAACGTAGGCTCGGTTGAGAATAAAGGGCTTGAGTTTGCGCTGAACACGGCCAATGTGCAAGGGCAGAATGGCGGCTTCACGTGGTCAACGAACCTAAACGTGTCGCTAAACCGCAATAAAATACTAGACCTAGGTACGTTGGCAAACGACGAAGGTGATTTAGTAGATCGAACCATTATCTACGATTATAGCATCTCGCAAAAAGGCAAGCCGTTGGGTTCTTTCTACGGCTTTAAGACGCAAGGCATCTTCCAAACGCAAGATGAGATTAGCAGTGCTCCTACCCAACCAAACAATCCACAGCCGGGTGATATTCGCTTTGTAGATGTAAACGGGGATGGGGTAATCAATAACGACGACCGCACTATCATCGGTAATCCTAACCCGAAAGCCATTGCAGGGGTTACCAACACCTTCAGCTTCAAAGGACTTGACCTGAGCGTGTTCTTCCAAGGTAGTTTCGGCAATGATATCTACAATGCCAACCGGCAGGCGTTGGAGTCTCTGACGGGCCCAGTGAACCAGTTGACAACGGTGCTGGACCGCTGGACGCCAACGAATACGAATACGTCTATTCCGTGGGCAGTCTATAACGACCCGAATAACAACGGCCGCTTCTCCAACCGTTGGATTGAAGATGGTAGCTACGTGCGCCTCAAAAACCTGACGCTGGGCTATACCCTACCCACAAGAATTATCAACAAGGCCCGTATCAGCAGCCTGCGTGTGTATGTGAGCGGCCAGAACCTGCTAACCTGGACTGACTACTCGGGCTATGACCCGGAGGTAAGTGCCGACCCCTTCTCATCGACTGGCCTTGGGCGCGACTTTGGCGTGTATCCGCAGGCACGTACCTACACGGTAGGCTTGAATGCCAATTTCTAATCTGAGTTTCATTCTACCCATGAAAAAGATATTCATCCCCGTTTTTGCCCTAGTGCTGCTTGGTAGCTGCGATATTCTGGATAAGCCACCACTGCCATCTATTTCGCCGGAAAACTTTTTCCGGAGCGCCGACGACGCCGAAGCTGGCCTAACGGCTGCCTACGATGCGCTGCAAGGCACTGGCCTATACAGTCAGGATTTGATTGCAGTGGGCGAGATGCCCTCCGACAACTGTACCAGCAACAACGGCGACGTAGCATCGCTGGACCGCATTTCCTGGACGCCTACTACCAGCCAAGTGTACAACATCTGGCGCGACTCCTACCTGGGTATCAACCGGGCTAATGCAGTTATCCGGTATGTGCCTACCATTACGATGGATGAGGCGCGCCGAAAACAGATTCTAGGGGAGGCGTATTTCCTGCGGGCTTTGCACTACTACAATCTGGTGAAGCTGTACGGCGGTGTGCCGCTACGCTTAGAGCCAACCGAAAGCGGTGAGCAATCGGTTATAGCCCTACCTCGGGCAACGGTTGAGGCAGTGTATACCCAAATTGTGGCCGACCTGACAGCCGCTGATGCGGCTGTACCAGCCAGTAACACAAATCGGGTGACAAACGGGGCCGTGAACTCGCTATTGGCCAAGGTATACCTAACGCAACGGCAATGGAGAGCAGCTGTAACGGCTGCCAACAAGGTTATCAGCACCGGTCGGTACTCTCTTGTGACAAATTTTAAAGGATTGTTCCCGGCAGAGAACAAAGTGTCCGAAACAATTCTGGAAGTCCAGAACCAAGGCAATGCGGATGGTAATAACATCTTGCCCGATCTATTGCTACCATCTCCGCCAGCTACTTACTCCTTCCCTAAATTCAACATTCCAACACTGTTCTTGTCAAAAGAGAATGAGAAACCAACGGATCTAACGTCCGTGGTTGACACGGTAAATGACCGTCGTTGGAGTCGAGTGAGTACTACTACTGTGAGGGTTGATACAGTTTTATACGTACGGCGTGATTATGCGAGCTTTGTATTGAGTTCTAGTAGAAGTCGAGGTGCAAGCTCTAATGACTTGGGCCCTTTTGTGTACAAGTGGCCCGGTGCACCAAACGCCTTCAACAGCCCCGACAACACGTATATCTTGCGCTACGCTGATGTATTGCTGATGTACGCGGAAGCCGCCAACGAACAGGCAGGACCCTCGGCCGATATCTTGGATAAGCTAAATCTTGTGCGTACTCGTGCGGGCCTGGCGGCCCTCACGCCTGCTTCGCCGCAGTACGCCAGCAAAAAGGCTATGCGGGATGAAATTGACCGGCAGCGTCGTCTGGAACTTGCTTTCGAGGGGGAGCGGTGGTACGACCTGCTGCGTTATGCCCGCCACAACCAGGCAGAAGCTGGGGCTCACGCTGTGACAGCACTGGATATTATCCAGCAACGCCTCAACCGTCCTGATGCCAATTATTTGCTGTTCCCTTTGCCTCAGGCCGAGATTAACAACAACGCACAGCTACAGCAGAATCCTGGATATTAATTTTCTGCTATAGCCAAGGCTTTCACGTCCGCTGGGCATACACCTTCTCAGCGGCGTGATAGGGGAGCCGGTTCCGCAATGTTAGGGGCGCGGGCCGGCTCTTTTTTGTTCTGTTTCCCACTTTCCTACCTATTGTATGCAAACCAATTTTCGAAAGGCATGGCTACCGCTAGCGCTATGCGGAGCGTTGTTGACGGGCGCCACCAGCTGCCAACAGCCGATGGCTGGCACCGGCAAAAGTGCAGGCGTTACGCAATGGGTCACCACACCCGACCAAACCATGCTGTTTCAGCGTCAGCCGAATACGTTGAAATTCACGGCTGCTAGTGCTACCCCCGCCACCATTGAAGTAGACGATAACCAGAAGTTCCAGACCATCGACGGCTTTGGGTACTGCCTCACGGGCGGTAGCGCTACCCTGCTGCATCAAATGGGCCAGGCCGAGCGAACCGCACTGTTGAAGGAGCTGTTCGACCCAAAGGCCGACGGCAGCATTGGCGTAAGCTACCTGCGCGTGAGCATCGGCGCCTCGGACCTCGACCCAGTAGTGTTCAGCTACGACGACGTGCCCGAGGGCCAGACCGATCCACAGCTCACCAAGTTCAGCCTGGCGCCCGACCGCAAGGATCTGATTCCGGTGCTGAAAGAGATTCTGGCAATTAATCCGAAAATCAAGATTCTCGGCTCGCCTTGGTCGCCGCCTACCTGGATGAAGACTAACGGCAACAGCAAGGGCGGCTCTCTGAAACCAGAATACTACGACGCCTACGCGCAGTACTTCGTGAAATACGTGCAGGGCATGAAAGCCGAAGGAATCCGCATGGATGCTATTACGGTGCAGAACGAACCCCTGCACCCCGGCAACAACCCTAGCTTGCTGATGCTGGCTGAGCAGCAGGCCGAGTTCATTAAGAAAAGCCTGGGACCAGCTTTCGAAGCCGCGAAAATCGATACGAAAATCATTACCTACGACCACAACGCTGACCGGCCCGACTACCCCCTTACCATCCTCAACGACCCCGAAGCCCGCAAGTACGTCGATGGCTCGGCGTTTCACCTCTATGCTGGCCCCATTGAGGCGCTGTCGAAAGTGCACGACGCCTACCCTGAGAAGAACATCTACTTCACCGAGCAGTGGGTAGGGTCGAAGTCCAAATTTGAGGACAACCTGGGCTGGCACGTGAAAACGTTGATGATTGGCGCTACCCGCAACTGGGCCAAAACGGTGCTGGAGTGGAACCTAGCCGCCGACCCCGAGCAGAACCCCCACACGCCCGGTGGCTGCACCGAGTGCCTGGGCGCCATCACGCTAAATGGCAACCAGGTGCAACGGAACGTGGCCTACTATACCATTGCGCACGGCAGCAAATTTGTGCGGCCGGGCTCGGTGCGCATTGCCTCCACGGCCGAAGGCACGCTGCCGAACGTAGCGTTCCGCACGCCTACTGGGCAAACCGTGTTACTGGTGCAGAACGACCAGAAAACGCCGCAAACATTCGGCATCCGCTACCACGACCAAGCGGTAAGCGCAACGTTGGCGGCCGGCGCGGCTGGCACCTACGTGTGGTAGGTCAGTCGGCGGTTTCCATAAACCAGAGGGTAGGGGAGGTGCAAGCTTCCCCTATTTTCATTTCTAGTATAACTCTCTATGAAGTGCTCACCACTGAATAACGCCTTCTGGGCAATGCTACTAGTAGTTGGGGTAGGGCTGAGCGGCTGCTCCGATAACGGGGGCGACGATGCCCAGCCCACGCCCCCAACGCCTACCCAGCCCACGCCTACTGGCCCGTCGCAGGTGGCGCTGTGGCTCACCACGGCCAACAAAACCGTCTTGTTTCAAAAGCAGCCCCTGACGCTGAACTTCGCCACGCCGGCCGCCAGCAGTACCTTGCCAACCATCACAGTAGACACCACGCAAACCTACCAGAGCATCGATGGCTTCGGGTTTACGATGACAGGCGGCAGTGCCTATGTGTTGCACCAGATGGGCGCCACCGAGCGGGCAGCGCTACTGAAAGAGCTGTTTGCCACCGATGCCAACAGCATTGGCACCAGCTACTTGCGCGTAAGTATCGGCGCGTCGGACTTGGATGCGCAGGTGTTCAGCTACGATGACCTGCCGGCCGGCCAGACCGATCCACAGCTCACCAAGTTCAGCCTCGACCCCGACCGCCAGCACCTGCTGCCGGTGCTGAAAGAGATTCTGGCTATCAACCCCAGCATCAAAATCCTGGGCTCTCCTTGGTCGCCGCCTACCTGGATGAAGACCAACGGCAACAGCAAAGGCGGCTCCCTGAAACCGGAGTTCTACGACGCCTACGCGCAGTACTTCGTGAAGTATATCCAGGGCATGAAGGCCGAGGGCGTGACCATTGACGCGATTACGCTGCAAAACGAACCCCTGAACCCTGATAACAACCCCAGTATGATGATGACGGCCGCAGAGCAGACTACGTTCATCAAGCAAAGCATCGGGCCAGCGCTGAAATCGGCGGGGCTGACCACCAAAATCATCCTCTACGACCACAACACCGACCGCACCGACTACCCCCTGACCGTGCTGGCCGATGCCCAGGCCCGGCAGTACGTCGATGGCTCGGCGTTTCACCTCTACGCGGGCAGTATCGATGCGCTGTCGGCGGTGCACAATGCCTACCCCGATAAGAACGTCTACTTCACCGAACAGTTTGTAGATGCCTCCGGCAACTTTGCTGGTGACCTGAGCTGGCACACCAACAATCTGATTATCGGGGCCACGCGGAACTGGTCGCGCAATGTGTTGGAGTGGAACCTGGCCGCCGACCCCAGCAACGGCCCGCATACGCCCGGTGGCTGTACCACCTGCCTGCCGGCCGTCACCATTAGCGGAAACGCTGTGACGCGCAATACCGCCTACTACATCATTGCGCAGGCGGCTAAGTTTGTGCGGCCCGGCTCGGTGCGCATCAACACCAGCGTGCCCAGCAACCTACCCAATGTGGGCTTCAAAAACCCGAGTGGTCAAAAAGTGTTGATTGTGCTGAATACCAGCAGCAACCCCCAAACCTTTGTCGTGAAATACCGCGGCAACGACTTACAAGTGACTCTGGATGGAGGCTCTGTGGGTACGTATGTGTGGTAAGAGATAGGCAGCAGAATAGGTAAATAGGACTACTAAACAGAACGTCATTTCGACCACTGGTCAAAATGACGTTCTGTTTATTTTAATGCTTTACTACAAGCAACTTACAACGCGTGCTCTGCCAGCGCGCGGTAGATATCGTACACGCTCTTGTCGTTGCGGAAGGTTTTGCGGATGGGGTCAGCCTGCCCGCGCACCCAAATGTGTAGCTCCGATTCAAGGTCGAAATGGCCCACAGTTTCCATCGAAAACCGCTCGATGCTGCGATAGGGCACGCTTAGGAACTCCTGTTTCTTGCCCGTCATGCCTTGCTTGTCTACCAGTATCAGCCGCTTGTTGGTGAAGATAAGCTGGTCGCGGATGATGGCGTAGGCGTGCTCAATTCGCTCGCCGGAAGCCAGGATGCGGTTGAGTTGCTGCTGTAGTTCCTGCGCGTCTTTTTCGGATGCGTTGCCAAGTAGGCCGTCGAGTAGTCCCATGAGGTTGTGATTTTGTTAAGGAAGTGCTTGCCAGTAAGAACGTAATCTGCTGTGTTGCTGGTTGTCTGATTTTATAACGTGCTAGTAGTGAAGCTGCTGCAAGGTTAGTAAAAGCCGCAGTAGCCAGAGGGTAGACAGCATGCGGCCCTGGCTGCTCGCCTTCATAGGGGAGACACCGGGCAATCTATTCGAGCGAGAAGCTAATCTTTACGACAAGGGTGGTTCGATGAGGCAGTTTGTCGTATGGATGCCGCGTTGTAGTACCCTGTACCTTGCTAACGGAAACAAGTCAATAGTTCATCTTCCTACCGTGAGACGAAGAGCAGCACTAAAAAACCTGGGCGGCCTACTAGCGGCCCCAGCGGTACACGTGGGCGCGGCAGCACCAGCAGAGCAGCCGGTTCTGCGCATCGCACACCTCACCGATATTCACCTGAAAAATGATCTGGGGGCACCGGCCAAGTTTACGCGGTGCCTGCACCATGTGCAGCAGCAAACGCCCAAGGTACAGCTTATCATGAATGGCGGAGACGTGGTGTTTGATATGAACAAGGAAAACCTGGGTGCAATTGACGACCAGTGGAAGCTGATGAAATCCGTTCTCAAGGCCGAATGCAGCCTGCCTATGGTCTACTGTCTGGGAAACCACGACATCTGGTGGCACGAGAACACCAAAGGACAGGCGACCTACGGCAAGCAGTATGCAATGCAGCAGCTGGAGCTGGCAAAGCCCTACTACAGCTTCAGCCGCAGCGGCTGGAAGTTTATTGTGCTGGACAGCGTGCACCTGGACGTAGACGCTACCTGGTACATTGGCAAGCTGGGCGACGAGCAGTTTGCGTGGCTCGAAAATGAGCTGCGCACTACCCCCGCCACCACGCCCGTGCTGGTGATGTCGCACATTCCCATCCTGACGGCGGTGCTGATGATTCAGGATGATGTTGTGAACCGCTGGGAGATGCTCGGCGGCGATATGCACACGGATACAGCCAAGATTATCAACCTGTTCTACAAGCATCCCAACGTGAAGCTCTGCTTGAGCGGGCACCTGCACCTGCGCGACAAAGTGGTGTACAACAACGTTACCTACCTCTGCAACGGCGCGGTAAGCGGGGCGTGGTGGAAAGGTAACCTGCGGGAAACCGCGCCCGGCTACGGAGTACTGGACCTGTACGCCGATGGTCGCTTCACCGAGAGCTACGTGAACTACTAATTCCGTAGCAGCAAGGTTAGATGTTGGACAGGGTGAGACGCGTATTTGCGTCTCATCGTCCGCGCCGTGTGCACGAAATTGTTCAACGACGAGACGCAAGTATGCGTCTCTACACCTTTCTGGCGGCCCTTTTAGCTAATGCAAACAAAAAAAGCGTCCGCTCTGGTAGGAGCGGACGCTTTTTGCAGAGTAGAAACACGTTTAGTTCGTGCCGCCGGCGCTGGTGTTTGTCGGCTTGTCTTCCTTCTGCTGCATCGATACTTGCTGCTGCATGGGATTTTGCTGCTGGCGCTGCTGGTACTCAAACAGCTCGAAGCGCGAGGGTGCTACCTGGCGAGGGTAGGCGTTGTTCGAGAGGTCGGTGTCGGCGGTTTGCTGGTAGGGGTCCAGCACGAAGGCCGTTACGGGCTTTTCGGTTACGAATACCTTGGTAACGTGCTCGTTGTTTTTACGCCAGATTTCGGCCGGAATGTTCACTATTTCCTTCTTGCCGTCGGCGTAGGTCATTTCCACAATCACGGGCATCACCAGGCCGCCCAGGTTTTTCAGGTCTACCTCATAGAAGTGCAGGCCCTGGCTGAGGCGTTGCTGCTGCTCAGGCTTCAGGGTTTTCACATACTGCTGGTAGCGCTGCTTGTCGGCGGCGGTGGTGTTCAGCGGGTCGTAGTTGTTGTAGAAGTCCTTCAACTCCGGCTTCTTGTCTACCAGCGTTTTGGGAATATCCTGCAGGTTGCGCATGTCCGAAATACTCTTCGGCGCGGTGTTGATCTGCTGGCGCTTCAGGGCGTTTTCTACCTCCGGGTTCTTCGAGTCTACGGTGTACGACTTCACGCCTTCAATGCTGAGGTCGGTGTGGTCGTTGGTGTAGAACCAGCCGCGCCAGAACCAGTCGAGGTCCACGGCCGAGGCGTCTTCCATCGTGCGGAAGAAGTCGGCGGGCTCGGGGTGCTTGTATGCCCAACGGGTAGCGTACTGCTTGAACGCGTAGTCGAACAGCTCGCGGCCCATCACGGTTTCACGCAGCACGTTCAGGGCGGTAGCGGGCTTGCCATAGGCGTTGTTGCCGAGCTGTAGCACCGATTCTGAGTTCGACATAATGGGCGTTTGCACGCTTGGCGACGACTTCATGTAGTCCACCATGTTGCGGGGCTCGCCGCGGCGCGAGGGGTAGTTACGCTCCCATTCCTGCTCCGTAAGGTACTGCACAAAGGTGTTCAGGCCTTCGTCCATCCACGTCCACTGGCGCTCGTCGCTGTTCACAATCATCGGGAAGAAGTTGTGCCCTACCTCGTGGATAATCACCGAAATCATCCCGTATTTCCGCTCCGCCGAGTACGTTCCGTCAGCCTCCGGCCGGCCGCCGTTGAAGCACAGCATGGGATACTCCATGCCGCCCACCGGGCCGTGCACCGAAATAGCCACCGGGTACTCGTAAGGAATGGTAAACTTAGAATAGGTCTTGATGGTGTGCGCCACTACCTCCGTGGAGTACTGGCCCCACAGCGGGTTGCCCTCCTTGGGGTAGTAGCTCATGCACAGCACGTTCTTGCCGCCTTGCTTGATTCCCATGGCATCCCAGATGAACTTCCGCGACGACGCCCAGGCGAAGTCACGCACGTTTTTGGCGGCGTAGGTCCAGGTTTTGGTGCCTTTGGGCTTGCCTTTTTCGGCTTGCTCGGCCTCAGCCTGCGTCACAATCAGCACGGGCTTGCTGGCGCCCTGGGCGTTGTTGAGGCGCTGGCGTTGGGTGCTGGTGAGTACCTCATTGGGGTTTTGCAGCGTGCCGGTAGAGCCCACAATGTGGTCGGAAGGCGCCGTGATGCTCACGCGGTAGTCGCCGAAGGGTAGGGCAAACTCGCCCGCACCCAGGAATTGCTTGTTCTGCCAGCCCTGAAAGTCCGAGTACACGGCCATGCGGGGGTAAAACTGCGCAATTTCGTAGAGGTAGTTGCCGTCTTTGGGGAAGAACTCGTAGCCCGAGCGCTGGCTGATTTTAGTCTGGTCGTTGATGTTGTAGTGCCAGGCAATGCTGAATGTCACCGACTGCTTGGGCTTGAGGGGGGTAGGCAGATCAATGCGCATCATCGTGTGATTGATGGTGTGCTTCAGCGCCGCGCCTTTCAGCTTCACCGACTCAATCTTAAACCCACCGTCAAACTCCGACCGCTCGATGTAGTCCATAGCCTGAAACGGCATCCGGGTTTGCAGCTGGTTGGTTTGGGTAGCCGTGGTCATGGAGTTTTTGTCCATGATGTTCTGGTCGAGCTGCACCCAGAGGTAGGGCAACTCGTCGGGCGAGAGGTTGGTGTAGGTGATGTCCTCGGAGCCCGTAATGGCCTGCTTCTCGTCGTCCAGCTTCACCTTAATGTTATAGTCGGCGCGCTGCTGCCAGTAGGCGTGGCCGGGAGCACCACTGGCCGTACGGTACTCGTTGGGCGTCGGCAGCTCGGGGCCGAGCTGCGCAAACTTGTCGGTGCCGGAGTTAGTGCTCTGGGCCAGGGCCGGGGCGGTTGCCGTCAGCATCGCAACGCCAGCCGTCAGAAGCAGGTAGTGTTTCAGCATGAAAATCAGGAGGAAAACAAGAAAAAAGGAGGAGAAACAAATATACTCAAAAGCACGCGTAGCCGCACCTGTAAAGACAGAAGGCACCTACCAAGCGTTGCACGGCCACAGTGCCTACCCTATTAGCAGCACCAGGGCAATGCCCAAGGCAGCCCCGCTGGTGATCAGCACCCAGTCGCGGCGCACGGCGTCGAAGCCGCGCAACACCAGAAAACCCAGCAGCAGAATGAGGCCCACAATCAGCAATTGCCCTACCTCTACGCCCAAATTGAAGCTGAGCAACTCCAGCACCGGCTTGCTTTGCTGGCCCAGCAGCTCCCGCAGGTAGCTCGAAAACCCCAGGCCATGAATCAGCCCGAAGCTGGCGGCCAGCAAGTTGGGTAGGGTGAGTACCAGCGGCTCGCGCCGGGTAGGGGCCACAATGGGCCGGGTATTGGCCCGACCCGCCTTCACAATGTTTACGAGACAGGTGATGAGGATTGTCACCGGAATCAGCTTCTCAATCAGCGCCGGGCTATACTGCACCACGTTCAGGGTAGCTAGGGCCAGCGTGATGCTGTGGCCCACTGTGAAGCTCGTGACCAGCGCCACTACCCGCCGCCAGTCGCTGAGCACATAGGGCGCGCACAAGGCCAGCAGGAACACCAGGTGGTCGTAGGCCTGCAGGTTGAAGATGTGGAAAAACCCAAGCTGGAAGTAGGTCTGGAAGACGGACGACATCTGGCAAAGCTAACAAACTGGCGCATATACGGCCGGTTGCATATTGTTCAGCAACAGGATAGAGGTCGTAGCCTTAGTAAATCAAGGAGATAATCGGCTGCTGATGGGCTTTCGTGCGTGTCATTTTGGATTGCCAGCAAGCGGAGGGTAGGGGCAAGTAGGACCGTTGCACAGGGAGGGTAGGGTGGCGGTACGGGAAAGCAACGCGGGAAATACGTAGCGTAAAATCCCTATTTATCCGGGTCATATTACGGGTTTTTACGGTGGTAGCACGCTAGAGGCGAGGCGTATAGCAAGATGACCGCAACGCTTGTACCCACTGATAAGAGCAGCGCAGAAGCAAACCTCAGCCTCCCTGGCCCACATACTGGTAGGAAAGCAGCCTTCTGGCATGACGAGAAAGAATAACTATGGATTTTGCCCCCTTGTTCTTCGGCGCATTCTTCGGGTTGTATGCGCTGGTGTTGCTAGCACTGCTGTGGCCCCGCCCTACCTCCCGCCTACCCAAGCGCTACCCACGGGTGAGTATTCTGGTGGCAGCACGCAACGAAGAAGCCACCATTGAGCGGTGCCTGCGGGCGCTGGCAGTCCTGAACTACCCCGCAGACTTGCTCGAAATCCTGATTGGCGATGACGCCTCCACTGACGATACACAAGCGGTAGTGCGGCGCTTCATTGCCGACAAGCCCCATTTTCGGCTGCTGCCCATCCGGCACCGGCTGGGTACGGCTCGTGGCAAAAGCAACGTGCTGGCCCATCTCTGCCGCGCCGCCACCGCCGATTACTTTCTGATTACCGATGCCGATATGGCCCTCTCGCCCGAATGGGTGCACACCATGCTGGCTGCCGCTACCCCGGCCGTGGGCATCGTAACGGGCATTACCACGGCGGGTGGCTCGCTGTTTGGCCGCTTGCAGGGGCTCGACTGGCTGTTCGGACTCAGCCTGATTCGTTTGCTTACCGATTGGGGAGTACCCGTAACGGCCGTCGGCAACAACATGCTGGTCCGCCGCTCCGCCTACGAATCTATTGGAGGCTACGAGGCCCTGGCCTTCAGCATTAGCGAAGACTTACAACTGTTTGAGCGGGTAGTAGCGCAAGGGTGGCAGTTTCGCAACCTAGTGTTGCCCACAGCGCTGGGCGTGTCGGTGGCGCAGCCCACGATGCGGCACCTGCTGCGCCAGCGCAAACGCTGGATGAAAGGCACCGCGCACCTACCCTGGCAGCTAAGCACGTTGTTTGGGTCCTACGCGTTGTTTTACATAGTACTTGGTTGGCCGGGTATATTGCCGCTGAGCGTCATCGGGGCCTTATGGGCCGCGAAGGTGGGCTGCCAGACGCTGTTCCTAACTATTACGCTCCGGCAAGCCGGCCACCGCGAGCGGCTGTCGGTGCTGCTGCTCTACGAGTTCTACCTACCGGTTATGTCGTTGGCGGTGTTGGGGTATACCGTCTGGCCGCACCCCATCGAGTGGAAAGAGCGTCGCTACAAGTGGGCGGAAGCGTAGTGTGGGTTCTATAAAAAGGAAGAGTGATACGTGGTCGGTACGCTTCTACCAGCTATAGACAGTAGGAGCGTAAGCACTACCATTCGGGGATCTGCAGCCGATGTAAGCTCGCAACAGGGTAGGGAACTAGATAGCGTCTTAAGCCACTAGGTAGGTCGGTGAGTTGGCAGCGTGCAACAGCTGCTCGTCGGCCAGGTAGCGGTGCAGGCCGCTTTCCAGACTGGGTAGCAGTATTCCCTGCTGGCTGCCCAAGGCGCTGAAATTCGGACGCGTGGCAGCCCACCCAAACGAGGCGGCCGGTCGGGGCACCACGCTGCCCGAATCCAGGCCCGCGGTTCCTATAGCCAGACGAGCCAGCTCGGCCCAGGTGCAGGTACCGTCGTTGGCCAGGTGCCAGATGCCGTGCTCCTCATCCAGCAGCAAATCCAAAGCAGTGTTCACCAGATCGGGCAGGTAGGTAGGAGAAACTACCACGTCGTCGGCCGCCGCAAAGGACTCGCCCAGCCGGGCAGCAGTCAGCGCGTGGTGCACAAAATTATGCTCGTCCCAGGCCCCAAAGAAGGCACTTGAGCGCACTACCAATGCCTTGGGCTGGTGCGCCAACACAGCCTGCTCGGCTTGCAGCTTGCTGTGCCCATACACGTTGAGGGGGCAGGCGGGGTCGTGTTCGAGGTAGGCACGGCGTTGCTTGCCATCGAACACCAGATCAGAAGAAAAGGTGAGCAGCGGCACCTGCTGGGCGGCGCAGGCCTGTGCCAGCAGGGTAGGACCCAGCGTGTTTTCGCGGTAGCACTGCTTGGCGTCAGTTTCGGCGGTGTTTACGCGCACGTAGCCGGCCGCATTCACCACGGCCCAGGGCTCGTACTGTCGCAGAGCTGCTGCAATGGCGTCAGCATCCGTAATATCCAGCTCATCCCTACCCAGGCTGATGGTTGCCAGCCCCCGAATCTCACAAATTAGACGGAAAGCGTGGCCCAGCGTGCCGTTGCCACCCGTAATAAGGAGGGGCTGCATCGCAGGTAATATGTCAAGGTTGTCCATAGTAGTGAATTCAGGAAGCCGAATAGAAGCGGCTGGGGCGCTGCCACCATCCTGGCCCTTGCAAGACGGGGTGATGGTGGCGGCCGTGCCGGATGAGGTTGCGTACCATCTTGGAAAGAGCCGTAGGTCGGGGCTCCCCTCTGCGCACATCAAACACGCCGCTTTCGTACGAAACCCCATCGTGGGTGAGCAGATTGTCCCAGTCGAAAGCGCCCAGCAGCGACCATACCGTGAGGCCGCGTATATCCACACCGGTGCGGCGCAGACGGTTAGCGGCTTCCCAGGCTTGCTGAAGCCAGCGCATCTGCTCCTCGCGGGTACAACCCAGGTGCGATTCAGTGATGGCCAGCGGGAGGTGGTAGCGCGTCCAAGCCTGGCGCAATAGCTCTTCCAGGCCCAGCATCTCGGCATCGGGTACGCGCACCGCTTCCACATCTACGTACTCTGGTCGGCTACCGGTAGCCGGCACGGCGCCGTGCCCCGGATACTGCGCCACCCGCTCGTCCAAAAACCGCTCACTGGTAGCGTAGTAGTTGATGCCCAGTATATCAGGCGGCAGTGGCGAGTCCTGAAAAACGGCCAGCTCCGCTTCGCTCAGGCCGTGGCTGCGTAGGTATGACCATAGCGGGTGCGTTGCCGTAACGGTGCCGCTGAGCAAATCAAAGCTCAGCCAGCGGCGGTGGTTTTCAAACTCAGCCTGCGTAGCCAAAGCGGGGGTGTGGTGCGTTTGGCCCAGGTCCTCGGTCTGCACAAGCTGCGCCGCCGGGTTCACCCGTCGGATGGCCTGCATGGCCAGCTTCGTGGCCAGTACCTGATGGTAGAGCAGCCGCACAAATACGTTGTCGTGGGTGCCGTGTGGGTACCAAATCCCGTAGAGGCCACTGAAGCGGGCAGTCGTCAGGGGCTCGTTGACGGGCGTATAGTAACGCACCCACGGGTAGCGTTCGGCTACTAGGCCGGCATAGCGAGCCAAACCCGTAGCAAAACTTGGCTGATCGAGGGCGGTATAGCGCGGCCCACTGCCGTGATGAACCAGGCCCACAATGGGCTCTATCTTCAGTTGTTGCAGCCGTGCGAGGCGCTCGTCAGGCCAGCGCCAATCGAGTTGATCTAGGCTGATAGGAGCCACATGCTCCCACAAAACCGGGTAGCGCAAGGTGCGCAAGCCGAGCTCTGCAAACCGGTCAAGATCTGAAATCCGGTCACGGTGGCCACTACGCGTGAGCTGATCGGAATATGCGTCGCCTACTCGCCGGCAGGTGCATTCCACGCCGCCCCAGATGTCTATATTTTCCATATAGTCAGGTTATCGTTGGCAGTCGGCCGTGCGCCGTTAGCATCATCTGGTCTGCTTCTGCGGTGTGCTAGTGGCGTTTCAGAATGGGCTAACGGGCTGAAACGGTTGGGCACGCGGAGAGCAAAAACACAGGGTAGGACTTCCTCCATTCCTCTGTTGTACTCCTCGTATCGGCCGGAGGTTGCTACGGCCGGGCTTGCTGTAAAGCAAAGAGCCCACTGCTTATGGCGCTACAGTTAAGCTTCTTCCCGACAAGTAGAGGGAAGGTCCAAACGACACAGGCAAAGGACGCAGGGACCCGCTGATTAGGCTATTCCTGGACTTTTAAGTGGAAAAAGTAGCCTCCTGCCTCTAAAATGGCCTGACTGCGTTTTTTCTGCGCTAAAGTTGTAGTAGGTTGCTTGGCTTTATTTTCTACCAAACTCTACCTCATGAAGTTACAGCTACCCTTTATTGCCTTTTGGCTATTGAGCGCCAGTGCGTCTTACGCCCAAACGGAAACCCTACCCCCAATCGAAAAGCCAACTGCGCCAGCCTCCGAGGAGTTGCCTCTACCCAGTCGGCCTCTCAACAACGCAATTCCGGCTACCGAGGACCCGATGGCTGCCGCCGAAGATACTGTGCATGCCCTCACTACCCTGTATTCGCGCCGGCGGGTAGGTGGCATTAGCTGGATTGCCGGAAGCACGCTGGGCGGTGTTCGAGTGCTGACGGCCGCTAGTCAGAAAAAAACAGTTTCGGGCTCCTACGGCACAGCGGTAGTAGACGAGGGCGCAAGCGCAGGCGGCATAGCTGCTGGCCTGGGCGTGATGCTGCTATTTGATGCCTATGGCGCCAGTAAGCTTGCTCGCTTTAGCGCTGCGAAGCAGGCGGCTCTTATTGCAGATGTGCGTGCCGGCAAGCCACTACCCGCTAATGTGCGTCACCGCCTCAAGCCACGGTTTTTCAAGCAGGTTGTGGTACCATATAAAGCCGTTAAGTATAAGCCTGTCTAGCATATGCGATTGATTCTCACGTTGGGGCTGGCAGTGCTTCTTGCCGGTACCTTGCAGGCACAGTCGATAACGCCCGCGGCTCCACTGCCTCGCCACCAGCCTCCTGCCGACTCGGGAGCAGTGCTGCTATTCAATGGTTGGTACCTGCCGCGCTACCAGCCAGCCGGTGCCGAAGCCGACACAACGGGTGCCCTCCTTTCCATGTTTCGGCGGCAGCGGCGGGGTGGTTTTGTGTACACTATTCCCTTTATCGTGGGCATGTCCTTGTCCCTACCCATCTCCACTACCGACAGCTATGGCCAGCAGGTAACGGCCGAGAAAGCCATTGCGCCACCACTGGGCGTGCCTATTCTGGCTGGTACAATAGTGGGCTTTATCCTGCATGCAAATGCGTATAACAAGAAGCATTTGCTAACGGTAGACCAAGCATATGTCGCTGGGCAGCCAATACCCAGCAAATATCGTCGGCGTTTGAAGCCAGTGCATTTCCAAGAGGCAGCCCAAATGCGACTGCTACTCCGCGAACAGATGGAGTACGAACAGCGCCACCCGCAGGCCCAGGCGCGGTAGTTATTAGTTTACATTCTCTTGCTATGCAAATTTATTGGAGTAATAGAAGAATCAATTGGTTTTATTAGCTTTAGCACGTTCACTTATTTATTCATATTACTCCATGACTAAACGTGTACTTGTTATTAGCTGTATGCTGCTACTTAGCGGTAAGATACAGGCTCAATCGGCTGAAAAAGCTGAGTTGGTCACTGCCAACTTCTCCCGCGCTGACACTGTACAGGCTGTGCAGCGCATATTCAGCAAACATCGGGCGGGTGGTTGGATCTGGACGACTGCTGGGGGCATACTCGCTGGCCGCGTCGCATCTGTAGCAATTAGCAATAGCTCTGATCCTATTCCTACTTCTGCTGGGCAGACAATCCTTGGTCTGGCTGTGTTTGGAGGGGTACCAGCTGGCATTGGCATCAATAAGTTGGTGCGTTTCAGCAATGCTAAAGAAGAACAGGTAATATCGCTTTACCAAAATACAGGGGTATTGCCACGCTACATCGGCAAGCGGCTAAAGACGAAGTACTTCAAGTCGTAAGCAAAAGCCCCGCTGGCATTATGCCAGCGGGGCTTTTTAGCCTATGCTGAAATCGCCTACCAACAGTAGGTAGCCCACGTTCACGAACTGGATGTAGTCATCTTCATAGTACGGCTTTTACTAACGCGTTCTTGATGAATTATTGGAATAACAAATAAGGGTATTGTCGTTTGGCTAGCTTTGACACGTCTTAGTCTATTCACGCATACATTACTTAATGACTAAATGTGTACTTGGTATTAGCTGCATATTACTGTTTAACAGTAAGCTATGTGCACAATCGACCGGCGTGGCTGACTTATCGACTGTTACGCTCTCCCGCTCTGATACTGTACGTGCTATACAACGTGTATTCAGCAAGCACCGAACCGGTGGTTGGATATGGACAGCAGTTGGTAGTGCATTTGCCTTGCGTATTGCCTACGTAGACGCCACCACTAATAGCTCAGCTGGTTTGGCTAGTACCACCGGCGGTACAATAGTAGGAATAGGTCTGTTGGGTGGTCTGCCGGTGGGTATTGGTGTAAATAAGCTTACACGTTTTAGCCGCACGAAAGAAGAGCAGGTAATGGCACTGTACGAAAGCTCAGGCATTCTGCCGCCATATGTCAAGAAACGATTGAAACCGCGTGCTTTTCGCAGGTAAAAAAAGCCCCGCTGGCACAACGCCAGCGGGGCTTTTTATAGACTGCAACGGCCTACTCTACCGTCGGCAACTCCACATTCATGAAGCGGATGTGTCCGTCTTCCAGCACAGCTTCCACTACCGAATCCTTCGATACCTGGTCACTGAGGATTTCCTTGCTCAACTCGTTCAGGATCTGGCGCTGAAGCACGCGCTTGAGCGGGCGGGCACCAAACTGCGGGTCGAATCCGGCCTCGCCCAGGTAGTCGAGCACCTCATCGGTGGCTTCCAGGCGGATGCCAGCTTCTTCCAGGCGCTGCTGAATCTGCTTGAACTGGATATCCACGATCTTGCGGATTTCCTTGCGCTTCAGCGGCTCGAACATGATAATTTCATCAATCCGGTTCAGGAACTCGGGGCGCATGTGCTGCTTCAGGCGGTCGATTACCTCCTCGCGGGTGCGGTCGAGCACTTCCTCGGCGTTGTACTCATTCAACTCCTTGAAATTGCGCTGGATGATGTCGGCGCCCGTGTTCGAGGTCATGATGATGATGGTGTTCTTGAAGTTCGCCACCCGGCCTTTGTTGTCGGTGAGGCGACCATCATCGAGCACTTGCAGCAAGATGTTGAACACGTCGGGGTGGGCCTTCTCAATCTCGTCGAGCAGCACCACCGAGTAGGGCTTGCGACGCACGGCCTCAGTCAGCTGACCGCCTTCGTCGTAGCCCACGTAGCCGGGAGGTGCCCCAATCAGGCGCGATACGGCGTGGCGCTCCTGAAACTCGCTCATGTCGATGCGCACCATGGCGTTTTCGTCGTTGAACAAGTACTCAGCCAAGGCCTTTGCCAGCTCAGTTTTCCCTACCCCCGTGGTACCCAGAAAGATAAACGAACCGATTGGGCGGCGCGGGTCCTGCAAGCCAGCACGCGAGCGGCGCACGGCATCCGAAATAGCCGCAATGGCTTCGGCCTGACCCGCCACGCGGCGGCCCAACTCTTCTTCCAGGTGCAGCAGTTTCTCCCGGTCGCTGGCCAGCATCTTGCTCACCGGAATACCGGTCCACTTGGCTACTACCTCGGCAATGTCCTCGCTGGTTACTACCTCTTGCAGCATCGAGCCACCGTCTTTGTTGTCGTTGGCTTGTTCCTGCAAGGTTTTCAGCGAGGCCTCAGCCTCTTGAATTTTGCCGTAGCGCAGCTCCGCCACGCGGCCGTAGTCGCCCTGGCGCTCGGCCTGCTCGGCCTCTACCTTGAAGCGCTCGATGTTCTCTTTCTGTGTCTGAATGTCCGTGAGCACCGATTTCTCCGATTCCCATCGCGCTTTCAGCGAGTCGCGCTGCTCGCCCAGGTCGGCCAGCTCTTTGTTGAGCACGGCTTCGCGGTCGTGGTTTTCCTCGCGCCGGATAGCCTCGCGCTCAATTTCCAGCTGCATCATACGGCGCTGCACCTCGTCCAGCTCCACCGGCATCGAGTTCAGCTCAATGCGCAGCTTGGCGGCCGCCTCGTCCATCAGGTCGATGGCCTTGTCGGGTAGGAAACGGTCGGTGATGTAGCGGTTCGACAGCTCCACGGCCGCAATCACGGCGTCGTCGGTGATGCGTACGCCGTGGTGCAGCTCGTACTTTTCCTTGATGCCGCGCATAATGCTGATGGCGTCGGGAACCGTAGGCTCATCCACCGTCACGGCCTGAAAGCGTCGCTCCAACGCCTTGTCCTTCTCGATGTACTTCTGGTACTCGGCGAGGGTAGTAGCGCCAATAGCATGCAGTTCGCCGCGGGCCAGCGCTGGCTTCAACAGGTTAGCGGCGTCCATGGCGGAGTCGCCACCCGCGCCAGCGCCAATCAAGGTGTGCATCTCGTCGATGAACAGCACAATCTGGCCTTCCGAGTCGGTTACTTCTTTGATAACGGCTTTCAGGCGCTCCTCAAACTCGCCCTTGTACTTGGCGCCCGCAATGAGCAGGCCCATATCGAGCGACATGATGGTTTTGTCCTGAAGGTTTTCGGGCACGTCGCCAGCCACGATGCGTTGAGCCAGACCCTCCACAATGGCGGTCTTGCCAACGCCCGGCTCACCGAGCAGCACCGGGTTGTTCTTGGTACGGCGCGACAGAATCTGCAACACCCGCCGAATCTCCTCGTCGCGGCCAATCACGGGGTCCATGTTGCCGGTGCGCACCCGCTCGTTCAGGTTGATGGCGTAACGGTTCAGGCTCTGGTATTGGTCCTCGGCCGACTGGCTATTTACCGTGCGGCCTCCGCGGAGTTCTTTAATCGCGGCCTTCAGATTTTTCTCCGTGAAGCCCGCGTCTTTCAGCAGCGTGGCCGTGCTATCCTTGCCGCCCAGGATACCCAGCAGCATATGTTCGATCGACACGTACTCATCGCCGAATTCTTTCAAAAAGCCCGTAGCCCGCTGCAATGCCGCGTTGGCATCGTTGGAGAGGTAGGGCGAGCCGCCGCTTACCTTGGGGTAGCCACTCACGATGGCGTCCAGGCGTTGCGTCAGCAGGTTTTGATTGGCTCCCAGCTTCTTGGTCAGGAAGCCCACCACGTTTTCATCCGATTGCAGAATTCCCCGTAGCAAATGCCCCGTCTCGATGGCCTGCTGCTGGTTGGCGCCCGCAATCTCGGTGGCCTTTTGCACGGCCTCCTGCGCCTTGATGGTATAGTTATTAAAGTTCATTGGTCGCTAAGTCTTATTAGGTGCTTCGGGTTAGGAAGTTCTACGCAGGACATAGCAAACGAGGTGCTAGGGGATTTTGGCTGACGTTTTGGCCGGAAACGGAATTTTACGGAAAATAAATAAGACAAAATTTCAGCTTTGGCTACCTAATCCAATCAGATCGGCTTAGGTGAATCCATTACCTGCGGTACGATATACAACTCCCGGAACATTTGCTCTACCTGGCTCCGGGTTGGCGCGGCACTCCAGAAAGTAGGCGCTGATAGCGGGTAGTGGATGGTGCAGGAAATGGGTAGGCTCTATAAACGTAATAACCGACTGAAAATACACCCGAAACCTCTTCGTAAGCGCTATGCTTTCACCTACTAGCGCCTCCCCAATGAAGCCAGCCGAAGCTAATGGGTCACGACGACAGATGTCAGCAAATACCCGCAAGCAAGTGCTGAGAATGCGGAAAGCGTCACCGTCATTCACCAGTAACTTAAAACGGTTAGGTGAGTTCTTAAGCGCTAGTGGATAAAACTTCAGTACATATACATGATGCTCGTATTGCTCTGCTTCTACCACATATCGTCGGTTTTTCCGGGTTCGAAACGTATAATAGTGCGTACAAACCAAAGGGCCGCCCTGTTGGGTCGGCCCTTTGCGATACGTAAATGGGTAGCCTTCACCCGGCTGCCGGGGTTCAAAGGAGATAGGCATAGGCATTACGGCGCAACTTTAGCAACTCTTCCTCCGAAAGCGTTTCAAACTTAAACTGCTTAGCGTACTCGCGGGCCTGCGCCAACCGCTCTTCTTTGGTCAGTTTGGGAGTAGTCGCTGCACTTGATTTTTCTTTGTCGGCAGTGCCCATAGTTCTAGTTATTCAGTGAGAACGGGTTCACTTGTACTACTGTAAAGATACTGGAAAAGGTTCAGCAAGTTTCTTGTTTTGCTGGTTGGCGCTGGCAAGCTCCGTGGCCTTTTGCGTCTTGATATTAGTTAAGACTGGTACCGATGGCACCAGCCCGTCGAAACAACCACCCCGATACCACCCAAATACCAGCAAACACAGTATTAAGCACAATTACCCACAAAACCCCTAGAGTAAGCTCCGGCCACCAAATCGATAGCGCCACAAACGGAACGGCGAACTGCGTAAGTGCCGCGGCAAACATAGCCTTGGCCATACCCATTGGCTGGAGCTGCGCCACAACGGCCCCAACGAAGCCAACAGCCAGCACGCCGATATACAGCAGGTTGGCGGGGTTGTCCTCACTTCCGATAAATCCCACGGCCAGGTTGCCCCACACGAGTAGGAACGTTGCCGCCACCGCTACCCCGGCGGCCAGCCTGTAAGCGCCGTTGCGGGCCGTGCTAGCGACCAATAGATACAAGAGACCAGCGCCCAGCAACAGGATGCCAGCAATAATAAAGTTGGCTAAAGTCCAGACTATTCCGGTGGTAAACTGAGCTACCACGAAGGGGACAAGCAAGAGACACAGGGCAACCAGTGTCAGAGTCAAAGCACGTTTGCTGAGGGCCATGATGGTAGGGTGTTGAAAGGTTGGGGTAGAAAGTAGCGTACCGCGCTATAGGCTAAGCCAACTGCCGATTGGTAGCAGCGCCCGTCGCGCTGGCGCGGCGAAACAGCACACCCGAAACGGCCCAGATAGCGGCAAAAGCGCCATTGGCTACCAACACATTCAGCAGCCGTACGTGCGGTTCGGCCGCCTCGCCCGACGGTGTCCAGACGAACAGCGCTATGGCTGTGACCACCACATAGGTAATGGCCGCCGCAAACATGGCGTTGGACATGCCCAGGGGGCGGAAGCGCGCCACAAAAGCCCCAAGTAAGGCCACGGCCAGCACGCTGCCGTAGAGTAGGTTGGCGGGGTTGTCTTCGCTCCCGACAAGTCCCACCGCCAAGTTGGCCCACACCAGCAGCAGCCCCGCTGCCACCGCTACGCCGGCCGCTACCCGATACGTGGTCGTGTTGCCCATCCTGGCAATCAAAACAAACGTGAGGCCGGCGCCAAAGAGCAGGACACCCGCCGCAACGAAATCAAATGCATCCCAGGCCATGTCGGCAACAAACAGCTTTGCCGTCAGTGGGATAAGCAATAGAAGTCCTGTAACCAGCGCAACGCGCGCAATGCTTTTGGAGAGTGTCATGAGGGTAGAAAATTATATGTGAAATGAGTGAGGAAACACGCCTGAGAAGACTAGCTGGCAGAGGGTAATGGGTTAGTATCCGGTGCAGATTGCTTTACCTTATGTGCTAAAAAAGCGGGTACTAGATGTCACGCGTCGGCACGGCTTTTTACTGGTAGAGACGAGCGAAGGAGAGGCATGCACAAGCGTCATGCAAAGGATGTAAAAGAACTTTGTATTTCAAAGTAATGATAAAAAATTTGTTTGACATCAGTTAAGAACGTCATCCTCAGGAAGAAGTATAGTACGTCGGAACTCCTGTACGCACAAGCGTAAGAGCGCAGTGAAAAGCAATATTGGCATAACGCTTCTATAAACTCCCCCTAGCCCACAGCGTATGGACTACCCTCACCTCCATCTGCTATACTATGCCTACTCCCGCCGAAAAAGAGCAACTGCAACAAGAGCGTCACGAACTACTGGAACAGATAACCGACTGGCTGGAAACGCCGATGCTGGTGCTGGGCTTTGTGTGGCTGGTGCTGCTGGGCGTGGAGCTGATTTGGGGCCTGACGCCTGCCTTGCAGGTGCTAAGCAACGGCATCTGGGTAGTGTTTATTCTGGACTTCGCGCTCAAATTCTGGCTGGCGCCCCAGAAGCTACCGTTCCTGAAAAACAACGTCATCACGCTGATTTCCCTGGCGGCGCCGGCGCTGCGGCTGTTTCGGTTGGCGCGGGTGTTCCGGGCAGCGCGGGCGGTGCGCGGGCTACGGCTGGTGAAGGTAGTCGGCTCCCTGAACCGGGGAATGCGGGCGTTGTCGAGCAGCTTCGGGCGGCGCGGGGTAGGCTACGTGCTTGGTCTCACGGGCGTGGTGCTGCTGCTGGGCGCGGCCGGCATGTACGCCTTTGAAAACCAGGAGCCCGGCGGCCTCACCACCTATCCCGAGGCCTTGTGGTGGACAGCCATGGTGCTCATCAGCCTGGGTAGCGACTACTGGCCCCGCACACCCGAAGGCCGAGCGCTCTGCTTTCTACTGGCGCTGTACGGTTTCACGGTATTCGGCTACTTCACGGCTACCCTGGCCACGTTCTTCATCGGCCGCGATGCGGATGATGGTGACGCTGAAGTAGCCGGTGCCGCGCAAATAGCGGCGTTGCACGAGGAGTTGCGGCAGCTGCGGCAGGAACTGCGTAGTGGGCAGTTTGCGCCGCCCGCAGTGCAGCAAGGGGTAGGGGAGGTAGGACGCGCAGGTAGCGAATCTGCGTAGCCTGCCGGTGCTGCTCGGCCGGATTTCTACTCCGGCTGTGATAAGGTAAGGGGGTTATAATCCCCGTTACAGAAAACGACGTGGCTGTGCATGAGTTGCTACGGCAACTCGTGGATTACAAATCCACTAGCTCATCGCAGCCGGATTGTAAATCCGGCCGAACAAGTCGAACAGGGGTATATTTACACTGTTTTCTAACATCATTGAAAAGCAAAAGCGGCCGCCCTACCACGGTAGGGCGGCCGCTTTTGCTTTTTGTAACTACTTACTGCGCGCCCTTATACGGCACGCCCATGTTGTAGAACATAAACGCCCACTTGTCGGTCTGCTCGCTGATAACCTGGGCCGTGGAGCGGCCGGCGCCGTGGCCGGCTTTCGTCTCGATGCGGATGAGCACTGGGGCCGAGCCTTTCTGCATTTCCTGCAACCGCGAGGCAAACTTGAACGAGTGCGCGGGCACTACCCGGTCGTCGTGGTCGGCGGTGGTAACCATGGTGGCGGGGTAGGCGGCCGGCTTCAGGGCGTGGTAGGGCGAGTATTTGTAGAGGTACTCAAACATCTCCTTCGAGTCTTCGGCGGTGCCGTAGTCGTAGGCCCAGCCGGCGCCAGCCGTGAACTTGTTGTAGCGCAGCATGTCCAGCACGCCTACCGCCGGGAAAGCCACTTTGCACAAGTCGGGGCGCTGCGTCATCACGGCCCCGATGAGCAGGCCGCCGTTCGAGCCGCCCGAAATGGCAAGGTAATCTTTGGAGGTGTACTTGTTCTGCATCAGGTACTCGGCGGCGGCAATGAAGTCGTCGAACACGTTTTGCTTGTTGAGCTTGGTGCCGGCCAAGTGCCAGGTCTCGCCGTACTCGCCGCCGCCGCGCAGGTTGGGCACGGCATAGATGCCGCCGTTTTCGAGCAGCAGGATATTAGAGGTGCTGAAAGCCGGCGTCAAGCTCACGCCAAAGCCTCCGTAGGCATAAAGCAGGGTAGGGTTCTTGCCGTTCATCACCGTGCCTTTTTTGTAGGTGATGATCATCGGAACCTTCGTGCCATCCTTAGACGGGTAGAACACCTGCTTCGACTCATACTTAGTGGGGTCGAACTGCACGTTGGGCTTCTTATACAGCGTCGATTTGCCCGTGGCAATGTCGTACTTGAAGATGGTAGGCGGGTAGATGTAAGACGTGAACGTGTAGTACGTTTCCTTTTCGTCGCGCTTGCCGCCAAAGCCGCCTGCCGAACCCACCGAGGGTAGGTCGATGGCGCGTTCTTTCTTGCCATTCAGGTCGTATTGCTCAATCAGCGAAGTAGCATCCTTGAGGTAGTGCGCGAAGATTTTGCCGCCCACAGTGGAAATATCCAGCACGTTCTTCGTCTCCGCAATCAGGTCTTTCCAGTTGTCGGAGGTAGGCTTGGCCACGTCCGTTGTCACCAGCCGGAAGTTGGGCGCGTTCAGGTTGGTGTGGATGTAGAGCTTGCTGCCCACGTTTTCCACAATGCTATTCTGACTTTTCTCGTCGGCCACCACGGGCACAATGCTGCTGTTCGGCTTGCTCAGGTCCTGCACGTACAGCTCGTTGCCGGTGGTGGTATTGGCGGCCGTGATGACCAGGAACCGCTCGTCTTCGGTGAGGTAGGCGCCAATGTAGCGGCGCGGTGTTTTGTCGCCACCGAAAATCAGCTTATCCTGGCTCTGGGGCGTGCCCAACTTGTGGTAGTAGAGCTTGTGGTACTGCGTGAGGCCGGCCAATTGGCTGCCTTCCTTGGGCTTATCGTAGCTGCTGTAGTAGAAACCGTCGTTGCCCTTCCAAGCCAGGCCCGAGAACTTCACGTCTTTCAGCGTGTCGCCTACCATGGCCTTGTCGGCGGTTTTTAGCACGATGACCTTGCGCCAGTCGGAGCCGCCCTCCGAAATCTGGTAGGCGGCCAGGCTGCCGTCTTTGCTGAAGTTGAGGCCGGCTAGCGAGGTAGTACCGTCTTTCGAGAACTGATTGGGGTCCAGAAACACTTCGGGCGCGCCATTGCCTACCTGCCGGTAAAGCACCGACTGGCTTTGCAGACCCGTGTTTTTGGAGAAGTACGTGTACTTGCCTTCCTTGAACGGGGCGCCGTATTTCTCGTAATTCCACAGCGTTTCGAGACGCTTGTTGATGGCCTCGCGGTAGGGAATCTGACTCAGAAAATTCTGCGTCACCTTGTTTTCGGCCTGCACCCAGGCTTTGGTATCGGCGGCCTGGTCGTCTTCGAGCCAGCGGTAGGGGTCGGCCACATTGGTGCCGAAGTAGGTCGTTTCGGTATCGACCTTTTTGGTCTGAGGGTAGGGTAGCGTTTTAATGGCAGTCTGACTGTATTGGGCGTACGCGGATGAGCTAAGCAAGAGCGCAGCCAGTGAGGTAGTAAGGTGTTTCATAGGGTAGCAGCTAGGAGAAAGAACAGGCGAGGAAAAGCTCCGAAAGCGAAGAATACACGCGACAGACAAAACGGATGGCCAGCGGCACGGCGCATCAAGATAATGATCCGGCGGCTTTTATCGGATGCCCGCTGGCTTGCGTATGCGGCAATAGACACTTCTCTCTTGCATATGCGCACTTGGCACGTTGGCTGTTCTGGCTACCACTATCGGCATTGGAAAGGCGTATTCTACCCCGACAAGTTCCCGCAGCGGCGCTGGTTCGAGTTCTACAGCCAGCACTTCCGCACGCTGGAATTGAACGTGACATTTTACCGCTTTCCGCAGCTGTCGTTCATGGAAAGCTGGTATCAGCAGAGTCCGCCCGACTTCCGGTTTTCGGTGAAAGCGCCCCGGTTGATTACGCACTACAAACAGTTTCACGACACCGCCCAACTGCTCGCCGATTTCTACGGCACGGCCCAGGAAGGACTACAGGAAAAGCTAGGCCCCGTGCTATTTCAGTTGCCGCCGCGCCTTAGCTATTCTGAAGAACGCCTGGAGCGCATCATCAGCAGCCTCGATCCAGCATTTCAGAATGTAGTAGAGTTTCGGCATCCCAGTTGGTGGTTGGGGCACGTGTACCAGGCGCTTGCCCGGCACAACATCGCCTTTGTGGGCCAAAGCCACCCCGCTCTACCCGACGAAGTGGTGACGAACACCGGGCTCGTGTACTACCGCCTGCATGGTGTGCCGGAGCTGTATAAATCGCCCTACTCCGAGGAATTTTTGAGGCGGGTGATAACTGAAATCCAAGCAGTGCCGCACGTGCGCGAGGCCTACCTCTACTTCAATAACGACATCGACGCGTCGGCCATCGGCAATGCCCGACAGATGCAGCAGCTTGTGGGGGAGTGAAACGGGCTAGCTGCACTTCCACACCAGCCATGCTACCACCGCTACCAGTAGCATCGAGCCCAGCCGCAGCGCCAGGAACACCCAGGCTGGTAGTTCGGGGTCTTTCGGTATTTTAAACATGGTGGGGAAGGTGTAAAGTCGTTGTCATCCTGAGTGCAGCGAAGGACCTTCTCACGTTGAAACGATCTATTGAATGACGAGCATGGTAACGACTCGTTCCGACGTGAGAAGGTTCTTCGCTGCACTCAGGATGACAGCTAAAGAAAACGCGCTTTAAAACGTAACTGGTCCCGCAGGCTGGGCCAGCGTGTGCAGCAGCCAGTGAATATCGCGCAGCGTCACGGGGTCCGTAATCGCCTCGTCCTGCTCGAAACGCAACACCAGCGCGCCAGGGTAGGGCGGCTCGTCTTCGTCGGCGGGGGCCAGGGTGATGCGGGCCGTAGGGTGGCGCACCAGGGTGATGCGTGTCTCTGGCGCGGCCAATAGCTGCGTCAACTGAGGCGCATCGTTGGTTTTCACGATAAAGGCATCATCGATTTCGGGGTAGCCCAACTGGGCGTCTTCCATACCAAACAGCTTCCCGATTTCGTGTACCCAATCCTGCTCGTGCAGGGCAAAGCGCAGGGAAGTGGCGGGCGGCACCAGGGCCGTGAGGCTGGTGGTAGCAAACCCACCCTCAAAGCCGCCGCCCAGATCAATATCCAGATACAATACGGCTTCGAAATCGGGCAGCACCAGGCGGGCTCTGTACTCCAGCAAATCGGGCTGGCTGCTCATATCGGTGGCTACCTGCTGCCACAGAGCATCCTCGGAAGGGGCATAAAACGTGCGAATTTCTTGCATTATGCGGTAGAACAAGGCCTCCCGGCCGGGGTGGCCGGGTATAGCTGTGTACTGTTTGCCGGACTTCAGGGTTTGGTTGGGCGGCACAACCCAGCTACCCGTGGCGCGTTAGCAGATAGCATGAGCCGTGCTTTCACCAAAGAAGATGATTCCCTCGAAATCCCCATCATTCCGCCCCGTGCCGCCCTACCCCCTGGCACGCCCAACTATGTAACGCCCCAGGGTCTGGAGCAGCTGCGCACCGAGCTGGCCGAGCTGGAAGCCACCAGAACCCGCGCCGAGGCCAACCGCGACAACGACGCCGACCGCACCCGCCAGCTTACCCTACTCAACGGGCAGTTGCAGGCCCTTAACGCCCGCATTGCCACGGCCAAGGTAGTAGACCCCCACCAGCAACCTGCCAACGAGGTACGCTTTGGGGCCACCGTGCACCTGCGCACGCGCAGCGGCGGCAAGCCCGGCACCGAGCGACAGTTTACCATTGTGGGGGTAGACGAGGCCTCGGTGCCGGCCAATAAGTTTGCGTTCATCGCACCCATTGCGCGGGCCGTGCAGGGCGCCCAAGTCGGGCAGACCGTCACGCTGCGCTTGGGGCCGAAAGAGGAGGTAGTAGAGGTAATAAGCGTGGCGTACGAGTAGGCATCGCCCTACGATAAGCACCAAGGATGACAGGCGTTTTCTAGTATCTACAACAAGCGGTTTACCTTAATACCCCTTCGACACATCCACTGAGTTTTCCAGCTCTTGTTTCCGTTGAAACCGGTGCAGGTTGCGCAGGAACTGGTCTACCTTGGCGTCGTTTTCGCCGGGCTGGTTGCCGCCGGTGTGCTGCGTCAGGATGACGTGGGGCATGGTCCAGAGCGGGCTGTCGGAGGGTAGGGGCTCTTGGGCCGTTACGTCGAGCACAGCGCCGGCGAGGCGGTTGGCGCGCAGGGCGGCAATGAGGGCGGGTTCGTCGGTGGTGTTGCCGCGGCCTACGCTGGCGTACACGCTATGCGTGGGCATGGCCTCAATCAACTCAGCAGAGAAGAAACCGTCGGCGCTGCCGGGTAGGCAATTCACCACGATGTCGGTGTTGGGTAGGGCAGCGCGCAACTCATCTTTGGAGTGCAATTGAGCCCGTGGGTCGGTGCGGGCGAGCAGTTGCACGTGACAGTTGAAACCCGTGAGCTGCTGTTTCACTGCCTGTCCAATGGTGCCCGAACCTAAGATAATCACGCGCTTCTCGCGCAACAGTCCTAGGCGGCCCTGCCAGGAGCCGCGGTGCCACTCCTGGCGCCCTTGCAGGGCCAGCAATTCGGGTAGGTGGCGGTAGTGGGCCAGCAGCCCGGCTACCATGGTTTCGGCGCAGGGCCAGGCAAAGTAGTCGCCCATGTTGGCTACGGGGTAGGAGGGGCGTAGGTCCTGGTAGCGTTCAAAGCCCGCCGAGTCTATCTGCCAGAATTGCAAGTTGTTGGGTTCGTGCTGGGCAAACCACTCGGGTGGCGGGTTGCCCAGCAGCAGCTCAGCCTTTTGGAAGGCCGCAGCTTCCTCAGATTTTTCCAGTTGGGTGCGAAATACCGCGTGGACATCGTCGGGAAGTTGGTCGATAAGGCGCTGACGCTCGGGCTCGGTGAGCGGGGTGTAAACGAAAAGGTGCATGGAGAAAAGAAGGGTAGTGGAAGGTCTTCTAACGAAAATCTGCCTAAAACATCTGACCAAAGCAACGACTTTACCCGTAAACAACCCTGTAATTCAATGGCAGAAGCTTCTGACTTCCCTTTTGATGTTGAGCAGATCAACCGCCTGCTGCACGAGCGGCGCAGCATGCAGCCCGTGCAGTTTGCACCGGGCCGCATCATCCCCGACGAAATAATTCAGCAACTACTGGAAAACGCCAACTGGGCGCCTACCCATAAGCGCACCGAGCCGTGGCGCTTTATGGTGTTTAGCGGGGCTGGTTTGCAAAAGCTCGCCACGTTTCAGAGCGAAATATACAAGCAGCACGCCGGGGAGAAGTTTCAGCAGGCCAAGTACGAAAAGCTGGCGCAAATGCCGCTGCTGTCGTCGCACGCTATTGCCATCGGCCTGAAGCGCACCGACGAGGTGCCCGAGGTAGAAGAAGTGGAAGCCGTGGCCTGCGCCGTGCAAAACCTACACCTCACGGCCACCGCCTACGGCCTGGCCGGTTTTTGGGGTAGCGGCGGTGTTACGTATGTGGAAGATGCCAAGCCCTTCTTCGGCCTTGCGCCCACCGACCGCCTACTGGGCATATTCTGGCTGGGCTACCCCAAGGAAGGCGCCACCGCCCGCAGCACCCGCAAGCCCATCGCCGAAAAGGTGACTTGGGTAAGAGAGTAGGTATTTTGTCCTACCAAATAGTTTGTCATCCTGAGCTTGCGAAGGACCTTGTCACGTTGAATAATGCTGCCTAAACGACTCGTTCTGCCGTGATAAGGTCCTTCGCAAGCTCAGGATGACAAATAAATAGCTAGTAAAAGCAAAACGCCCCGACTACCTATCGTAGCCGGGGCGTTTTCATTGAAGTAAGCCTGCGCTTAGTTAGTCCTTCTTATACTCTTTGTAGCGCTTAGGATCGGTCTTTTTATCCTTTTTGCGGCCCACAGCACCACCGGCTACCGTACCAGCGGCACCACCAATAATAGCGCCTTTGGTGCCGCCTAATAGGGCCCCGCCCACTACGCCAGCACCACCACCAATGGCGGCACCCTTGGCCTTTTTACTCCAGCCTTTCTTTGGCTTATCCTGCGCTTGCGCGGTGGAAATAGTGGTACCTAAGAGGGCAAACACCAGCAGACTGGCAAGGAAGAATTTGAAGAATTTCATGGTCGTTGAAGTCAAGTTAGAAATGGGTGTTTCCAGAGGCTTAAACGGCCAGATAAACCGGGTGGTTGCGCTACTAACGGAGGAGCTTAGCCGATACGCTGGTGTTCGTCATTTGCACAGGTTTGATGGAGCCGTCGGCGTTGAACTCCATGCGGTCGATGCAGGTGACGCGGTGGTTGCCATTGGTTTCGCCCAGCGGACGGCGGTGATACACAATGTACCATTCATCCTTGCCCGGCACCTGCATCACGGAGTGGTGCCCCGCGCCAGTGGCAATACTCGGGTCCTGCTGCAAAATCTTGCCTACCCGTTGGAACGGCCCAAACGGCGAATCGGCCACGGCGTAGGCCACCGAGTAGTTCGGGCCGGTCCAGCCGCCTTCCGACCACATGAAGTAGTACTTGCCACCGCGCACAAACATAAACGGCCCTTCTACATACTGCTGGGGCGTGATTTCGCGGAACGTGTTGCCGTCTTCAAACGGCACGAACCCCGTAAAATCGGACTTCAGCTTGGCAATGTTGCAGTGTTTCCAACCGCCGTAAATCAGGTAGTGCTGCCCATCTTTGGGGTCTTTGAACACAAACTGGTCGATGGGCTGCGCGCCGTTGTGGAATTTATCGACCAACGGCTTGCCCAGGTAGTCTTTGTATGGCCCGCCCGGCTTGTCGGCCACGGCCACACCGATGCCGCCGGTCTCCTTATCGCTCTGAATGTCGTTGGCTCCGAAGAACAGGTAGTAGCGCTTGTCTTTCTCGATGATGGCGGGCGCCCACATGGCCTTTTTGGCCCATTTCACGCGGGTGGTGTCCAGAATGGCGGGGTGTTTGGTCCACGTCACGAGGTCGGGTGAGGAGAAAGCGTCGAAGAAAATCTGGTCCTCGTACTTCGCTGAGTAGGTAGGATACACCCAGTATTGTTTCTGAAAAATAGCGCCTTCCGGGTCGGCGTACCAGCCGGGGAAGATGGGGTTGCCGGCCCGCCGGTCGGGCTTCTGCTGCGCGCTGCTGGCCTTAGGTTTCTTGGCCGTTTTGGTTTTTTGGGCAAACGACGGACCGCTTAACAGGAGCAAGCAGACGGGAAGCAGGTATTTTTTCATGAATTAAAGAATAAGGTAGGGATTGGGGCCTCAAGATACGCTTTCGAAGAAAAGAAGCGTGTATAGGGGTGAAAGCTGCATCCAGGTGAAGTTAAGCGGCATAAAAGAACAAAACGTCAATATAGCAGAACGTCCTTTCGACCAGCGAGAGAAATCTCTCGTGCTGGTCGAAAGGACGTTCTGATGCTGTGCAGACCCGAAACCTACTTCACGTTGGTGGCACCCACGTCGCCGGTATTTTGGGTGGAAGATGTGGTAGGTGCGGGACTCTTCACGTACTTATCCAGCCAGCTATTCATCTCCCACAGCATGTGCAAGATATTCTCGCGGGCGGCGTAGCTGTGGGCCTCAAAGGGTAGCACCACGTAGCGCACGGTAGCGCCGTGGCCTTTCAATGCGTTGTAAAATCGCTCACTTTGCAGCGGGAAGGTGCCCGAGTTGTTGTCGGCCTCGCCGTGAATCAGCAAAATTGGCGTCTTGATTTTGTCGGCGTAGTTGAAGGGCGACATGGCCTGATACACCTGCGGCGCCTGCCAATAGGTGCGCTCCTCCGCCTGAAAACCGAAGGGCGTGAGCGTGCGGTTGTAGGCGCCGCTGCGCGCAATGCCCGCTTTAAACAAGTTGGAGTGTGCCAGTAGGTTAGCCGTCATAAAGGCACCGTAGCTGTGGCCCATCACGGCCACGCGCTTGGGGTCTACCACACCCAAGCGGGCACCCTCATCGATGGCCGCTTTGGCCGAGGCCACCAGCTGCTCGGTGTAGGTGTCGTTGGGTTCCTTGGTGCCTTCGCCCACAATCGGAATGCTCACGCCCTGCATCACGGCATAGCCCTGCGTCACCCAAAACACCGGCGACGACCACCCGAACCGCGTGAACGTGTAGGGCGAGCCGCTCACTTGGCCGGCGTCGTTCTTGTCTTTGTACTCGCGGGGGTAGGCCTCCATCAGGGTAGGCAGAGGGCCGTCTTCCTTTTTGTAGTTAGGCGGCAGGTAGAGGTTGGCCGTTAGGGCCACGCCATCGGGGCGCTTGTATTGCAGCACTTGCTTTTTCAGGGAGCCGATGGTGGCGTAGGGGTTGGGGAAGCTAGTGAGCGGTACCAAGCGGCTGTTCTGGCGCAAGTAGTAGTTGGGCGGCTGCGTGGCCGATTCGCGCCGGGTCACAAACTCGTGGCGGTCGGCATCCAGCATGGTCACGGGCACCTCGTAGTAGGGTGCCGCCGAGCGCCACCAGCGCTCCGTCTGGCGGGTTTTGATGTTCATCTGATCCACAAAAGGCCGGTCGCCCTCCGGGGAGCTGCCCTGCCCCAGGAGGTAGATGGCGTCGCCGCTTTTGCCCGTGAACAGCACTGGGTAGCCGGCTGCGTTGCGGTGCTGGGCCGGCGTGCCGGGGTCGTGGTAGGTGTCTTGCGAAGAATGATCAAACAGCACCGTGGGCGTAACGGTGGGGGCACTGGGGTTCACTATCCAGGTCATTTCCTTGCGGTCGGCCCAGCGGTAGCCGTTGGCGAGGGCCAGGGTGCTGGTGCCCCACTGCATGCCGCGGTAACGCAAGGGCAGCTCGGCCAGCAACTGCGTGGTGCCATCGAAAGGCGCCGCCAGCATAAATACTTTGTCGTGTACCGGCACGTCTTTTTTCAGGTTGCCGCCGTCCTGAGCTTCCGCCCAATACAAGGTAGCGGGCGCATCGGCGCGCCAGTTGTGGCCCCGCGGCCCAACGGGCACCGCATCAAAGGCGATGGGCACGTTATCAGCCAAGGGCAAATCCACGAGCTTTTTGGCCAAGGTGCCGTCGATGTTCAGCACGTCTACCCGCTGCGGGAAGCTGCTCACCGGCAAGGTGTAGGAGTAGGGCCGGTGACGAGTTTTCACCAGCACAAACCGGCCGTCAGGCGAGGGCTTGGCCGATTCGATAACGCCTGGCGAGCCCAACGGCTGCATCCGGCCGGTTACCTCCACTTTCACTACCTGCGCCGTGGCGTAGTAATCAAAGAGGCGCTCATCGGCAGGGTTTTTCAGCAAGTCTTGGTACGTGCGGGCCGCCGCTTTGCGCCCCGTGTTTTCCTGCACAATGGGACCAGTGGGCGCCACATTGGTGGCAGGCGCCTCGCCCCGGCCGCCTACCACAGCCGTGGCCAGCAGCGACTTGCTGTCGGGCGTCCAGGTGTAGGAGTCGCCGAAGGCGCTGTTCAGAAACAGGTTGGGGACCAGGCGAGCCGAGGCCGCCGCCACATCTACCAGCCACAGCTCCACGTGCTTGTCGGTGGTGTTAGTGAAGGCTATTTTGGTGTTGTCCGGCGACCAGCCTACCTCGCTGATGCGGGCCGTTTTGGGTAGGCCCTGTACTAGCAGCTCTTTGCCATCCGGCAGGCGCTTGAGGCGCAGGCTAGTGGAGTAGCTTACGCGGCTGGGGCCGTTGGTACGCGGGTTCAGGCGTAGGCCCGCAATGCGCAGCTCTGGCTGCGACAGCTCCTCGATGGTAGGCATGTCCTGCACGTCCATCATCAGCATCCACTGCCCATTAGAAGCAAAGCTGACCCGGGGGGTAGGAGCGGCCTCCACCAGATCCACAATGGCCTTGGGGGGCTGCTGATAAGAGGCATCCTGGGCCGCCACCGTGAGGGTGCAGCACGCAAAAGCCAGGGTGGTGAGTAGGTGCAGTTTCATAGCGGGTAGAAAGCTGGAAAGGAAGAAAAGCCAACGGCGAAGCTACTGAACGAAAAAGCTGCCGAAGACACTATAGGCTTGGTAAAGATAGAAACAGTGGCGCTACTCTCTATTTCTTTTTTGCGGAAAGGCTTCTGCCTGAGCTTCTAACCAAGGTAGAAGCCACTGCCAGCCAGGCAATGTTGCCCCAATGCGCGTATGTTCAGGCTATGAAAGAGCTGCTTCTTACCCCCGAAAGCTTCCGCCTGGATGGTCGCCTATGGCTGCAAGGCCCCACCGACCGGTTTATGGGCATTGGTCGGCTAGAGCTACTGGGCCATATTGCCGAGACAGGTTCGATTTCCAAAGCCGCGCAGGCCATGGGCATGTCCTATAAAAAGGCTTGGGACCTCGTGAGTTCGATGAACGCGCAGGTGAACACACCGTTGGTAAGCACCCAAACCGGCGGCTCGCACGGGGGTGGAACAGTACTTACGCCGGCTGGTCGGCAGGTATTGGAAGTGTTCGGCGCTGCGCAGGTGCGCTTTCAGGAGTTCATCCGCCAGGAAACCGAGCGGCTGCTGGGGTAGGAAATAGCTGGCGCGCCAATCTTCGGCTGTAAAATGAAAAATAGCAGATGCGCCACGCGTCGCTAAACATCTAAAGCATTTGAGCGTTATATTCAAGAAAATATAACGCTAGTTTATGCGCTCAAACGGCTACCCTCGCCAGCCTACCCTGCGTCGTCATATTGCCTGCTTTAGCCTGTTGATGGTGGTGCCAGGCGTGGCGCTAGCCCAACTGCGCCCTACCCTTGCCCCGGCTGATACCATCCGCAAAGCGCCCATTGTGTTAGGCGACGTGGTAGTAGCGGCCTCGAAGGTGAAAGAAAGCATCCTGAAGTCGCCGGTGACGGTGGAGAAGCTAGGGCTGCGGGAACTGCGTCTGACGCCCGCGCCGTCGTTTTTCGACGCCATTGAGCACGTGAAGGGCGTGCAGGTGATTACGCCCAGCCTGGGCTTCAAGGTAATTAACGCCCGCGGCTTCACCAACACCACCAACGTGCGCTTTGTGCAGCTGGTGGATGGCATGGACAACCAGGCTCCGCATCTGGGCGCACCCATTGGCAACGCCATGGGGCCGAGCGATTTGGATATTCAGAGCGTGGAAATTGTGCCCGGCACGGCCGCCGCGCTCTACGGCCTGAACGCCATCAATGGCCTAGCCAATTTTGCTACCCGCAACCCGTTCATGTCCGAAGGATTGAGTGTGCAGCAGAAAACTGGCCTCAATCACGTCAACGACAACAGCACCGGCGTGCATCCCTACTCCGAAACCAGCCTGCGTTATGCCAAGGTGCTGATTTCGGATAAGTTGGCGCTCAAGCTCAACGCCACCTACCTGCGCGGCTACGACTGGATTGCCGACAACTACACCGACATCAACCCCAACGGCAACGCCACTACGGGCCTGTTTGGAGACGATAACCCGGCCAAAGACCCTGTGAGCAGCTACGGCAACGAGTCGTCGGACCGCTCCAATCTGACCTTGGGCGGCAAAACCTACCAGGTGGCCCGCACCGGCTACCGGGAACAGGACGTGACCGACTACACGCTGCAAACCATCAAAACCGATGGTGCGCTGCACTACAAGCTCAACAGCCACACCGAGCTGGCTTACACCTACCGCTTCAGCAGCCTCGACAACATTTACCAGCGCAGCAACCGCTTCCGGCTGCAAGACTACCGCGTGCAGCAGCACGGCGTGTCGCTAAACAACCCGGTGGTGCAGGCGCGCGCCTACCTCACCCGCGAGAATACTGGCCAGAGCTACAACCTGCGCTCGATGGCCGAAAACCTGGAGCGCAGCTTCAAGCCCGATGCCACCTGGAACCAGGAGTATACCGCCGCCTGGAACGCCGCCACCCAGGCCGGTGAAACGGTAGCGCAAGATCATGCTACCGCCCGCGCCGCCGCCGATGCGGGCCGCCTGCAACCCGGTACGCCCACGTTTAATGACCGCCTGCGTCAGCTCCAAAACATCAACAACTGGGACCAGGGCGCGGCCCTGCGCGTACAGTCTGACCTGATCCACGCCGAGGGGCAGGTGAACGTGGCCGAAGCCCTGCGCCGTCGCCTCAACGGTAGTTTTCCGCAATGGCTGGACCTGCTGGCCGGCGCCGACCACCGCACCTACGTGGTGGTGCCCGATGGCAATTACTTCCGCAACCCCGAGCCCGGCAAAGACCCGCTGGGCGATAACCTGACTTACTCCAAAACCGGCGGCTTTGTGCAGGTAGGCGCGCACCTGTGGCAGGACAAAATCCGCCTGACGGCCACCGGCCGCGCCGATAAGAACGACTACTTCTCTACGCGATTCAATCCGCGCCTCACGGCGGTGTACTCGCCTACTCAGCGCCATAACTTCCGGCTGAGCTACCAGAGTGGCTACCGCTTCCCGAGCTTGTTTGAGGGCTTTTCCAACGTGAACAGTGGGCAGGTGCAGCGCGTGGGCGGTTTGCGGGTGATGTCGGATGGGGTGTTTGAGAACAGTTACTTGCGCACCAGCATCGACGCATTCAACGCCGCTGTAACGCGCGGCGTGAACACCAGTGGGCTGAGCCGCGCCCAAGCCATTCAGCAAAACCAGGGCTTGTTGCAGAAAAACACTTACACCTACCTCAAGCCCGAATACATCAAGTCGTTGGAGCTGGGCTACAAGGCGGCGCTACTGCCGGAGGGTAGGCTGCTGGTCGACGTGGATTTCTACTACAATTCCTACCGCGACTTTATTGCGCAGGTGGAAGCCTACGTGCCCGTCACCAGCACCGGCGAGGTCATTGCCGCTACCGGTACCAATCTCAACAGCATTGCCACGGCCTTGAGCGCTCGCGCCGGCCAGAGCCGCTACCGCCTCTGGACCAACTCCAAAAGCCAGGTGTACAACTACGGCGGCAGCGCCGGTGTGCGCTACTCCTTCCTGCAAGGCTACCAGGCCGGTGCCAACGTCACCTACGCCCGCCTCGACCGCACCACCAACAGCGACGGCCTGGAAGACGGCTTCAATACCCCGCGCTGGGCCTACAACCTCAGCCTGGGCAACGAGCAGGCGTACAAGCACTTTGGCTTTGGCCTGAACTACCACTGGCAGGACCGCTACTACTCCCAAACCTTCCTGGTAAACGGCTATGTACCTGCCTTCAGCAGCCTCGACGCGCAGGTGAGCTACGCCCTACCCAGGCCCCAGCTGAACTTCAAGCTAGGGGCTACCAATGTGCTCAACAAATACTACTATTCCTTCCTGGGCGGCCCTAGCGTGGGTGGGCTGTACTACCTGACGGTCACGTACCAAGTTTTTTAAGCGCCCTTGCGTGACCCCACCCCCAGCCCCTCCCCTCCGGGAGAGGGGTGCCAGACGAAGCTGATAGCGAATAGCTCTATTAGAACGCACCCCTCTCCCGGAGGGGAGGGGCTGGGGGTGGGGTCACGTCGTAAGCTGTATCTTGCCGCTTCATTCTCCCGCTATGGCCGACAAGATTACCCCCTGGAAAACCCTGCAATCCGACATCGTTTTCGACCACAAATGGTACACGCTTCGCCGCGACCATGTGGAGCTGCCCAACGGCCAGGTGCTCGACGATTATTTCGTGAGCGTGCGCCCCAATGTGGTGCTGATTTTTCCGCTCACTGCTGATGATGAAGTGTTGTTTGTGCGCCAATACAAGCACGCCGCCGCCGAAATTCTGCTGGAGCTACCCGGCGGCGTAGTCGACGCCCACGAGACGGAGCCGCTGAAAGCCGCCGCCCGCGAACTAGTGGAGGAAACCGGCTACGCCGGCGACCTGACGCTGCTTTCCGAAGTCATCGACAACCCTACTAAGGATACCAACCGCATCTACTTCTACCTAGCCCGCAACGCTCACCACGTAGCCGAGCAGCACCTCGACCCCACCGAAAACATTGAGGTAGTGCGCGTGCCCCTAGCCGAAATAGAAGGCATGGTGCTCCGCGGCGAAATCAAGGTGTCCGGCTCCGTGGCGCTGTGCCTGCTGGCCCTGCGCACGCTGGGGAGGTAGAGCTAAAAAGCTAGTTCCCCTCCTTTTTTCAAAGAGGGGCTAGGGGTGATTCTATTCGTTGAACGATACTAGCACTAGTTTCTAGTTCTAGCAAGACCACCCCTAGTCCCTCCTTGAAAAAAGGAGGGGAACTAGCTTTTTAGCTTTTAGTGATTGATTGGTGCTTCAATCACGATAAACTTGCTTTCCGTCTCGCAGCTGATCTGTACCTCGCTGGTTTCCCATAGGCCGAGGCTTTCGCGCTGGGCTACGGCTTGGCCGTTCACAGTCAACGCGCCTTCCATCACGAAGATGAACACAGACTTATTCAGCGGGTTGAGCGAGTAAGTGAATTGCTGACCGGCATCGTAGAAGCCCAGCGACAGGCGGGCATTCTGGTTGATCCAGCAGTGGGCCGTGCCTTCCTCGTTGCTGACCACGGTAGTGAGCTGATTGCGGCGCTTTTCGGCGGGGAAGTGGCGGCGCTGGTAGCGCGGCGTCACGTTTTGCAGCTTGGGCTCAATCCAGATTTGCAGGAAGTTCACCGTGTCGTCGCCCACGTTGTGTTCCTCGTGGCGCAGACCCGAGCCGGCACTCATAATCTGCACCCAATCGGCGCCTACCTCCTCCTTGTAGCCCAACGAATCGATGTGGTTCATGCGCCCGGCCAGCATGATGCTGATGATTTCCATGTTGGCGTGGGCGTGCAGCCCGAAGCCCTTGCCCGGCTGCACGAAATCATCGTTGAACACGCGCAGTAGCCCGAAGCCCGCCCGCTCGGGGTTGGCGTAGGGGCCGAAGCTGAGCGAAAAATTGCTTTGCAGCCAGCCGAGGTCTTTCAGACCCCGATCATGGGCGCGGGTGAGGCGGTGGGGCATGGCGCTAGGCAGGTAGGGAGCCTTTAAAGGCAATTTCGGAAACAGGCTTGCGCTGGCGGGTAGCTTTTTCGCGGCTCAGGAAGGGTTCTTCTAGCAGCTCTGCGTCGCCGAGGTAGCCTAGGGCAATTATCACTACGGGTTGCAATGTATCGGGCAAGTGAAAGACTTCCTGCGCCTTGGCCCGGTCGAAACCACCCATGAAGTGCGTGTACAGGCCTTGGGCTGTAGCCTCCAGCGACAGGGTAGCATTGGCCATGCCCAGGTCGTGGAGGGCGGCGCCGTTGGGCGTGCCGTTGCCGAACTGCGTGTTGGCCAGGGCCAGAATCAGTACGGGCGCATTCTTGGCCCAGGGCAGGTTGCCGGGCAGCAGGCAGTCCACCAGTTTCTGGAAGTTCTCCTGGTCGGCGTGGTGGGCGTAGAGGTAGCGCCAGGGCTGCTCGTTCATGGCGCTGGCGGCCCGGAAGCTGCTTCAAACAAGTGCTGAACTGTGTCGTGCGCTACGGGCTGGCTGGCAAACGAACGGGGGCTCCAGCGCTGCCGAATCAGCTCATGCACGGGGTAGGTAGTGGGGGCGTGTTTCACAGGAAATGATAAAATATAGTCGAATGGGAATGCAAGGTACTACTTTGTGTGTATAACCTATGTAGGTACACGAAAGTTGCGTGCAACCTTACTTCGCTTCCACGCGACCCTGCGACAGCCAGCAATAGCCGCCGGAGAGATGCCGTTGCTGAGCTGGCAACCGCCTTCCCGTCGAAAAAACTTAATTTCAGCCTCCCAAAAATTTAATTCCCCGAATGATTCAACACGCAGTACGCAGCGCCGGTGTGGCGGCGGTTCTTTTCTTTACCGGAGCTACGGCCACGCTGGCCCAAGTAGGCCCCGGCACCCAGTGGACCAAAGACGGCTACGGCTACATGCGCGCCCAGGATGGCGAAATTGTACAGCTCGACCTGCGCGACCCGGCCAAGAAAGTGACCCTCGTGAGCAAGCAAATGCTGACGCCCGCCGGCCAGCAAGCACCTATCGGTGTGCGTCGCTTTGCCTTCTCTGACAACGGCCAGAAGGTGCTCATCAACACCAACACCAAGAAAGTGTGGCGCTACGACACCCGCGGCGACTATTGGGTGTATGACCAAGCCGCTAAGACGCTGAAGCAGGTAGGGAAAGACAAGCCCGCCTCGTCGCTGATGTTTGCCAAGTTCTCGCCCGATGGCTCGAAAGTCGCCTACGTGAGCGGCCACAACGTGTACGTGGAGGATATTGCCAGCGGCACCAGCAAAGCACTGACTACCGACGGCACCGACAAGCTCATCAACGGCACCTTCGACTGGGTGTACGAGGAGGAGCTGGACTGCCGCGACGGGTTCCGCTGGGCACCCGACGGCCAGCACATTGCCTACTGGCAGCTGGACGCCCGCAAGACGCCCAACTACCTGATGCTGAACACCACCGACGCGCTCTACCCCTTCAACGTGCCCGTGGAGTACCCCGTGGTAGGCGAGGACCCCAGCCGCTGCCGCATTGGCGTGGTAGCTGTGAATGGCGGCGAAACCAAGTGGATGGACGTGCCCGGCGACGCCGTGCAGCACTACATTCCGCGCATGGAATGGGCCGGCAACGGCGAGCTAATCTTGCAGCAGCTGAACCGCCGCCAGAACGAAAGCAAGCTGATGTTGGTGAATGCCAACACCGGCGCGGCCAACCCCATCTACTCCGAAACCGACAAAGCCTGGATTGACGCCAAAGACGGCGCCGTGGGCTGGAACTGGATTGACGGCGGCAAAAGCTTTGTGTGGAGCAGCGAGAAGGACGGCTGGCGCCACCTCTACACGGTAGACCGCAAAGGCAAGGAAAAGTTGCTGACCAAAGGCGACTACGATGTGATTAGCATTGAGCAGATTAGCGAGCCCACGGGCACTATCTACTTCATGGCTTCGCCTACCAATGCCACCCAGCAGTACCTCTATAAAGTGCCCCTAAAAGGCGGCAAGGCTGAGCGCGTGACGCCCCAAAAGCTGGCGGGCACCCACGGCTACGACATCTCGCCCAACGGCAAAATTGCCCTGCACAACTACTCCAGCACCACAGTATTTCCGGTGTCGGATGTGGTGAGCCTACCCGCGCACCAGCGCCTGAGCGGAGGCGAGGCCTCGGGCCAGGCCCGCAGCATTGAGTTGCCCAAAGCGGAGTTTTTCCAGGTGAAAACCGAGGACGGCGTGACCCTGGATGGCTGGATGGTGAAGCCCTCTAACTTCGACCCGAAGAAGAAATATCCCATCGTGTTCTACGTGTACGGCGAGCCGGCCAGCCAAACCGTGACCGACCGTTTCGGCACCGGTTTCAACCGTCTCTACCAAGGCAGCATGGCCGACGACGGCTATATCTATGCCTCGCTGGAAAACCGCGGCGCACCGGCCCCGCGGGGTAGGGAGTTCCGCAAGGCCATCTACCACAACATCGGCAAGCTGAATATCCGCGACCAGGCCATGGGCGCCAAGGAGGTGTTGAAAAACTCGTTTGTGGACACCAGCCGCGTGGCGGTGTGGGGCTGGAGCGGGGGCGGCTCGTCTACCCTCAGCCTGCTGTTTCAGTACCCGCAGATCTACAAAACCGGCATCAGCATTGCCGCCGTGGATAATCAGTTGAACTACGACAACATTTACCAGGAGCGCTACATGGGCCTACTGCCCGAAGACAAGCACTACTTCGTGGATAACTCGCCGCTGGCCCACGCCAGCAAGCTGCGCGGCAACCTGCTGCTCATCCACGGCACCGGCGACGACAACGTGCACTACAACAACGCCGAGCAGATGATCAACGAGCTGGTGCGCCACGGAAAGGTTTTCCAGCTGATGAGCTACCCCAACCGCACGCACAGCATCTCCGAAGGCGAAGGCACCAGCCGCCACCTGGCCGCTACGTATACCAAGTTCCTGAAAGACAACTGCCCTCCCGGTGGGCGGTAGGAGGTAGAAACCGTCTGTCCTCCTGAACGCAGCGGAGCGGAGTGAAGGACCTTATCACGTGAGAACGGATGTCGTAGAAAGACTCGTTTCCACGTGATAAGGTCCTTCACTCCGCTCCGCTGCGTTCAGGAGGATATAGAGTATTTATGAGTTCACCCACTACCCCTCCCATCATATCCCGCTTGGCGCCTACCCCCAGCGGCTACCTGCACCTGGGTAATGCCGTCAATTTTGTGCTGACGTGGCTGCTCACGCGCCGCGCTGGCGGCACGCTGCACCTGCGCATCGACGACCTGGACCGCCAACGCCTGCGCCCCGCCTACCTCGACAACATCTTCCAAACCATCGAGTGGCTTGGCCTTGATTACGACCACGGCCCCAGCGGCCCCGCTGATTTCGAAGCAAATTTTTCGCAGCTGCATCATCTAAAGGAGTATCAACAGTTGCTGAATGAGCTGCGCCAGGTGCCCGGCCTGCTGTACGCCTGCCGCTGCTCCCGTACCGACATCCAACGCGCCGGCGGCCACCACCCCGACACAGCCTGCCAGGCGCAACGCCTACCCCTGGATACGCCCGAAACCGCCTGGCGCGCCCACGTGCCCAACGGCCTCGCCATCAAGTTTCAGGACCAATGGCAGCAGCAAACAGCGGTGCCATTGGCTGCCGATATGGGCGACTTTGTGGTACGCAAGAAAGACGGCGTGGCCGCGTATCAGATTGCTTCTGTGGTAGACGATGTGCGCCTGGGTACTACCCTCGTCGTGCGCGGGCTGGACCTACTGCCTAGCACGGCCGCGCAACTGTGGCTGGCCGGGCACGCTGAAAACACTGCTGCGTTTCTCCGCGTACAGTTCGCGCATCATGCCCTGCTGCCCGGCGCCGACGGCGAGAAGCTGTCGAAATCAACGCAAGCGTCTGCCCAGCGTGGTATTATGGCCGAAGCGGGCAGCCCGCGGGTAGTGTATGCAGTGGTGGCACGGCTGCTGGGGCTGCCAGAAGCGGCAGGCAAGTCGTTGGCAGCGTTGCAGGCGGCAGTTTCGGTAAACAGCTAAACCCCGCCTGTCATCCTGAGCGGAGCGAAGAACCTGCTCACGTAAGCATTACTACCGAACGATTATCGTTCAAACGTGAGCAGGTCCTTCGCTCCGCTCAGGATGACAGGCGGGGTTTTGGAAGGTAGGCAATTTAGTATGCTACCTTATTTCCTTCTTGAACTGCTCGGCCCAATAATCGGCCAGGCGGGTAGGCTCGGGGAGCTTGTAGCCGCGTAGGCAGGCCAGCGTGAGCTGCATGGCGGTGGCTTGGTCGCAGCGGTGGCCGGGGCTCACAAACAGCGGCTTTATCTTGTCCTTGGAGCGCAGCACTTCGCCAATTAGTTCGCCGGCTTTGTCGGTGAGGGGCGTTATGCTACCTTTTTCCAGAGCCGGCTCCTCGTAGTTGCCGGTGAGCTTTTGCTTGGCTACGCCGAAGGTAGGCACATCGAGCAGCACGCCTAGTTGGGTGGCAATGCCCATGCGGCGCGGGTGCGCGATGCCATGGCCGTCCACCATAATCACATCGGGTTTGTGTTGTAGCTTTTCGTAGACGCGCAGCAGGTTAGGCGCTTCGCGGAAGGCTAGGAAACCCGGCACGTAGGGTAGCGTCACGGCGTCGTGGTGGTAGATTTTCTCCACCAACTGCAACTCCGGAAACGTGAGCACCACGAACACCGACAAGATGGTATCGGGGGTAGGGAAGGACGAATCGCAGCCGGCAATGAGGCGCGGCGCGGCGGGTAGGGGCATCAGCTGCACGCGCTGGCGCAGGTCATTTTGCTGCTGGGTCAGGTCGCGCACAACGAGCGGGTCGGCAGGGGGGTGGTAGGGACGGTACATAAGGCAGCTGAAGGGTAGAGTTAGATGTACTGCGAATTGGGAGTAGGGTTACCATGCGGCCAACCCCTGCCCGCGCCCTGCGTTAGAATAAGCCTTTCTCCTTTACTGCTATGGCTAAATCTGAACAACCCGCTGATACAGGCTCCGGCCCTTTTCTAGAGCGGCGCTACCGCCTCGACATCGTCCGCCCACGCCGCACGGCTGCTGAGCTGATGCAGCAAATTCAATGCGATGTAGCGCACTTCTCGCCCGATTTGCTAGCTGATTTCGAGAAAACGGCTGGTGCGCAGCACGGCCTGGCCGCAGGCGACGAGTTCAAAATCAAGATTCTGGGGCCGTGGAATGGCGAGGTACGCGTGACGGACATCAGTCCGACCGCCTTCGAATTTATTACGCTCGATGGGCACCCCGAGGCTGGCCGCATCCGCTTTAGCTTGCTGCCACACCCCGACCGCGCCGACGCTATTCGCTTCGAAATCCACTCCTGGGCTCGCAGCCGCGACGGCTTGGTAGCCTTCATGTACGATAAGCTGGGTGCCGGCAAACGGGTGCAGGAGCAAACCTGGCGCATCTTCTGCGAGCGGGTGGCTGAGGCTAGCGGCGGCGCTACTCTGTCTGATGTACAGATAGATACATTTGAGAATGGTGCCGTTGTCTCTGCTCATGGCTAACACAACCACTCCGCCTTTATGGGAGCAACAGCAGGCGCGGCTTGCCGCTTACCAAGACGTCAAGTACAACTTCGACCCCGAGCGCAGCAATGAATATACTGCCGAAAGCGGCTGGCGCATTGACGATTATCAGACCGAACTGCTGGCCGAGCAGCCGGGTCCGCCCGAGGAGCACGGTAGCTGGCAAGCTGCCCAGGTAGTGCTGCGTCGCTACTCGTTTCCGCCCCCCGACCTCATCACCGGCATCTTTCCGCCCGATTCGGAGCTTGACCATCGCATTATGGTGCTGCGGGCGCAGTTTCTGTTCTTCACGTTTTGGTTTGGTGTGCGCATCGGCGGCGTTACGGATGAGCAGCGCACCACCAACGACGGCCAGCAGGAGCAGGTGTGGGGCTACAATTACCGCACGCTAGAAGGCCATTTTGAACGCGGAGAGATTGAGTTTACCGTCCACAAAAACCTGACGACGGGCCAGGTTGTCTTCCATGTTCATGCCTACTCGCAACTAGGCAGCATCCGCAATCCATTTTACTGGATTGGCTTTCGGTTGTTTGGGCGCATGTTGCAGCGGCGGTTTGCTCAAGAGTCGTTGAAGCGGATGCGGAAGCAAGTAGATGATTTAGTGAATGGAAACGAGCCGTGGCCTACTGCCAGCCAAATAGCTGCCTCGCAACAAGATGAAAAGCACCGGAGCGACAGGAAAGATTGATTTTGGAAAATATAACAGCCCAAAATTAAACCTTGGGGTGTGGGTCCGGGTTGAGTAGGACAGATTATCCGTTCTTATTTCCCTCTCATGAACCAAACCAAAGCATACGCCGCCGAAGCGGTTAACGCCCCGCTTGCGCCTTTCTCCTTCGAGCGCCGCGAGGTAGGCGCCCACGATGTACTTATTGAAATCCTGTTCTGTGGCGTGTGCCACTCCGACGTACACCAGGCCCGCGACGAATGGGGCGGCTCCATCTTCCCGATGGTACCTGGCCACGAAATTGTGGGTCGTGTACTGGAAGTAGGTAGCCACGTAAAACAATTCAAGCAAGGTGACTTGGCCGGCGTAGGCTGTATGGTCGATTCGTGCCAGCACTGCTCTAGCTGCGACGAAGGCGTAGAGCAATACTGTGAAGAAGGCTTCACGGGTACCTACAACGGCCGCGAGCGGGAAACCGGCGCGCCTACCTACGGCGGCTACGCTAGCCACATTGTGGTGCGCGAGGAGTTTGTGCTACATGTATCTGAAAAGCTGGACCTGGCCCGCGTAGCACCGCTGTTGTGCGCTGGCATCACTACCTACTCGCCTTTGCGCCAGTGGAAAGTGAAAGCCGGCGACCGGGTAGGCGTAGTAGGGCTGGGCGGCCTGGGCCACATGGCCGTGAAACTAGCCGCCGCCATGGGTGCCGAAGTAACCGTATTCAGCACCTCGCCTGAAAAGGAAAAAGATGCCCGTGAGCTGGGTGCTCATAAGTTCATCGTGTCGAAAGATGCGGAAGCCATGAAAGGCGCCGGCAACTACTTCGACCTGATCATCAACACGGTATCGGCCAAAATTGACCTGACGCCCTACCTGGCTGCCTTGCGCTTAGATGGCACGATGGTACTGCTGGGCGTGCCACCCGAAGCGCCCGAAATTCACGCGTTCAACCTGATTGCCAAGCGTCGTCGCATTGCCGGCTCGCTCATTGGCGGCATTCAGGAAACCCAGGAAATGCTGGACTTCTGCGCCGAGCACAACATCATGTCCGACATCGAAATGATTCCGATGAAAGACATCAACGAAGCCTACGAGCGCATGATCAAAGGCGACGTACACTACCGCTTCGTGATTGACTTGCAGACGCTGTAAGGGCGCATAGCGCGCTACAATGCCGACAACAGAAACGCCAGCTTCGTGAGAGGCTGGCGTTTTTCATAGGGTAGCGGCTAGCGCTATGCCAGCTCCGCGTTCATTTTGGGGATGGGAGCCAGGGAGTACATGTATTCCTCTGCCGCCTGCAACAGGCTGTCGGCTGTATGCCCGTCGCGGTGCGCGAGCAGCAGTTGGCAGGCTCGCTGCAAGTGCATTAGCTGCACCAACGAGAATGGCTGGGAAGCACGCGCCTCTACTGCTTGAGAGAGCAGAACGGCGGCTAGGGCAAAACGCTCCTCATGGAGAGCAGCGCGGAAATGAATTTCGGGAGCGAGCATGGAGCAGGAAAAATTAAGACGCTCTGCCTTAGACAATAAGCGTACCACGACCCTTATGCGATTCTGTATTTGGATGATAGTTTCGGTGAATAGCGAAAGCCTCACCTCTTTACCGAGGTAGGCCAAGGAATACGGCTGAGAAAGATTGGCTGTTTTGTAGCCATGCTACCTCAGGATTATAGAAACGCTACTGGCTGCTTCAGACTGGGTTATAGCAAGGTGATACGCTTACCATGCTGCCAGTAGGCGTTTTGACGGCCTCGTTGTTCGCTTGCGGAAGGCAGCAGGTAGGCGATAAACCAGCAGGGAGAACACAACCAGCGTCAGCAGCTCCGATAAGTAGGTGCTGAGTTCGACACCGAAGTGCATCCAAACAGCGCGCGCTACGCGGCCGGAGGTATCTGGTCGGAAATGCGCGGGGTCGAGCACAGCCGTTAGATGGCTTGGCAACACGCGCTGGTACTGCCACTGGCCGTTTATTTTCTTGGCAATGAGCAGGCCACGGAATCCTTCCATCTCCAACATGCGGGTCTTGCGGCGGCCTAGCATGTATTCCTTCCAGTCGGCTTGTAGCTGGCCATCTTTGTCTTCACGCAGATAATAGAAAGTCTGAACGAACTGCTCAGCCTGTTTTTGATCTGCAAATCGCCTGGAGTTGAAGCACCAGTAGCAAGCTCGGAAAAGAACAGCTTTAGGAATGAGGAGAAGAGCACTAGCAACACGGCGGCGCCATATAGCAACACCCGCTCCCAGCGGAACGGCGACCGAATCAGGAAATACAGGAGCGCTAGCGCGGCGAGATCAAGCCCAAACAGAAAAAATAGGCCAAAAGCGGAAGGTTGATAAAGCATAGAGCATCAATTTGTTAACTAGATGCTGTAAGCTACTCAATCTCTACTGTTGCGGCTACTCTACCCGGTTGCCCCCATTAATCATATCCGACACGATGCCGCGGTTACGAGTCACCTCGGCCCACACTACGCCCACCACGTGCGCCACCACAAAGGCAATAACCAGGTACATCGTGACCTCGTGTATCTCTTTGCAGGTGTGCTCAATGGCGTGCAGGAAGGCAACATCATCGGCGTACACCAGCACAAGCCCGGTGCCTACCATCACCACGAGCAATAGGTAGAACACGAGGTAGGACCACTTCACCAGCACTGAGTGACGAGCATCGCGGGTATCAGCACCCTTGCGCTGATAGTGGGCGCGGGCGTTCCGCAGGCGGGTAGAGAAACGCTGGCTGGCGGGTTGCAGCCACTCCAGCACCACCCGAAACACCAGTAGCCCGGTCAGAATCAAACCTAACGTAATGTGCCAATCCCAGATGCGGTTGCTCACTACCTTCCGCAGCGCCCGTGCTTGTTGCTGCGTTACTTCCAGCCCGTCTTTGGCTAGCATCTCCTGAAAAATGGGGCCTACCTCTTTCGTCTTGATAATGACGAACAAGAACAGAATGGTAGTGAGTAAGCCCGAAATAACCGCCGCATTGCTCCAGTGCCAAAGGCGCAACGCCAACGAATACAGTTTGGGCGGAGAGCTGGCAGCCATGGTAATAGGGGTAGGGAAGTGGTCGAGGAATAGCGACTTACGGACGCGTTTCTAGCGCAGGCGTTGCAGCCACGTCTCCTTGCGCTAGCCGGCCGGGGTAGGCAGCAAGACCTTGCTCCAAGCAATCGAGGGCAGCGTCGAGCTTCTCTAGGTTCAGGACGTAGGCCAGGCGTACCTCGTCGCGGCCCAGGCCGGGCGTGACGTAGAAGCCCGCCGCGGGCGATACCATGACGGTGTGGCCCTGGTAGCTGAACTCCTCCAGCAGCCAGCGCCCAAACGTGCCGGCGTCGTCTACGGGTAGGCGGGCCATCACGTAGAAGGCGCCGCCGGGCACCGGGCACGTTACGCCGGGCATGGCTTGCAGGCGGCGCACCATCAGGTCGCGGCGGGCGCGGTATTCTGCTTTGGTGTGCTCGAAGTAGGAGTCGGGTAGCTCGGCGGCGGCCTCGCCCATCAGCTGGGCCAGGGCGGGCGCACTCACGCGCATCTGGGCAAATTTGAGCGCGGCGGCCTGCACGTCGGTGTTTTTAGTCACTAATGCACCCAGCCGCGCCCCGCAGGCGCTGTAACGCTTGGAGATGGTATCTACCATAACCACGTGCTGGTCGGCGCCGGGCAATTGCAGGGCACTGGTGGCAAAGCCCTCGTAGCAATACTCCCGGTAGGCTTCGTCGGACAGGAAAAACAGGTTGTGACGCTGGCACAGGCCCAGCATCTGCAACAGCTCGGCCTCGGAGTACACGTAGCCGGTGGGGTTGCTGGGGTTGCACACCAGTATGGCCTTAGTACGGGGCGTAATCACCCGCTCAAACGCCTCGATGGGGGGTAGGGCAAAGCCTTCATCCAGGGTAGACACCACGGGCACAATGCGCACATCCGTAGCAATGGCAAAGGAGATATACGCGCCGTAGAAGGGCTCCGGAATCACGACTTCATCCCCCGGATTCAGGCAGCTCATGAAGGCAAAGAAGATGGCCTCGCTGCCACCTGCCGTTACCAGAATATCGTCGGGCTGCACCGGAATGTGGTTGCGCTGGTAGTAGGCCGCCAGCTTCTGGCGGTAGCTGCCGCTGCCGGCGCTGGGGCTGTATTCCAGCACCCGAATGGTGGTTTCGCGCACGGCGGCCAGCATTTCGGGGGGCGTTTCGATATCGGGTTGCCCAATGTTGAGGTGATACACTTCCGTGCCACGCTGCCGGGCTGCATCGGCATACGGCGTCAGCTTCCGGTAAGGCGACATCGGCATCTGCTGCCCCCGCTGCGAAATTTCCAACATACAAACTTAAAATTTTCGGCTTGCCTACAAACTCCATGCAAGGTAATAGGTTGCGGGCGGAGTAGGACAGAGAAAGTACGGGTAAGTAGCCCAGCAAAGAAAGCGACACTCTCTTGCGGTTCTATAAGTTACTATTGGGCACTGGGAGTAAGATCTGTTGCCTCTATGCGTTGAGCACTGGCCCCGTTAAGGCCTTTTTACCTTGAAATCAGAATCCGTATGCGTACCCTTTTCTTCTGCCTATTTCTGCTAGTAGGGCTGCAACCGTTGGTTTGGGCGCAGACGACAATCGGCGTCGAGCCAATCGACAAGCTGGTGGCGGCTATGCAAACACAGTCTGTGGCGGTGGTACAGCCCTACTTGCTGGCCGAAACGCAGGTGAGTGGGCTACCCACCACCTATACCGCGCAGGTGCTGGCGCAGATGCTGCCCCGATTTAAGAAGGCTGAAAACCCGCGTCTCATCCGGCAAACCACCGAAGGGGTCAACACTCGCTACGTGGTTGCGCTCACTCAAAATGGGGTCGAGAAGGAATACGATGTGCTGGTGACGCCAGCCAACAAGCTACTGGAAATAAATCTGCTGAAAGCGGAAGCGAAGAAAATGGACACCCGATTTGGCGCGCAGGACTTGACAACGCCAGCGGAGGTAGTGATGCCCATACGCGTGCAGAACGGGCTGCTTATTGTGACGGCCGAGGTAGACGGCCAACGTGGTGACTTTTTCCTGGACTCGGGTGCCCCAGCTTTGCTGCTGAACAAGACGCGCTTTGGCTCATCTGCCAGCGGGAGCACGGTAGCGGCCCGCCAACTGCGCGGTGTGAACGGAGCCGGGTCCAGCTTCGATTACTACCACGCAACTGATTTTAACTGGCAGGGCATCTCCTTTCAAAACCGTGATGTGCCCACGCTCGACTTAACCGATCTGGCTCGCCGAGCCGGCGTGTCGGAGTTGTTGGGGCTCATTGGCTATAATCTGTTGGAGCAATACGCCCTAACGCTGGACTACGCGGCGCAAACAGTCACGCTACGCAAGCCTACCCCCACTGCGTCGGCCGAGGGCCTACCCTTCATTATGCGCGGGCACCTGCCCGTAGTAGAGGCGCTTGTGGCCGGCCACACCCTGCGCCTGGCCCTCGACTGCGGTGCCCAACAGAATCTACTAGATGCACGCTTCGCCGCAACTTTTGCCTCGCAGCTGCGCAAAAGTGAAACTGTGCAGCTAGCCGGCGCCGACCAAAAGGCGCGTTCTGTTACGAGTGGCGAGCTGCGCAAGCTGCAACTGGTGCACGGGCCAACGTTCCGCAATCAGCCAACGGTTTTTGCTTCCATCAGTCACCTCAATCAAAAGCCAGATCAGGTGGTGCTGGATGGATTGTTGGGCTACCCCATGCTCCGCCAGCAGCGCACTACCATCGACTATGTGAACAAGGTAGTGCGCTTTGAGGGGCAGTAGAAGTCATCAAGGCGCACCACTGTTGAACGTGTAGAGACGCATACTTGCGTCTCGTCGTCCGCGCCGTTTGGCCGAAATCATTCAACGACGAGACGCAAGTATGCGTCTCTACATCCTTTCGGTAACCTCTTCAACTGATAAAGCAAAAGCGCGCCGACCAATCGATCAGCGCGCTTTTGCTTTGTTGAAATGACTTGTTACGGATTGTCAGGCAGCAGAATAGCGTCGTCAAAATTGCCGTACAGGGCTTGGTCGGAGGCGCCTTCTGTTACGGCTTCTACCAGCAGCTTGCCGCCCACAAAGGCCCCGCGCCACGATTCGCCCAGGCCGCCAAACACCTCTTCCCGGTCGCCGCGGGAGCGGAGCTGGTTGATACCCACTTTGAACGCACGGATTTCCTTGGCCGTGCGCTGGGCCAGCCGCTCATCATCGGAGGCTATGGCGGCTACCAGGGCACCGTTGGAGATGTTCATTTCGCCTACCAGCTCTTCCTGGCGGTCTACCAACACAATGGTATCAATGGGGCCGAAGGGCTCTTTGAAATACAGCTCGCTTTGGCGGGGCAGGTTCACGAGGGCACGCGGGGCACGGTAGGCCGAGCGGTCCTGGCCAGGAAGGAATAGCTCGTCGGGTAGATGACCTTCGAGTAGGGGAGTGGCACCGGTTTTCATTGCATCCTGGTAGAGGCGGTCCAGTTCCTGAGCCTGTCCGGCGTTGATAACCGGCCCAAAAGCCAGCTCGGGCAGCGGGTCGTTGGCGTTTTGTACCACCGTGGGGTTACCAATCTTCAGGGACTGCATCACGTTCCAGTAGGTTTCGAGGAAGCGCGGGAACAGGCGGCGCTCCACCACAAAGCGCACATAGGCGGTGCAGCGCTGCTTGCCGTAGTCGTAGCCCTTGCGCAGCTGGCCGGCCAGGGTGTCCCAGTCGGAATAGTCCCAAATGCCGTAGGTGTTCACGCCTTCCATTTCCAGCATGTAGCGCTTCTGGTTTTCGTCGAGGGCGTCGGCGATGTTGCGGCCGTTGTAGCGTCCGCCCACAAAGCTCAGGCAATCAATATGATGGTCTTTTACTAGTACGTCGCTCAGCTCGCCGCCGGGGCCGCTCACCAGCGTTACGGGCAGGCCGCAGCGGCGGGCAATGGCAAAAGTGAAGCTCAAGGAGATGAAGCCGCCGTCGGTGGGCGTTTTAGCAATAACTGAGTTGCCGCACAGCACCTGCACCAGCACTGCGTGTAGCAGCACCGACATAGGGTAGTTCCAGCTAGCAATGTTACTAACCAGCCCCAGCGGCTTGCGGCGGCCCAGCATCTGCTCAATGTTGTCGTTGTACCACTGCACCCCGTCGATGCACCGGTCGATGTCCGTGAAACCCAGCTTATAGGTTTTGCCAATTTCCCACATTAAAAGCTTGGCAATCAGCTCGAGGTGCGTACGCAATTGGTCGAGGCAGTCCTGCACGCGGCGGCGGCGCTCATCGAGGTCGGTAGCCGCCCAGGCCGGAAACTCGCCGCGGGCAAACTCCACCGCCCGCAGGGCCGTAGGGCGCTCCAACATGGGTAGGCTGCCTAGCACCGTGCCATCAATGGCCGATACAAAACTGCGCGGTTTGCCCGGCTCCTGCCATTTGCCTTCCAGCAGGTTCAGAAACTGACCTTGTTGGTCGAAAATCTCGGGTGTGTACTCCTTTACCTGCGCTAACAGGGCATTGAATTCAACCTGGGGCGAAATGATGGGGGGCATAGGGAATAGAAAAGAAACAGAGGCGCGGAATTGCGTGAAAGATCAGATCGAAAAAAGCTGGACTATCGTAGAACCACGGGCGCTGCGAGCCAAGTGGTTGATACTCATTGGCAGTTGCAGCGCGAACCGGTGGGACCAAATGAACACAGAAAAAACCAGCTTCCCACAGCTTTTTTTCAAGTAATTCGCTGAAAACGTTACCGGCATCGATTGCAAAAAAGAAAGATTTTTTCGTTCGTTAGCACGATACTAGCACCAACAACTAAAACAGGTTACAGGTTATATCACCTACCGTTTTGGTGTGCCTGTTGCTCCTCATAGCAGGTACACGCTCTATCATTTAGCTGTTACCCAAATGCCTGATACTTTGGAAGTATGGTTGCGTGGCCCCTTGCCCGAAGTGCCGCCGCTGCTCCAACCCGTAGCCCACGCGCTGCTGCAAGCCCGCGAGGAAATAGAGGAGTTACTGACTGATTTTCCGGCGTCGTTGCTGTGGCAGCGGCCGGCGGGGGTAGCCTCGGTGGGCTTCCATTTGCAACACCTTGCCGGCGTGCTCGACCGCACCTTCACCTACGCCCGCGCCGAGGCCCTCACCTCAACCCAACTGGCCGCCCTAGCCGCCGAAGGCCACGACGACACCGACCTGCCGCTCACTCCCGATGTGCTGGTAACGGCCTTCGCCCGGCAGGTAGACCGCGCCCTGGACCAGCTGCGCACCACCCCTGAAGCTACCCTCCCCGAGTTTCGAGGGGTAGGGCGGGCAGGGCTGCCTTCCACCGTAATTGGGCTGCTGACGCACGCCGCCGAGCACACCATGCGCCACGTGGGGCAATTGTCGGTGACGGCGCGAGTAGTACGGGCTACCCATCCGCAGGGACATTAGGTCCGTGCTAAGGCCGTGAGCATGTTGGCATGAATGCGCTGCCGCTTGAACCGGTAGCGCGACCAGCCGCCTACCACCACGGCCACTCCCAGCGGCACAAAGCCCGCCCCAATCCAGACGTAGATATAGTCCCGGAAGAAATTCATGAGGGACAGCCCCCCGATAATCAACGCCATGCCTGTGCGAAAGTAGGCCAGTAGCGTGCGCTCATTGGCCAGGCGGGTGCGCTCTAGGGCCAGCCGGTCGCTGAGAGAAAGGGCCAGATGAGGGTAGGAAGGCTCGTCGGATTTTGCCATGCGTTGCGGTTTACTTAGTACAAACGAGGGTAGAGGAGTGAGAGTTAACTTCGCCGTAGGGGGTAGGCTGCGGCTGCTACCCTGTGGAACAGGATGCCGCGCCGCGCTGTTGCGTACGGGTAGGTGCATCCAATCCGCGAGGCAGCTACGTATGCTGACTTTCTCTTTTACCTTGCTTGCATGTTTATTCGCTCTTTTCTGCTGGTCCTGCTGAGCGCCGGTAGCCTGACTGCCTTCGGCCAGACCACGCCTACCAAGGCAAAAACGGCCACGCCCGTTACGCGTCCCGCCAACCCCTACTACTCCCGCACCGACACCACGCATCTGCGCGTGAGCGATGCGCAATGGAAGAAAGTGCTGTCGCCGGCTCTCTACGAGGTAGCCCGCAACAAAGCCACCGAGCGGGCCTTCACCGGTCAGTACTGGAACACCACCGGCAAGGGCACCTACTATTGCGCCGCCTGCGGCAATGCTCTGTTTCGCTCCGATGCCAAATTTGCCAGCGAGTGCGGCTGGCCCAGCTTTTTCCAGACGCTACGCCCCAAAAGCGTGCGCTACCAGGCCGACCACACGCACGGCATGGAACGCACCGAAGTGCTTTGCGGCCGCTGCGACGCCCACCTGGGCCACCTCTTCAACGACGGCCCGCCGCCCTCGCACAAGCGCTACTGCATGAACTCCATTTCGATGGAGTTTCAACCTGATAAAAACGGCCTATCCGGTGCGTTCGGCGGCTTATCGAAGTAAGATTGTTAAAGGCAAAAGCCCGCTGTGCAAGCTGTACAGCGGGCTTTTGCCTTTAACAGAAGTAGCGTAGCTTAGTCTGGTTTGATGCTGCCCCTGATTTCACCGTTCGGATACATGGCGGTGTGCAGATTCACATAGGAGTTGCCAGTCAGAATAGTCTGCGCAATATCTTCCTCTCCCTACGCAGGCATCTTCACAGGTACAGTGTTTGTGATGGGAGAAGCAAGATCAGTGAAAGGAATGACAATGGGGCCAGTGGAGCCGGGTGCGCCCGTGTGAATGTGCCCCGACCCTGGTGTGATGCCCGTGTATGTGATGCATGTGCTTGCAGTCTCTACACATACGGCGCGGGCGGATTCGGGGCGCAGCCCCTTAGACATAGAACTCACTCGGCACATCCGAGCAAATGCGAGAGCTAGAGGAGGCAAATCAGGGCATGGTAGGATGCCGCGCAGCTACTTCAAAAATAAATATCGTCAAAGCATTGTATAGATCATCTGCTTATTTATATGTTTGTAGTGTACTAGTTAAGTAATACACTAAGGCAATAGATATGGTAGACATTCAGAATATGAGTTTCGGCTACCGCCGCCACTCTCCGCTGCTACACAAAGTGCAGCTTTCCCTTTCTCGCGGCCATATCTATGGGCTACTAGGGAAAAATGGCGCGGGCAAATCCACGCTGCTCAAGAACATAGTAGGGCTGGCCTTTCCGCAAGCAGGGCAGTGTCTGATTGACGGCGTATCGGCCCAACGGCGCCTACCCTCCGTGCTGGAGGAGGTGTATTTTCTGGCGGAGGAACTGTACGTGCCGGCCCTCACGGCGGCGCAGTTTGTGGCTAATACGGCCGGTTTCTACCCCCGCTTCCGCCAAGAGGAGCTAACGCGCTACCTCCACGAGTTTGAAGTACCGGCGCACGCCGTGCTCAGCAAGCTTTCCTTCGGGCAGCAAAAGAAATTCATGATTGCCTTTGCCCTGGCCACCAACACGGGCTTGCTGGTGATGGACGAGCCCACCAACGGCCTCGATATTCCGTCCAAAGCACAGTTCCGGCGCATTATGGCGTCGGCTCTCACCGAAGAGCGCTGCATGATTATCTCCACCCACCAGGTGCGCGACCTGGATAGCCTCATCGACACGGTAGTGGTGCTGCACGACGGCCAGATTGCCCTCAACCACAGCCTCGACCAGCTTACCGACCAGCTCACCTTTGCTACCCTACCCACCACCGACACCACGCCCGTGCTCTACGCCGAGGACTCGGTGCGCGGCCGTCAGGCCATCGTGCCCAACGCCACCGGCGCCTACAGCCGGGTAGACTTGGAACTGCTATTCAATGCCGCTACCAGCGGTAGCTCTACCCTTCTTCCTTACCTAAAACAGCCTTCCTATGCACAACCTGTTTAGTTTCCAGCGCTTTGGGCGGCTGTTTCGCAAGCACACCGCCGAGCATCTACGCGAGTATCTGATGGGTACGGCCGTGCTGTTTGGCGGGATGCTGGTAGTGATGGGGGGGCTCTCCTATCTCAATAGCGGCTCCATGAATACTGGTGTACAAACTATGTTTTTCGCTCTATTTCTTCTGGGAGCGGGTGCATTCTTCACCAGCACCATTTTTCAGCAATTCGGTTCCAAGAACCGGGCTATTGCTGCCTTGTGTTTACCGGCTTCTACTCTGGAAAAGTATTTGGTTGGCTGGATATACTCATTTGTGTTGTTTTTACTGGTCTATGTGCCAGTGTTCTACCTAGCCAACAGCATTGTATTACTGCTATTCAACACACCCAGTGGTTACCACGAGGCTATGGATCTTTTCGATCCGCAGGATCAGCCCTATACAATTTTATACGCATACGCTGTACTGCACGCCGTAATGCTAGTAGGCGCCATTTTCTTTGAAAAAGCTCAATTCGTGAAAACGGGCTTTGTGGTATTTGGTATGCTAGGCGTGCTAACGTTGGTCAACTTTCAGGTGTTAAAGACCATGTTCGGAGCAGATTTGGTTACGACCCTACCCTTTACAGGAGCGAATTTTCGCACGATGAACTCTTTCTACAGAGTGGATCTGCCTGAAACGCAAATGCAGTGGATAGGACTGGTATTCGTGGTACTAACTGTGCTTTTCTGGACGGTGGCCTATGCTCGCCTGCGGGAAAAGCAAGTGTAACGGAGAGGAAAATCAACATGGAATTTAAAGATAACGAAGCTATCTACCTGCAAATAGCTGGGTACATGAGCGACCATATTCTGCTGGGCAAGTGGCAGGCCGATGAGAAGATTCCGTCGGTGCGCGAGCTGGCCGGCGACTTACAGGTAAACCCCAATACGGTAATGCGGACTTACGATTTGCTGCAACAGCAGGAGGTGATTTACAACAAGCGCGGCCTGGGCTTTTTTGTGGCCCCCGAGGCCGCGCAGCAGGTGAAAGCCCTGCGCAAGGAGCGGTTTCTGCAACAGGAACTGCCCGAGTTTTTCAAAACGGTGTCGTTGCTCGATATCAGCCTGGAGGAAGTGCAGGAGCGCTACACCCGGTTTCAGCAGGAACAAACCGCTACTCTACCTTCTTCCTAGCCATGAAAACCAGCACCAAACTGTTGCTCATCGGAATTCTGATCCTAGTGGCTTCGTTGGCTACCTACAACGTGGCCCTACGCGCCGAGTACAACCGCGGCGAGTTCCGCAACCCCTTCCGCGACTACAGCGCATTGACACTCCGCGATTTTGACGAGGTAGAGCTAACGCCCGGCAGTCGCTTGACAGTCAAGGTTGAAGCTGGTCCGTTTGCCGTGCGGCAACACAACAAAGCCGATTCTATACAAGTTGTGCAAACCGGCCGCCGCCTGCGCATCATCGACCTTGCCAAACATCGCAATTCGCGTAGCCCCTGGACGCCACGTGTGGTGGTGGTAAGCTGCCCGCGCCTCGCTACGCTGCTTGTGAATTCGTCCGCAGTTGGCACGGCGTTTCCCTATCCTACCACTTCCCCAAATCCAGATTTGCCATCGGCAGATGTGCAGGTGCAAGGCTTCCAACAAGACAGCCTATTGGTAGCGGCCGACCAGAATGCCTCGGTAGAACTGGCCCAGAACCAGTTGAAGCAGTTGCGGGTGGTAGCCGGTACTACACCGGGTAGCACCGCCGCCGTGCGCGTCGCCAAATCCAATACCATCGGCGCGGCGCGGCTGGATTTTCAGCATAAAAGCGCTTTCACGTTGGATGCGCCCACGATTTCCAACCTGCGTTACCAGTTCGCGGATAGCGTCCGCGCTACGCTTCCCGGTGCGGCGCTGCAAGCCCTGGCGGGTCACTAGGCTATCGTGGTTGCTTTTTTCTACGCTCTCTGTATTCTCCTACCCCTTGCGGCTACGGCAGTGGCGTTGGGGGTAGGGGGCTGGCTGCGGCGGCTTTACGTGGTGGGTGCGCGCTTGCTGTTGGGCGCGTTCATGCTGGGCGGCGGCCTCTACAAGCTTTCCGATAACCATATTCCGGGCCTGATGGGGCCGCCCATGAACCACGCCTTTCTGGCCGAGCACAGCCTGGAAATCTTCGCGCAATTCATTGGCGTGGCGCAGCTCCTGATTGGCGTGCTGCTGCTTACGGGTCGCTTTGCCTTGTTGGGCGCGGTGATGCTAGTACCCATGTGGCTGAACATCATCTTCCTGACCTGGTCGCAGCACTGGACAGGCACGCCCTACTTAGTTGCGGGGTTTCTGGTGCTCACGCTGGGCCTGCTGCTGCACGACTACCCCCGCTTGAAGTTCCTGCTGTACCCGCCCGCCAATCCGGCCGCACTGCAACAGGCGCCGCTTCAGACCGGGCCAGCAAGCACGGAGGTGATGTGGTGGCTGGGCGTTGCTACCGTTGTGGGCGGCAGCCTATTGTACCCGGTTTCTTTCAGGCTGATGCTGGGCACGATGGGGGCAGGGCTGCTAGTGGTGCTCGGCGCTAGTGGCTGGCTGTGGCGCAATCGAAAGGCAGGCGCTACCGCGGGCAGGCGTGTTGTGCCTGATGTACAGAATGTTGTTTAATCCCGCGAGTAACCTAACCCGCGGCGGTGGTGGTCGTTTTACTCTAAACCTTCCACCAACCACTATTCTGTTATGTCAACCGCCATCCGACCCCAAGAGCTGGATACGCTCAAGGATAAAATCAAGGACATTCGTTACGCCACCCTCACCACGCTGGAGACCGACGGCGACTTCCATAGCCGCCCCATGTACACGCACGGTCTCGACGACGACGGCACGCTGTGGTTTTTCACCTACGAAGATTCGCGCAAAGTAGAAGAAATCAGGTCCAACAACCGCGTAGGCATCAACTACTCCAACGAAACGGCCGAAACCTACGTGAGCCTGGCCGGCACCGCCGAGGTGAAAAAGGACAAGGCCAAAATCGATGCCCTGTGGAACGACGGCCTGAAAGCCTGGTTCCCCAAAGGCAAAGACGACCCGAATATCACGCTGCTCAAGGTCAATTTCCATCAGGCTGAATACTGGGACAAGCCCGGCGGCAAGGTCAACAGCTTGTTCCAGATGGCGAAAGGCGCCCTCACTGGCCAACCCGACACCAGCAGCCGCAACGAAAAATTCGGCGAAGAACCGAGCTAAACGACTCTTTACAAAGAGATAAATGCACTATGCCCAACGTTATTCGCGAAGAATAGCGTTGGGCATATATATTTGACCTCTACAGCTGGTGCTTCGATTGAAGCAGCTCCCAAGCTGCTTCTCTTTATGAAACACACGCTATTCCTTGCCGGGCTATTTAGTCTGCCTAGTCTGCTCACGGCTCGGGCGGTTATCAGCCTACCCCTCAACCACTACAGCGAACAAGCACCAGCCGCGCTACTTACCAATGGGGAAAAGCGGCCGGTGCTATTTGGGGTGAAAGCAGGTGCCAACCTGATCAACATGAACTTCAACCGGGGCTACCCCCGGCCCGCCGTGCCGGTGGAGGCCAGCTACCGGGTAGGGGCGGTAGCCGGCCTGACCATGCGCGTGCCACTGGGACAAAAGTGGGCGCTGGAGCAGGATTACCTATTTGCCCAAATGCGCGGCGCGAACAAGAATACTGATAGTCAGTACAGCTTCGCCTACCTCTCCCTACCCCTCACGATACGCTACCAAGTGCTGCCGCGTCTGTGGGTGCTGGCCGGCCCCCAGTTCGACCTGCTGATTCGGGCGGAGCAAACCGTGGCCGGTGCCACCACCAACACCACCCACGACACGGAGGAGCGCAGCATCCTGAGTACTGCTGGTGTAGCTGTGCAGCTAACAGACCATCTAAGCCTAACAGCTCGCTACTTACGCGGCTTCAACCACGTAGGGCTGGGCCAGCGCTCCAACTTGGAGGAATTTAAGTACGAAGGAGTGCAGCTAACGGCAGGGTATGAGTTTTAAGAAACGGTGTAGAGACGCGTACTCGCGTCTCATTGTTGCTGATGGTATTTATCTTGGATATAATCAGGTGGTGTCGTTCAACGAGGAGACGCAAGTATGCTTCTCTACATCATCTAACTTCGAGCAGCGCGGCAACCAGCCTACCCCGCAACACGGGCCAGGTAGGTCGGGCGCGTGAGCTGATACTGCATCAAATTGAAATACTGCCCGTTTTTGCGCACGTGCTGGTGCAGTTCGGCTTCCCACAGCATGCCGGCGTGTTGCATCACTTTGCCAGAGGCCAGATTAGCAACCAGGTGTGTGGCGAAAATCTTGTGTAGTTCCAGTGTCTCGAAGCCGAAGGCTAGCACGGCCCGTAGCGCTTCCGTAGCTATACCCTGGTTCCAGAACGGCTTGCCTACCCAATAACCTGCTTCGGCCCGGTTGAAACGCTGCTCCACGGTGAGGCCAATGCCGCCGACAAACTGCCCTGTCTCGCGCAACTCGATGGCAAATACGTGGTGTTGGCCGCTGGCAAAACCCTGATTGGCCGCGTTCAACCAGTAAATGGCGTCGGCTTCCCCGTAAGGATGCGGAATATTCAGCGTCATGTTGGCTACCGTCGGCTCGTTGGCTAAATGCACAATGGTGGGGATGTGGCGTGTCAGCGGCTGGTGTAGCAGTAGGCGTTCTGTGGCCAGGGTAGGGTAGGAGTTCATGGCGGCAAGGTACGCAAGGCGGCAGGTAGACGCCGAAATTATGGCGGGTGCATTGGGAAGTCTGGGCTGGTGTGCGTAAGCTGCCGTTTCAAATCAGTTGTGCGCCTACCTTCTTTCCGATGCCCGAACCTCTGCTCTCGCTCGAAAACGTCACCGTTCGTCATCTCAACCGGCTGCTGTTTGCGGAGCTGAACTTTCAGATCGAACCCGGTCAGCACTGGGCGCTGGTGGGCGAAAGTGGTTCCGGCAAAAGCGCCCTGCTCGCTACCCTGGCCGGCCACCTGACCATCACCGGCGGCCGGGCCACCTACCCCCACCTCGATGCGCTAGCGCAGGAGCGTGCCGCCGCAACCCACGACCCGCTGTTCACCTGGCGCCGCTTGGTCAGCCATGTGCCTGCCCGCCCCAACTTCCGTACGCTGGCCAACACCACCGAAATCTACTACCAGCAGCGCTTCAACGCCACCGATGCCGACAGCGTGCCCACCGTAGAAAACTACCTGCGAGCCGTACCGCTGGCCACCGCCGCACCTCACTGGACTTACGAACGGGTAGTAACCCTCCTACGCCTGAACCAGCTGCAAACCCAGCGCCTCATCAAGCTCTCCAACGGCGAAACCCGCCGCCTGCTGCTGGCCGCCGCTCTCCTGCGCAACCCGGCCCTACTCCTGCTCGATATGCCCCTCACCGGCCTCGACGTGCACACCCGCGCCGCCTTCGATCAGCTGCTGGCTGCCATCATAGCCTCCGGCATCACAGTGGTAATGGCTACTAGTCCACACGAAGTGCCTGCTGGCATCACGCACGTGGCGGTGCTGCAAGCGGGTAGGGTAGCGGCAACACAGCCAAAGGCCGATTTCCACCCCAATCAGCTCACCGCAGCCGGCTTGCCTACCCTGGATGAAGCCGAGCTGCGCGCCCTGCTGGCCCTCACACTGCCCCCACAGTTTCAAACCATCGTACGCCTCGAAGACGTGACCATCCGCTACAGCGACAAGGTGGTGCTCGACCACATCAACTGGGAAGTAAAACCCGGCGAGCGGTGGGCGCTGACTGGCCCCAACGGCGCCGGTAAAAGCACCCTGCTCAGCCTACTCAACGGCGACAACCCCCAGGCCTATCGCCAGCGCATCACCCTCTTCGACCGGCGCCGCGGCAGCGGCGAGAGTATCTGGGACATCAAAAAGAAGATTGGCTTTGTGTCGCCGGAGCTGTTCCAGTATTTCCCGGCCCGGCAAAGCTGCCTGCACATCATCGAGTCGGGCTTCTACGAAACGCTGAGCCTGCTCCGCCCCAGCCAGCCCGACAAGGCTGCCATTGCCCGCCGCTGGTTGCGTCTGTTGGGCCTGGAGGAGCACGCCGCCACACCCTTCCGCCAAGTGGCCACCAGCGTGCAGCGCCTGTGCCTGCTGGCCCGCGCCCTGGTGCGCAACCCGCCCCTCTACCTCTTCGACGAGCCCTGCCAGGGCCTCGACGCCCAGCAGCAACAGCACTTCCGCCACGTGCTGGACCGCATCTGCCAAGTCAGTAACGTTACGCTTATCTACGTGAGCCACTACCCCCACGAAATCCCGCAGAACGTGACGCAGGTGCTGCGGTTGGAGCAGGGTAGGCGGGTGGAGGGGTAGGAAACCGTCATGCTGAGCGCAGCCGAAGCATCTCTACCGCTTCGTTGAACGGCCGTTAGCCACTACCCCTCGTCGCAGTCGCTCGGCTATGCCGAGTGACGACTACGCCCAAGCAGCTCTGCTGCGCGCGTCTGCCTGACGTTAGCGCGGCCTTGCCCATACGGTACATACGGATTCGGGGCAAAGCCCCTCAAGCGTAGAACTCACTCGGCACAGCCGAGCGAGTGCGGCGTGTGTAGAGATAAAACGTATTTATAGAGGTAGTGTTTGAAGAGGGCTGAAATAGCAGGCACTGCTCAGTGAGTAGTGTTCTGGTGCTGTAACTAAGCCGGCCGCTACCGGATTACTATGAATATAATCCATCTTCTGACGTACCACAGCTGGTGTCCAGAGAGGAATAGGGAAAGTGGTTTTCTGCCAGAACATATACTGTTCATTCTGGCGCTGTGGCTGGGCATAGTACGCGAACAGACGCATCATCCATTCTCGGCGGCTTTCCTGCTCGTTCTCAGCAATGGCTCTGAGTAACTGTCTGACTGTATGTGCTTTTAAGTCGCGTAATACGTCACTAAGGCTTCCGTCAGTGCGGGCAGCAATCAAGTGAATATGACTGCTCATGATGACGTAGGCGTATAATTCCAACCCCTTACGCTGCTGGCAATATCGTAGGCTATTAAGGACAATGTCTGTGTACTGCGGGCGAATAAATACATCTACCCAGCCTACTACAGTCAACGTCAAAAAGAATAGCCCTCCGGGGTGCGTTTTACGAAGTTCTGACACAAGAATTCAGAATAATATATTGAGGCTAACATAACTTGTAACGTGCTAACTCACAACATTTCTACACCCCGCACTCGCTCGGCTGCGCCGAGTAAGCCCTATGCTCAAGCAGCTCTGCTACGCGCTGTTGCGGTCGTTAGATAGTATTGTTTAGGCGGCGCAGCCGGATTCGGGGCAGAGCCCCTCAAACGTAGTCCTCACTCGGCATAGCCGAGCGAGTGCGGAGGTACGAATTACTATGCCAGATGCAAACAAACCCCCGCGCCGGCCTCTCAGCCAACGCGGGGGTTCTTACTAATTGGCTACTGCCAAGCTACTACATCCGGTTGATAATTTCGTCACCGAACTCGCTGCACTTCAGCAGGGTAGCACCGTCCATGAGACGCTCGAAGTCGTAGGTAACGCGCTTGGAGGCGATGGCAGCTTCCAGACCGCTGTAGATCAGGTCGGCGGCTTCTTGCCAGCCCATGTACTCCAGCATCATGGCACCCGAGAGGATAACCGAGCCGGGGTTCACCTTGTCGAGGTTGGCATACTTAGGCGCGGTGCCGTGGGTAGCCTCGAAGATGGCGTTGCCGGTAGTGTAGTTGATGTTGGCGCCCGGCGCAATACCGATACCACCCACAATGGCGGCCAGCGCGTCGGAGATGTAGTCGCCGTTCAGGTTCAGGGTAGCCACTACCGAGTACTCAGCCGGGCGGAGTAGAATCTGCTGCAAGAACGCATCGGCGATGCTGTCCTTAATTAGAATCTTACCGCTTTCCAGAGCAGCTTTCTGCTGCGCGTCGGCTACTTCCTGACCCTGCTTGGCCAGTACTTTGTCGTACTGTGCCCAGGTATATACTTTGTCGCCAAACTCGCGCTCGGCCAGCTCGTAGCCCCAGGTTTTGAAGGCACCCTCGGTGAACTTCATGATATTACCCTTGTGCACGATGGTCACCGACGGCTTCTTGTGCGTGATGGCGTACTCGATGGCAGCGCGCACCAAACGCTCCGTGCCCTCTTTCGATACTGGCTTGATGCCGAACGAAGACGACTCGGGGAAGCGGATTTTCTTCACGCCCATCTCGTCTTGCAGGAATTCCAGCATTTTCTGAGCCTGGGGCGTGCCGTTCATGTACTCGATGCCGGCGTAGATGTCTTCCGTGTTTTCGCGGAAAATCACCATGTCGGTCAGGTTGGGCTGCTTCACGGGCGAGGGTACACCCTCAAACCAGCGTACGGGACGCACGCAAGCGTACAGGTCCAGTTCCTGGCGTAAGGCCACGTTCAGCGAGCGAATGCCACCGCCTACGGGGGTAGTCAGGGGACCTTTGATGCCTACCAGGTACTCGCGGAAAGCGTCCAGCGTTTCGTTGGGCAGCCAGTTGTTTACTTGCTTGAATGCTTTCTCACCGGCCAGAACCTCTTTCCACACCAGTTTCTTGGAGCCGCCATAGGCTTTCTCCACTGCTGCGTCGAATACTTTTACGGATGCCGCCCAGATATCGGGACCCGTACCGTCGCCCTCAATGAATGGGATGATGGGCTGGTCCGGCACATTCAATTTGCCGTTCTGGATGGTAATTTTTTGTTCTGCCATTGTGAAAAGTGTCAGTTGTTAGGTGACGGTCTATAAAGTGTTACGATTGGTAAAATGACTGTCATCCTGAGTGGAGCGAAGGACCTTCTCACGGTAGCGCGGTTGCTGCACGATACACGTTATATCGCTTCGCTCCACTCAGGATGACAGGGTTAATACCCAAAAATCTCTTTCAGGGTAAGTTGTTGAACCTTGCCGTATTTAGCAAGCTCCTTGAAATTCAAACGGTCTTTGGAGCCGATAACGAGAATGGTTTGGTTCTGGCCTTTGACTTTAGCCTCCTGAAACTTCTTCAAGTCGTCAAAACTCATGTTGTACGTTTTCTCATACACGTCGCGGCGCACGTCGTAGTCGAGACCGAGGCGCTTGGCGCGCTCGTAGCTCATCAGGATATTCGACTTCGTGATGCGCTCCGTGGCGATGCTGTTGCGAATGGCGTTCTTGGCAATTGTTAGGTTTGCTTCCGCCGCGGGCATATCGTTCAGCAAACCCGCCATGCCAGCCATAGCCTCGGGCAGCTTGTCGCTCTGCGTGCCGATGTAGGAGGTGATGTAGTTGGAGCGGCCCAGCTTATCGGCACTCGCGTAGCGCGACGAGGCTGAGTACGCCAGCGCCTTGCTCTCGCGCAGCTCCTGGAACACAATGCTCCCCATCGACCCACCGAAATACTCGTTGTACAGGCTCACCGTGGGCACCAGCGCTTTATCGTAGGCGTCGCCCTTGGTTAGGAACAGAATTTCGGCCTGCACCATGTTGTAGTCCACCCAGTATACCTGGCGCTGGTTCATGGGCTGCTCGGTAAAGTCCTTGTCGGCCGGTACGGGCTTGAGGGTAGGGGGCGTTTTGTGGTCAGCGTTCAACACAGCCACTACCTTATCGGTAGGCTGGGGACCGTAGTACAATACCCGGTGCTGGTAGCCCATGAGCTGCTGAATGCGGCTGATGAGGTCCTGCGGCTTCAGCGCCTTTAGCTCCTTTTCGCTCAGCTGGGTCGTAAACGGATTCTTGGGACCGTACTTGGCGTAATTCACCATGGCCTGTTGCAGAATCACATTCTTGTTCAGCTTGGCATCCTGGCGGGCTTTCAAGGTGCCGGCCACCATGTTTTTCAGGGCCTCCGCGTCGGCCTTGGGGGCACGCAATAGGCTTTCGAATAGCTGCAAAGCGGGCTCCATGTTGCTGTCGAGGCCGGAGAGACTCACGAACGTACGGTCCTGCCCGCTGCTGACAGAGAACGAGCATCCCAGCTTGTAGAACTCCTGCTGCAACTGCGCTGCGGTGTACTTATCGGTGCCGAGGTACTGGAGGTAGTCGGTAGCCAGGCCCAGACGCGGGTCGGCGTTGGTGCCCATGTCGAGCACGTAGTAGAGATTGAACAGGTTATTCTCAGCGTTGCGGGTGTAGAACACCGGCACGCCCGAGCTAAGCTTCACTTCCTGAATATCCTTCTTGTAATCTACAAACACCGGCTGCAATTCCGGCGACTGCATGGCTGTCACCTGCTTGTAGAAGTCGGAAGCAGCGTCGCGGTTCACGGGCACCGGCGTAATGGCCGGCTTCACTACCTTCTCGGTGGTTTTATCCTGGCCGGTGCGCTTGTATACCACCACGTAATTGTTCTGGTAATACTGATTAGCCACGCGCACCACATCTTCCTTCTTGATCTTGGCGAAGTCGTCGAACTGCTTGAGGTAGTCTTTCCAGTCTTGGCGGGCAATGAACGCCGCTACAAAAGCACCCGCGCGGGCTTCGTTGTCCTCGTAGCTCTTGGTGCGTTGCAGCTCCTCGTTGTTGATGATGGCCGGAATCAGCCACTCCGGGAAGTCGCCCTTCTTTACCTTGTCCAGCTCGCCTAGCAGCAGCGCCTTCACTTGGTCCAGTGTTTGGCCCTGGCGCGGGGTAGCGTACATGATGTGCGAGGAATAATCATCGTTCAAATCCGTGAACGATGCCGCCTGCAATACTTTCTGCTGCTGATTCAGGTCGAGGTCGATGAGGCCGGCCTGACCGTTGGTCAGGATCTTGTCGATCATGCGCAGCACCAGCGCGTCGTCGGTGGTAGTACCGGGAAAGCGGAAACCCAGCATCACGTTTTCAGCCGAAGGCCCTACCACTTCCTTCACTAGCGGGGTAGTGATGGGTGCTTCCTTGGCCGGCTCAAAGGCGGGCACTGGCTTGCGCTCCATCTGCCCAAAGTACTGGTCAATCAAACGAATGGTCTGGTCGTAATCCAGGTCGCCGCTCAGGGCCAGCGCCACGTTGTTGGGCACATAGTACTGCCCGAAATACTTCTTAATCTCTGTAATCGACGGATTTTGCAGGTGCTCAATCGTGCCGATGGTGGTCTGCGTGCCGTACTCGTGCTTCTGGTAGAGGCCAGCGTTCAGCGCCTGATATTCCTTGGAAAAATCGTTGTCGAGGGTGCGGTTTTTCTCCTCGTACACCGCTTCCAGTTCCGTGTGGAACAGGCGCGGCACCATCTCCTTCAGTCGCTCGCTCTGGATGGCCGCCCACTTCTCGATCTGGTTGCTCGGAATATCCTCCTGATACACCGTCTGCTCCACCGAAGTGTAGGCATTAGAGCCTTTCGAGCCGATGGCACCCATCACCTTGTCATACTCGTTTGCCACGGCCAGCTTGGCCGCTACACTCGAAACAGAGTCGATCTGGTGGTAGAGCTTCTTGCGCTGCGCCGCGTCGCGGGTGGCGCGGTACTGCTCGTACAGCCCTTCAATTTTATCCAGTTCCGGCTTCTCAGCCTGCCAGTTTTGCGTACCCAGTTTGGAAGTGCCCTTGAACACCATGTGCTCTAGGTAGTGCGCCAGGCCGGTAGCGTTGTGCGGGTCATTTTTGGAGCCGGCGCGCACAGCCAGGTACGTCTGGATGCGCGGCGCGTCGTCGTAGTCAGAGAGGTAGACCGTCAGGCCGTTATCCAGCGTGTAGATACGGGCTTTCAGCGGGTCGCCTTCCACCGTTTCGTACTTGTACTCTTTCTGCTTCGCGGCGGTAACGGGGGCTTCGGTGGCGGGAGCAGTAGCGGCCGGTTTGCTGGACTGGCATTGGGTGAAACCCAGGGTAGCCAGGGCCGGAAGTACTAGTAGAAGGGGTTTTTTCACAGGAAGGCGGTGCGGAGGACTTAAGAAATCAAAGATAGGGGGCCTCTTTTGGAATAAAAAGCCCGACCGTCCCCGAAATACCCCGTCGCACCCGCGAAGTGCGAAATTTTGTGTATAGGACCACGGATTCGCTCGGATTTACCGGATTAGTCGGATTTTGTGGATGTACCTTCTCCGTTTGTTATCCTGAGCTTACGAAGGACCTTCTGCCAGTTGAACGAGTCGTTATAATGCCTGTAGTTCTACCGTGATAAGGTCCTTCGCAGGCTCAGGATGACAGCCAAGCCGCAATCGTCTACAAAATCCAACCAATCCTCAACATCCGAGCGAATCCGTGATCAGAAATCCGTATCCAATCCCAAGCGCTGCTTCATCTCATGCAGCATCGGAAACTTCTCGGCCAGGTACTCAAACTTATCCGACGACGTGTAGAGCTTGCGGGCCGTTTGGGCCTGTGGAGCTACGCTTACCTGCACCGTGAGACGGGGGTAGCCCGTGCGCCGCCGCAGCTCTGTGAGCAGCTCCGCCCGAAACTCGTTGAACTGGTCCACCTGCACTGGGTTGTCGACAATCAACTCTATCACGTGGCGCTCGTTGGCCTGCACTGGGCGGTTGAGCACCATGTACTCGCTCATCCGTTCCTGAGCCTTTCGCTCCTCCTTCAGCTCATTCCACACGCGGTGCAATACTTCTTCGTCTATCGGCGGTAGGCCGTCCACAGAGGTAGGCTCCACGTCGAGGGTAGGAGTCGCTTTCACAGTGCTGGCCTGTTGGGCTACCTTCGCTTTCAGGGCCGATAAGCTCGGCAGGCTAGGCACCTTCGAATGGATTGGGCCGCTGGGGCGCGTAACCGGAGGCAGCGGCAAACCAGGTGCCGGCTCGTGCCCCTCGAAGCTGGGGCGCCCTACCTCCACATGCGGCTGCGTGTCGCGGAATTGCTGGGTAGGGTTGGGTAAGTCGGCTGTCTCGTCCTCTATGCTGGGCGTGTCGTGCAGTTCTTCCACGCCGCTTTCCACCGGCACAATAGGCTGCGGGTCGGCGGGGGCGTGTTGCAGGGGGGGGGGGGTAGGGAGCGCGCTTACTGCTGGTGCTGGCGCAGCAGGCGCGGCCGGAACACTGACCGCTACTGGGGTAGGTGAGGGTAGAGGACGGGTCGCGGGCGGCGCTGGTGCAGTGGTAGGCGGCGCGGCTACGGCATAGGCAGCCGGTGCCTCAGCAGTACCATCGGCCACCAACTGGTTATCAGCTGCCGCCGCAGGGGTAGGCGGGGCTACGGGGCTACTTTTTTTTTTCGCCTCGCCGTTGGCGGCGGGGCTGCTCAGGTCGCGGGCAAACTGCACGGCACCGTTGAGGTAGGCCAGCTTCATGAGCGTCAGCTCCACGTGCAAACGCTGGTTTTTGGCCTGCTTGAACTCCCGGTCACACTGGCTCACTAGGTTCAGGGCCGATAGCAGGAAGGCCAGCGGCGCAGCCTGCGCCTGCTGCACGTACTTCTGCCGAATGCCCTCCGATACTTCCAGCAGCTGCACCGTCACGGGGTCTTTGCACACTAGCAGGCCACGCAGGTGCTCGGCGGCACCCACCACAAAGTTGTGCAGGTCGAAACCGTTCTGCATCACCTCATCCAGCAAGAGCAAGGTCTGCGACAGGTTTTCGCTCAACAGCGCATCCACTAGCCGGAAATAGTATTCATAATCGAGAATGTGCAGGTTTTGCACCACATCCTTGTAGCTCAGGTCGTCCCCGGCGAAGGTCACCATCTGATCGAACATGCTCAAGGCGTCGCGTAGGCCGCCGTCGGCCTTCTGCGCCAGCAGATGCAGAGCATCGTCCTCGGCCTTGATTTTCTCCTGAGTGGCCACGTAGCGCAAATGTCCCCGAATGTCGTCAACCCGAATCCGGTTGAAGTCGAAGATCTGGCAGCGCGACAGGATGGTAGGGATAATCTTGTGGCGCTCGGTGGTAGCCAGAATGAAAATGGCATAGCCCGGCGGCTCCTCCAACGTCTTCAGAAACGCGTTGAACGCCGCATTCGAGAGCATGTGCACCTCGTCGATGATGTACACCTTGAAGCGGCCCTGCTGCGGAGCGTAGCGCACCTGCTCTACCAAAGAACGAATATCCTCAACCGAGTTGTTAGATGCCGCGTCCAGCTCGTGCACGTTAAAGGAAGCGTTTTCCTGAAACGCCCGGCACGACGAGCACTTGCCGCAGGCTTCCAGCTCGGTGGGCGCGTCGGGGGTAGGAGAGTTGAGCACCGAGTCGGGGATGATGTCCTGCCGGCCTGCCGCCACCAGTTCCGCCACCGAGCGGCCCTTACGGACGTGCTCTTCCACAAACTCGCAGTTGATGGTCTTGGCCAGGATGCGGGCGCAGGTGGTTTTGCCTACCCCTCGCGGCCCGCAAAACAGGAAGGCCTGCGCTAAATGCTGCGAGGCAATGGCGTTTTGCAGGGTAGTAGTTACGTGCTGCTGCCCCACCACGCTCCGAAACGTGGCCGGACGGTACTTCCGGGCCGAAACAACGAAATTCTCCATAGTGCTATCCTACAAAGATACCCCAAAAAGGTGGGCTTCGGAAGTCAGCAGCGGTGTTTGTAGTTCTGAACGCAGCGATGAATCTGAGGCAGAAGATAGTAGCGTCTCACGCAGATTCCTCGCTGCGCTCGGAATGACAAACGGGAACAAATTAGCCCTGCTGCAACGTTTTCTAACTAATCCGCGTACATTTACGCCCCGCCTCTTACGGCGGGTACCGTTCTTTCTAATCTGGGGTCGACATGGAATTGACAGCTTGTGCAAGTCGCGAGTAAGCGTGTCGGGAGTTGGATGAATCTCCCGTTAAAAAGTCGTCCGAACAATAACTGGCGAGTATTCCTACGCCATGGCTGCCTAGTCTAGGTACTAAGTAATGCCATCGTCCCGCATCCGTTTTCTTTTACACGGGTGAGTTCGGGGCGTCGTAAGTAAAAGATAGCCACGTGGGAGGTGTGACCACGCGGCGAAACCTAACTGCATCTACGGGTAGACTAAAGGCCTGATGTGCGCCCGGGCTACCCTGACAATCCAAGCATAGATACACACGTAGAAAGCCCGACGCCTTCCTTGTCTGGACCAGGGTTCGAATCCCTGCGACTCCACAGAAAAGCCCGTTTTCGGTATGGAAACGGGCTTTTTGCTTTCTGTGGGTACAGCAAGAGACGCTGCTTTCAGGTTTTACACAGTACATGAAGGCTAGAAGGGAATAACAGCTTTAAGGAAGCGACAAAGTATTAATTTATCATTCATATTGGCGCATATGTTGGTGTATTCACTGGAATAATCCAAATTTGTATCTGTTATTTTGTGCAAAATGACGAAGAAGTAGATACAGAGTTATGAATGAGAAGGAACGAAAATCTGTGAATCAGCGAATTGCTGAGTTAGTGCAGTGTTATCATAAAGGCAATAAATCAGCCTTTGCGAAGGCTGCGGATATAAGCTATCAGAGTTTAAGATTAATCTTAGGTAGCCGGCAGAGTGTTCCATCTGTAGTAGTCCTACAAAAAATAGGGGCTGCCTTACCGCAGGTGCGGATGGATTGGCTTGTATTAGGTGAAGGGGATATGGTAGAAACGAATAAAGTAATTTCTCTGCCTTTCCCGTCTGATGACTCAGTGGCTGAAGCCAAGAATTTGACCCAGCGCTTAGCAGAGAATAGAGCACACTTCGACGTATTGATGGAAGCCCTGGTAGAGGAACGCAAACTGGGTAGGGTGTACCGTATAGGCGTCAATCGTCCTATGGAGCGAAAGTTAGCCGATCGGCTAAGCAGCACGGAGGAAGAAGCGCGGGAACTTGTATTTAGTGGACAAATTTGTTCTCAATACTCTGGATCTAATAATGACAAAGCCCGTCGCAACGGAGCCAGTTATCTTATTACTGAACAAGCAGTTCGTGATTTCTTAGCCACAGAGCAGACACCCTAGCTTAGTCACCTGTGGCTTTGATCAGGTCCAAACCTTTATCCGTGACCCCATAGAAAAGCCCGTCTCCGGTACGGAAACGGGCTTTTCTGCGTATTATTTATTTCTTCTACCCCTAGTTTGGTAACGGCGCACTAAGTTCTAGCAGCGTTTGCCGGAAAACTACGAGCGCGAAGCAGAAACCCCATGTAGCACGTGGGTTTCTGCCTTGCGCTCGTGCAAAACAGTATCCTACCTTAAGCAAGCAGTGACTGCTGAACTAGGATAGTACATGTACGATACAATAGCCCGCTACGCTAGCCCAGCTTAACGCGCCATACATGAATAGCTTCTCATACCAAGTGAGCTCGAGTTCTTTTGCTGGTGTGTACATGGGCGGGATAGATAAGGCGAGAGAGCAGAACGTCCTAAACACAAGGCCAAGACGTTTAAAGGTTCTGGAAATATACTACTCCTGTTATAATTTTGCAAAACCTAATATAATTATGTTTCATCGTCGCATGTGGTTGATGTTGAAGTAGTTCAAAAATTTCGTAATATATTCGTAATCCATTTCTACGAGAATAGTACCAACAAAAAGGGGCATACAATAAGCTATTGGCAGAAAAAAGCCCGTTCCCACGAGATGGAAACGGGCTTGCTGGTAAGCGTCTGCTTCTTATGCTAGCAAGGCATGGTTTTCCAAATCGCCGCCAAACTTAATTAGCAGGTCGCCGAGCTTGCTCAAATCGGCCTTCAGCGTATCATCCACGTTATCGGCGGCCTGAATGGTTTGGGCGCCTAGCATGCTGAGCGACCGGCCGATGGATTTACCATCAAAAATATCTTGCTCCGCGCTGATCAACGATTGCAGGTTGCCCAACTCGCGGGCAATGTCCTGAAAAGCAGGTATACCACTATCAATCAGAAGCTGATACCACTGGTCAACGTGGGTGAGCGACGTGCTAATGGGGATACCGGTAGGACCTTGCAGCAGAGCCTGTATAGTATGGGTGAGAAGGATATCGCCCGAATGAGCGGAGGGAAGGTTTGCCATAGCGAAATAAGGTGAGGGAGCAGAGAGTTAGGAAGCGGTTTGTAGTAGACCCGCTTGTCGTAGAATAGTTGCCGCACGTAGGGCACTAGATTCTTTATCTTTTATTTCCAGCATGATATCCGCATCAAGGCCGTGCAAGTGCGGTAGCAAGTCGTGGAACAGGGCATCGACCAACGTGGAGGTGTGTTTGCCTTTGCGTTCACCGGGCTGCTGCGAACTATAGTCCAGCATAATTACGCCGTCGCGGATGGGGTGCCAGGTAGAGGCGGCTAGGCGCAGGGCCTCCGCCATCGGCTCACCGTGGTTCAGGCATTCGTGGTGGAAAGTATCGAACAGAATGGGGACGCCCACGGCCTCGTGCAGGCGTAGGCAGTCGCGCAGGCTGAAGAGGCGGTCGTCGTTTTCGATAACCACCCGGTTACGCACCTGTTCGGGTAGGGTCCGGTACGTGTCCTCAAACCGATTGAGAGCCAACTCGCGGTTGTTGTAGAGGCCTCCTACATGGATTTGCAGCTTGGCAGTGGTGTCCATGCCCATCAAATCCAACATAGAGCCCTGGTAAACCAGCTCGGCAATACTGCGCTCTACAATGCCTGCGTCGGGCGAGTTCAGCACCACAAACTGATCGGGGTGTAACGACACGCGCATTTGGTGCTGCCGGATGTAGTCGCCAATGGCTCGGAACTCCGCTGCAAATCGGGTTTGCCACGGGTAGGTATTGATAGCGTGCGAACCAAACGGAACGATATTCGACCCAATCCGGAAAAAGAGCAGGTCGTTTTCTACGTTATACGTCAGAATGCGCTGCAAGCAAGCCAAATTGTTGGCCACGGTCTGCTCTACGCGTTCATCTGAGTAAGATGCCAATCGAAACGTAGATGCAGAGGAACAATCAAGCGATTCATTGACGCAAGGATACCCTATTCTCATACTACAATCGTACGATTACCACAGGACGAAGTTGTAGAAAAGGTTATACGTAGTATGTGTAAATTTATATTGTATTGACTATGAATTTGCTATTACAGCAAGATACGGAGTTAGGCTACTAAAAAAAGCGTCAAAGCACTGTAAAAAGGCTATTCGTAACCCCGATTATCCAAAAAGTATTTGTTATACTCTCGTCGGGCTTTAAGAGCTTTTTGAAGCCTTTCCTGCGCCTGAATTTCCTCCATCTTCTGGCGCTGTTTGCCTTCGCGCGAGAACTGCTCGTAGAGCAGGCTCACTGGATTTTGTATCGAGGCCGATTCCGTGGCTGACTTTGGCGCCGTACTATCGACGGGGAACAGGGGCTTGGGCGGGGCCGGACGCTTTACGGCATTATCGGGTGGGGTAGGGCGCTTCATGTTGCGTAGGGCCCGGTTAATCACGGCATCGGAGGGGCGGCCCTGGCGCACCTCCACGCTTTGCAGCTCAATACTGGCCGGTTGCAGCTTGATTTGCAGAATAATTTGCGACAAGCCACTGTTGCCTACCACCAAGCGTTGGGTTTTGTAGCCCAGGGCCTGAAACACTAAGGTATCACGGGCGGTGGCGGTCAGGTTGAAATCGCCCTGGTCAGAAGCAATAACGCCCTGGCCTTTGCCTTGGAGTAGCACCGTAACCCGCGGCACGGGCTTGCGCGTTTCGGCGTCCGATACGGTACCTGTCACGCGTACTTGGGCCTGCGCGGCGCCGGCCGACCACAGCCACAACAGGAGCAGAAGCCCTAGCAACCGCACCACCTGTAGTTGCGCAAGACGTGGAAAAGGTAGCATACTCACAAAACAAAGCTAACGCAGACTTTTGGCACTATTGCCTGTGGTTTACGGATTGAGCCGAAAAAAGCCCGCTCCGTTGCACGGGCGGGCTTTTGTATACGAGAGAAACGAGGCTACTTGATCTTTACTTTGTCGCCGTCTTCAGGCTTCAGCTTCACGGTGCCATCGTCGCCGGCTTTCTTGGCTTTGTTGCCCTGGGCATCTTTGATTTTGATGTCGCCGTCTTTATCAACCTCAATCTTGCTACCATCGGGACCTTCTACTTTGGTACCGGGCGCTACGCCAGCGGCAGCGCGCTCAATCTTCTGGCCGGGCGTGAGGGGTGCCGCAGCAGGCGTCACGGTCACGATATCCACCTCCTCGTAGTAGCGGCCGGGGTTGCTGGTGTAGGCCGTGTACTGCTCAGGAGTCAGGAAATCGTGGAATTCCTCGTTCGACTCCAGGTAGGCGGCACGCTTAGCAGCACCCAGACCGGTGGTGTCGTTGGTGTACTGGTTGCGCACATCGGCCAGCTTGCGGGCGCGGTTGTAGTACGCGTCGCGGGCTTTCGATACCACGGCTGTGTCCGTCACGTTCAGGTCGGTAGCCATGCGCTGAGCGGTAGCATCGGCCTGCGAGCGGTAGGTAGCATCATTCGCGTCGGTGGTAGACGCGGCAGTATCCATGGTATCCGTGGTGGTGGCGGTTTCGGTTTTGTTGTCCGAGCAGGAAGCCATGGTCAGCGCAGCAGCGCAGCTGAGCAGCAAAAAAGTCTTTTTCATGATAAGTCAGTATGAAGAGGAGAGAGCAAAAATGGAATGTGCGGCATATACGCATCTAAGGGCAGGAGGTTGTTTTTGCTTGCTCCACTGACTTTTACCGGACCTACGCGCGGCGCAATTCCAGCACCGTGATTTCGGGTAAAAATCCTACCCGTCCAGGGTAGCCCAGAAAGCCTAGGCCCACATTTACGTACAGGTGCTGCTTACCTCGTTTGTACAGGCCGGCCCACTGCTTGTATACATACTGCACGGGGCTCCACTTCAGGTGCGGCAGGTTCACGCCGAATTGCGCGCCGTGCGTGTGGCCTGAGAGCGTCAGGTCGATGTCTTGGTACTCATGCACTTGCGCATCCCAGTGGGTAGGGTCGTGGGTGAGCAGGATTTTGAACGGCGCATCGCCGGAGCCAGCGTGCGCTTTGGCCAGATTGCCGTGCTGCACGAACTTGGTTCCCCAGTTTTGCACGCCGAGAATGGCGATTTTCTCGCCATTGTGCTCTACCACACGGTTTTCGTCCATCAGCAGTTCCCACCCAATTTTGGCGTGGTTCTGCATCAGGCGTTCCAGGTTAGCGCGTTTAGCCTCTAACGATTCCCACTGCACATAGTCCCCGTAATCGTGGTTGCCGAGGATGGAATAAATAGGCCGCTTTGAGCGAATGCCCGCCAGCGTCTCAATGTGCTCTTCTACCTCCGTCGCCACGTTGTTTACCAAGTCGCCGGTCATGAAGATGAGGTCGGCCTGTTGGTCATTGATAATCTTTACGGCACGCTGCAACGGCTCTTTGGAGGTGAATGAACCCGTGTGCAGGTCCGAGATTTGCAGGATTTTGAAGCCGTCGAACGAAGCCGGCAAATTGGGGAAGCGCAGCACCCGACGCTTCACCTGGTAGTCGGTGCCACCGCGGACGATGCCCCAGACCAGCGCCACCAAAGGCACGGCACCCAGCAATAGTGCCGCCCGGCTCAGAAACGCACTGCGCGAAATAGGCTCACCGCCCGCTGAGCTGCCGCTAAACTGCCGCGCCACGAAGCGCCCGCCCCGCACCACGTCTTCCAGCAGTAGGGGTAAGGCAATCACAAGCTTGGCCGCAATTAGTCCCAGCAACAGGCCTAAGAAGTAGACTTTGTAATGCGGCTGTGCGGTGCGGCGCGTGCTGATAGCCCAAATGCCCAGCCCCCAGACCAGCAGCGTCACCACCACATACACCACCGCAGTCAGCCGCCGGCCGCCAGATGTGTCGGGTTGGATGGCGGTGCGCACGGCTTGCAGGCCGTACCATTCAACTAAGAGAAAGAAAAACAGAACTGGTAACGACAAAAAACGAGACATGCAAAAACGAAGGAGGGAAGAAGAAAACAGCCACCAAACGGCCGCGTGAGGGTAGACGAAAGAACGGAGATTTTACTGTATGCTGGCCGGTACTATGTTTGCTTACCGGAGACATGTAATTTCACACAGGTGTACAATGAATCCGGTAAATAGTTTAGCCGACGAGCAGCTTCCTACTCATACGTACTCGGCGCCTACCTCCTTCAGCATCAAGAGTTGGGCCGAGGAAGACCGCCCCCGCGAAAAGCTGCTGGCCAAAGGCCGTGCTGCCCTCTCCGACGCCGAGCTGATGGCCATTTTGCTGGGCTCGGGCACGGCCAAGCTTTCGGCGGTAGACGTAGCCAAACTGATTTTACAAGCCGTGGAGAATGATTTGAATGCACTAGCGAAGCTCTCGGTGAAGGAACTCATGCGCCACAAGGGCATCGGCGAGGCCAAGGCCATTACCATTGTGGCGGCCTTGGAGCTGGGTAGACGCCGCAAGGAAGCCACCGCCAGCCAGCGCACGGTTATCACCTGCTCCACCGACATCTACAACACCATCCGGCCCAACTTACAAGACTTGCCGCATGAAGAGTTTTGGGTGGTTTTACTGAATCGCGCCAACGTGGTGATGCGCAAGCAGCCCGTGAGCACCGGCGGCGTGGCCGGCACCGTGGCCGACCCCAAACTTATTTTCAAGCACGCCCTGGAGCAACTGGCTAGCAGCATCATCCTGGTACACAACCACCCCAGCGGCAACCGCAACCCCAGCGCCGCCGATATTGCCCTCACCCGCAAGCTCAAAGAAGCTGGCCAGTTCCTGGATCTGCCCATTTTGGACCATCTGATTTACACGGATTTAGGGTATTACAGCTTCGCGGATGAAGGGATGCTGTAATCTCAAAATCTATTTGCATTTACACTCAGCAGGATACCCAAAGAGCAGAAGGGCAAACAGAAGTGCCCTACCTTTGCCCCTGTGAAAATCAACCCGAAATTCTTTATTGGTCTGGGCCTGCTGCTGATTGTGGGCTACTTTCTGCAAGACTTGGTGCTGAGCGACAGCCAGTACATCATCGGCGTAAAGAAGAAACGCCAGGAAAAGGACGACTCGTTCCGGCGCGTTAGCGGCTCACCGCTCAGCCAGGCCCAGCGCGATACGTTCAAAGCTCTACCCTACTACGAGCCCGACCGCGCCTACCGCCTCGATGCGCAGTACCAGGGGTTTACCAAGCGCGACACGGCGCGCATGACTACCACCGGCGCGCAACCCGAAACCTACCTGCGCTGGGGTCAAGCCACTTTTATTCTGAATAAGCAGGAATATAAGTTGACGCTCTATCGTCGGGCCTTTGGCCCTGATACCACGCTGTTCATTCCCTTTGCCGACCGCACCAACGGCCTGGGTAGCTACGGCGGCGGCCGCTACCTCGACGCCGCCGTACCCGCCCCCGACGACACCGAAATCACACTCGATTTCAACCATGCCTACAATCCCTACTGCGCCTACAACAACAGCTTCGTGTGCCCCCTACCACCCGCTGAGAATAGGCTGAATGTAGAAATCCCAGCCGGCGAAAAGGCGTTTCACGAGTAGGGGTAGGGAACATACACCTGAAACCCGTCTGTCATCCTGAGTGGAGCGAAGGACCTTGTCACGTTAAAGCGAGTCGTTGTTACGTCCGTCGTTCTGCTGTGAGAAGATCCTCCGCTCCGCTCAGGATGACAGACGGGTTTTGGACGAAAGAACTTCGGTGCTGTAGATAGGTTCCGATAAACAAGCAAAAAGCTAGGGCAGGCTGCGTTTCGGGCAGCCTGCCAAATCCCTACCTTTGCGGGCAGCATCAGTTGTCGGATGCTGGTTGTTGGTTGCCAAATGATGTGTATTCGCGTCACTCAAAACGGATAACTAACAACTATTACCTGACAACGAACAACTAGCAAATGACCCCATGAAAATATCATACGACTGGCTCCGTACGCTCATCCCTACCACCCAATCGGCCGAGGAAATCGGGAAGCTGCTGACCGGCTCCGGGTTGGAAGTGGAAGGCATTGAGGAGTTGGAAAGCGTGCCCGGTGGCCTGCGCGGCGTGGTGCTGGGCACCGTGCTCACCCGCGAAAAACACCCCGATGCCGATAAGCTCAGCCTGACCACCGTGGACGTAGGCGATGCCACCCCGCGCCAGATTGTATGCGGTGCGCCCAACGTGGCAGCCGGCCAAAAAGTGGTGGTGGCACTGGAAGGTGCTATGCTGCATCCTAGCAGCGGTGAGCCGTTCAAAATCAAGAAGTCCAAGATTCGCGGGGCGGCTTCTGAAGGCATGATTTGCGCTGAGGATGAAATTGGGCTGGGTGAGTCGCACGCTGGTATTATGGTGCTCGATACCGACTTGCCCAATGGCACGCCGGCCGCTGAGTACTTCGGATTGGGTTCCGATTCGGTATTTGAAATTGGCTTGACGCCCAACCGCGCCGACGCGGCCTCGCACTACGGCGTGGCCCGCGAGCTGCGCGCCTTACTACGCCAGCCCTGCTACCTGCCCGACGTAAGCGAGTTTCAGGTGCCAAATGATACAACGCCTGAATGGTTAGCTGAATCTTCTATCAGCGTTAAGATCGAAGACGAAGTTGCCTGCCCACGCTACGCCGGCTTGCTACTGGATAATGTGCAGGTAGGGCCGTCGCCGGAGTGGTTGCAGCGCCGGTTGCGCAGCATTGGCCTGTCGCCTATCAACAACGTGGTAGACGTGACCAACTTCGTGCTGCACGAGCTGGGTAACCCCCTGCACGCTTTTGATGCCGACCAGATTACGGGCAACCAGATTCGAGTGAAGCGGGCTGAAGCTGGCGAGAAGTTCGTAACGCTGGACGGCACGGAGCGCACCCTACAGGCCGCCGACTTGGTTATTGCCGATGCCAACGGCGCGCCCCTGGCGCTGGCCGGTGTGTTCGGGGGCAAGACCTCGGGTGTGAGCAACGCCACTACCCGCGTGTTCCTGGAAAGCGCCTATTTCGCGCCGGCCGTGGTGCGCAAAACTAGCCAGACCCACCAGCTCAAAACTGACGCTTCCTTCCGCTTCGAGCGCGGTACCGACCCCGATATGGTGCCGGTAGCCCTCAAGCGGGCGGCGCTGCTGTTGCAGGAAGTGGCCGGGGCGCGCATTGCCGCGCCGGTGGTCGACGAATATCCTACCCCCATTCAGCCTACGGAGGTGCGCCTGCGCCTACCCCGCGTAACTAAACTGGTAGGGCAGGAGATAGGCGAAGACCGCATCCGTCAGACACTGACGGATTTGGATATTGAAATTCAGGAGCAACCATCACCAGGTAATGCAATAGGGCAGGACCTGGCCGAGCATCTGACGCTCCTTTCCACTCAGCCAGCAGCCAACGACCAATCCGCAACGGAATGGCACCTGAAAATTCCGCCGCACAAGGTAGACGTGACCCGGGAGGCCGATGTGATTGAGGAAATTCTGCGCATCTACGGCTACAACAACGTGGCGCTACGTCCCTTCAACTCGGCTTCCTACCTCGCCAAGTTCCCGAACCCAGATCCAGAAGTATTGCGCCAGAACACGGCGCGGCTGCTCAGCGGGCAGGGCTATTCGGAGATTATCACCAACTCGCTCACCAACTCAGCTTACTTCGAGCAGAAGGGTGACCAGGACGCCACGCTGGTGCGCGTGCACAACTACAACAGCGCCGACCTCGACATCATGCGTCCCACGGTGCTGCACTCGGCCCTGGAAGTGGTGCGCTACAACCTCAACCGTCGTCAGAAAGACCTGAAGCTTTACGAATTCGGTAAAGCCTACTCGCAGAAGCCCGAGACGGGCAAGCACCAGGAGCAGAACAAGCTGGTGCTGCTGCTCACCGGCAACGCCTCTTCCGAAACCTGGCAGCACAAGGCAGAGAAAACTACCTTCCACGACCTGGCCGGGGCAGTGCAACAGGTGTTGGCCTCGCTGGGCTTCAGCAACTATGCCAGCCAGCCGGTGCAGCATCCCTACCTCGCGGGTGGGCTTACCTTGCTGGTGCAGAACCAGCCGGTGGTGCACCTGGGGGCCGTGTCGCCGGGCGTGCTCAAGCAGCTCGACGTGAACCAACCGGTGTGGTACGCCGAGTTGGACTGGGACTGGCTGGTGCGCAAGTACAAGAACACGCTGGTGGCCCGCGAGCTGCTCAAGTTCCCGGAGGTGCGCCGCGACTTGTCGCTGGTGGTAGACAAGACCGTGACGTTCGATCAGTTGCAGCAGATTGCGCGCCGCACCGAGAAGAAACTTCTGCACAGTCTGAACGTGTTCGACGTATACGAGGGCGAGAACCTGGGAGCAGGCAAGAAGTCCTACTCCGTGAGCTTCGCCCTGCAAGACCCTACCCAAACCCTCACCGACCAAGCCATCGACCAGGTGATGCAGCGCCTCATCCAGCAATTCGAGAAGCAGGCCGGCGCCCTGATTCGGAAGTAAGGATTGGTTTTTGGGGGAAGTCTGAATGTCATTTTGAACATTCTGCGCATCAAGCAGAGATGAGAAATCTCGCGTGCTGACGAATGGATAGTATTGTCATGTTCCATCTAGCGTCCGCTTATCGAAGCATCTCTACCGTTAGTAACCTCAACGGGTAGCAACAAAGCGGTAGAGATGCTTCGACAAGCGGACGCCAGATGGAGCATGACGTTCTAGTTTTATTCTTTCAGAAATTGTAGACAACTAATCTAAAACTGAAAAATGGCTTCCTCCCAGCAACTAGCCCAACTCGACCGCCTGGAGCGGCAAGTGAACAGCTTAGTGGCTGCCTATCAGCAGGTGCGGGAGGAATTGAGCGATGCCCAAACCACCATTGAGCAGCTGCGCGCCGATGTGCGCGACCGGGACCGGCAGCTCAAGGATTTCCAGAACCGGGAGAATATCGCTAAACTTGTCAATACCGTAGCAGAGAAACCTGCCCACGTCAACGAGCTGAAACTGCGCCTCAACGAATACATCCGCGAAATAGATAAGTGCCTTGCCTATTTGAAGGAGTAACGACCTATCCCCATCCACCTAAAAACGCACTGCTCGCATGAGCGACTTAGCCATAAAAATTCGTATTGCTGAACGGGAATATCCCATGCGCGTTGCCGCCCCCGATGAGGAGCGCCTGCGCATGGCCGGTAAGCTGCTGAATGAAAAGCTTAAGGAGTTCCGCGACCAGTACGGCATCCAGGACAAGCAAGACCTGTTGGCCATGATTGCCCTAACCACAATGGTCGACCGTCTGAAGGTCGGCAAGGAGAAGGACGGCACCGATGCAGCCCTTACCGAGCGCTTGGCGCGCTTGGACGAGCTGCTTTCGTCGCTGGTGCTGGGCTAATCGTAGCCCGGCTTCGGTTTCACGCTTACCCTACCCCCGTGGCAATCGGCCGTGCGGGTGGGCACGCGTTGGACTAGTTTTTTTGTTATGGTTTTTATATACCCCTTCCCCAAAAACCATAGCACATGTCACCCTATGTTTATATCGCGCTGGCTGCCGTCGTTGCCCTTGTGGCTGGCGTGTTTGTCGGCCGCCTGCTGGCCGGCAAGGCCCGGCAGGACCATGAGGCCGAGGCTCGCGCCCGCGCCCAACAGCTTCTGCAAGAAGCAGAAGAGAAAGCCAACCGCATCCGCGACGAGCGGATTCAACAGTCGAAAGACAAGTTTCGTACCCTCAAGCACGAGTTTGAGCAGGAAAGCCGCCGCCAAAAAGCTGAGCTGGACACTGAGTTGACCCAGCGCCGCCAAGCCGTGGTGGAGCAGGAGCAGAACATCAAGCAGCTCACGCAAACCACGCAAAAACAGCTCGACCAGATTCAGCGCAAAGAAAAAGAGCTGGATACCCTGCGCGACAAGCTCCAGAACGACGCCCAACAACAGCGCGACCGGCTGGATGCCCAGGAAGAAAAGCGCCAGACCACCCACGAAGCCCAGCTAGCGAAGCTGCAATTGCGTGAGGTAGAGGCCGAAGAGAAGGCCCGCCAAGTGCAGCAGCAGCTTGAAACCATTTCGGGGCTGACGGCCGCCGAGGCACGCGAGCAGCTGGTAGAATCGTTGAAAAACGAGGCGCAGCTGCAGGCATCCTCCTACATCAAAGACGTGGTGGCGCAAAGCAAGCTCACGGCTACCAAGGACGCCAAGAAAGTGGTGCTAGAAACCATTCAGCGCACGGCTGCCGAGCACGCCATTGAGAACTGCGTATCGGTGTTCAACATCGAGTCGGACGACGTGAAGGGCAAGATTATCGGCCGCGAGGGTCGGAACATTCGCGCTCTGGAAGCCGCTACCGGCGTGGAGATTATCGTGGATGATACGCCCGAGGCCATCATCATTTCGGGCTTCGACCCGGTGCGCCGCGAGGTGGCCCGCCTGAGCCTGCACTTGCTGGTGAAAGATGGCCGCATTCACCCCGCCCGCATTGAGGAGATTGTGGCCAAAACCCGCAAGAACATCGACGAGGAAATCGTGGAAATCGGGGAGAAAACCATCATCGACCTGGGCATTCACGGCCTGCACCCCGAGCTGGTGAAGATGGTCGGGCGCATGCGTTTCCGCTCGTCGTACGGCCAGAACCTGCTCCAGCACTCGCGCGAGGTAGCCAACCTGTGCGCCACCATGGCCGCCGAACTGGGCCTGAACGTGAAGCATGCCAAGCGCGCCGGCCTGCTCCACGACATCGGCAAGGTAAGCACCGAGGAACCCGAGCTGCCCCACGCCATCCTAGGCATGGAGATGGCCAAGAAGTACAAAGAGCACCCCGATGTGGTAAACGCCATCGGCGCCCACCACGACGAGATGGAGATGACGGCCATGATTGCGCCGCTGGTGCAGGCCTGCGACGCCATTTCGGGCTCGCGCCCCGGCGCCCGCCGCGAGATGATGGAAAGCTACATCAAGCGTCTGAAGCAGCTGGAAGAAACAGCTGTGTCGTTTGACGGGGTGTTGCAGTGCTACGCCATTCAGGCGGGTCGCGAGCTGCGCGTGATGGTGAATGCCGAGAACGTGACTGACGACCGCGCCCAGGAGTTGAGCTACGAGATTTCGCAGAAAATCGAGAAGGAAATGCAGTATCCCGGCCAGATCAAGATTACGGTCATTCGGGAGATGCGCGCCGTCGCTTACGCCAAGTAGGGTAGGGCAACAAGCCAAAAAAGGCCGCCGCAACGAGAGTTGCGGCGGCCTTTTTTGTGGTGAGTAAATTTTTTTCACAAATGCGCTAACTGCTTGCAACCTATGCCACTCGAGTTAGCTCTTGTATATGTATTATCCACTACACTATTCCTATCCGGCGATGGTCTGCCGGTTGTTGCGGAGCATGTTGCTACGCCAGCCAGCAGACCATCGCCTTTTATGTGTATGTATGACAATGTGTATATATGACAATCACACTACGCTGGGGTAAACGATTTACTCCATTAGGACTGCTGGCAGCCCTGAGTAGCTGTGTAGTGTATACTCCGATTCAACCCAGCGCACCTATGTTGCGCGATAAGGGGCAAGCCGAGGTGGCAGGTAGCGCCTACCTCTTCTCGGGCCGGTTGGAGGGCTCAGCTGCTTACTCGCCAATGCGCCATATAATAGTGCGTGCCGCGGGTACACTTCGCACCGACGGGCGCGACACAACATATTTCCGTACGCGCCAATTGGAGGTAGGGGCGGGTACTTATTGGGCTTTAGGGCGGAGGTGGCTGGTAGGAGGCTCGGCGGGCTACGGTTGGGGGCAGAGTGGCCGCGGGTTTCAGGATGCACATTATCTTCTTTTGTTCCAGCGCGATTCGACTATCACCTATCAATATAATGCGCGCTACGGCAAGCTGTTCGGCGATGTATTTGTGGCGTACGAGGATGGGCCTTTCACAATGGGGCTAGCCTATCGGCTTTCGCAAGTGCGTTTTACTACCCTCACCAACAACAACCAGCCTATTAGCCTGCGCCGAATGACGCGCAACGAGCCCATGCTGTTTATGCGCTTCGGTAACCGGCAAGGCGTATTACAGTGGGCCCAGCTGCAATTGACGCTCAACGCTTCGTGGTCGGCCGATCTGGTAAGGGGCTCAGCCCCAGTAGGCCCACTGATTACCGATGTGAAAGCCGGCGACTTATTCACTTCCATTGGAATTGTGGTATACCCGCACCGCTTCAAACGGGTGCAGTATTAAGTTCTTGCCTGTTCTTCCGAGATTCCTCGGCAAGTTCAGAAGCACGTTTTGGAGAAATTCTAAGCAGCCACACATTGGCACAAGCGAAAGCCCGCCCGGATTTTTCCGGGCGGGCTTTCGCTTGTGCCAATGTGTGGCTGCCTGCGTTACTGCTGCCAGCCGCCGCCTAGGGCGCGGTACACGTTCACAGTAGCGTTCAGCTGCTGCATCTTGGTTTCGATCAGGTCGAACTTTGATTCCAAAGCATCGCGCTGAGTGAACAGCACCTCTGTGTATTCGGCGCGTGCCGAGCGGAACAGGCTGTTGGAGATGGTAACAGACTGGTTCAAGGACTGCACCTCTAAGGCCTTTTCGTTGTAGCTCTGGGCCAGGTTGCTGATGTTGGCCAGCTCGTTTACTACCTCTACATAGGCGTTCAACACAGTGCGCTCGTAGTTGTAGGCAGCTTGGGTTTGCACGGCGTTGGCGCTGCCGTACACGGCTTTGATGCCGTTGCGGTTCACTAGCGGCGCCACCAGCTCGCCAGCCAGATTATAGAGCATCGACTCGGGAGTGGAAAACAGCAGGCCGGGCTTAAAGGCCTCGAAGCCTACCGAGCCAGTGATGCGCAGCGAGGGGTAGAAATTGGCGCGGGCTACTTGCACGTCTAGCTTGGCCGCCGCTAGGTTCTGCTCGGCCTGCCGGATATCGGGGCGGTTTTGCAGCAACTGCGACGGTACGCCGGTCTGGATAACCGTTGGTACTAAGTCATTGAACGTGGCGTCGTTGCGGACAATCGGGCGGGGGTAGCGGCCCGTTAGGAAGTTGATGCGGTTCTCGGTTTCGATGATGCGCTGCTGAATACCGTATTGCAGGCTGCGGGTGTTGTGCACCTGGGCCTCAAAACGCTGCACAGCTAGCTCGGTGGTGCGGGCCGATTCCTTTTGCAGCTTCACCAGCTCCAGCGCATTGGTCTGAATATCAATGTTCTGCTGCACAATCGCCAATTGATTGTCGAGAGCCAACAGCTCGAAATAGGAGTTGGCAATTTCGGCAATCAAGTTGGTGATGGTGAAGTTTCTACCCTCCACGCTCGACAGGTAGCGCAACGCCGCCGACTTGCGCGAGTTGCGCAGCTTGTGCCAAATATCCACTTCCCAGCTGGCAAAGGCGCCTACCCGGTAATTGGGCAGCGGGTCGGGGGTGCGGTGTTCGGGCTTGATGTTGATGGCCTCCTCGGTGGCGCCTTGCAGCGTGTAGCGGCCGGGGCGCTCGGCCTCGGCATTAGCGCCCAGACCCACGAAGGGTAGGTACTCACCTTTGCGAATCTGCACCTCATTGCGGGAAATCTGAATTTCCTGCAAGGCAATGTTCAGCTCCTGGTTGTGTTGTAGGGCCGTGTCGATCAGGGCTACCAGGTTAGGGTCGGTGAAGAACTGCCGCCACCGCACCTGAGCAGCGCTGGCGGTGTCCTGGGCCGTAGCACTATTGTAGCTGGCGGGAACCCGCCGGTTGGCATCTTTCACCACCAGCTCGGGCATTTTGCAGCTCCCTACCGCCAGCGACAAACAGGCTACACTTATATACTGATAAATGCGTTTTCTAAGCATGAGCTTCTACTTCTTCAACTAGCACGCGAGGCTCCACGCCTTCACTTATCGGATATTCATTTTCGTCCTGGATCAGCTTGCGGCCAGCGGCCAAGGTGCCAAATACATAGTACAGGCCGGGTACAATCACTACCCCGAACACGGTGCCGAACAGCATGCCGCCCAGCGCCGCCGTACCAATGGTGCGGTTGCCAATGGCACCCGCGCCAGTAGCCAGCACCAGCGGAATCAAGCCCGCAATGAAGGCGAAAGACGTCATCAGGATAGGCCGGAAACGAGCCTTAGCGCCGGCAATGGCCGCATCGCGGACCGACATGCCGTGCTCGTGCTCCTGCACCGCAAATTCTACAATCAGCACCGCGTTTTTGCCCAGCAAGCCTACCAGCATCACCAGTCCTACCTGGGCGTAGATGTTGTTGGCCAGGCCCAGCATCTTGATGAACAGGAACGACCCAAATATCCCCGCCGGCAGCGACAACACCACCGCCAACGGCAGCAGGAAGCTCTCGTACTGCGCGGCCAGCACCAGGTACACAAAGGCCAGCACCACCAAGAAGATGTAGATGGCCTCGTTGCCGCGGCTCACCTCGTCTTTCGACAAGCCGCCCCAGTCGATGTCGTAGCCACGGGGTAGGGTTTCGCGGGCCACTTCCTGCACCGCCTTGATGGCCTCACCCGAGCTGAAACCCGCTGCTGCATCGCCACGGATGGAGGCCGTGGTGTACATGTTATAACGGTTGATTTCGTTGGCACCTTGGGTCTTCACGATTTTCATGAAGGCCGAGAACGGCACCATCTCGCCCCGGTCGTTCTTCACCCACATATCCATCACGTCCTTGGGCAGCTTGCGGTACTCCGGCGAGGCCTGCACGTACACCTTAAAGAAGCGCTGGTATTTGATGAAGCCTAGCTCGTAGGTCGAGCCAATCATGATACTCAGTGTGTTCATGGCGTTGCCAATGCTCACACCTTTCTGCATGGCCAGTTGGTTATCGATCTGCAACTCATACTGCGGATAGTTGGCCGAGTAGAACGTAAACAGACCGGCCAGTTCCTTGCGCTTGTTCAAAGCCGCCATAAACTCCTCGTTCACTTTCTCCAGCGCCTTGTAATCGCCGGTGTTGGTTTTGTCGAGTAGTTGCAGCTGGAAACCGCCCGCCGCGCCGTAGCCCGGTACTGCTGGTGGCTCGAAGAATTCCACGGTCGCGCCGGGAATTTGCTTGGCCTTTTTCTCTAGCTCCTCCACAATGTCGTGGATGGATTCCTTGCGCTCCGACCACGGCTTAAGGTTAATCAAGCACGTGCCGGCGTTGGAGCCCCTACCTTCCGTAAGCACCTCGTAGCCCGCTAGGGTAGAGATGCTCTGGATGCCGGGCACGTCCTTGGCCAGCTCATAGAGACGCTGCGAAATGTCATTGGTGCGCTCTAGTGTAGAGCCGGGCGGCGTCTGAATGATGGCGTAGAGCATGCCCTGGTCCTCGCTCGGGATAAAGCCCGAAGGTAGGGTAGAGGAGATGCCGAAGATGCCCAGCCCGAAAATAATCAGGATGCCGAACGTAAACACCCGCCGGTCAACCACCTTTTCTAGCAGGTTCGTGTAGCGGCCGGTCAGCTTCTCGAAACCGCGGTTAAACCAGTCGATAAAGCGGTTGATGGGTGTCTTTTTGCGCGGCTGACCGTGGTTATTCTTCAGAATCATAGCGCACAACACCGGCGTCAGCGTGAGGGCCACAACACCGGAGATGACGATAGACGTAGCCATCGTAATCGAGAACTGACGGTAGAAAATACCCACCGGACCGCTCATGAAGGCTACAGGCACAAACACCGCCGTCATTAAAATGGTGATGGCGATGATGGCGCCGCTGATTTCGCCAATTACCTCGCGCACCGCGCCGTATGGCGACAGGTGCTTTTCCTCCATCTTGGCGTGCACGGCTTCCACCACCACAATGGCGTCGTCGACCACAATACCAATGGCCAACACCAACGCAAAGAGCGTTATCATGTTAATGGTGAGGCCAAACGCCTGCATCGCCACAAACGCGCCTACCAACGAAACCGGAACCGCAATGATAGGGATGAGGGTAGAGCGCCAGTCGCCCAGGAACAGGAACACCACCAGCGCCACCAGAATAAAGGCATCGCGCAGGGTGTGAATTACGTTTTCCGTCGACGCATCCAGGAAGTTCGATACGTCGTAGCTGATTTTGTAGTCCATGCCGGGCGGCATGGTTTTCTTCAGCTCTTCCAGCTTGGCTTTCACCGACTTAATGACCTCCGTAGCGTTACTGCCGTAGGTTTGCTTCAGCACAATAGCAGCCGAGGGGTAGCCGTCGAGGTTGGAGTAGATGTCGTAGAATTCCGAACCCAGCTCCACGTTGGCAATGTCCTTCAGGTGTAGAATCTCACCATCAGGATTGGCCTTGATAATCACGTTCTTGTACTGCTCCACATCGTTGAAGCGGCCTTGGTAGGTGAGTACGTATTCCAGGGCTTCGGCCCTACCTCCGTCGGAGCGGCCAATACGACCCGGCGAACCAATCACGCTTTGGTCGTCAAGTGCCTTCATCACGTCGTCGGCCGACACGTTATAGGCGCGCATACGGTCGGGCTTCAGCCAGATGCGCATGGCATACTGCCGGCTACCCAGGATGCTGGCCCGGCCAATGCCGTTGATGCGCTGGATTTCGGGTATCATGTTCACCCCTGCAAAGTTGAACAGGTACTTCATGTCCGTGTTCTTGTCTTTGCTGTACAGGTTCACGTACATCAGCATGTTGGGCACCACGCGGTTCACAATCACGCCTTCGCGCTGCACCAGCACTGGCAAGCGGTTGAGCACCTGCGCAATACGCGTGTTCACGTTTACCACGGCTTGGTCGGGGTCGGTGCCTAGGTTGAAGACAATCTGGATATTGGCCTCGCCAGCACTCACGGCGTCAGAGGTCATGTACTTCATGCCGGGCACGCCATTCACGGCCTGCTCCAGCGGAATAAGCACCGACTCCGTGAGCACCTTGGCGCTAGCGCCAGGGTAAGCCGCCGACACCATCACCATGGGCGGCGAAATCTCGGGAAACTGCGACGTAGGCAGCGTATTGATGGCCATGATGCCCAGGAACACAATCACCACCGAAATCACGATGGCAAAGACTGGCCTGCGAATGAATTTACTGAACATAGAATGCTGATTTTTAGCTGATGGCTATTAGCTGTCAGCCGTTAGCTTTTCGTTGAGAAGAAACAGCCTGCATTTTGTCTGAGCAGAAGCTAACAGCTAACGGCCACCAGCTAACAGCTCATAAAAGCACCTATTCGGAGTACACTTTCAGGTGCGAAATCACCTTCTCCGGCTTCTCGTACTCGTACTTGATTTTCTCGCCGTCTTTCACCTTTCGAATGCCTTCCAGCATAATCCGGTCGTCGGGTTTCAGGCCATCGGTAATGATGTATAGGTCAGGCATTTCAGAGCCTACCGTTACCTCGCGCTGGTGCACGTGCTTGTCCTTGTCCACCACGTACACAAACTTTTTCTCCAGCACCTCGAACGTGGCTTTCTGGGGGATGATGAGGGCGTTTTTGAGCGGTACCGTCATCAGCACGCTACCCGTTTCGCCATTGCGCAGCAGGCTCTTGGGGTTAGGAAAAGTAGCCCGAAAGGCAATGTTACCGGTCTCGTTATTGAAGTCAGCTTCAATGGTTTGCACTACGCCAGGTTGTGGGTACACCTGGTTGTTGGCCATCAATAAGTTTACCTTTTCCAGGTTGTTGGTCTTAGCCTCCTTGTAAGCCAAATACTCGGCTTCGGGCACGTTGAAATACACCCACATCTTGCTGTTATCCGACAGCGTCGTGAGCAGGTCGCCTTCGTCTACGAGGCTACCCAGCCGGGCCTGAAAGTGGTCCATGATGCCGTTGAACGGCGCCCGAATGGTGGTAAAGCCCAGGTGCGTTTGGGCCAGGGCCACATCAGCTTTGGCCTTGTCGTACTTGGCTTCGGCCAGCGCCAACTCACTCTTCGACACCACGTTGTTGTCGGCCAAGCGCTTGGTGTTCTGGTATTCCAGATTCACGTAGTTCGCCTCGGCCTGCGACTTTTTCAACTCGGCCTGGTAGATCATGGGCATGATCTGAAACATGAGTTGCCCCTGCTTCACGGTCTGCCCCTCATCCACGAAAATCTTTTGGAGGTAGCCCTTCTCCAGCGCCCGCAGCTCAATGTGCTGGATGGAGTGAATCTGCGCCACGTACTCTTTGGTAATGGTGGTGTCTTTTTGCAAAGGGCTGGTAACCAGATACTCTACCTTTTCTTCCTTTTCTTCTTTTTTGTCCGCGCAGCTTGTGAAACCATACAAGCCGCACCAGCTCACGAACATGAGCATGAACACTTTTTTCATAAGAACTTGGGGTAATATGACAGACAGTTGACGATGCCAGAAATAATGGCGGTGGGTAGGGTAGGGCGGATAAAAGAGCGGTTTTGGAATGCGCTAAAAAGGAGTGTCGCCAGGGTTGGTAGGCGAGGTTGATGCTACAAAGCAAGCATCGCTACATGAAGCCGGTATGAAGCATCGTGCCCCGCGTAGAGGAAATTCTACTATTCTTCGTGACCTCCAACGCATGTTCTATAGCTGCTTTTTCTGCACTGAATCAGTAGCAATAAGTAGTTGTAAGACAGTATTTTAGGGCATAAAAAAAGCGGTTATGCAGCGCACAGCGCTGCATAACCGCCAAAACAAATTCCTCGGAGAGGTAGTGGCTTATTTACTCAGGTATTACTTCTTCTTTGGGTTTTCGAGTTTTGAGAATAGGTTGTTCAAAGCTTCCGCCCAGGTAGGGTGAGCAAAAATCATATCCTGGAGCATCTCGCAAGTGATGTTGCCGTGCATAGCCAGTTGGAGCATCGACATAATCTCGCCGCCTTGCTCGCAGAACACGGCCGTGCCCAAGATACAGTCGGTCTTGCCATCTACCAGCACCTTGATAAAGCCCTCCGTAAAGCCTGTTTGCTGGGCGCGGCCAATAGTTTTAACCGGCATGTTGGCCACCCGATAATCCAACTTTTGCTCCTGAGCCTCGTGCTCCGAAAGGCCAATGCGGCCAAGCTGTGGCTCCGTGAACACCACGTACGGTACATCACGGCCTTTTTTCGAGCGGTTTTTACCTTTCAGAATATTGTCGCGCACGATGCGGTAGTCGTCGTAGCTCATGTGGGTGAACTGGGGTCCACCGTGCACATCGCCCAGCGCGTAAATACCGCGTACATTGGTGTGGAACTGGTCGTCGACCAATACGTAGCCGCGGTCATCGGTTTCTACCCCGGCTTTGTCGAGGCCCAGCTCTTTGGTGTTGGGTTCCCTACCCACCGCCACCAGCACGTGCGAGCCTCGCAAACGCCGTTCCCCGTCAGGAGTATTTACCGATACTGTAAACTGCTTTTCGGCATTCTGCGAAACCCGGTGTGCTTGTGAACCAAGCAGAAACTGCACGCCTTCGCTCTCCAACAACTGTTGCATGGCCTCGCACACGTCTGCGTCTTCGCGCTCCAGCACCACATCCGACGACTCTACAATCGTCACCTCACAGCCCAAGCGCCGGTAGAGCTGGCTGAATTCCAGACCGATATACCCACCACCAATAATAATCAGGTGCTCGGGCTTGTCCTTTAGATCCAGAATAGTGGTAGGCGTCAGGAAATCGGTTTCCTGTAGCCCATCAATCTTGGGAATAGCGGCGCGAGTACCAGTGTTGATGAAAATAAGTGGGGCTGTCAGTGTTTCTGCGCCGCCCGTAGTAAGGGTCACGCTGAGCGTGTGAGGCGCCGTGAAGCTAGCGTGCCCGTCGAAGAGCTGCACGGGGTTTTCCTGGTCCGTCAGGTTTTCGTGGATGCCTTGGCGGAGCTTTTCCAATAGAGCGTCCTTGCGCTCCACAATGGTCGGCAGGTCGATGGCTTCCACTTCCACATCAATCCCATACGACGCATCGGTGTAAGCGTGGTGTGCCCGTTCAGACGACGCCAGCAGGGTTTTGGTGGGCACGCAACCGTAGTTGATGCAGGAGCCACCCAACAGGTTTTTCTCAACCAGGGCCACGCGGCGGCCCTCTTTGACGAAAGCAGTTGCTAACGGATTACCGGCCTGGCCGGAGCCAATTATAATAACATCGAAAGATTCGGGCATAAAAGCAGAACTTTAGGCGACAAAACCAGCAAACTGGCTCGTAGCCGTGCGCTTGCATTGGACAGCTATACGAAGCTCAGCCGTTGACGGCTAGGCGGTATACCGTAAAAATTTGCTGGTTTTGGCCTCATTTTCGCCCGCTTTCGGCTGTATGCTGCTTTTCGCTCGTTTTCTTGTTCTGCTGCTCCTGTTAGGACTGTCCAGTTGCGCTTCGCTTTATTTCCCGCCGCCGCCACAAGTGCCGTTGCTCACGCAGCAAGGCGAGTTCAGCGGGGGGATACATTCCAATTTTGGCGGCAATACCTCGTTGCAGGGAGCCTACGCCGTCACCAACGGATTAGGAGTGATGGGCTCGGCCTCGTTTCTGCATAGGAACAAGCCCAAGAAGGCCGAAAACTTCGACTTCTTCGAGGCGGGTGCCGGCTACTTCACTCGCCTACCCGACCAGCGGGTGCTGGAAATCTATGGTGGCTACGGCCTGGGCTCCTCCGACCGCACCGACCGTACGCGCGAGGGTGTAGTAGAGCAGCGCCAAGAAGGCAACCTGAACAAGCTGTTTTTGCAGGTGAACTACAGTGCCAAGAAGCACCAGACGTTGCACCTATTCGGCAATCATTTCCCCCTCAGCTATGGCACTGCCCTACGCCTGAGCCACGTGGAACTGAGCAACTTCAAGCTTGATGGGGTAACTGCACCTGGCGAGGATAATATTTTCCTGGAACCCATCACGTTCACCCGCGTGCAGGTGCTGGGGCCGGTGCAGCTGCAACTCATCAGCGGCGGCAACTTCGGCCTGAAGCACCGCAAGTACCTGCGGGCGGCCAACGCGGTGTTTCAACTGGGGGTAGTCGTGAATTTGGGTGGGCAGGAGGGTAGGAGGTAGGAAAGAGGAAGTCTAATATTTCTCCCTTGATATTCTATTTAATGCACTATTAATCATTATTTTGTAAAGCGTTTTGTTTGTTTCGTCGACAATCAAGGAAGTCTTAAAAATCAATTAGTTCGTTTTTTTGCTGTAATCTATACCATCTTCTTTGTGCTGTACACTTTTGTGCTGTACACTTTTGTGCTGTACACTTACAAGAAGATGCTATGCTACCTTATTCTATTCTTGCTACCACTCGGGTCTGCATTTGTGGGCTTCTACTAGCTGGTTGTGGCGTATATGTGCCCATGCAGCCAGCGATGCCACTGGTATCCACTCAGGATCCGGTAGAGCTACATGCTTCTGTGCAATACGATGGCCATGTAGAGGCAATGGGAGCTTACACACCCTTGCCGCATGTACTGATGACTGTAGCCGCTGCTATGGCCATAAAGCTGGGTGAACAGAATTACCTAGTAAATAGACAAGCTGAGATAGGTCTAGGGACCTATTGGAAGCTGGGAAACAAATGGTTACTGAATGGTATAGGTGGTGCGGGCACAGCTTATGGAGAAAGAAAGGAGAGTGGCTTTTTTAGTTCAGGTTATAATAGGGGTAATTACCAGAAGCTTTTTGGGCAGGCAGGCCTAGCATACCAAAAGCATAAAGGTGCTGTCGGCATAACCTATAGGCTTGGTCGGATATACTATCGAAATATTCAGCATAATGATGGTAGACCCATTCCACTCTTTCGTGATACGCGTCATGAATACAGCCTATTTTATCGTCATGCGCTCGGCAATCAGCAGAAATGGTACGTGCAATCTATTTTAGGATTATCACTAAGCTCTTTGCGGCCATCTGACGATAATTATAGACCATTTGCCTCTGATAAGTGGTTTGCAGCTGGTGGAGGAGAGTATTTATTTAGTATTGGTGCAGTTTGGCGACCTAGTATAAGCGCGCGAAAAAGTCAATAGCAAGAAAAAAGCTCCGGCAATTGCCGGAGCTTTTTTCTTGCTAAATACAGTGCAGACTTACGCCTCTACCTTCTCGCCATTCAGTACTTTCAGCATGGTCTCGCCGATGTTAGCGGGCGAATCCACCACGTGGATGCCGCACTCACGCATGATGGCCATTTTGGCAGCAGCCGTATCGTCGGCGCCGCCTACGATGGCACCGGCGTGGCCCATGCGGCGGCCGGGAGGGGCCGTCTGGCCGGCAATGAAGCCAACGACGGGTTTCTTGTTACCGGTTTCTTTAATCCAACGGGCTGCCTCAGCTTCCATACCGCCGCCGATTTCGCCAATCATCACGATGCCCTCAGTTTCGGGGTCGTTCATGAGCAGCTCTACCGCTTCTTTGGTGGTGGTGCCGATGATGGGGTCGCCACCGATGCCGATGGCCGTGGTCTGGCCCAGGCCAGCTTTGGTGAGCTGGTCAACGGCTTCGTAGGTCAACGTGCCCGACTTCGACACAATACCTATTTTGCCTTTCTGGAAGATGAAGCCCGGCATGATGCCCACTTTGCACTCGCCGGCAGTCATCACGCCAGGGCAGTTGGGGCCAATCATGCGCACGCCCACACGATCTTTGAGGTAGTGCTTCACGGCAATCATGTCCTTGGTAGGGATGCCTTCTGTGATGGTCACAATTACTTTGATGCCAGCATCAGCGGCTTCCAGGATAGCATCGGCGGCGAAAGCCGGGGGCACGAAAATGATGCTGACATCGGCGCCGGTTTCGCGTACAGCGTCGGCTACGGTGTTGAACACCGGCCGGTCGAGGTGCTGCTGACCACCCTTGCCGGGCGTTACGCCACCCACCACGTTGGTGCCGTACTCAATCATTTGCTGCGCATGAAACGAGCCTTCAGAGCCGGTGAAGCCCTGCACAATCACTTTGGAATCCTTGTTAACCAGAACACTCATTAGGAAATGGGTTTAAGGGAGATATTCGCTGGAACGACAGCTGCCCGTCGGGGCGGCCGTGCACAAAAGTAGGTTTTATTTATAGGCGGCACAAAGCCCGCCGCAATGTGGGTTGTTGCAGCTCTCTTTTGCACCGAAGCAAACGCAAGAAAGTGCATATGGCACCAATCGGCCCGCCGAAAATCCGTACCTTTGCGGCCTAAATTGCCCACCCCACCCCAGGCTATGTATCTGAATAACATCACCGAAGCTATCGGTAACACCCCCCTCGTTAAGCTCCAGAAAGTCACGGAAGGCATCCGGGGCACGGTACTAGCGAAGGTAGAATATTTCAATCCCGGCAACTCGGTGAAAGACCGCATGGCGGTGAAAATGATTGACGACGCCGAAAAAGCAGGCATTCTAAAGCCCGGCGGCACCATCATCGAAGGCACTAGCGGCAACACGGGCATGGGCCTGGCGTTGGCCGCCATTGCCAAAGGCTACAAGTGCATCTTCACGATGAGCGACAAGCAAGGCCAGGAAAAGCGCGACATTCTGAAGGCCGTGGGGGCAGAAATCATTATTTGCCCCACCAACGTGGCCCCCGACGATCCGCGCTCTTACTACTCGGTGGCGCGCAAGCTGAACGCGGAAATTCCGAACTCGTTCTACCCCAACCAGTACGACAACCTCTCCAACACCGCGGCCCACTACGAAACCACCGGCCCCGAAATCTGGCAACAAACCGAAGGCAAGATTACGCACTTTGCGGCCGGGGTAGGCACGGGCGGCACCATCAGCGGCATCAGCAAATACCTGAAGGAGCAGCACGCCGGCGTGGTGACGGTAGGGCTGGACACCTACGGTTCGGTATTCAAGAAATACAAGGAGACGGGTATTTTCGACGAAAACGAAATCTACCCCTACAAAACGGAGGGCATCGGCGAAGACATTCTGCCGAAGAACGTCGACTTCGACCTGATTGACTTGTTCATTAAGGTAGCTGACAAGGACGCGGCCGTGATGACGCGCCGCCTGGCCCGCGAAGAAGGGCTGTTTGTGGGCTGGTCGTGCGGCTCGGCGGTGTACGGCGCGTTGGAGTACGCCCGCGAGCATCTCACCGAGGAGGATACGATGGTAGTGGTACTACCCGACCACGGCACGCGCTACTTGGCCAAGGTGTACAACGACGACTGGATGCGCGAACAAGGCTGGCTATAGGCTAACCTACAATCAGCTATATTTGATAGATGCCGCTGCTAGCGAGTCACCAAACTTATGTCGAAGAAACTGCGCAATATCGTTCTGGTGGACGACAATGAAACCACCAGCTTCCTGAACAACCGTCTGTTAAATCGTTTGGGAGTAGCCGATACCATCCACACGTTCACACAAGCCGAACCGGCCTATGAGTTTCTGTGGGGTGCCAACCGTGGTGGCGAAGCTATTCCGGAGCTGGTATTTGTTGATTTGAAGATGCCCGGCATCGACGGCTTCGAGTTCCTGCGCATGTACGACCGGCTACCCACCGACATCAAGCAACAAACGGTGCTCACGGTGCTTACCACGTCCATGCACGCCGCCGATACGGCCCGCGTGGCTCAGTACGAAGGGGTGGAATACCTAGCAAAGCCGCTGACGGAGGAAAAGATGCAGAAGCTACTGGAAAAGCGGTTTTAGTCTTTAGAAACTAAAAAAAGCGTGTCATCCTGAGCGGAGCGAAGGACCTTCTCACATTGAACGGCAAGCGTAACAACGACTCGTTCAACGTGAGAAGGTCCTTCGCTCCGCTCAGGATGACACGCTTTTTCACTTTCCTTCCTCTACACCACCGCCTCCACAAACTGGAACGCCTCGCCGTCAAACAATCCTTTGTCGCTCAGCTTTAGGCTTGGGATAACCAACAAGGCCATAAAGGAAAGCGTCATAAAGGGTGCTTGCAGCGTGGAACCTAGTTCCTTCGCCAGCGCATCTACGGCGGCGTAGGCGGCGGCCACCGCGTAGCCGTCCAGGTCCGACATGAGGCCGGCTACGGGTAGGGGGAGCAGGAGTTCCTGCCCATCGGGCCCGACGGCCGCCAAACCACCTTTTGCCTCCATTACCAGCTGCACGGCGCGGGCCAAGTTCTCATCGTCGCAGCCGATGGCCGTGATGTTGTGGGAGTCGTGGCCCACGCTGCTGGCCAGGGCGCCATGCTTCAACCCGAAGCCTTTGATAAATGCCACCGCAGGCGGCGCCGCGGTATAGCGGTTCACTACCGTGAGCTTGAGAATATCCTGCGTTACATCAGGTACCACCAAGCCGTTCTCGACGCGAGCGGGCACATCGTGGCGGGCGGTGATAAGCTGCCCATCGAAGCATTCCATCACCCGGAGGGTAGGCTGCGGGGTAGGCGCGGGTAGCCGGAAATCCTGGGCCTGCACCAGGTGTGCCACAAAGTTGTTGATGACCTCCACTGGCACGGTCGGAATCAGCGTGCGGCCGTTTTCGGCTACCAGCTCACCGTTGAGGTAAGTTTGTTGTACCGTAAAATCCTGGAGGTTATCTACCACAATGAAGTCAGCGATGTCGCCTTCGCGCAGCAGGCCCACGGGTAGGCGGTAATGTTCCACGGGGTTGCGGCAGGCTACGCGCAGCACTTTCAGCACCTCCTGACCGCGCGCCACGGCCCGCTGTACCAGCTGGTTGATGTGGCCCAGCACCAGCGTATCGGGGTGCTTGTCGTCGGAGCAGAACATCATGTTTTCGTAGTGCTCGGGCAGCAGGTCGATGAGCGCCTCGAAGTTGCGGGCCGCCGAACCCTCCCGAATCAGTACTTTCATACCGGCTTGCAGCTTGTCTAGCGCCTCGCCGGCCATAAAGCACTCATGGTCGGTGCTGATGCCGGCCTGAGCATAGCGCAGGGCATCGGCGCCGGTGAGGCCGGGCGCGTGACCATCTACGGGGCGGTTGTACTGCTGCGCCAGCCTGATTTTCTCCATCACGTCGGCGTCGCGGTTGAGCACGCCGGGCCAGTTCATCATTTCGGCCAGATAGCCGATTTCGGGGTATTGCTGAAAAAGCTGCTCAATATCGGCGGCCGAAATAACGGCCCCGGCCGTCTCGAACGGCGTGGCCGGCACGCAGGAGGGCGCCCCAAAGCAGAATTTGAACGGCACCTGCCGGCCGTTTTCGAGCATGTATTCCACACCGCCTACCCCCAGTACATTGCCAATCTCGTGCGGGTCTGATACAGTAGCCACTGTGCCGTGCGTTACGGCCAAGCGGGCAAACTCCGACGGTACCAGCAAGGAGCTTTCCACGTGCACGTGGGCATCGACAAAGCCCGGTAGAGCGTAGGGTAGGGCCGGATCGGGCGCGGCGCCCGTAGGCTCCAGGCGGTTAATACGACCTGCTACCACGTGAATTATGGCAGGGTATATGGTGTTGGCGAATAAGTCGACGACGTTGGCCGTGCGTGTGAAAGAAGAAGCCATAAGTAGAATGGAGGCGGAGAAAAGCCTACCCAACGGGCGGCCGGGCAAAGAACTTTATATTTGAGTAAACTTCCTCAGGCGTGAAAAAGATTGCAACTCTGGCGCTGGCAGCGCTGCTCATGGGCTCTGGCCTCCTGACTTCGGGCTGTGCCCACCGTTCCTCGCTGGCCAAAAAGACGGCCGCGTATAAGCACCGGTCAAAGGGCAAGATTCCGTGCCCGTGCGAGAGTAATTGATTGGACTATTATTTGATACACCGAGCTAAACGTTATTTTCTATATGAAAAAAGCTTTACTCGGTAGCGTATACCTGTTCGTTGGTCTTTGCTTGTATGGGCAGCACGCGCATGCTCAATTTCCTACCTACGCACCACCCCGTATGCCTGCGCCCGCTATGCCACCCATGATGTATGGCAACACGGGTCCTAGCTACAGCAAAGGCTGGTATCAATTACGGGATGGTAGCTGGCACGAAGGGCGAATATTGCCTGATAAAGAGCAGATTACGGTGAAAAGCCTTGATAAAAAGGATAAATCCGTAACGTCCTATCAGGCTGGTGAAGTAGTGTGCTACACCTTGGCAGGCATCACCGGCGACACAATGCGCGTAGCAAGCAATTTTACGATTCCGCGAAAAGAGGAATACCACGCGAACAGCTTTGTAAGACAGGTATTCAGACAAGGCGGCTATAGGCTTTCGGAATATATTCGGCCTGCGGCTGTGGGCTACGGCACGGCATATCAGTTACTTGAGCTGCCAGGGCAATCGATTCAGGTGGTGCCCACGAAATACAAAGAGTTTCAAGAAATGATGCTCCGCCTGTTTAGCGACCATCCAGGGTTGGTGATGCAATTGGAAGCAGGCAGATTAGGACCAGATAAAATGCGGGACATGCTAGAGGCCTACGCCCGTTGGAAACTGACCCCTCCAAACGTCATCTTCAAAGCTGAATAGCAAGAGAGGCCGATAAACGTATAATAAAATGTGCCGATGTTGCAGGAAATTATATCCCGCAGCATCGGCACATTGCTTACAAATAGAATCGGATGATGAAGATAAAAGATATTAGTACTGCTCTGTTACTCTTTCTATCCCTACCCGTCGTCGCCCAGCTCCGGCCCGAGGAGCCGGCCCGGCGCACGATGTACCCGAACGTGCTGCCCGGCACTATTTCCAACGTGCGGCATAGCCAGTCGGTGCGCTACCAAACTGCCGACCGCCAGTGGCACGATGGCCAGCTTCACCAGCTAAAGACCGAACGCGTCTACCTCGTCAATGAGTACCAACAAGCCATTTCCTACCTACCCACCGAGGTAATCCGCGTGGTATTGCCCGATGCCACGTACGGTGGGGTAGGACGCTTTTTTGCGCAGGAATTATTCGCAGGAAGTAAAATGGGGCTATACCAATACCAGGACATGGAAGCGGGCTTTGTGTGGCAGTTGTTGGGCACGCAATGGTGGCTGCGCCGCCCCGATGGAGCCGTAGTGAAGCTGCGCAGCAACCGCGCCGCGTTCAGCCGGCAGATGCTGAGTGTGGTGGGAGATGATCCGGAACTGGCCAAGCGCCTGCAAGCCCGCGCCTACCGCCGCCGCGACGCAGCGGCCGTTTTAGAGCAATACCAGCAGTGGCAACAGGCACAATCGGCGGCGCCTCGGCAATAAACTACTGCGCAGGGCGGCCACTTCCGAGGAGCTTCGTACTTTTGTACGCCATGCCCGAAGCCGAATCGCCCCTTGCCTCTCTCCACCGTGCCGCCGAGGCTGTGCGGCAACAGTTGCGCTTGAACGCCTATGATGCGGCCGCCGTGGACCGACTAGCTGCTTTTATCGAGGAGCAGCGCGCTACCATCAAGCCCGCCGAGCAGGAGGGCGTGGTAATGGCGCTGGGCTGTTTTCTGGGGCAGTGCCTGGTGCATACCTACCAGGGCGAGTGGGCCGCCGGCCTCGACAATACCACGGGGGTAGGCATTGGGGGCAAGAGTTTTTTCAACCCTTTCTACCGCGTGGCGCAACAGTTGGCGCACGGGCTGCCCGAGTCGGTGGCCGTATTTTTTGCCCAGGTGCCCGCGCATCTGCAAGCTGCTCAACGTCGTAAAAACTGGATTTAGTGGACACTCCTCCTTCGCCTAGCCCCTTCGCCATGCGCCAGCTCGTTATTGCCATCGATGGTCACTCCTCCTGTGGCAAGAGCACCACGGCCAAGGCTGTAGCTGCCGAGCTAGGCTACGCGTATATCGACACCGGGGCTATGTACCGGGCCGTGACGCTCTACCTGCTGGAGCACCAGATTGCTTTCGACGACCTGCCGCGTGTAGAGGAAGCCCTGCACCAGATGCAGATTTCTTTTAAGCGCAACCGCAAAACGGGCCGCAACGAACTCTGCCTCGACGGGCACGTGCGCGAAGACGAAATCCGGCAGATGCGCATCTCCAACTCCGTAAGCGAAGTATCTGTGATTCCGGCCGTGCGCCACGCCCTGGTGCGGCAGCAGCAGCAGATGGGCCGCAAGCGCGGCATCGTAATGGACGGTCGCGACATTGGTACCACCGTGTTTCCGGATGCGGAGGTCAAGATTTTTATGACCGCCGACACCCACACCCGCGCCCTGCGCCGGCAGGAGGAGCTGGCCGTGAAAAACGAGGTAGTAGAGCTGGCCGATATCATCGACAACCTAGAAAAACGCGACCACATCGACTCCACCCGCGCCGAAAGCCCCCTGCGCCGCGCCTCCGATGCCGTGCTGCTCGATACCTCGCACATGACCATCGACGAGCAGGTAGACTTTGTGCTGGAACGGGCCTCAGCAGCGTTGTTTGCGCCTATGGCGGCCGGCAGTGAACGGAATGGCAGCTAAGCGGTTATATAAGTAAAATTGCGCAGCCGATTGGCATTTGGCGCTCTGTTTGCAGATCAAAAAGCTATGAACATCACCATCGACAAAAATTCGGGCTACTGCTTCGGCGTTGAATTCGCCATTCAGATGGCCGAGGATGAGCTGGCGCACGAGGAAACCCTGTATTGCCTAGGCGATATTGTGCACAATCGGATGGAGGTGGAGCGTCTGCACGCACTAGGCCTGCGCATCATCGACCGCGAGCAGCTGGGCACGCTCCACGATTGCAAGGTGCTGATTCGGGCGCACGGCGAGCCGCCGGAAACCTATCAGCTGGCCATGCAGAACAATCTGGAGCTGATTGACGCCTCTTGCCCGGTGGTATTGAAGCTGCAAAACCGCGTGAAGCACGCCTTCGACATCAGCAACCGCCAGCAAGGACAAATCGTCATTTACGGGCAGCCCGGCCACGCTGAGGTAGCGGGCCTAGCCGGCCAGACCGGCAACCAAGCCATCATCGTGATGAATGAGGCCGACCTGGACCAAGTAGACTTTTCGCGCCCCGTCACGCTGTTCAGCCAGACCACCAAGAGCACGGCCGGCTTCTACCACATGAAGCAGGTAATTGAGGAGCGCATTGCCGCCGCCGGTGTCGATGTAGCTACCTTCGACGCCAACGACAGCATTTGCCGCCAGGTGAGCAACCGCGAGCCGGCTTTAGCTAAGTTTGCCACTCAGCACGACGTGATTGTGTTCGTGAGCGGCCGTAAAAGCTCCAATGGCAAGGCTCTGTTTAGTGTCGTGAACAAAACCAACCCGCGCAGCTACTTCGTGGAGAACGAGGAAGACTTGCAGGACGAGTGGTTCCAGGACGCGCAATCGGTAGGGATTTGCGGGGCCACCAGCACGCCCATGTGGCTGATGCAGCAGGTTGCTGACCGCATTGCTCAGATTGGGGAGCTTGTGTAAGCCACCCGCCAGCGAATAGCGATACATCATACATTCAAGCAAATGCCCGGCCGGTGCCCTACCAGCCGGGCATTTGTCATGTTAGGGTAGGGGGTGTGGCATGATTTGCGCCCTACCCTCAGAAGTAAATGCTGATTCTGTTGCATGCGTAACCTTCCGAACTATTTTCTGAGCGGGCTGCTGGTAGTAGCGCCCATTGCCCTTACCATTTATATTCTGATAGCCGCCTTCACCTGGCTCGACCACCTGTTTTATGTGGAAGGTGTGCCAGGACTGGGGCTGCTGCTGTTGGCCGCGTTGATAACCAGCATAGGTTTTCTGGCAACCAGCTTTCTAGTACGCCCTTGGCTGACGATTACGCAACGGATGCTGCACCGCATGCCACTGGTGGGCATCATTTATTCCAGTATCAAGGATCTGTTTGCGGCTTTTGTGGGCGATAATCAGAAGTTTAACCGGCCGGTGCTGGTGCGCATCAATGCCGAGCTGCCCGCCTACCGTATGGGCTTTGCCACCCAGGAGAACATTGTGGCCCTTGACCAACCGCATCTGGTAGCCGTGTATTACCCACATTCTTACAATTTCTCGGGTGAGTTACAACTGGTGCCTGTGGAGAGTATTACGTACCTGAATATTTCTAGTAGTGAGGCCATGAAGTTTATCGTGTCGGGTGGGGTGTCCAGCATCCGAGGGGTGCCAGTGCCGCGCGAAGGTGAGTCCAATGATGCTAGGGTAGGATAAACGGGCACGTATTGACGCGCCGCCGTGTTCTAAAGGGCTATTTTCTCATTAGAATACGATACTTGAAAACCACACTTCATTTCCAGCGCTATGGCTCCGGGCCGCGGGTGGTACTGGCGTTTCATGGGTACGGGCAGGGCCACGGTCACTGGCGCAGCCTGGTATCGGTGCTGGGCGAGCAGCGGGTGAGCGTGTACGCGTTCGACTTGTTCTACCACGGCCAGAGCCGCCTCAGCCGCACCGATGCCCCCCTCACCAAACAACGTCTGGGTGAGTTGCTGGCGGATTTCCTGCGCGAGCAGCAAATTGACACGTTCGGTCTGCTGGCGTTTAGCATGGGCGCCAAGTTCGCCCTCACCGCCGCCGAGCGTTTCCCTGAGAAGGTAGAGCAGCTCTGGCTACTCGCGCCCGATGGCTTGCAACGGCAGTTCTGGTATTCACTGGCTACCACTCCGCCGTTTATGCGCAACCTGCTGGGCCGCACCGTGCTGCGCCCGCAGCGCCTGCTAGGCTTCATCGATTCGTTGCGGCAGCGGCGCTTGGTAGACGCCGGTTTGGTGCGCTTTGCCGAATGGCAGTTGGATAGCCGCGAGAAACGCCTGCGTATCTACCGTAGTTGGGTAGGGTTTCGCAAGCTTACGTTCTCGCTGAAAGCACTGGCCCGGCTGCTAAACAAACGCCCTACCCCCGTTACGTTCTTTCTAGGTCGTCACGATCAGGTGATTCCGCACGCGGGCTTGCAGCAGTTTATAGCCACCCTCACCAACGCCCGCACGGTGCTGCTAGACACCGGCCACGCCGGGTTGATCTACGAGGTAGCCGCCTACGTGCACCGTCATCCGGAGGCGCAATGGTGAGAGAGTTGAGGAGGGCAAGGGGCGAGGAGAGTTAAGAAGGGTGTCATCCTGAGCTTGCGAAGGACCTTATTACGTATGAGCGACAGGTATAATAACAAATCGTTTCAGCATAATAAGGTACTTCGCAAGCTCAGGATGACACCCTTCCTACCGCCCGTAGAACCGATTAACCAGCCAGGCTGTGCCAACAAATACCAGCCCTACCCCGCATACGCCCGGCCAGCTGAAGGCCGTCCAGGCCAGCCCGCCGGCGTAGGAGCCTATTGAAGCGCCGATAAAGGAGGCCGTCATATACACCGTGTTGAGGCGACTGCGGGCCTCGGGCACCAGCGCAAACACCTGCGACTGGTTGGAAATGTGCGTGAGCTGCTGGCCAACGTCGAGAACGACTACCCCGATAATCAGCCCGATGAGGTAGTGCCCGCCCAGCGCTAGCAACACGTAGGCGCCCAGAAACAGCAAAATACCACCGCCCAAGGCGTATTCGGCACCGCGCTTATCGGCTGATTTGCCAGCCAGCGGCGCAGCCAGCGCACCCGACGCCCCAATCAAACCAAACAGACCGGCCGTGTCGCTGTGGTAGCCGTAGGCAGGACTTTCGAGAAAGAACACGAGGGTAGTCCAGAACGCACTAAAGCCCGCAAACATGCAGGCGCCTACCAGCGCCGAGCGCCGCAGCAGCGGCTGCTCGCGGGTGAGGTTGCCCAAGGAGCGGAGCAGCTCTTTGTAGCTGCCGCTGAACAGCGGCTGATGCCGGGGCAGCATCAAAAGCAGGATGCCGCTGAGCACCACCATGGTAGCCGCGGCTGCCCAGAACATGGTGCGCCACCCAAAATGCGCCCCCACATAGCCGCTGATGGTGCGCGAAAGCAAAATACCAATCAGCAAGCCGCTCATTACCTTACCCACTACCCGGCCACGCTCCTGATCGTTAGCGAGGTGAGCAGCCAGTGGCATCAACAATTGCGGCACCGAGGAAAACAAGCCGGTAAGCAAGCTGGCAGTAAGCAAAATACCAAAGGTAGGCGCCACAGCCACCACCACTAAGCAGGCCGCTGCGCCCAGCAATTGCAGGATAATCAGCTTTTTCTGTTCCAGCTTGTCGCCGAGCGGCACCATGAAGAGTAGGCCCAGCGTGTAGCCTACCTGCGTGGCCGTGGCTACCAGGCTGGCCCTACCCTCCGTAATACTAAACGTGTCGCTGATTTCGACCAGCAGGGGCTGATTGTAGTAGAGGTTGGCCACCACCAGTCCGCAGGTAATGGCCATGAGCCACACCAACGCCGGTGCAATGGGTGGCTGGGTAGTAGGAACAGGCCGATCAGGAGCGGCAACAGCAAGCGGCACAGCGGCCGGCGAAGTAGGCATAACGCAAGAGCAAAACGCACCCGAACAACCGGGTTAGGTTTACTAACTACCAAGCGCCGGCAATGGTTGTGACGGCACGTTTCAGAGGCAGCGTTTGCGGTAGGCGCCCGGCGTGAGGCCTTCGGTTTGCTTAAACAGCCGCTGAAAATAGGCCGTGCTGGTGAAGCCTACCCGGTAGCACACATCGGCCACCGAGGCAAGGGGTTGGCGCAGCAGGCGTTTGGCTTCGGCCAGGCGCTCCTGGTTGATGTATTCTACGGGCGTGATGCCCAGCTCCTGCCGAAACACCCGGAAAAACGTAGCCTTGCTCATGCACGCCAGGTTGCTGAGCTTGTCGATGGTGAGCTTGTCGGCGAGGTGCTGCTTGATGTATTGTACCACGGCTGCAAAGCGGTGTGAGGTAGCGTGCCGGGCGTAGTTTTGAAAGAGCAGCTGCCGGGCCTGGGTCTGCATCAGGCGCACCAGCATTTCCTGAATAGTGAAGTTAGCCAGTACGTCCTTCACGCGGCCCGTATCGCGGGAGAGCTGCACGAGGCGCTCCAGGGTGCCCGTCAGTTCCGGCGTGTTGGTGAGGTGGGCGTGCTCGGCGGTATCAAGGTGCCAGGGGAGGTGGGCCTCGGCGTGCGGATATTCCTCGTTCAGCAAATCAACGGTTTGCTGGATGGTTTCGGTGGGAATGGCCACGGCCAGGCACTGGGTAGGCGCCTCGTCGGTGGCCTCCGGGAAGTCGATGACCATCGTTTGGTTTTCGCCCACCAGCACCGATTCGCCGGGGAGGTAGTCGAACGCTGGGCGACCGGGCAGGTGCATCACCTTCTTGCCGCGCAGCATGGTCGTGAGCACCAGATGGCCCATGCTTAGAGGTACCTGCTCAGCCACGCGGTGGGTTTCAAACACGTTCAGCTCGAAAGCATCCAGCGAATACACTGTGCGGTTTTCGACCAGCGTAGTCAGCTGCTCGTGGGTGTGGAGCGGGTACGACAGGGTAGGGTAGGACATGGTGAAAGAGCAGATGGGTGGAGCAAAAGAGTGGTTTCAAGTGCTTCTGGTGCAGCGTACAGAAATCGTTTGCAGAAATACGCATGCTGAACCACAAGATTAAGGCAACTTGCGACAATAGAACGCTTTACTGCGAGAATAGTACATCTTTTTCGGCAGAGTAAAAAGTAGCTTGCCCCTATCCGAACACACTCTAAAACTCCCGCTTTTATGGAAACGATGGAAAAAACCACCACGCTGGTGGAGCGTCCTACCTTCAAAGACCATTACGACAACTTCATTGGCGGCAAGTGGGTAGCGCCCACCAAAGGGCAGTATTTCGATAACCCGTCGCCTATTGATGGCAAGGCCTTTACCAAGGTAGCCCGCTCCACCAAAGAGGACATTGAGTTGGCCCTGGATGCCGCCCACGAAGCTTTCAAAACCTGGAAAAATGCGTCGGCTACCAACCGCAGCAACATGCTGCTTAAAATTGCCGACCGCATCGAGGAAAACCTGGAGCACCTGGCCGCCGTGGAGTGCGTGGAAAACGGCAAAGCCATCCGCGAAACCCTCAACGCCGACCTACCCCTGGTGGTAGACCACTTCCGCTACTTCGGCAGTGTCATTCGGGCCGAAGAAGGTAGCGCCACCGAGCTGAACGAAAACACATTGTCGCTGAATATCAACGAGCCGCTGGGCGTGGTAGGGCAGATTATTCCCTGGAACTTCCCGCTGCTGATGGCCACCTGGAAGCTGGCGCCTGCCCTGGCCGCCGGCTGCTGCGTGGTGATGAAGCCCGCCGAGCAAACGCCCGCCAGCATTATGGTGCTCATGGAGCTGATTCAGGACTTGCTGCCAGCCGGGGTAGTGAACGTGGTGAACGGCTTCGGGCTGGAAGCCGGCAAGCCGCTGGCCTCGTCGCCGCGCATCCAGAAGGTGTCGTTTACGGGCGAAACCACCACGGGCCGCCTAATTATGCAGTACGCATCGGAGAACATCATTCCCGTGACGATGGAGCTGGGCGGCAAGTCGCCGAACGTCTTCTTTAAGAGCGTGATGGACGCCGACGACGACTTCCTCGACAAAGCCATTGAAGGCGCCGTGATGTTTGCCCTCAACCAAGGCGAAATCTGCACGTGCCCCTCGCGGATGCTGGTGCAGGAAGACATCTACGACGAATTTATTGCCCGCGTAATTGAGCGTGTGAAGGCCATCAAGCTCGGCAACCCCTTGGACAAGGAAACCATGATGGGCGCCCAGGCCAGCAACGACCAGTTCGAGAAAATCCTGAGCTATCTGGAAATCGGGAAGGACGAAGGCGCCGAGGTACTAACCGGCGGCGACGCCTACCATCAGGAAGATGGCGCCCTGGCCGAAGGCTACTACATTCAGCCCACGGTGTTCCGCGGCCACAACAAAATGCGGATTTTCCAGGAGGAGATCTTCGGGCCAGTACTGGCCGTTACTACCTTCAAAACGGTAGACGAAGCCATCGAAATAGCCAACGACACGCTTTACGGCCTCGGCGCCGGCGTCTGGACCCGCGACGCGCACGAGCTATACCAGGTGCCCCGCGCCATTCAGGCCGGCCGCGTGTGGGTGAACTGCTACCACGATTACCCCGCCGGCGCACCGTTTGGCGGCTACAAGAAGTCGGGTTTTGGCCGCGAGAACCACAAAATGATGCTGGAGCACTACCGCCAGACCAAGAATATGCTGATCAGCTATAGCCAGCAGAAGCTGGGATTCTTTTAGTAATGGTTTAAAGCAGAAGAGCACTGGCAATTTAAACTGCCGGTGCTCTTTTTAGTAGATAGTGGACTATTTGATTTGTGTCAAAGCCTGCCTTTAAAATTACCAGTGGCAAATTTAATCTTAGCCGTTTTGGAATAATCACGGTAAAAACCCATACGAGTATCATCAGTAAGGTTGCTTTCTTCTGCACTACCAGAGATACCATCGTTGCAATCCACATGAAAATCGATAGCGGTAAGCTTGCCATTATCGTCAAATGAGAGCTTGTTGTATCTCAATGTGATGCCTCTTAATAGTAAACGTTGTTTGATTTGAACAACATCATCAAAGGTGAGTTGCCGATTGAATATAACTTCAATTCTTGAAGATTCTGTTGTTGGCGCTTTTGGACCTGTAAAACTACTAGCGGTCAGAAGCAATGTTGTGAGTAGGAATAAGATGATGCTTTTCATAGTCGAAACATTTGAGGTTCAGATACTAATGATGAATAATTAAATATACTTAATTAAAAGTATAGAGTTGTTTATTGACAGCAAAATGTCCTTTAATTGCCTTAGCTTATTCAAAACAGACTCAATTGCTATTAGTCGTGCATTGTTCATGCGTGAGAAGGTCCTTCGCAAGCTCAGGATGACAGACGTTTTCGCAAACAAGCATCTTTTTCACAGTGAGTTGCGTCTCTAACATATCAATATACTATACACCTCCCTATGAAATCCTTACTAAGTATTCTCACTGTCATCAGCACGGTTTCGGCGGCGCAAGCGCAATTGCTACCAGCGCCTCATCAGCAAAACCCTGATTGGAAGCTTCAGAAAGTGGTAGCGCAAACCAGTGCCGGTATTGCCACCGTGCCGCCTCCTGCCACCGACCATATGCCGAATAGCCTGCAAAAAAGTATTTCCAGCGCCGGCAACCACCGCCGCGTGTGGGATGCGAAGCACCAACTCGCCTACGAGTGGGTGAGCCGGCCCGACGAAATGGCGCCGGATAAGCTGGTGCTGGTGCGCGAGCAGCGTACGGGCGCCGTGTATACCTACGCTCGCAAAACCAAGTAGCCTTTGCTCCTACCTTACTTCCTACCCATGCCTACCGCCCGCGTCCTCGTTACTCCCGCCGCCGAAGCCACCATCGACTTGCTGCGCGACGAGCACGGCCCGCTGATGTTTCATCAGAGTGGCGGCTGCTGCGACGGCTCTTCGCCGATGTGCTTTGCAGCGGGCGAGTTTCGGGTAGGAACCAACGACGTGTGGCTGGGCCGCATACACGACTGCGACTTTTTTATGTCGGCCAGCCAGTTCGAGTATTGGAAACATACCCAACTTACGGTAGATGTGGTGAAGGGTAGGGGCGCCAGCTTTTCGCTGGAAATTCCGCTGGGCGTGCGGTTCCTGATTCGCTCGCGCATGTTCACGGAAGAAGAGTCAGGTAACCTCACGCCGGTATTCGATGGCGAGGAATACCCGAATGTTACACGGTAAACCCGTATAACTTCGGTCTTTTGGGATTTATACGGAGAAGCAAGGCCAAAATAGTGTTTCTAAAATCCGTATTTTCTGAATCGTTGTAGCAGTATAGGGAGGCGTATAGATAGGGAACCACAGCGTGACTGTGGCTCTATTCTCCACACCTACACCTTTCCTATGTTCTACCACGATAAGAAAACCCAGTACAAAGTGCGGGTCGAGAAGCCAAATCCGGCGTTTGCGCGCATGTTGCAACAAGCCATTGGCGGCATTGAAGGCGAAATGCGTGTGTGTTTGCAGTACCTGTTTCAGGCCTGGAACGCTCGTGGCCCGGTGAAATATCGCGACATGTTGCTAGACACCGGCACCGAGGAAATTTCGCACATTGAAATGCTGGCTACGGCCGTGGCCCTCAACCTGGAAGGCGCACCCCTAAGCGTACAAGAATCAGCTATTAAGCAAGATGGCGTAGTAGGCGCTGTATTAGGTGGCATGAACCCACGTCAGTTCCTCTCGGCTGGCCTGGGTGCCTTGGCCTACGACTCAGAAGGCGTACCGTTTAGCGGTGCCTATGTAGTAGGTAGCGGCAACCTGATGGCCGATATGTATACCAACGTAGCTGCCGAAAGCACCGGCCGCGCCCTGGCTACCCGCCTCTGGGAAATCACCGACGACCCCGGCATGAAAGACATGCTGTCCTTTATGATTGCCCGCGACACTATGCACCAGCAGCAGTGGCTGGCTGTAATTGAAGAGCTAGGCGGCGCCAAAGGCTTACCCATTCCTAACTCCTTCCCCCAAAGCAAGGAAAATCAGGAGTTCAGCTACGCCTTTATCACGCCCAATATTGATGGCTCGGGCACGCCCGAAGGCCGCTGGACGCATGGCCCTAGCATCGACGGCAATGGCGAGTTCTCAGTTCTGAAAGCCCAACCCTACGGCGACGAGCCCAAACTGGCCCCACCCGTACCCGAAGGTCACGCCCAAACCGAGCAGATGACCATCACGGATACCATCATTGGCAACGTAAAGGACGCTTTTAGCTAAGCGAGACGCGATTTTCGCTTTAACACAACGCCCCCGTTACTCTCAGTAGCGGGGGCGTTGTGTATGATACTGGTAGAGAATGCAAGATCAACTATCAGCGCATGTTTCCAAGGCTGAAATTACTTCACTTGCACGGGCAAATCTTCAAGTTGAGCGTAGCTGAGTTTCCATTTATTGCTGGCGTCCTTTTTCCAGAGCAGCATGTAGTTGCCTTCGCCTTCGCCTTGAGGAGCACCAGCGGTTTCGGGCAATACCTCGGCCGTGAAGGTGCCGGCGTCGTAGGCGAGCTGCGTATCGGCGCTGGAGCTGGCGGTGTAGGTTTTCAGGTTGGCAATGGTGCCAATGGTAGCTTTCACCCACTTGTCGGCTACTTCAGCCTTGCCCTTGTAGTGGGTTTCGCCCTGCACAAACTGCACGTCATCGGCCAGGAGCGAATCAAGCTGGGCCGCGTTCTTACTGTTCCAGGCACCAACAAACTGTTGGTTGAGGCTTTGCACATTCACGGCATCGGAGGCCGTATTGGAAGAGCACGACGCCAACGCGCCACCAAGCAGTAGACCAAAAAGGATTCTCATAAAAAAGTAAAAGGTAGGGAAGACAAAAAAAGCGGAAAGCTCAAGCACAGGCCTGAGCTTTCCGAAGCAAACCAGCTCGAATTACCAGCTCTTGCGGCGATACTCGGAAGTAGGGTAGGGCGTATCCCGCTCCCCGTAGGTGGTATTCACCAAGTAGCCATTGGCCAATACGGTGCTGGCAGCAGCTGGCTGGGCCGAGGCTGAAGTAAGCGCCATAGCAGCAGGAGCGGCGGCTACCCCGTTGGTAGCAGATGCCTTACGAGCGGCCGTGGCACGGGCAGCGGCGGCGCGTTGGGCCGCCGCACGGTTGGCCGCCGCTATTCGGGCGCGCTCTTTCTGTTTGTTGTCGATGTGCTTGCCCACGGCGTAGCCGGCACCGGCGCCTACCACACCACCTACCACGCCGCCCGCCGCTCGGTTGCGCTTATGAATGAGAGCCCCGCCCAAGGCGCCCGCACCCGCACCAATGATAGTGCCTTTAGCTTGCGTACTGATTCTCTTTTGCGCATGTGCCTCGGGGCGCACCGCTGCAAATAAGAAAAGCATGACGAGGAAGATATAACTGGCCTTTTTCATGATGACAGATCGTTAAGGTGAGAAATCAGTATTTGATTCTGACAAGTTTTTGCAAGCATTGTGCCACACTGGTTTTGCCTGCTTTGAGGACACAGGAGGCATATACGGTGCATACTGCCAACTAGATTTTTTTGTTTTATGAAAGTAAAAGTCCCCGGCAGTGGCTACCGGGGACTTTGTACTGTAACAGGATTGCGCGAAGTTACTTTGCTAGCCAGCCGTTGGCCGCCAGCCAGTTGCGCAGGCGCTCGGTCCAGTCGTCTTGGGTGGTTTGGTTGTGCAGGCCAAAGCCGTGGCCGCCCTCGGGGTAGAGGTGCATTTCGGCGGGTACTTTGTGGTGGGTGAGAGCCTGGTAGAACACCAGGCTGTTCAGCACGGGTACGGTCTTGTCGTCCTGGGCGTGCACCAGAAAGGTAGGCGGCGTTTGGGCCGTCACCTGCAACTCGTTGGAGTATAACTGAAGCTGAGCTGCTAGCGCATTTTTACCCAGCAGATTATCCCGCGAGCCCGCGTGCGCGAGGCTATCCGAGAAGCTGATAACTGGGTAGAGCAGCATCAGAAAATCGGGCCGCACCGAGGTGTTACCGGCTTTCGTATCCACGGGCTGTGCGAAGTGCGTGCCGGCCGTGCTGGCCAAGTGGCCGCCCGCCGAAAAGCCCATCAGCCCAATCCGACTGGGGTTTATTCTAAACGCGGTGGCCTGCTCGCGTACCATGCGAAGGGCTTGCTGGGCGTCGAGCAGTGGGGCCGTGCTTTTGTCCAGCTGGCTTTGGTCGTTGGGGAGGCGGTACTTCAGCACGAAAGCCGTCACGCCCATTTCGTTCAGGCGCTTAGCTACGTTGTAGCCCTCGTGGTCGATGGCCAGGCGCGCGTATCCGCCGCCGGGGCAAATGATAACCGCCGTGCCAGTGGCTTTGTCGGCCGGAGCTAGAAAGACTGTGAGGGTAGGCTGTACTACGTTGCTGATGCGTATGCCACCGTTGGCCAGCGTAACGCTGGCTTCCTTCACTTCGCTGGGTTTAGAATTAGGAACGGTTCCCTTGTAAAGGGGCAAAACCTGCTGGGCGTGGAGCATAGGAGCGGTACCGAGCAGAAGCAAGGCAGCAAAGGCAACGTGTTTCATAGTGTGCTAAGATACAGTGTCATCCTGAACGCAGTGAAGGACCTTCTCACGTGCGAACGAGTCGTTGGTACGGCTGTCGTTCTTACGTAAGAAGGTCCTTCACTGCGTTCAGGATGACAAGAAAAAACAGATTACGTGCCCAGTTCTGGCGGCGTTTGCTCGTCGCGCTTCTGCTTTTCGGTCTGTTTGTCGTTTTTCTTATTGCCTTCCGATGTGCCTTCGGGAGGCGTATTGGGCTCCTGCGAGCCGTGCTGGGCGTGGCCGTGCTCCTCGGGGTTATAATCCTTCGACATCTCGGCCAGCTTCTCTTTGCCATAGGCCAGCTTGGTGATGTTCAGGAACAGCACTGGCACAGCAAAAATGGCGAGGAAGGTAGCCGCTAGCATACCGCCCGTCACGGTCCAGCCGATGGTCTGGCGCGACACCGCGCCCGCACCTGAAGCGAAGGCCAGCGGCAGTACGCCCAGAATAAAGGCCAGCGAGGTCATGATGATGGGGCGCAAGCGCAGCTCCACGGCTTCAATGGTAGCTTCCATCACCGGCACGCCAACGTCTACGCGCTCCTTGGCAAATTCCACAATCAGAATGGCGTTTTTGGCGGCCAGACCAATCAGCGTAATCAGACCAATCTGTGCATACACGTTATTGGTGAGGCGAGGAATAAGCGTGAGGGCTACAATGGCACCAAAGGCACCCAGCGGCACCGATAGCAACACCGAGAACGGTATCGACCAGCTCTCATACAACGCCGCCAGCAACAGGAATACAAATAGAATGGAGAGGCCGAAGATGATAATGGTGCTGTTGCCAGCGTTCAGTTCCTCGCGGCTCAGGCCCGAGAAGTCGAAGCCGTAGTCGGCGGGTAGGGTTTTGGCGGCTACCTCCTGCAAGGCCGCAATAGCCTGGCCGGAGCTGTAGCCTTCCTTCGCATCACCGTTGATTTCGGCCGAGCGGAACAGGTTGAAGTGTGAAATCAGCGGCGCATTCTCCACCAACTTATAGGTGATGAGCGAGCCTAACGGAATTTGCTGACCCTGGGCATTCTGCACGTAGTAGCCGTTCAAATCGTCTATGTTCTGCCGGTAGGCGGTGTCGGCCTGCGCCACTACCCGGAAGTTGCGGCCGTACTTAGTGAAGTCGTTGATGTAAGCCGAGCCCATGAACGTCGACATCGTGTTGAAGATGTTCGTGAGCGGCACACCCAGCTTCTTAGCCTGCTCGCGGTTCACGGTTACTTGGTAACCAGGGGTTTGGGCCGTGAAGAAGGTGTAGGCCCGCGCAATCTCGGGGCGTTGGTTGGCGGCGGCCACAAATTTGTTGATGTTGTCCTCAAACGCCTTGATATCGGTACCGGCTTCACGTTGCTCCAGCTGGAAGCTGAAACCACCCGTGTTGCCTAGACCCGGAATAGCCGGTGGCGGCACCACTCGAATATTGGCGCCCTTGATCACCGAAAACTCTTTTTGCAGCGAGGCTATCACTCCTTCCAATTGTAAGGCCTTGTCTTTGCGCTCGTCCCAGGGTTTGAGCTGCACGAAGTAGGTGCCGCTACTGGGCTTAAAGGAGAAATTCAGCGCGTTCAGGCCCGCAATGCCGGAGTAGTTGTTGACAGCTGGTGCCTTCTCCTGGAAGATCTTAGACATTTGGGCCATCACGGCGCGGGTGCGGCTACTGGCTGCGCCCGCTGGCAACTCAATGGATACGTATAGACGGCCTTCGTCCTCCGTCGGGATAAACCCGCCGGGCTTCACACGGAACAGCCCAAACGTGCCTGCATATACCAACACCAGCAGAATGATAACCAGCGGCGTGAATTTCAGGCTGCGCTTCACCCCATTGGAATAAGAGTGCGTAACGCGCGCAAACCACTGGTTGAACTTGTAAAACAGCTTATTGATACCCTTGGCATCGGCGTTTTGCTCCGATGGGCGCATCAGCAACGAGCACAAAGCCGGCGTGAGCGACAAGGCAATGAAAGCCGAAAGGATAACCGAAATAGCAATGGTGATGGCAAACTGCTGATACAGGCGCCCCACAATGCCCGGAATGAAGCCTACCGGCACGAACACCGCCGCCAGAATCAGGGCAATGGCAATAACCGGCGCCGTGATGTCTTTCATGGCCTTTTCGGTGGCCTCGCGCGCCGAGAGTTTCTCGGTGTCGATGTAGTGCTGCACGGCTTCTACCACTACAATGGCGTCATCGACCACGATACCAATGGCCAATACGAATCCAAAGAGCGTGAGCGTATTAATTGTGAAGCCCAGCGGAATGAACAGGATGAACGTGCCGATGATAGCCACTGGCACGGCCAGAATGGGAATGAGAGTAGCGCGCCAGCTTTGCAGGAATACGAAGACCACCACCGTTACCAGCACCAGCGCCTCAATCAGGGTGTGCAGCACTTCTTCAATCGACACGCGCACCACCGTTACCGACTCAAACGGTACGCGGTAGGCCACGTCTGGCGGAAACTTCTTCGACAGCTCTTCCAGAGCCGCATTCACGCCATCGGCGGTTTCCAGGGCGTTGCCGCCCGGCACCTGGTTCACGAGTAGCAGGGTAGCGGGCTGCCCGTTCACGGTGGCGGCGCGGGAGTAGCTGAAGCTGCCTAGCTGAATGCGGGCAATGTCGCGCAGGTACACCAGCGAGCCGGTTTGCGGGTCGGTGCGCACAATCACGTCGCCGAACTGCTCGGCGGTGCTCAAGCGGCCATTCACGAAAATGGTGTACTCAAACGCCTGCGAACCGTACTGCGGCGCCGAACCCACCGAGCCCGCTGCCACCTGAATGTTCTGCTCGCGCAGGGCGGTGGTGACGTCGGTGGCGGTCAGGCCCAGTTGCGACATCTTATCAGGGTTCAGCCACACGCGCATCGAGAAGTCCTGCCCGATGCTGGTCACGTCGCCTACCCCCTTCACACGCAACAGAGCGTCGCGTACGTAGATGTTGGTGTAGTTGTCGAGGAACTGCACGTTGTGGCTACCCTTAGGCGAATACAGGCCCACTACCATCAAGATAGTCGGGTTCCGCTTTTTCACCGTCAGGCCCAAGCGTTTCACTTCGTCGGGCAGTTGGGGCTGCGCTACGCTCACGCGGTTCTGCACGTCGAGGGTAGCAATGTCGATGTCGGTGCCGATTTCGAACGTCACGTTCGACGACAGGTTGCCGTCGCTGGTAGCGTTGCTTTGCAGGTAGGCCATGCCGGGCGTACCATTCACCTGCGTTTCAATGGGCGTCATCACCGTCTGCTCCACCGTGAGGGCATCGGCCCCCGTGAAGCTCCCCGAAATCTGCACTACCGGCGGCGAGATGTTGGGGTATTGGCTGATGGGCAGGTTCAGAATGGACAGCACCCCAATCAGCACAATGACGATGGACACCACAATGGCTGTGACGGGGCGCCGGATAAATACGTCTGAAATCATAAAGTAGGGCGCGGAGGAAGAGCGCGCGTATCGTTGCTGATGTTGACCGTCATGCTGAGCAAGGAAGCGGTGTACTGTACTTCATTGTCATGCTGAGCTTGCCGAAGCATCTCGCGTGCTGATGAAAACTAGTCTCTGCCGTCAGCACGCGAGATGCTTCGACAAGCTCAGCATGACGGCCTTTTTAAAATCTACTTGCCCGAAGCAGCTGGCTGGCCCTGACCTTGCGCGGCGGCGGGTTGGCTGGGGTCGCCTACCTGCACTACGGCGCCTTGACGTAAGTTCTGCACGCCGTCGCTCACAATGGTCTGGCCTTGCTTCAAGCCGCCGCGCACCACCGTTTTGCCTTGTATTTTGGCGCCTGTTGCTACCTTTTGCTGGGCTACTTTGTTGCTGTCGCCTACCACGTACACGTAGAACTCGCCCAGCTGCTCAACCAACGCCTTGGTCGGAATCACGAGTTGGTTGCCGTTGTCCTGGTTGCGCACGCGCACCGACACGTTCATGCCGGCTTTCAGCAGCTTCTTGGGGTTCGGGAATTGCACGCGCACACGCAGCGTCCCGGTTTGCGGGTCCACGGCGCGGTCTACCGTCACAATCTTGCCGGGCATTGCATATTCCTGGTTGCCGGGTAGCTGCAAAGTGAACAAGGAGTCCTGGCGGGCGTTGGTGTTGCGTTGCAGCTCCAGAAAGCGGGTGATATCAGCTTCGCCAATGTTTACGTCCACCGCAATCGGGTCTTCGGCCGATACCGTGTTGATCAGCGTTTGGCCCTGGGTAACCAAGGCGCCCAGTTTCACCTGCGAAATACCAATGGTGCCCGTGAGGGGGGCCGTAATGGTAGCATGGTTCAAATCGAGGTTCACGCTGCGCAGGTTGGCGCGGGCGGCTTCTACCTGCGAGGCCGCATTGGCGCGGCTGGCCTGGGCAATGTCTACCTGCTGCTTGGCCACGGCGTCGAGCTTATCGAGGCGCTCGTAGCGTTGGGCATCCTGCACGGCGCGGTCGTAGTTAGTTTTGGCCACGTCCAGCTGGGCCTGGGCCTCGTTGGCGGCGGCGGCGTAGCGGGTGCGGTCAATGGTATACAGCTTTTGGCCTTTGGTGACACGCTGGCCGTCCTGCACGTAGATATTGGTCAGAAAACCCGTTACCTCGGCCAGCAACTGCACCTCATTTAGGGGTACTACCGTGCCGGGGTAGGTGTCGGTGCTCACCACGTCTTCGCTTTGCACTTTATATACGGCCACTGGCACGGCCGGGGGCGGACCTTGCTGTTGTGCTTCTTCGTCTTTGGAGCCGCAGCTGGCTAGTAGCAGCGCACTGCTGACAAACACGGGCCACACTCGCTTAGAATTCCACGTCATGGGATTCGTTGTTTACTGATTCTGATTGAAGGTAATGTTGCCCAAGGCCCGCTGCACGTCCAGCTTCGTGGATAGCACGTTGAACAGCGCGTTGTAGTAGTTGAGCTGGGCCGTGCGCAGGTCGGTTTCGGCAATAATCACGTCCAAGAACGTGCGCAGGCCCTCGCGGTATTGCAGGTTCAAGATGCGGTACACCTCCTTGGCCTCGGCCACGTTTTGCTCAATCGTGTAGAACTCGTTGAGGGAGCCTTTGTAAGCACCCATAGCTTGCTCAAACTCGCTGTTGATCTGGTTTTTGGCGTCGAAGATGGTCAGGTCCAACTGCTCGTCCTGCAACTCCGCAATTTTCAGATTCTGCAAGCGCCGCGTGCCTGTGAAAATGGGTAGGGCCAGCTGCAAACCTGCCTGCTGGTTGGGGAAGGCTTGCTTATACAGTTCCGAAAAATCGTTGTCCTGGTATACCCGGTTGTAGTTGTAGTAGCTCGACAGTGAGGGTAGGAAGCCGAAACGGTAGTAATCGATGGTATAGCGCTGAAGCTGCTTCTGCGTCTGGAGCTGCTGAATTTCCACCCGCTTCTCGTAGGCTAGTTGCACGGTGGTATCCAGCAACGTTTGACGAACCATTTCCAGCGTGTCGTATTTAAGCGCCAGGTTATTGCCCGCTTCAATGCCCATCAGTTGCTTGAGGGTAGCGTATTTGCCGGGCAGCGCGGCCACCAGACTGCGCCGCTGCGCCGCTGCATTCTTCAACGAAATATCAGCCCGCAGAAAGTCGGTTTTATCGGCAATGCCTACTTCGTACTGCGCTTTGGCATCACGCACCTGGCGTTCCTGCCGCTGCAACACCTCCAGCAAAATCCGTAGCTGTTCTTCGGTCAGCAGAATGTCGTAGAACGCTTTGCTAACGTTGGTCACTACATCAATTTTGTTGAGGGCCGTCGTCTGCGCGTAGTTCAGGCGGGTGGCCCGCACCGAGCGGGCAGCCCGCAACACGTCGTTGCTATACAGCAACTGGGTCGCCTGCAAGCCTACTGTCGACACGTTTTTCAGGCCAAAGCGCACAATGCGCTGACCAGCCGCAGGGTCAGTGAAATCGACGGGCAGCACCGATGCCTGGAGCTGAATGTTCCGGGTATATACACCCGTGCCATTGATCTGCGGCAGCCAGTAGGAAAGCCCGATGCGTATGTTTCGGTCGGCAATGCGCTCATCCAGCTGCGACTGGCGTACGAGGGGCTGGTTGCGCAAAGCAAACTCAACGCATTGGTCGAGGGTAGCATTGGCGGGCAGGGGTTGGCCTACGGGGGCGGTTGTCGGTTGGGCCGAGGCGCCATGCAGCACCAGCAGCATGGCCAAGGCAGCCAGCCAGTGCCGGGGGCTAATGCGAAGCCAGTGGAGGGGCCGGGGCATTATCCCTAGTACATCTTGTATCATGTAATGCAGTCGTTTTACCGGGGCTGCGTAGCCCACCGAAACTGGTTTCGGCGGAGCGCAAGCCCGTTATGTACCCGTTCGGAATACAGAATGTTTTAACTGACCAGGTTATTATTGTGTAAATCCTGCTGTAGCACAGGGGTTTACATCTGTAATACAGATGGTTACAGTTTGATATTTTTTTGTGCACGAGGGTATCTGGCTACCCTATGCGGAAGTTCTATTGCTCCGTTATCAACACCTGCACATCCACGTTGCGGCCGTGGTCGTCGGCGCAGGAAATTTTCAGTGGACCCGGCGAAGGACGAAAGAATACCCGCTCGGTTGCGTTGGCGGTCCGCAGAAATTGGTCGTTCACGTACCAATGCACCTGCCGTACCTCGCTATCGGTGGTGCAGCTAAGCAGGAGCTGCTGGTGCTCGTGGCGGTCGAGCACGTACTCGGTATTGGGTAGGGGCGAGGTGATACTCGGCGCCCGCTCGGCGCCGCCGCGCACCAGCTGACACTGTGGGTTGTGCGGGGGTAGGCGGCGGTACGAAATGCCCTGTGCCTCCTTATAGGCCGCCACCTCAGGTAGCAAATTAGGGTAGAGCACCCGCCGGTAGCCCGCAGCCGGCGCACAAGCCCGGCAGTAAGCAAACGCCCCGTCTTCCGACACCAGCACCTCGCGCTGGTGCTGGCAGCGCCGCCCGCTGCTCACGTTGGGCAAGAAGTAGTCGATGATCTGGTTGGGGCAGTTCTCGCCCGGTACTAGGCCGGTTTCGGCGCACACCAGCCGGAAATCCAGCGCCGCAGGCGGTGCAAACCAGTTGTTGGGCGAGTTATAGGCGAGGGTGTTGAACAGGTCGAAGAGTAGGGGCGTAGCTACATCGGCACCCGTAAGGGTAGGCGCGCCCTGTCCGCTGAAATTCCCTACCCATACGCCAATCGTGTATTCCTTATTATAGCCAATGCTCCAAGCGTCGCGGCGGCCATAGCTGGTGCCGGTTTTCCAGGCTATCTTAGGTAGGCGCAGGCTGCTAGTGGCGTTGATGGGCAGGTCGGGGCGGGTAAGCTGCGAGAGGATGTCGGTGACGAGGAAAGCGGCGGCGGGGGAGGCCAACTGCACCTCACGGGGCACCCCACCCCCCGGCCCCCTCCCCTCCGGGAGAGGGGGAGTCAGGCGACTCCGTTCAATATTCTCCTCAGGCTCCCCCTCTCCCGGAGGGGAGGGGGCCGGGGGGTGGGGTGCACGTAAGCGCAGCTCCGCATACCTCCCCCCATTCGCCAGCGCCGCGTACAGGCCCGTTAGTTCCTCCAAACTAGCCCCGCAGCCACCCAAAATACTGCTGAGCCCCAGCTGTGCCCGGTTGCGGGTGATGCTGCGGAAGCCGGCCCGCCGGAGCTGCTCGGTGAAGGTGGGCACACCCACCTCTTGCAGCACGCGCACAGCCGGAATGTTGAGGGAGTAGGCCAGGGCGCGCTCCAACGTCACTTCGCCCTGGCAGTGCTTGTCGAAATTTTCGGGGCGGTAGCCCTGGAAGTTGGTGGGTACATCGGGTAGCAGCAGCTTGGGCGTGACCAGGCCGCGGTCCAGCGCCAGGGCGTAAAGAAATGGCTTGAGCGTGCTACCCGGCGAGCGTATGGCCGTGATGCCGTCGTTCTGCCCCTGCCCGGCAAAGTCCCGGAAATCGGCCGAGCCGACGTAGGCCTCTACCTGCCGGGTGGGGTTATTCACCACCAGTACGGCAGCCTGCGTGATGCCTAGCTCGTGCAGGCGGCGCACGTAGTTGCGCGTCAGGTCCTCGGCGCGGGCCTGTTGGCTGCGCTGCAAGGTGCTCTGGATGATGGCCTCCCGTGGAAACTGCCGTACCAGTCGCCGCGCCAAGTGCGGGGCTAGGGTAGGCGCAGCGTGGCGCTGGGCATCGAGCGGTTCCAGCAAGGCATCAGCAATGTCTTTCGGCGGAAACAGCTTTTCGCGGCCGAAGCGCCGGAGCCAGCGGTTGCGCTCCTGCATGATCCTGCCGTTGTCGCGGCCGAGCACGAGGCTGGTAGGGCGATTCGGGATGATGGCCAGCGTAACGGTTTGGGCCAGCGAGAGGTAGTGTGGAGGCTGCTGGAAGTAGAGCAGCGCAGCCGACTTCACGCCCTCAATGTTGCCCCCATAAGGCACCAGATTCAGGTAGAGCTGTAAGATTTCATCCTTACTATAATGTGCCTCCAACTGCACGGCGCGCAGCATTTCCACCAGCTTGTTGCCCAAGGTGCGTTCCTTGGGTTCCAGCAGCCGCGCCACCTGCATAGTAATGGTGCTGGCCCCGGTGGTGCGTCCGTGGCCCAGCACGTTGCGCCCAGCGGCCTGCACCACCGCCACGGGATTCACCCCGAAGTGCCAACGAAAATACCGGTCCTCCTTCTCGATAATAGCCGCCCGTAGTGCCGACGTAATATCCTGTAGCTCCGATTTCATCCGCCACTTTTGGGTAGGGTTGAGGTAGGCGTGCAGCACCGTGCCATCGGCGGCCAGCACCAGAGGGGAATAGCGCGGGGTGGGGGGTAGAGGAAACGCCCAGTCAAGGCCGAACAGCAGCACAATCAGCAATCCTAGTGCTACGAGGAGCCGTATGCTGGTGCGCCGTTTCATGGCTGCAAGATACAGGGTTAAAAAGGTAAGTGTAACGCAAAGTCTCGTGTCTGCTTTATCAGCGCAACCCCACTTCGCCATGCCAACTATCACAGATATTTCTCAACTCGACTTTGCCAAAATGTACACCTACGCCGACTACCTTACGTGGCGGCTCAGCGAGTTCATGGAGCTAATTAAAGGGAAATCCGGCGCATGAGCCCACGCTGCGGGTACGCCATCAGAAGGTAGGCCGCCACCCGGTATGGACCATTGACCAGCAACTTGATACCAACAAATGCGAAGTCTTTTTTGCGCCCTTCAATATGCGTCTCATCAAAGCTGCCTCCAACGGCGACGCGACCGTACAGCCCGACCTCTGCGTTGTCTGCGACCCTTCCAAGCTAAACGAATTCGGCTGCGTGGGTACCCCAATTGGATCATCGAAATCCTGAGCCTCGGCAGCATGACGCACGACAGCAAAACTAAGTTTGACCTCTACGAGGAAAATGAGGTAGAGGAATACTGGATGGTTGATCCTGGCCTGAAAACGTAATCGTATACGTGTTGGAAAACGGGCAGTATCAGCTACAAGGCGCGTTCTATCAGCCAGGCCCCATTTCGACGCGCACCCTGCCCGGCCTTACGTTGGAGTAGGCGGAGGTATTTGAAGGGGTGTAGCGATAGGTGAATCATTTACGGCTAGCTGTTTCCGAAAATGTCTAGCTTTGAATTCGATTTTTGTCCGTTACTCTAGTACACTTTCCTCATTTAAAACTATGCTGAGCTACTTTAAAGAGAAACTTGCCCGCTATCAGCAAAAACGTACCTTTCAAGAGTACGGCTACGAAGTCAAGCGTTTCAATATTCCTACTATCGGAGAAGTAGAATATGCCCAATGGCAGCATCCTTTTGAGGGGGAGAAGGTCATGGATGCAGAAAGTGTGAACTTTTATAAGCTGTTTCTACGAGAAGGTGACTTAGCCATCGACATTGGTGCGCACACTGGCGATACGTCAGTCCCAATGGGGCTTGCAGTTGGTAAAGCTGGCTGCGTATTGGCTATAGAGCCAAACAAATATGTGTACAAGATTCTGGAAAAGAACGCCAGCTTGAACCCGACTCAAACGAACATTAAACCGCTCAACTTCGCCGTAACCGAGCAGAACGGCACTTTCGAATTTAATTACTCGGATGCTTCTTTTTGCAATGGTGGTTTCCTTTCTGAAATTGAAAATCAGAACCACAAACATGCCTATACACTTCAAGTGACAGGTAGAAATCTGCCCGATTTCCTGCATGCGAATCACGAAGCCTTGTTATCCAAATTGGCTCTTGTGAAAGTGGATGCGGAAGGCTACGACAAAGAAATCATCAAGTCCATCCGCGAGATTCTTACGCGCTGGCAGCCTTTTCTGATTACGGAATGTTACAAACGTCTCAACGAAGCCGAGCGTTTCGACTTATTTGACACCGTGATAGGCCTGGGCTACTCTCTCCACCGTATTGGCGATCTGCAAGGGCACGACCGCATTGCTATTACGAAGCGGGAGGATATGCTGAAATGGCCCCACATGGATATGATTGGCATACCGCAGGGTAAGCAATTGCACGGGTAGGCAGCAGCTTAGAGTTGAATACGAGGCTCTTTGTACTGACGACCTACCAGCTTCAGTAAAGTCCGGCGCCAATTGGGTAAGGTACGGTAAGCCATTTCGGTTTTTTGTAGGCCGGGTAAATCGATGCGGTGGGCGCGGGCTAATAAATCTGCGTGTGAGCCGCCCTGATATTCATCAAACAGCTTAACGAGTAAAGGTCGGGCTACTTTTACATTCCAATAATGTATTGCATACGGCGCAACTTCCTGCACCGGTCCGTCCAGTGCAAAACGTGTGCAGCAGGCTAGCTGCTCCATTACAGGCTTGCAATAGGTAGCGTACAGCGTATCAGCTAGCTGCACTACATCATGCAGTACATGAGCATCTTGGCTACGTAATCCTACGGCCCCAGAGTTGTACATCTTAGATTCTGGGCTGATGCGCACTTGTGTGGCGCCTGCCTGAAACTCTCGCCCGCCTAAGCGTCGGTAAATTTTGCGGCTCAGCGGGCTGCCGTCTTTAAGTGTTCCCTCATCCTCGTGCATGAAGCGTACACCTTGTTCAATTTGCTCGAAAATAGGAGTAGGGTCACGCTGCCAGATGGTGTCCGTGTCCAGAAATAGCAAGTTGCCAGGATAATAAGTGGCGGCGTGCTCTAATACATTAATCTTCAACATATAAGGCATGTCGAACTTCCCACGCCATGCCTTCCAGTCGGCAGTAGAAACTGCAGGATAGTGGACATCTGGACGGCTACCCAATACTCTTCGGAAAGCATCTGGGGCATCCGTATAAATCAGTACATTGGCTAGAAGAGGGGGCGCGACTTCGAAATAGGAAAGTAAGCTATACAGAGCCTCTCCACGGTATACTGCGGCACCTTGGGCAACATAAACTAAGTAATTCATATCTACTCGCAAAGGTAAGTTAGTTTGCTCTACCGCACCCGCACCACGCCCGCGCCCGAGTAAGAGTGATACGCCGCATTATACATAGCATCGGCACTCACCGGGCCTAGCTTGAACGTGCCTTTACTCACCGCCCGCGCCAGGTAATAGAACACTTTCGGCTGAGCAGTAGCTGTGGTGAACAAGTTCAGACGGTCGTCGCGCACGTCGAGGTAGTCGGGTTGGGCGGCATCTTTCACCCAGGCCAGGTCGCGTACGGCACCAATGCGCGGGTTTTCGATTTCCAGGCCGGCAGGCAGCAGGTCCGTGATGGCCACGTTTTCCACAGTGCCGGCCATTTCGGCGGCTTGCAGGGTTAGGCGGACTACTACCAGGTCGTTTTGCTTGAATGCGGTGCTACCCACAGGCTGGCCGTTGCGGTTCAGGAACTCGCGGCGGATGCGCAGGTACTTGTCCTCCTCGGGCACGCGGCCGGTGGGCGAAATACCTTCCATTTCCCAGAAGTAGTAAAGCTTGCCGCTACCCTGCGTGCGCAGCACCAGCGGGCGGTTGGCCACGTTCGTCACCGACACATCCTTGCCCGAGAACTGTCCTACCACCTTGCCATCGGCCAGCAGCGCCGCCGTGACGGTACTGGCGGCGTTGCGGCGGGCCAGCTTACCCAGCGCGAGCAGCGAAAACGCCCGTTCCTGGGTGTTCAGCCAACTTGCCTGCTGCACCTGCCGACTGAGCTGCCGGGCCAGCGGGGCCACCTGCGGGTGGTCGGCGTCGGCGGCGAGGAGGGCGTTGAGCACCAGCGCCTCGTCGCGGATGGGGGAGGAGAACGAGCCAGCCAGCTCGCGGTCCCCAGTGGTTTTGGGGGCGAAGCGGGCGGGTAGGAGTTGCTGGAAGCTGCGCTGGTTGCCGGCCACGGCAAAGGTGCAGGCCAACACCCAGCGCGCATCCTCGGTGAGCAGGCTGCGGTTGGCCTTGTAGTAGTTCAGCGCCACCGCGTCGGGCTGACCGGCCAGGGCCAGCACGTAGAGCGAATAGGTGGTTTCGCGCTTAGCCCGCGTGACGGGCTGAATCGCGCCGCCAGTTTGGATGATGTTGTAGGTGTCGGTTTCGCGCTTGCGCACGCGGGCTTGCAGGTAGCGCAGCACCCGGTCGAACACGGTTTTGTTGACCTGGAAGCCGGCCTGCTGGGCTTCGAGCAGGAAGTGGGCGGCATAGGCTGTGGCCCACCAGTTGTCGTAATCGCCGCCGGGCCAGTAGCTGAGGCTGCCGTTGTACATCTGCTGGGCCTCTACCTTGCGGATGGCCTCCTGCACGTGGTAGTTGGGGTTATACAGACTCGCCTTTGCGGCCTTGCCAGTTTGTTGCCCCAGCGTGGCCGCCAAATCACCGTAATACAGCTGCGGGAAAGCGGCAGACACGGTTTGTTCCAAACAGCCATAAGGATACTGCAACAGGTAGCGCAAGTCCTTGGCAAACACCGTCATCGGCGAGCGGCTCACCACCAACTGGCTCTGCAGCGACGAGGGGATGAAATCCGTTTGCAGCTTCAGCGGCTGCGTCGCGCCACCCGCTACCTCACCAGAGCCGTTGCGCTTTTGCAACGGCGACGCCGGGCGGACGGGGAGTTCGATGGTTTCGCTTGAAACATAGGTTGGTTTTGGGTCATTAACGTGTGTCAGTATAGCGGACACATTTGATTTTTTGCGTTCATAAGCGTGAATTTCAATTTTAACAAAGCCCGTCCCAATAGTTGATGCAGTATATCGGTAATTTACACGAGTCTCTGCATTGGGCTTTAGCACGACATCACGAATGTTGTAGACGGGACCTAGCGGTGAAATAGCATCGGGCACATGCTTTATCAAACCATTAGAAGGGAATAGCCTTACATCCAGGATATTCCCCGTCGTATTCGTCAGCGTCACCGGCACGTCTATCGTGTCGCCGGGGCTGAGGAAGCGGGGTAGGGCAGTGCTGATGACCACCGGATCGGCGACGCGCATGGTGTGCTCGGCCGCGCCGAATGCGTCGTCTTTATAGGCCACAGCCATGACGCGTACGGCTCCCGAAAACTGCGGAATTCGCACGCGGTAGCGCACTTTGCCGTTGGCGTCGGCCGTGAGCACGCCGCTCCATTTGGCCAGCAGCTTCACGCGGCGCGAGGGTACGGGCGTGGTGCGGCGGGAGAGGTCGGCGGCGTCGCCCCCGCTGCTGCTGGTACCGAGTTCGGGTAGGAGGAAGGGGTACACGTCATAGGCCTGCACCTCCAGGGCGCGCTTCTGGTAGAAGTAGCCGTGCGGGTCGGGCGTGCGGTAGTCCTTCATCTGCAAAATGCCCTCGTCCACCACAGCCAGCGTCACCTGGGCCTTGGGGGCGGTGCTCACCTCAATGGTCTGGAAGGTTTGGGAGCGGCTCTGCGCGGGCGCTTTAATGCTGACGGCCAGCTTCGAATCGGGCTTTTCTACCATCAAAGGCATGAAGCCCCGGGCCACCGTGAGGGGTAGGTGGTTGTCGCGAATCTCGCGGATGGCCGTGGCCGTCACGTACACGTTGGGCACGTGGCCGGCGCGAATCGGCACGTCTACCTTCGCCGATTTCTCGTCGGTAGTCACGTAGAAGCTGTTCAGCACCCTGTCCCGCTCCACGGTCACGAGCACGCGACCGGGGAAGGGCGTTTTCAGCAGCAGGTGGGCCGTTTCGCCGGGTTCGTACTTGGCTTTGTCGGGATCAATAGTCACCTCGCCCTCGTTGTTCACCTCGAAGCTGTTGGCCTGGGTGTCGCCGTAGCCGTAGGCGTACACCTGCTGAGCCACGTAGGTAACTGCGCCCGGCCGCGCTACCCTGATTTCGTATTCGCCGGAGTAGGTAGGCGCAAACTGAACCGCCGCGCCGCCACCCGCACCCACGGTAACCTGCTGACTAGATACCACTTGCTCGCGCTTCTGCGAGTTATAGATGTAGCGGCCGCCCTGGTGCTCAATCACGGTTTCCCAGAGTAGGCGCACCACCTGCACCCGCGCCGGGGCGCTGGTGGGCTGGCCGGCGGGCGTGAGGGCCACCACCTGCACCGGCACCTTCTCGCGGGTGCTCACCAACTCCGGCAGTGCCCGAATACCAAAAAGGACAGGCTGAGTCTGCACTTCGAAAGTAGCCAGGCGGTTCACGGGGCGGCCGGTTTCGTCGAACACTGTGGTGAAGGCTGCGCCTTCCAGCGTACCCAGGTCGGTGTAGTCGGGCACCTGGTAGGTGGCGGTGCTGCGGCCGGCGTCGTCGGTAGTGCCTTCACGCACCGTCTTCTCGAAGCGGGCCGAAATCGGCGTTTGCTCTTGGTAGCCGTAATTGCCGCGCCGCTTCTCGCCGCTGTTGATGGCGAAAGTATAATCGGGGTAGTTTTTCGGGGTGAAGGGCTTTTCTTTCAGCGAAAACTCCACCTCAAACTTGCGGTCGGCGGCGGGCGGACCGAACAGGTTTTGCGCCGTGATGAGGGCCGAAACCGGCTGGCCCGGCTTCACCACGGCCCGCGAGGCTTTCACCGTCACCTTCAGTCTGTCCGGAATAAATTCTTCCACGCTCAGTTGGCGCGAGGTCAGCAGCACGTCGTTGCCGGTGAGGACTTCCAGCGTGTAGAGGCCTGTCATGATGCTGGGCGGTAGGATAAACCGCGCCTCAAACGCCCCCGCCGCCGACAGCTGCTGGCGCAAACTCGCGTATTCCTTGCCGGTGGGTAGGAGCAGGCGAATCTTGACGGGTAGGTTTTTGGGTGGCGCCTGCCAGGTTTCGGTCCGAATGATGGTATTCGTGCGGATAGTGTCGCCGGGGCGATACAGGTCCCGGTCGCCGTACAGGAAGGCCTGGTAGCGGGCCGCGTTGCGCTGCAAGCCCCCTACCTCAAACCGCGACGTTTCCACGCGGCTGCGGCTCAAATCCAGAAACGTGAAATCGGCCTGGCGCTGCGCCATCACCATGCCCAGCCGGAACCGGCTGGTAGCGGCGGTGCTGTCGAATTTCGCTACCCCATCAGAGTTCGTGGTCCCGGTGCCCATCACCTGGTTGTTGCTACTCACAAAGCGCACCGACACGCCCGCCAGTGGCTTGGCGTCGCGGATGGAGTTGGCAAATACCAGCGTGCTACCCGCCGCACCCTGTTTCACAATCAGGCCGATGTCGGTGACGGCCACCAGCTTGCTCACTTGCAGCCACTGCCGCTCGGTGTCCTGTATTTTGATGATATAAAGACCTTTCAGCCCGTCGGTAAACTCCAGCTCTTTCAAGCTGAGGTTGAGCAAACGCAAGCCCTGCTGCTTGGGCAGCCCTGCCACCGTGTAGGTGCGCTCCGACAGCACGTTGCCTAGGTTCTCCACGTCGTAATACTGAAACGAACGGTCGATGTACTCGCCGTTGTCGTCCGTGTTGTCTTCTTCAGAATCGGGGTCGTACTCGGGGTAGCCGTATTGCGAGCCGCTACGCAACAGCTGCTGTATGTTGTTGGCGTAGACTTTCGCAATGGTCACCTTCACCTGCGCCACCTCGTTGATGCGCACGCCCAGGTTGCGGGCGCCCAGCGCGTCGAGGTACATGGCCTTGTCGCCGCTGGCAAAGCTGATGGTAGGCCGCTCGTTGCCGAAGCTTACGGTTTGGGTCACGTCCTCGTCCAGCTGGCCGCCCAACGTGCCGCGCAAGCCGCTGCCGATGCGCACCTGGTAGCTCTTGCCTACCTCAAACCCGCCTTTCAACGTGAAGCCGCCCTCCTGCGTCTCCACTGCAAACGGCACCTGTGGCGACACGGCCAGCACGCCTGTCAGGTCGCCCTCTGCTACGGGCTGGTTGGTGCGCACCGTTACAACCGGGTCGGCGCCCTGCAAGTAGCCCGATACGCTGCTCACGGCCAGGGCCTGCGGGTCGGGCACATCTACGGGTAGGGTGAAGTCCTGCGTAGTGGGCTGGTCGCTGCCAGCGGCGCGCAGCCCGGCCGCCAGCGCCACCGTGAGCGGGGAGCCGGGCCGTACGTCCTGCGTGAGGGCAAGTTGGATGGTCTGGTCTGGCTCGGTGGTCAGCACCTCGAAGGCCACCGGCTGCCCGTCCTGCGTCAGGCGCAACAGCGGGCGTACATCGGCGGACCGCACGGCGTAGTTAAAGGGTAGGTCGAGGCGCAACTCGGCGGTGCCCGCCGCCCGCCGCGAGCGGCCCCAAAAAGCTTGCACCGTGCCCGGCTGGAGATAGGGCGTGTGAAATACGCGGCGGTTTTCCGGCAGTTCCACGTCGCGCTTGTCGGTGGGTAGGGCCTGGGGCCGCAGCGTCGCCCGGAAGGTAGTGCTGGGTCGGAACGGCGTGAGGGGCGAGAAGATCAGCTCCCGGTCGTTGGTCCACTTGAACTTGCCCCGCATGGCCGGCTCAAATGTTACTACCTGCGTGGTATCCCAGCGGTCTTGCTGCTCCGGCTCTACTACCGCTTGGTCGAACTCAAATACCAGGTTTTGGTAAGGGTCGATTTCTTCGCCGTTGGGGGCAATAGGCGAGGTGGTTTTTGTGCAGGCGCATAGGAATAGCAGCAGCCACAGCAGCGGCAAGCGGGGTAGACGGGGCATTGTGTATAGTGGAGTTGGATAGAAGGGTAAGGTATAGAAAACGGGTGTTATATGCTTTTTTGTATATGTTAAATTCAGCTTAACATGAGCGAAATACCTGTTTAATTAGCCTGAGTTTAGCGTAACGTAACTCGTGCTTCGGTTCGCTTCGAGGATGAGGTTGCACCTTATCTGCCACATAGCAGGACCGTGCTGTTCACATAGCATCGTTCTGGTGAGGCAGGCACAACTCCCGGCATAGTCGGCACGAGCTACACTGTGCTAAACTTGCGCTAGTTACCTTGCTTCACGCTGGCGTAGCTTACACAGCAAGCGCTTACAGTCGCAAGACAACCACTTCCTTATGCCTACTACCATTCTCACCGCGCCTGGACTAGGCAACTCTGGCCCGACACACTGGCAAACGCAGTGGGAACAGCAGTACGGCTACCAACGCGTGCAGCAACACAATTGGAACCACCCCGTTTGCGCTGATTGGGTGCAAACGCTTGAAGCTGCCGTAGCTGCTGCCGGCCCGCAAGTGGTACTAGTAGCGCACAGCCTGGCCTGCGCTACGGTGGTGCACTGGGCCGCTACTACTCGCCACCACCTGCAAGGCGTTCTGCTCGTAGCGCCCGCCGATGTCGACCGGCCCGACTTCCCGCCCGAAGTAGTAGGCTTTGCGCCCATGCCACTGGCGCGCCTACCGTTTCCCAGCATCGTGGTAGCCAGCACCGATGATCAGTACGTCAGCCTAGCTAGAGCCCAGCGGTTTGCGGAGGCCTGGGGTAGCCGGTTTGTGAATGTAGGTGCGCTAGGGCATCTAAACTCCGAATCAGGGTTGGGGCTGTGGCCGCAGGGGTATCAGTTACTTCAGGAGCTGTTGGGATAGGAGTAGGCATTTGGGCGCTCAGGTGTTGTTCAGCTACCCAGAGAAAAGAGTGTTTTCAGGCAGACAAAGCCTTGCCAGTCGTATAGTAACTGATACTCCACTACGCCCACGCTTCTTCCTATGGCTGCCAACCACACCCGACTCTACGCCGATGTGCAGTTCCTGACCGAACTGCAACCGGCGCGCAACTACCGCAACCTGGCCTCGCTCAACCAAGCACCCAACTACATTCAGGCGGCGCTACGCCAAGCTGGCGGCCAGCCGCAAGACCAAGTGTTTCGCGTCGATGGCCAGAAATATCGCAACGTCATTGCTTCCTACGGGCCGCCCGATGCACCGCGCCTTGTAGTAGGGGCGCACTACGACGTGTGCGGCGACCAGCCCGGTGCCGACGACAACGCCAGCGCCGTGGCTGGCCTACTGGAAACGGCTCGTCTGCTACACGAGCAGCGCCCCGCCCTATGCTACCGCCTCGACTTGGTGGCGTATTGCCTGGAAGAGCCGCCCTACTTTGCCACCGATAACATGGGCAGCGCCGTGCACGCCAAGTCGTTGCAGGAAGCGGGTGTGGTAGTGTGGGCCATGATCTGCTACGAGATGATCGGGTACTTTAGCGACGTGCCCGGCTCCCAGAACTGGCGGCACTATATCCCAATACCGGCAATTACTCACTAGACCTCCGATACCATCGATACACTGGATTTTCACCGCATGGCGCAGGTAGTTGATGGCGTGTACGGTGCCTTATTGGGTCTAACTTAGCAAATAACGTGAAGCTCTGCTTCGCGACCGTGTGAACGACAGGGTAGTAGCCCATAACGACTATTTTTTAGTGTCTTCATCAGCCTTTGAATAACACAGGATTAACCGTCTGCTAACAGAGCACTGTATCAAAGCCAAAACGGCACGGCGTTCCGTGGACACCGTGCCGTTTTGGCTTTGATAAGAAACTAGGCTTAAGCTACTATTAAAGTAGCAGAAGGCTACTGCAAGCTCTTCTTCAGTTCTGAGGCAGCCAAGGCCTGCGCTTCGCGGGCTTCGGGTACTACCGTGGCCATGCCGAAGAACTCGTGCGTCACGCCCTCATATACCTTCGATGTTACGGATACACCGGCGGCTTTCAGCTTGCTGGCGTACTCTTGACCTTCGCTTTGCAGCGGGTCAATTTCAGCGTTGATGACCGTAGCTGGGGGTAGGCCGCCCAAGTTGGTAGCATTCACCAGTGAAATCAGTGGGTTGGTGCCGTCAGCAGAGCTCGTCAGGTACTTGTCGTAGAACCACTGCATCAGCGGCTTGCTCAGCGGCTTGGCGTTGGCGTACTGCGTATACGACGGCGTGTTCATGTCGTAGCGGGCAATGGGGTACACCAGCAGTTGGTGCACGGGCAGCGGCACCGAAGCGTCGCGGGCCATTAGGCATACTGCCCCGGCTAGGTTGCCCCCGGCGCTTTCGCCGGCTACCGCAATGCGCTGGGCGTTGATGTTGAGGGTAGTCGCGTTGTCACGTACCCAGCGGTAGGCTGCAAACGAGTCGTTGTGGGCGGTAGGAAACTTAAACTCTGGCGCCTGACGGTAGGCCACTGATACCACTACGGCGCCCGTCTGCTCCGACAAGGCCCGCGCCGATGGATCATAGGTGTTCAGGTTGGCAATAACCCAGCCGCCGCCGTGGTAATACACAATGGCTGGCAAGGTACCCGTCATATTTTTGGGACGGTAGATGCGTACGCGAATCGTGCCACCCGATACCGGAATGCGCTGCCCGGTGGTGTCTACCTGCGACACGGGAGCGGGTATGTTGTAATCACGCATCACGGCCATGGCCGCATCGGTAGCCGAAGGCGCCATGCGGGCTTGCTGCGGCGTGAGCGACGTGAGCGCAACCCCATTGCTAAGCTGGTCGAGCTTTTCGATGACGGTTTGCATCTCCGGGTGAATCGTTGGACCCCATTCGGGCTTTGGGCCGGCGGGTTTGATGCCCGAGCTATCGGAGTCAGAATCGTCGTTGCAGGAAGTAGCGCCGGCCAGTACACCAGCCAGGAAAAGCGCAGAAACCACGCGCCGGGACCAGGTCCGCGCAGTGGTCAGAGAGGAAAGATGATTGTTCATGAAGTTCATCATAAGGGTGAGGGGTGGAGCCCGTTAGCCTAATCAAAACCGCTGGCTAACGAGTCACCCCTCATACGCCTACTGATGCATACCCGCCTCTTGGTAGGGACGAGCTGGCTATTATTAGGGACAAGCTGTACTGTAAAAGGGGTAGGCAGTCCGGTTTGCCTGTTCAGCTAGCCAAGCTACTCACAAGCAGTTCAAGAAATAAACTGCTTCAAAAACTGCTGAATGGCGTCGTTGTAGCTGCGCGAGGAGGTCAGGTGCTGGCCGTCTTGTAGCGTGAGTAGGTACTCGCCGTGGGCCCAGGGCCGCAGCTCTTTCACCTGCTGGGTGTTCACAATAAGCGAGCGGTGAATGCGCAGAAACACGCTGGGGTCGAGCTGGCGCTCTAGCTGGCTGAGGGTAGAGCGCAACACGTGGGGCTGCCCTTGAGCATGCACAGTTACGTAGTTGCCGGTGGCCTCCAGGTATTGCACCTGCGCCGTGGGCACAAAGTAAAGCCGCCCCGGCTGCTTCACCAGCAACTGGGTAGGAAACGCGGGTGCAGCGGCGGGGCTGGGTAGGGTGCTCAGGAAGGAAGTGAGTTGCTGGTGCAACTGCTTGGCCTGGTGCTGCGCCATGCGCTGGCGCACGTGGGCCAAGCAGCGGGTAAAGCGGTCGGGGTCGAGGGGCTTGAGCAAGTAGTCGAGTGCATGGGCTTCAAAAGCCTGTAGGGTGTAGCGGTCGTAGGCCGTCACGAAGACCACCAGCGGCATCGGCTGCTCCTGAAGTTGCTGGAGCACCTGCAAGCCTGTGAAGTCGGGCATCTGCACGTCCATAAACACTAAGTCTACCTCCGCATCGCCAGATAGGGCAGCCAGGGCCTCGGCGCCGTTGCTGCACTGGCCCTGCACCGTGAAGTCGGGAGCATGGGTCAGGAGCTGGGTGATGCGTCGGCGGGCAAGCGGTTCATCATCTACAATCAACGTACGAATCGACGACATAGGAAGCAGCAAACCAGGAATAGGGTAGGATTAATTTGTCTGGAAGGGCAGCTCCAGGCGAACCACCGTGCCCTGCTCTGCGCCCGAGCGTAGGGTAAGTACGTAGCGGCTACCGTACAAGGTGCGCAGCCGCTGCTCGGTATTGGCCAGCCCTACCCCACGTACACTATCAGCATGGGGGCTGCTGCCGCTGTTGTGCACTTCCAGCACAAGCTGGTTATCCTGCCGATGCGCTTGCAGCTGGATGCTGCCGCCGCCCACCGCCGCCAGCCCATGCTGCACGGCGTTTTCAATTAGAGGCTGCAACAGCAGGTGCGGCACCAGGGCGGGTAGGGCGGCAGGCGCTACGTGGTGCGTGAAGGTGAGGCGGTCGGAGAAGCGCACCTGCTCGATGTCGAGGTAGAGCTGCACAAAATGCAGCTCCTCGGCCAGGGGTACTTGCTGAGCTTCAGTGTGGTCGAGCACCAAGCGCAGAAACTCGCCGAGCTTGGCGGTCATGCGTTGGGCCGCGCGGGGCTCGTCCTCAATCAGCGTAGAAAGGGCGTTGAGGGTATTGAAGAGGAAATGCGGATTGAGCTGCTGTTTCAGCGCGTGCAATTGGGCCTGCACCAGCTGAGTTTCCAGGCGGGCGGCCTCCAGGCTGCGGTGCTGCCACTTGTGGTAAAAGTCTAGGGCGTAGGCCACAAACAGCACCATCCAGTAAATCGGAATCCAGACGTTGACCGAGCCCAGAATGGCCGCCCAGGAAAGACGCACGCCCGGCACCGCCATCAGGTAGAGCAGCGCGAGGTAGGTGGCTCGGTAGAGCACCGTAATCAGTACACTTGCTACGGCGTGCACCAGCAGGTAGGCCAGCCAGCGCCGCCGACCTGCTGTGAGATTGAAGCGCGTAGCCAGCTCAAAGACCACCGGCGTGAGCAGGGTGCCAATGATGCCGTAGACCAGCGGCCCCAGCACCGCCGTGCGCCAGTGCACCGACAAGCCACTGGTGAGGGCCTGCCCATACACGAGCAAAATCATGAACAGCGTGAACACGCCCCAGGCCAGGGCCACCCGAAACCACGTAAGGCGGTGTAGTAATAGCATGCGGAACAAACCAAAAGAGGTCTACTCCAACGTAACTATACCCGGCTAAGTTGGGCCTGATGGCTGTAGCGGCCAGTAGACTCTACTCATGCTAACAAGTGATTTTTGACGAGCTATGCGATGGTAGTGTACGCTGAGCTACGGCCGCACCACCGGAAAGGACGTAATGCGTAGATTAGTAGCACCGTACGGAATAAGCGTCAGCGTTTCGGGAGTGGACCCGGCGGGCCGGGCTACCGGACTGGCCGGCGGCGGACCAGCCGAGTTCTGCGCCATTTGCCACTCGGGTAGGCGCATGCCCTGCACGCGCAACTCAACGGGTGCGCTATCCGGCGAAAAGACTACGCCAGTAGTCGGCAACTCCTTCACCTGAAATGCATTGGTGGGGTTGGCTGAGGGTAGCAACAGGCCGTAGTTCCAAGGGGTAGTGGCCCGCACGGTGTAGTCATCGGCTTGGTTGGGCCGGTCGCGCAGTTTGTCCCACTGCTCGCCCAGCTTCAGCCCATACACCAGCGGCCCGCGCTCCACCGATACCGATTGGTTGTAGCCCGGCTGCACGCGCACGTCCATGGGTAGGCGCAGCTCCACCACATCGCCTTGCTGCCAGCGGCGCTTTAGCTGGTAGAAAGTACCAGCCTTCGGAGCATCGGCCACAGGTTTGCCATTCACCGTCACCGTCGCTTTATCGGCCCAGGCCGGGATGCGCAGGCGCAACGGGAAAGTCACTTTCTTAGCTGATTTCGCTACCACAAGCCGAATATTGTCGCGGAAGGGGTAGTCGGTTTCCTCGCGAATGGTGATGTCCGTTTTGCCTACCTGGGTGGTTAGCTCGCTGGGCGCGTAGGCCGCGGCCACCAGGCCACCATCGGGCGAGGCCATCCAGAGATTGGCCGCAAACTTGGGCCAGCCCTGGTGCATATTGGCCGTGCAGCACCCAAACCACGGCTCCAGGCCATACACATTGGAGTCGTCGCCGTTGGTGGACCACTGGCGCTTGGCTTTACTCACCAGCACCTGGTTGGGCTGCTGGTCGTACTGATGCGCCCACATGGTAGGGTCGAAGGTGGCGGGTAAGGCGTTGAAGGTGATTTTCTCCAGCCGGTCGCCAAAAGCAGGGTCGCCGAGCAGGGCCAGCAGCTGCTCGTAGGAGTACTGCGCCTCCACCACCGCGCACAGTTCAATGCCCTGCGACGGGTTGCGGCCCGAGAAGTGCTCGTCGCCGCTATACATGCCGTTGGGTAGCCCGTGGTACTGGTCCAATACCTTGATTTGTTGGTAGATGCTCTGACGGTCAGCAGTGGTGCCGCCAGTCATGCCCCAAAGCGCGGGCATTTTCAGCGCCATGGCATTATTGACGCCGTGGGCTTGCAAGGATTTGTTGGTCAATCCTTTCGATAGGCCCAAGCTCTCCACCGATGTTGGCTCGGTGAAGGGAAACTGCGCGTACATCTGCTGCCAGTTGTAGCCCTGCCCGGCCAGCTGCTGGGCCAACGTCAGCAGCTGCGGATTCTTGGTCTTTTCGTACACCCATCGAATGGGCAGCAGCTCCTCGGCCCAGCGGTATTTGGCCCACTCGTGTAGCGGATTAGCGGCCAACTGGCTACTCTGGTAGGCGAAGTATTTCTCCATGAAGGGGACCACGCGCTTGTCACCTGTCGCTTCCTGATATTGCATCAGGCTTTTAAGCACCAGCATATTCGGCCACCAATCCTTATTCTTGGCAGGGCCAATGGCACCATCGGGCCGTTGACTTTGCAACGTCCAGTCAATCCATTTCTGTGCCTTAGCTTTCAGGGTAGCATCATCGAGGAGGTAGGACAGGGGTAAGAGGCCGTCGAGGTAGTAGGGGCCTCGTTCCCAGCCCTCGCCCGAGCCACCCAACCAAGCACTGTTCGGCCCCACATCGGACCAAAACTCGTCCAAATGGCCTGTCAACCCATCGGCCTGAATGCGCAACTGACGTTGAAGCCAACCCGCCGGTTTTACCGCACCCAGAGGCATCATCTGAAACGCACTAGCCTGAAAAGCCGCTGATTTGGGAGCGGTAGGGGTAGGTGTTGGCGGCGTTTGGGCGTACACGCGTAGGGGGAGCAGCGCCACGGTCAACGAAAAAACAAGCCGGGAGAGAAAGGTCATAGGGTAGGAAGGTAGGGTGGATGGGAGAAGCCGACCGAAGCCGCTTGCTACTGCCTTTGTCGCTTCCGAAGTAGTTTCAGTACTTGGTGGAGAGGCTACTGCTGGGCCGTGGGCTTCGGAAAGACTTTGTATTCCTCGGCCAACTGCTGCCAGCGCTGACTCATAGCCGTCACGCGGTCGGGGTATTGGGTGGCCAGGTTCTTGGTTTCGGAGCGGTTGTTTTTGAGGTCGTACAGCTCCCAGGGCGCGTTGGCGTCTAGGCGCACAATCTTCCAATCTTGCTGCCGGAACGCCGCCGCGCCGAAATGCTCCCAGAACAACTCCGGGTGAATACGCTGGGCTGGCGCCTTGGCCGAGGTCAACAATGGCACGAAGCTCTTGCCGGGGGTAGGTGTGATGGTGCGCCCCTCGAAGGTACTAGGGTAAGAAGCCTGCGCCAGGTCCAGGAACGTGCTCATCATATCAATCACGTGCAGCGGCTCGCGCACCAGGCGGCCGGGCTGCTGCACGCCGTGGGGCCAATGCACAATCAAAGGAGTGGCAATGCCGCCTTCGTGCTGCTTGGCCTTGTAGTAGCGAAACGGTGTGTTGATGCTGTGCGCCCACACTGCGCCAATACCAGCGTGCACTAGTTGCCCATTGGGCAGGACTTCTTTCTTGGTCGGAAACGCCACCGTTTGGCCCTCGCGGGTGCTGCCGGCCCGGTCGAAGCCGGGGCCGTATTCGGTGGGGTCTTCTGAGCTGGCGCCGTTGTCGGACAAAAACATGATGATAGTGTTATCGAGCTGTTTGGTGCGCTTCAGCTCCGCAATCAGGTGGCCAATGTTCTGGTCCATGCGGTCGACCATGGCCGCGTGCACGGCCATAGCGTGCGCGTCCCAGTCCTTAGTAGGGTTGGTGGCCCAGTCCTTTTTCGGAAACATAAAGTCCGGCAGCGGCGTGGTGGCTGGGTCAAACAGCTTCAGGTCGATGATGCGCTTGTAGCGGCTCTGCCGCAGCGCCTGCCAGCCATTTTTGTAAGTGTTTTCGTACTTTTTGATATCCTCGGGTAGGGCCTGAATGGGCCAATGCGGGGCCGTATAGGCCACGTACATGAAAAACGGCTTATCAGCCTGCTTGCCAAACTGCCGCACAAACGACACCGCCGTATCGCCGATGGCATTGGTGTAGTAGAAATCTTTGGGCACCGTTTTCACCGGCTGGTTGCCGTACACCAGGCTGAACGGGTCAAAGTAATCGACCACGCCCCAAATGGTGCCGTAGAACTTCTCGAAGCCGCGGCCCGTGGGGTAGGTATTGGGGTCAGAAAATGCGCCGTAGTCGGCTTGGTGGGCCAGCCACTTCAGTTGCTCAGCGTTGTCTTTGCGCCCCACCGTTTCCGAAATGTGCCACTTGCCTACCATACCGGTCTGGTAGCCGGCCGCGCGCAAGGCCTCGGCAATGGTTACGGTGTGCTTATCCAACGTGCCCTGATAACCAGGTTTGCCCTCAGCAAACGTCATTTTGCCAATACCCGCTTGGTGCGGATACAGGCCCGTGAGCATGGAAGCGCGGGTAGGGCAGCACCGCCCCGTATTGTAGCAAGCATTGAAACGAAGCCCATCCTTGGCGAGCTTGTCCAGATTGGGCGTGTTGATTTCGCCGCCGTAGCAACCTAGATCGGAGTAGCCCAGGTCGTCGGCCATGATGAGGATGATGTTGGGGCGTTTGGCCGATTTGGATGGCGCCAGGGTGAAGGCCATTGAGCCCATCAGCACCACCAAGGCCAGTGCACTGCTAACGGCGTGGTAGGCGTAGCGCCCAGTGTTTTTGACTGGTAGACGAAACATGCTATTGCTGATAAGAGACACGGAAGCCCACCGCGCAAGGATGCCGCGAACCTCATTAACCCAGAAGAACCAGCCGACAAGCTAAATCATTTTAGCATATTGAGTATGATGCCTATAAAGATTTGTGTTCTATTGGCGTGAACAAACCGCAATCCGGTTGCTTTCGCAAGCAGTATGTGCTGACATTTACTCGTGCTGTACTACCCCGACCAATCTTTCGTCATGTATGCTGATGCGTCATTTTCTGAATAGTCTGTGTGCCAGTAGCCTACTGCTGGCACTAAGCGCCTGCGAATCTGGCCCACTTGAGCAACGGAAGTATTCGCCTACCATCACGGTGTTTGCTCACGAGCCGGCACAGAAAATAGCTCCAACCAACGCTCTGCCCGCTGCCGTGCCGGCCGGGATGGTGTACGTGCCCGGCGGCTACACTCAAGTTGGTTCCGCCGATGGCGTGGCGCAGGAAAAGCCCGCGTTTTGGGTGCTGGTGAAGCCATTTCTACTAGATCAGCACGAAGTGACGGTAGGGCAGTTTCGGGCTTTTGTGCAGGCTACCGGCTACAAAACGGAGGCCGAGCACTTCGGCAACGGTGGCGTGCTGGACGAAACCACCAAGCAATGGGGCCTGAAAGATGGGGCCAATTGGCAGTACCCCTACGGCCCCGAAGCCGGCCCCGCCGCGCCCGACCAGCCCGTCACGCAAGTATCGTGGAACGATGCGCAGGCGTACGCCAAGTGGGCCGGCAAGCGCCTACCTGATGAAATAGAGTGGGAACACGCCGCCCGCAATGGCCGCAACACCCGCACGCTCTACCCCGCCGGCGACAGCCTACAAGTGCAGGGCAGGTTCACGGCCAACACCTGGAACGGCACCTTCCCCGATTTTGACCGCCAGACCGACGGCTTCCATTACGCCGCGCCGGTAGGCTCGTTCGGCACGTCGCCGCTGGGCCTGGCCGATATGTCGGGCAACGTGTGGGAGTGGTGCGCCAACTACAAGCTCACCTACGCCGACATCATGGACTCGGTGGCCGTGGCCAACTCGCCTACCACCGAGCGCGCCCAGCGGGGCGGTTCTTTCCTATGCGAGCCAGGCTGGTGCCACGGCTACCGCGTGTCGGGTAGGGCGGGTAGCACCCCCGAAACCGCCCTCATGCACGTGGGCTTTCGGTGTGTGCAGGATTTGTAGCTGCTTGCCGTCGTCTGCCGGTCCGACGCCGTAGGCGTCCGACCGGTTTTCGTTGCTGATGTTCGCGCCAATAGAGGTAGGAGAGGCAAGCGTCAGCACGAAGCTCGGGCAACGACAACTGGTCGGACGCCTACGGCGTCGGACCGGCACGCGCCAGCATATAGCGCGTGCCGCTATGCCCTCACCTGCCCGTCGCCGCGCACTTGCCACTTGTAGCTAGTCAGCTCCTCTAGGCCCATCGGGCCGCGGGCGTGCAGCTTCTGCGTGCTGATGCCGATTTCGGCCCCTAGGCCAAACTGTGCGCCGTCGGTGAAGGCGGTAGAGGCGTTGGCGTACACGGCGGCGGCGTCCACGGCGTTCAAAAAACGCTCGATGTGCGCCGCGTCTTCCGACACAATGGCCTCGCTGTGTTTGGAGCCGTGGCGGGCAATATGGTCCAGGGCCTCGTCGAGACTGCCCACCGTTTTCACAGCCAACTGCAACGACAGAAACTCAGTGCCGAAATCCTCGGGCCGGGCAGGTTGCAGCAGTTCAGCGGGGTACACGCCGCGCAGGGCGGGGTAGGCACGCTCATCAGCGTGCAACAGCACACCCGCAGTGGCCAGCGGTGCTAGCAGGGTAGGCAAATCGATTAGGCGGCTTTCGTGCAGGAGCAGACAGTCCAGCGAGTTGCACACGCTCACGCGGCGCGTTTTGGCGTTGGCCACAATGGCGCGGCCTTTCGCCAAGTCGGCGGTTTCGTCGAAGTAGGTGTGTACAATGCCCGCGCCGGTTTCGATGACGGGCACGCGGGCGTTGTTGCGCACGAAATCAATGAGCTGCTGGCTGCCGCGCGGAATCAATACATCCACATAACCCACGGCTTGCAGCAGGGCAGCGGTGGCTTCGCGGTCGGCGGGGAGCAGGGTAGCCACGGCTGAGTCAAGGCCGTGCTGGCGCAGCACTTCATGGATAACGGAGATGATAGCGCGGTTGGAAAAATCGGCATCGGAGCCGCCTTTCAGCACGCAGGCGTTGCCGGTTTTCAGGCACAGCGCTACCACGTCGAAGGTCACGTTGGGCCGCGCTTCGTAGATGATGCCCACCACGCCCAGCGGCACGCGCACTTTGCGCAGGTGTAGGCCGTTGGCGAGGTCGGTTTCGGTGAGCACGGTGCCTAGCGGCGAGGGTAGAGAAGCTACGTTGCGCAGGTCGTCGGCAATGGCTTGGATGCGCGCCGCCGAAAGCTGAAGCCGGTCGTACTTGGGGTCGTCGGAAGCCATACGGGCCATGTCCTTCGCGTTTTCGGTCAGGATGAACTCGGTGTGCTGCACAGCGGAATCAGCCACCGCCAGCAACACCGCGTTGATGGTGTCGGGGGAGACTTGCGCGAGCGTGCGGCTGGCTTGCTGCGTGGCTTCGAAGGTAGGCGTAAGGTTCATAGGCGTGGTTTCTATTAGCTGTTAGCTGCTGGCTATTAGCTGATAGCTGTTGTTCGTGATTGGAAGCTATCAGCTAACAGCTAAATATCAGCGTTCAAAAACAGATAATCGTAGTGCACCAGGGGCTTCTGCTGCTGTTGGCCTAGCCGCTCGCGGGCTTGCGTGGCATCGTACTCCGCCATGCCCAGGCCCACGGCGCGGCCATCCTCAGCCAGTAGCCGAATGATGTCGCCCTTTTCAAACTCGCCTTCCACCGCCACCACGCCTACCGGTAGCAAGCTGGTAGCCTTGCCCGGCGTGTTGAGGGCCGCGCAGGCGCCTGCGTTGAGGCGCACGGTGCCTTTGGCGGCTGGCTCGGCATGGGCCAGCCACTTCTTGCGGCCCGAGGCTGTGCGACTGGGTAGGAAGCGCGTGTTCACTACTTCGCCGCTCAGCACGCGGGGCAGCACGTTTTCGGTTTTGCCGTTGGCAATATGCACCGCAATGCCCAGTTGCGCCACTTTGTGGGCCATGTGGCACTTGGTAATCATGCCGCCGCGCCCGAACTGGGAGCGTTGCGTGGTCACGAAGGCCGAAAAATCGGGCGTATCGGGGCCAATCTCGCGGATAACGTGGGAGCTGGGGTCTTTCGGGTCGCCGTCGTAGATGCCGTCTACATTGCTGAGAATCAGCAGGGCGTCGGCGTCGAGCATAGCGGCGAGCAGGCCGGCCAGCTCGTCGTTGTCAGTAAACATTAGCTCCGTCACCGATATCACATCATTCTCATTCACAATCGGAATGATGTTGTTTTGGAGCAGTGCCCGGAAGCAGTTCTGCATGTTGCGGTAGTGCTGCCGGTCGCGGAAATCTTCTTTCGTGACCAGCACCTGCGCGCACGTGAGCTGGTGGTGGGCCAGCAGTTCGGCGTAGGTGGTCAGCAGCTTCACTTGGCCCACGGCGGCCAACAGCTGGCGGCTGCTCACGGCATCGGCCTTGTCGGGCACCTGCACCAGGCTGCGCCCCGCCGCCACCGCCCCCGACGACACCACAATTACCTCCCGACCCGGCTGTTTCAGCGTAGCAATCTGCTCTACCAAGTGGGCAATACGAGCCAGATCGGGCGTGCCGTCGGCCTGAGTGAGTACGTTGGAGCCAATCTTGACGACGAGACGATGGTAGGGTAGGGCCATGAGTTGTGTTGAGTTAGTCTGGCGCGGTGTAGAGACGCATATTTGCGTCTCGTCGTTGAACGTCTGCCGCCCGAATCGTTCAACGACGAGACGTAAGTATGCGTCTCTACACCGTTCCGGCGGGCAGGAAGGCCAGTGCGCAATCTAATAGTTTAAGGCGTAGATACGCCAACAGTTCAACCATAGCCCTATTCATTCGACACGAACTTCAGACCAATAATAGAGGCAATGAGCGTAGTCAGAAAAAAGACCCGCCAGAAGTCGGCCGGTTCCCGGAATACCACAATTCCCACCAGCACCGTGCCCACAGCCCCAATGCCCGTCCAGACGGCATAAGCCGTACCGATGGGTAGGGTTTGGGTGGCGCGGTAGAGCAGCGTCATGCTAAGCGTGAGGAAGGCGAAGAAGCCCAGCAGCCACAGCGTTGCCGCGTTGCCGGTGGTTTCTTTCATCTTGCCTAGGCAGGCCGCAAAGCCTACCTCACACAAACCCGCAATAAACAAGAGAAGCCAGGGCATAGGGTAGATGCGAGAAAGAAGTGAAAAGAGTTAAAAGGAACGTCATGCTGAGCGAAGCGGAGCGCAGTCGAAGCATCTCTACCACTTCGTTTCTATCATCAGGAGTTACTCACGGTAGAGATGCTTCGACTACGCTCCGCTTCGCTCAGCATGACGTTCTGATTACGCTTTATTCCGCCGTGTCGGCCACCACCTTATACGTAGGGTCTTCCCAGTAATTCACATCAATCAGGGCCTGGGCGTTGGTGAGTAGGCGGCGGCAGTCGGGGCTGAGGTGGCGCAGGTGTAGGGTTTTGCCCAGCTTGGCATAGCGTTCCGTGAGCTTATTGAGGGCTTCGATGGCCGATAGATCCGTTACACGGCTTTCGCGGAAGTCAATAATAACTTCCTGCGGGTCGCCGGCCGGGTCGAACTTCTCGTTGAAGGCTACCACGGAGCCGAAGAACAGCGGCCCGAAAATCTCGTAATGCTTGCGGCCCTGCTCGTCGAGGTGCTTGCGGGCACGGATGCGTAGGGCGTTTTCCCAGGCAAAAGCCAGCGCCGAAATCACCACGCCAATGAGCACGGCCAGCGCCAGGTTTTGCGACACGGCCGTTACCAGCGTCACCAGCGCCATCACCACCACATCGGTGAGCGGCATGCGGCCAATGATGCGCAGGCTGGCCCATTCAAAGGTGCCGATGACCACCATGAACATCACGCCAACCAGCGCCGCCAGCGGCAGCCGCTCAATTAGCGACGAGCCTACCAGCACAAACAGCGCCAGCGCCACCGCCGCCACAATGCCCGACAGCCGGTGCCGCCCCCGCGACTCGATGTTCACCATGGTTTGGCCAATCATGGCGCAGCCGCCCATGCCGCCCGTCAGGCCCGAGGCTACGTTAGCAAGGCCCTGGGCCACGCAGTCTTTGTTGCCCCGGCCGCGGGTATCGGTTAGCTCGTCTACTACCGTCAGGGTCAGCAGGCTTTCGGTGAGGCCCACCAGCGCCATGATGACGGAGTAAGGAAACACTAGCGCCAGCGTGTCCCAGGTGAAGGGGATGGAAGGCAGGTGGGGTAGGGGCAAGCCACCGCTGATAGAAGCAATATCGCCCACTGACTTGGTAGGCAGATTGCCAAAAATCACCATCGCCGACACCACTAAAATGGCCACCAATGACGACGGCACAGCTTTCGTGAGCTTGGGTAGGAAGTACACAATGGCCATGGTGAGCAACACTAGTCCCAGCATCAGCCACAAGGCCCCGCCCGTGAGCCAATGGGTAGCGCCGCTGGCATCTTCGGTCTTAAACTGCTCTAGCTGCGCCATAAAGATGATGATAGCCAGACCATTGACAAAGCCAAACACCACCGACTGCGGCACCAGCCGGATAAACTTGCCCAGGCGCAGCAGCCCTACCCCAATCTGAATCAGGCCCATGAGCGCCACGGCGGCAAACAGGTACTCCACACCGTGCTGCTGCACCAGGCTCACAATTACCACAGCCACTGAGCCAGCCGCGCCCGAAATCATACCCGGCCGGCCGCCCAGAATACTGGTAATCAAACAGATGATGAAGGCTGAGCCAATGCCTACCAGGGGGCTCACGTGGGCCAGCAAGGCAAAGGCAACTACTTCGGGCACCAGGGCCAGGGCGGTAGTGAGGCCGGCCAATACTTCGTCCTTCGGGCTGTAGCCCTTGGTTAACTTATCGAGAAGAATCATGCAAAGGAGGGGTATGCCGATCAGCGTGCGCAGTCGGCCAGAAAAGCCTTGTAGAGACTATCTGTTAAAAAATCAGAAAACTAAAAACGCGCGAAAAAGCCGCTACAGAAGGTAGGGGCTGAACTAAGCTGAGCGAAAGTCACTCAGGGTGGAGTAGGAATGGGCGCGAGAAGGTAGATCGTCATAACGATAGGACAAAGGTACGCCAGAAGCCCGAAAGCATATAATGTAGATCGAGCCGCTCCTTCTGCCAGCTGCTGGCGTGCACAAGCAAGCTTTTTTGCTTCGTGTACAAGTCTGAAATTCGCTGTAAACAGTAAACTTGCTGGATGCTTTCCTACCCGCACGAAGTTTTTCTGGAAGTGGCCCGGCAGCTGAGCTTCACCAAGGCCAGCCAAACGCTTTTCGTGACGCAGTCGGCGGTGAGCAAGCAAGTGAAGGCCTTGGAAGAGCACTACAAAACGGGGCTGTTTGAGCGCCTTGGCAACACGGTAAAGCTGACGCCCGTGGGCGAACTGCTCTACCAGAAGCTGCTGCTGGCCCGGCAACTCCAGCACGAGCTGCACCGCGACATGGCGGCGCTCAGCGAGGCGTTTTCGCCGCAGGTGCACATGGTCATTGGGGCCAGCACCACCATTTCGCTCTACGTGATTCCGCCGGTGCTCTCGGCTTACCTCAGCAAGTTCCCGAACACCCAGCTCACGCTTAAAAACCGCAACAGCGAGAACATACTCAAAGCCCTGCTCGACCACGAAATCGACCTGGGCATTATTGAAGGCATTCACAAAGTCAGCAACGTCACTTACACGCCCTTGCTCACCGACGAGGTAGTAGCAGTATGCTCGGCCCGCAACCCGTTTCGGCAGAAAGAGTTGCTGGCGAAGGACTTGCTTCGGGTGCCCGTGGCTCTGCGGGAGGTAGGTTCAGGCACGCTGGCAGTGCTGGAAGAAGCGCTGTTGGAGAAAGGTATCAAGCTAACCGACCTGCCCGTGAAGGTGCGCCTGGGCGGCACCGAAGCGCTCAAAAATTTTGTGCGCGTAGATACCTGTCTGGCCTTCCTACCCCGCCAAGCGGTGATGAAAGAGCTGGCCGCCGGCGAGCTGGTAGAAGTGCCCGTGCACGACCTAAACCTGGTGCGTCACTTCGATTTCGTGCAGCGCAAAGGCACCGAAAACAACCTGCCTTACAAGAGCTTCGTGCAGTTCGCGCAGCGGTATTATAGGTGAGGGGGGTAGAGAAGATGAGCGGTTGAAGTTGTCTGTCATCCTGAGCTTGCGAAGGACCTTCTGCCCGTTGAACGAGTCGTTAGTACGATAGTCGTTCACACGTGAGAAGGTCCTTCGCAAGCTCAGGATGACAGACGCACATACACAACCAGTATTCCAAACTGGCATAGCCTATTCCAAATAGCTGTTAGGTTCAGGAATGAACAGGACGGAGTTTTGCGTAGACTTTACTACTATGCTGACTTCCGTTGAACTCATTTCTCGTCTGCACGAACTACACTGCTCGGTGTGCGGCCAGCCTCACACTGCCTACCTGTTGCAAACCGTGTCGGAGTGCCACGCGGCGCCGCTGGAGGCAGTGTACGACCAGCGCCCGCGCCTCACCCGCGCCGCGGCCATCAACGTGCACGACGCCTCTATGTGGCGCTACCGGGCCATGCTACCCCTGCTCGACGATGAAAACAAGGTGACCCTGGGCGAAGGCTTCACGCCTATTCTGCCTCTGCGTCAGCTGGCGGGCCGTTATAATCTGCGCGAGCTATTGCTCAAAGATGAAGGCCAGAACCCGACCGGCTCCTTTAAAGCCCGTGGCCTGAGCATGGCCGTGTCGAAGGCAAAGGAGCTAGGAAGTACGGGGTGCATTATCCCCACGGCCGGCAACGCGGGCGTGGCCATGGCGGCCTACTGCGCCCGCGCTGGCCTGCGCGCCGTGGTAGTGATGCCGCGCCATACGCCCACGGCTTTTCGGGAAGAATGCTACTGGTATGGCGCCGAAGTGCATCTCGTGGATGGCCTCATCAACGACTGCGCCGCCCGCGTGCGCGAGCTGAATAGCCGCAACGAGCTGCTGGACGTGTCTACCCTAAAAGAGCCCTACCGCCTCGAAGGCAAGAAAACCATGGGCTATGAACTGGCCGAGCAGCTCGATTGGCAACTGCCCGACGTGCTGCTCTACCCTGCTGGCGGCGGCACTGGCCTCATTGGCATCTGGAAGGCTTTCCGGGAGATGCAGGTGCTGGGCTGGCTACCTGAAAACGCGAAGCTACCACGCATGGTAGCCGTGCAGGCCGAAAATTGCCAGCCGCTGGCCGACACCTATTTCGGTCGTCAGGCCAATTGCGCCGCTTATGTGGGGCAGCCTACCATTGCCAATGGCCTCGCGGTGCCGCGCCCCCTGGGCGAGCAAATGATGCTGCGCGTATTGCGAGAATCCGGCGGCACGGTGGTAAGCATTTCCGACGAAGATATGCTGGAAGGAATGCGCGAGCTAGGCCAGCTAGAGGGCCTGTTTGTAGCGCCCGAAGGCGCCGCCGTGTGGATGGCCACGCGTCATCTGCTAGCTGCCGGCACTATCAGCCCCGACGAGCAAATTTTGCTACTAAACACTGGATCAGGTCAGAAATATCTGGATAATGTTCTTGGCAGGGCCAGGGGGTAGAGAAAATACTGAAAGAGAAGATGAAAAAGGAAAAGAGCAGTATTACGTGTTGTTTGATATAAACTTTATAGGTATAAATCGTAAATAATGGATGTTTTTGAGAAAAAGGGGGTAAATATTGCAGGGTATCTGGATGAAAAATGCGTTTCGAGTGTATATTGCCCTTGGAAACTATACCCCCTGGTCCTCTCAATCACCTCTACGTATGTCTTCCCCTTCTACTCTACGGCCAAGCTACACCCTGTTTTCGCTATTCGCGCTGGTAGCCATTAGCTTAGTAGTAGCGCTGGTGCCCATGGAGCACCCCGCCGCCGCGCCCGATTCGCTGAATGGCGCCGACGTTGCCTGGATGCTCACCGCTACCGCCCTCGTGCTGATTATGACGCCGGGCCTGTCGTTTTTCTACGGCGGCATGGTGCGCCCCAAGAACGTTATCAGCACCATGCTCCAGAGCTTCGTAGCCATGGGCGTTATCACGGTGCTGTTCTACCTGGTAGGCTTCTCGCTGGCCTACGGTGACTCCTGGCACGGATTGATTGGGAATCCTTTGACCTTTATAGCCCTTCGTAATGTAGGTACGGCGCCCAATCCGGCGTTTGCGGCTACTATTCCGTTTGTGCTATTCTTCGCGTTTCAGTTGAAGTTCGCCGTTATCACGCCGGCCCTGATTACCGGTTCGTTTGCGGAACGCGTGCGTTTCAAGGGCTACCTAGCGTTTATGGTGCTGTTCAGCCTGTTCATTTACTGCCCGCTGGCCCACTGGACCTGGCACCCCGAGGGCTTCCTGCGACAGTGGGGTGTGCTCGATTTTGCGGGTGGTACGGTGGTGCACATCTCGGCCGGCATTGCGGCTCTGGCCGGGGCCATGGTGCTGGGGCGCCGCTCTACGCACATTCGTCAGAGTTCTTTCTCGACGCCTAATGTGCCCTACGTTATGCTGGGCACTGGTTTGCTGTGGTTCGGCTGGTTTGGCTTCAACGCTGGTTCCTCGCTGGGCGCCAACGATATAGCAGCTCTTTCCTTCGTGAATACTACCCTGGCTTCGGGGGCGGCCCTCATTGCCTGGATGCTAATTGAAACCATTTGGGGTGGCAAGCCCACGGCGCTGGGCGCCTGCATTGGAGCAGTGGTAGGCCTGGTGGCCATCACGCCCGCGGCCGGCTATGTGCAGAGCGGACACAGCATCTTCATTGGGGTTATTTCCTCATTGATTAGCTACGCCGCCGTGCACTGGAAAAACAGCCGCACCACTCTCGACGATACCCTCGACGTTTTCCCCTGCCACGGCCTGGGCGGTATCGTAGGCATGTTGCTCACGGGTGTGTTTGCTGATAAGGTAGGGCTGATTCACGGGTCGGCTACCACGTTTGGCTACCACGTGCTGGCGCTGGTTATCGTAGTAGCCTACACCTTTGTAGGCTCCTGGATTTTGCTGAAAATAACGGCCAGCATCTTCGGATTACGTGTGAAACCAGCCGACGAGGAACTAGGCCTCGACCTGAGCCAGCACGAAGAATCGACCTACCACGTTGATGAGGAGTATGAGCGCACCTTCCGCAAGAGTCCGGCACAACATGAGTCGGAGCCAGAGCTGATTTCTCGGTAAACGCGAAGAAGTACGCTGTAAACACGAACGTCCCGCCTTATGAATGCGGGACGTTCGTGTTTACAGCGTGTTTTAAGTCTAAACAGCTTCAGAGCAAAGTTTTCTATCGCAACGCATACGTCCAGACGTACACCACCAGGCCACCGAAATACAAAGCCAGCGCGGGCGTAACGTAGGTTTGTGGCAAGCCAAGCGCCACTAAGCCGACGGCTATGAGCCCTACCACCGCCAGGCCGCCCGCAAACCACATCGACTGGCGCTGACGTTTGGGTGCCAGCAGCCGCCATGTGCCCACTACCGGAAACAGTAGCCCCAGCGTGGCATAGCCCAGCAACTCCACGGCCGGCAACTGACCCAGTAGCCCGCCTGCCACCGCCACCGTGCCGCCCAGCAGCAGCACCAAAAACTGGTTTGACTGGCGCACTTGGTCGGGGCTGAGGGCGTGGCGGCCGTGGCTGTTTAAGCGCAGCAAGGAGTTGAACAGCGGATCAGCAAACCAGCTCATGAACACTAGTAGCAAGTACAAAGGCAGTAGCAGCGGCACGAACCGCGCCAGCACCCATAATCCAATAAACAAGGCTCGGCGGGTGCCATCACTCAGCGTAGTAGACCAGTACGCGAATTTCAGGAAGCCGCGGTACAGCCAGTAGCGCGCTTTGAGGGCTTCTACCAAGCCTTCGCGGGCGTAATCGGAGGTAGGGTGAAGGCGCAGGGCCTCGCGGAAGAACCCCAGCGCCTGCTTAGGCCGGCCAGCTTCCAGGGCTACCCAGCCGGCATCGGCGTGGGTGCCGGCCGCGTCGGGGTCGTGGCGCAGGGCCTCCTGGAGCGTATCGGCGGCATCGGCGCGGCGACCCAGGCGAGCCAGTGCCCGTCCGCGCAGCCCCAGGCAGTCGATATGGGCGGGGTCGTAGCGCAGGCCGGTTTCGGCAGCGCGCAGGGCAGCTTCCCATTGCCCCCGCCGAAACCGGATGATGCCCAGCGTGTGATGGTAGTTGGGGTCGGCGGGGTCCAGCGCCAGCGCCTGCTCAATGGCCTGCTGCGCCTCCTGGGGCCGATGCTGACGCAGGTGGGCCAGGCTAAGCAGGTAGTAGGCAAAATCGTATTCCGGCGCTAGGTGGATGGCCAGTTCCGCTTCCTGCTGTCCTTCTTCCAACTTGTTTTGCTCCAGCAAGGCCATGCCCAGCCAGCCGTGCGCCAGGGCATCGGTAGGGTCGTCGTGCAGCATCTGGCGCAGCTCCTGCTCAGCTTGCGGGGCACGCTCTTGACGTAGGAGCAGCAGGATGCGTTCGGTCCAGTGAGTTACGGGCATGAAGAACAGCGTAAGTGGGGCCTGCTACTCTTGTTGCTGAGCATGTGGCTTAGCGGGCCGGAATAACTGATAAATCAGCAGGAAAAGACCAAAAATAGCCAGGAAGCCCCGGCTTTCGGTAGCAGAATCAGGATTTTGCCAAAAGCCGTATAGCATAAGCAGGGCATTGCCTCCCGGCGAGAGCAGCAACAGTAAGCCCAGGGGAAGCCGCTTGTCGCCCTCTCGGAAGCGCCGCCACGCGTTGCGCAGCGGAAAAACCAGCCCGCCTCCTACCAGCGCCCATACCAAGGGTAGACTGGCTGGCAACAGGGCGGCACTGGCGATGGTAACGCCTCCCCAGATCAGCCCACCATAAAACCAGGCATCGGTAGGCGTGGGGGCGCGTTGCTGCTGCTGGTATCGCCAGTCCAACACGGCACTCAGCAACCATGCACCAGCCAGGGGTAGGAGTAGTAAGCAGCAGCACAACGTCAGGAAAACCGCCCACAGCTTGCTCCGAAGATGCGGCGCTTGCCAATGGTGCTGAATTTTATTTTTCTGCGCGACGGCCCACATAATAGGCTGTCGCCACCAGTGCGTATCGTGGATAGCTTGCTGTAAGAGGCGGTGCGCTACCTGTAGAGTAGGGTCGAGGCGAAGGGCTTCGCGCAAGTGGGGTAGGGCGGCAGCGGCCTGCTGCCGTTCCAGCAGCGCCGAGCCCACGTTGAGCCGTACGATGGCCGTGCTCGGTGCCAGCACCAACAGCTGCGTAAACACGGCGTCGGCGGTGGTGTAGTCGTGCAGTTTGTTGAGGCCCATGCCCAACCACAATAAGTTGCCCGCATGCTGGGGCTCCAGGTTGAGCCCCGCATAGGCTACCTCGGTAGCGGCCACATACAAGCCTGCAAACCACAAAATCTGGCTCCGCAAAGCATAATACCGCACCATATCGGGGCGCAGGCGTAGGGCCTGGATAATGGCCTCATCGGCGGCCATATAGCGGCTGAGCAGGTGCTGCACTTGGGCCAGCAGGAAGAAAGCGCTGGGCTCCTCGGGGGCCAGTGCAATGGTTGTGCGGCTCATTTCCAGCGCTTCGGATAGCCGGCGCTGCCGCAGCAACGCCTCCGTTAGCGTAAGGTGTGCCTGCACGTCGTACGGTTCCTGCTGAAGCCGGCGCATGGCCAACTGGGCCGCATCGACGGGGCGGTGGTGCTGAAGCAGGAGCGCTGCCCGGGCAAACCATTCTTCTTCCTGCCTCATCACACAAGCCGTTTGCCTACTCCCGCGGTTTTTTGATACCTAAATAGGTCAGGATATCGTCGTACACGCCACCCTCGTTGGAGTAAAGCGCGTAGTTTTTAGCCGTAGCAAACCACTCCTTGGTGCTGGGGCGCACCTGACCAACGGCTTGCAGAAAATCGGCCTGCTCCAGGGGTAGGGGGCGCCCTTGCTTCATCGACTCCCGCAGTCGGTTTTCAATGGCCACATCTACCAACGCCTTGAGGTCAGCGCCGGAAAAGTCAGCGGTTTTGGCGGCCAAAGCTGCCACTTGCACGTTGGCAGCCAGGGGCTTTTCGCGCAGCATCACCTCCAACACAGCCTGGCGGGCGGCCTCGTCGGGGGGCGTTACGAGCACAATGCGGTCGAAGCGGCCGGGACGGCGGAAGGCCGCATCCAAGTGCCAGGGCGCATTGGTAGCAGCCATGATGAGCACGCCGTCGTTGGCGCTAACGGCGCCATCCAACTCGGCCAGAAACTGGTTGATAACCGTGCGGCCCGCGCTCTGGCGCAAGTCGTGGCGGTTGGCAGCCAGAGCGTCTACCTCATCAAAAAATAGCACGCACGGCGCCTGCAACCGGGCCATCTGAAACAGTTGGTGTAGGTTTTTCTCGCTGTTGCCCAACCACATATCCAGAATGTCGTTGATGCCCACGTTGATAAACGATGCCTGCACCTCGCCAGCGGTGGCGCGGGCCAAGTGGGTTTTGCCGCAGCCAGGCGGGCCATACAGCAGCAGTCCGCCGCCGGTGGCTTTGCCGTAGGCTTTATAGAGGTCCGGGAATTGTAGCGGATGAATGATTTTGAGGCGAATTTCCTCTTTCACCGCTTCCATGCCGCCCACATCGGCAAAGTTGATCTTGGGCTTTTCGAGGCCGGCAAACAGGGCCTGCTCGTCTACCACCGGCGCGCTGTCGGTAGGGCGCGGGCCTTGTGCGGGCACAGGCGTGGCCGATTCGCGCAGTTGGGCCGCCAATGCAGCGTCTTCCAGGGTAGGGTTATGGTGCAGAGCGGTTTCGTACGCCTCGCGGGCGGCTACCTGCTGGCCGGTTTGGGCAAGCAGGCGCGCGTGCAATAAGTGGGCGCGGGCGTGTTCAGGGGCGCTGGTCAGTAGTTCTTCTACTACTACAAACGCTGCCGAGGTCTTGTGCAAACCCGTGTAAACCTCAGCCAGACCCAACTGCAAATCCGTATCGGCGGGTGCCTGCCGCAAGCCGGTGCGGTACAATTCTTCGGCTTCGGGCAGGCGTTGTGCCTGCACTAGCAGGCCGGCTACGTGCTTGCGAAGGGGTATATTATCTGGCGAGAAGGTAAGCGCTTCCAGCAGTGGTTGAATAGCGGATGGATCGGGTAAAGTAGCCATAAGCAAACACGAATCGTTGTACTTGCAAGCTACGCCCTTTCGCGGTTTTGTGCTAACTAATCTGTGTTATATTGCTGCAAAACCGTTTGCAAGTCAATTTCTGACACATCATGGAGGGCTACTTTTTTAAAAGGTGCCGTGTGACCACTCAGAAGCTCAACACTTGATTTCGCTATGCCAAACAGCTCAGCTAGGTAGGCCAGCAGACAAATGTTGGCTTTGCCATCTTGAGCGGGCGCTTGCAGGCGCACCGTTACGGTGCCATCGGGGGCTACCAGCAACTGGTTGCGGCGGGCGTTAGGCTTAGCTTTAAGGTGCAGAACGGCCAAAACAGCTTCCTTACGCGGGGTCGTTGTAAGCGTCGTACACGTTCCAGGCCCATACCAGGAAAGGCACAATAAACGTCCACCACAAGAAGAAGCCAACCACACCGCTAATCACCCAAATGAACAGCGCTTTCAGGATCTGACCTTTAATCAGTTGGCCCAAACCGGGCAAAAACATGGAAACGAGGGCTGGAACGCCGTAGGTCTGTTTCATTAGTTGCTTGTTTGATATGATGGTGTGCTATCTACTGGTTTCGGCACACAGTATTGAAACGCCGTTTTCTTCAGATGGTTGAAATGATGGGATAGTATTCTCCATGAGTACCCCAGCACATCAAACTATGCGCATATCAGCTCATCAATACACCAGCTCATCAAACAATCAACCTCCTACCCGTACTTGCCCAAAAGGGCACTGGTCCAGCACTACGCAACGCCCACACGCGGGGGCAGCGTAGTAGCAGCATTTTTGCCCATGAAACATGAGAGCTTCGTGGTGGTCGTAGACTTGCTGAGCAGTCCAATCGGGGGGTAGGAGGGCGGCCAATAGGGCGTGCGCTGGGCCTTCGCCTACCTTCGGGCCAATCAGGCCCAGGCGCTGGGCCACGCGGTGATGGTGGCTGTCGACGGGCATGGCGGGCCGGTGCAACGTGCTGAACAGCAGCACGGCGGCGCTGGTTTTGGGGCCTACCCCCGGCAGCTGTTCCAGCCAGGCGCGGGCCTCCGGTATGGGCAACTCAGCCAGAAACTCCAGGTGGCAGGGGCCGTCGCAGCGGGTGCTTACCTCGCGCAGCACGGCTTGCAAGCGCGGGGCCTTTTGTTCGGGCCAGGTGCAGGGATTGATGGCCGCTTCTACCTCCGCCGTAGGGGCATCGCGCACGGCATCCCAAGTCGGAAACCGGGCGCGCAACTGCTGGTAGGCACGGTGCGAATCCTGGTTTTTGGTGCGGTGCGAAAGCAAGGAGCTAATCAGCTCACTCAGCGGGTCTTTCTCACTGAAAAACGGAAAAGGTGCGCCGTACTGCGCGCAGAGGCGCGTGTGTACCAGCAGCGCCTTTTCCTGACAGGCTTCGAAGGTAGGGGAGTCGGCGGCGGGAGAGGGCTTCACTTGTTTGCCTACGCAAAGCGCCGGCTGCAAGGTTGCCCGCGCTACTTTACCGACCGGCGTTGTTGCCGCTGTTGTAGATCGTAATGGCTTGTCTGATGCTGTTTTGCTGCTTGCCCTGTAACACCAGCGGCACAATCAGCAGCGGGATGCCAGCATATACCAACGGCGAAACAGCAGACTGGCCCGGGTTGGGGTTAAACGAGGATACCAGTCCGGCCACCAGCAAGCCGCCAGCAGCCACGTAGCTAAGGGTAGTGATGGTTTGGTAGCGGCGCGCCTGGGCCAGCAGGGCGCTGGCGCCGGCGTTGTCAGATACGGCTACGCCGAGGTTGCGTATGTTCAAATCCTGTACCGGGCCGTTTTCCTTGCTGAAGTAGGTAGTCTTAACGGTTCGGTAGCCGCCATAAGGATAGCCCCCAAAACCACCGCCGTATGGCATGCCGAAGCCACCGTAGCCAAACGGGCTATATCCGAAAGGACTACCGCCTGCGTACTGCGTGCGCGTGATGGAATAGAGGCTCAGGCGGCCTACCCGGTCGCGGCGCAGGGTAGCCTCGCGGCGCGACTTAGGCAGGGTAGTACGCACATAGAAGCCGGTTTCATCTTCATAATACCGCACCTGATCGAAGTCGATGCGCTGCTGACCGTCAAGCAGCAGGAAGTTGCGCCCAAACACGGGCTGCTTGATTTCGACGTCGTAGGCGCGGTATACTTGCCCGCTTTTCAAGCCCACTGCGTAGCGGCTGGTATTGGCCGGGGGTAGGCTCTGCATCTGGCGTTGCCGCTGTTGCTGGCGCATCTCGGCCTCCGATACGGTGGGCGGCGGCGCCAGTTGGGGCCGCACCGTGTCGGGGGCGGCTACGGGCGTGGGGGCTGCTTGCGGCAGCGTGTTGAGTTGGCGAGGGCCCTCCTGCTGCGCCCATGCGGCGGGCGCACCCAGCAAGAGTACGGCGAAGAGAAAGGAGCGGCAAGTCATGGGACGTAGAGAAAAAACAGAAGCCCAAAAAAACGGGGTCGGCATGAAGGTAAAATTAATTTTGCTACGCTGCTAGCCGAAAATTGATGGAACGGCCAAACCATTAGCACATGGATAACCACTGGCTATCCAATGGTTGCATAACGTTGGAAAGTTTGGGTATGGTATGAGACTAAGGCAATCGCAAACGTCCAGTTTATTGCCTGTCGGTACCAACCCGCCCGTATCTTTGCCCACCATGTCTGACCTCATCACCAGCCCCCAGAATCCACGTATCAAAGCCCTACTACGGTTGCAGCAAAAGTCGTCGGAACGGCGCCAGCAGGGCCTGACCATTGTAGAAGGCCTGCGGGAGCTGACCGTGGCGCGGCAGGCAGGTGTAGTGGTGCCCACCGTGTTCATCTGCCCCGAACTGGCCGGCGCTGCGCAACCGCCTACCCTCGCCGCGGCGCTCGACAAAAGCACGGAGTGGGTAACCGTATCGAAAGCTGTGTTCGAGCGCGTGGCCTACCGTGAAGGCTCTGATGGTGTGCTGGCCTTGGTACGTCCGCCCCACCACTCACTAGCCGACATTCATCTACCCTCCAATCCACTGTTGCTGGTGCTGGAAGCCGTAGAAAAGCCCGGTAACCTGGGTGCCATTCTGCGCACCGCCGACGCCGCGCAGGCTACCGCCGTCATCGTCTGCGACCCGCGCACCGACCTTTATAACCCCAACGCCATTCGCAGCAGCATTGGCTGTATTTTCACGGTGCCTACAATAGCTACCTCTCGGCCCGAACTACTGGCGTGGTGCCAAAAGCACGGCATCCGCACCTACGCCGCTGCCCTCACCGACGCGGCTCTACCCTACACTACCCGCGACTTTCGTGGCCCTACAGCTCTCGTAATGGGCACCGAAGCCGACGGCCTGACCCCCGAGCTGCGCGAGGCCTGCGACGAAACCATCATCATCCCCATGCGCGGCGCCATTGATTCCCTCAATGTAAGTACAGCCACTGCGATACTGACGTTTGAAGCTGTGCGGCAGAGAGGTGAAATGGTGAGTTTGTGAAGTTGCGAAATTGTGAGTAGTGAGTAAAAATTACGGCTGTCATCCTGAGCTTGCGAAGGACCTTATCACGCGGGAACGACCATCGTACCAATGACTCTTTCAATTGGTATAAAGTCCTTCGCAAGCTCAGGAGGACAGACACTTTTGTATTCACCATTTCACCATCTCACTACTCATTCCAAACTAACTCTCCTGCCAGCACAGTGCCTTGCACCTCGTAGTCAGCATTAAATAGGCATAAATCAGCGCGGTAGCCGGGTTGGATGAGGCCTAGCTCATCATCGAGGGCGAGGACCTGGGCGGGGTAGAGGGTGGCCATGCGCAGGGCTTCTTCCAGGGGTAGTCTCACCTCTTGCACACAATTGCGCACGGCATCCATCATGCTGAGGGCTGAGCCGGCCAGCGTCCCGTTTTCATCCACGAAACAGTTCTCGGCCCGGCGGAAGCGGTAGGCGCCGTGGGTGCCGGCTTCCACGGCATCGGTAATCAGAAATAGCCGCTTGCCCAGCATTTTGTGGCTGATGCGCACGGCCGCAAAGTCGCAGTGCACGCCGTCGGCAATGATGCTGGCGTGGGCCGAATCGGCGTCGTAGATGGCGCCCACCAGTCCCGGCGCTCTACTTTCCAGCGCCGACATGGCATTGAACAAGTGCGTGGCCGTAGTGAAACCTTCTTTGAACGCCGCCGCGCCCTGCGCATACGTCGCATTGGAGTGCCCCGCCGACAAGACTACTCCAGCCCGACGCAGCAGGGCTATTATTTCCGGCGTGGTTACTTCAGGTGCCAGGGTCATCATGCGTAGGGCGCCTTTGCCTATCGTAAGTAACTCTGCCACCGCATCGGTAGCGGGCTGTTGGATGAACTCTTCTTGGTGCGCGCCTTTCTTGACGGGGTTGATGTAGGGACCTTCTAGGTGAATACCCAGCAGACTGGGGTACCCGGCTTGTTGGTAGTCGTGGCCAGCTTGCAGCGCTTCCCGCATCATCTCGGGCGAGTTGGTGGGCATAGTAGCCTGGAAGCTGGTGGTGCCATGGCGGCGCACGTAGGCCTGTAGCTTTTGTAACGATTCCACTGTCGGATCGACCGAAAATAATGCTCCGCCGCCCCCATAAATCTGCAAATCGATAAAGCCGGGGCTCACGTTGCAGCCGCGGCCATCCACGCGGTCCACGTCGGCAGGAGCGGCCACTTCGGGTACAATAGCGGCCACATGGCTTCCTTTAATCAGCACGGCGTGGTCGTGCAAAACAGTGGTGCCGCTGTAGATGGTGCAATTGGTGAGCAGGTAGGACATGGTTGCGGAGTAAGTGGGTGTAGGGAAGCGTTGTGATAAGCTACTAAACGGCGATGAGTAGGTAGGGTATTGAAAGCAGTTGATGTTCTCACGCTCAACCTGCCTCCTTGCCCTACCGTAGGCATACGTTATGGCACACGAACACCGCACATTTCGCATTTATGGACGCGTACAAGGCGTGTTTTTTCGGCAGAGCGCAAAACAGGAAGCGCGCCTACTCGGCCTCACTGGCTACGCCCGTAACAACGATGATAATACCGTTACAATCGAGGCCGAAGGGCCTGCGGAGACGCTGAACAAGCTGGCCGCCTGGTGTCAGCACGGCCCCAGCACCGCCAAGGTAGAGCGGGTAGAGGAAGCGGTAGGGAAAGTACAGGGCTACACTGAATTCGAAGTGAGACGGTAAAAACGAAAAAGGCCCGACAGATGTCGGGCCTTTTCAAACTATAGAGCAAAGCTGATAAACTAGTCAGCCTGCTTGGCGTAGCGCAGACGCTCGTTTTCGTCAAGGTAGATCTTACGCATCCGCACCGATTTCGGCGTCACTTCCAGGTACTCATCCTTCTGGATGTATTCCATGGCTTCTTCCAGCGAGAACTGACGCTTCGGAACAATCTTCGCGTTGTCATCGGTACCCGAAGCACGCATGTTCGTGAGCTTCTTACCTTTCTGGATGTTGATAGTCAAGTCGTTGGGGCGGGTGTGCTCACCGATAACCTGGCCAGCGTATACTTCCTCACCTGGATCCACGAAGAACTCGCCGCGGTCCTGCATCTTGTCGATGGTGTAAGCGGTGCCGGGACCCGTTTCCAGCGAAATCAGCGAGCCGGAGATACGACCGGGGATGTTGCCTTTATGAGCCTCGTACTTCACGAAACGGTGGTTCATAATGGCCTCACCAGCGGTAGCGGTCAGCACGTTGTTACGCAAGCCAATCAGGCCGCGCGACGGAATGTTGAACTCCAGGTGCTGCAAGTCGCCTTTCGGCTCCATGATGGTCAGCTCGCCCTTGCGCATCGTCACCAGCTCAATCACCTTACCGGCGGTTTCCTCGGGCACATCTACTACCAAGTGCTCGATGGGCTCCAAACGGTGGCCGCTCTCGTCTTCCTGGAACAGTACCTGGGGCTGGCCTACCTGCAATTCGTAGCCCTCACGGCGCATCGTTTCAATGAGTACCGACAAGTGCAGAATACCACGGCCATACACCAGGAAGGAGTCTTCCTTGTCGGTGTCTTTCACACGTAGCGCCAGGTTTTTCTCAGTTTCCTTGTACAGACGGTCGCGCAGGTGACGGGAGGTCACGAACTTACCCTCTTTGCCAAAAAACGGCGAGTTGTTGATGGTGAACAGCATGTTCATCGTCGGCTCGTCGATGCTGATGCGGGGTAGGGCTTCCGGGTTGTCCGGGTCGGCAATCGTATCGCCAATGTCGAAGCCTTCGATGCCCGTTACGGCGCAAATCTCGCCTGAGCTAACTTCGGGAACCTTCACACGGCCAAGACCTTCAAAAATCTGAAGTTCTTTGATTTTAACTTTCTTAACCGAGCCGTCAGCTTTCATCAGGCTCATGTTACCACCTTCTTTCAGCGTACCACGGTGCACACGGCCGATAGCGATACGACCTACGAACGACGAGTAGTCGAGCGAGGTAACCTGCATCTGGGGCGAGCCGTCCAACACTGGTGCAGCGGGGATAGAAGCTACCACAGCGTCGAGCAGCGGGATGATGTTGTCGGTCTGTACTTTCCAGTCCGTGCTCATCCAACCTTGCTTCGACGAACCATAAAGGGTCACAAAGTCGAGCTGGTCTTCCGAGGCGCCCAGGTTGAACATCAGGTCAAATACCTGCTCGTGTACCTCGTCGGGACGGCAGTTTTCCTTGTCTACCTTGTTTACTACCACGATGGGCTTCAGGCCCAGGTCGATGGCTTTGCCCAACACGAAACGGGTCTGGGGCATGGCGCCTTCAAAGGCGTCGACGAGCAGCAATACGCCGTCGGCCATCTTCAGTACGCGCTCTACCTCACCACCGAAGTCGGCGTGACCAGGGGTATCAATGATGTTGATTTTAACGTCCTTATAGCGGACGGACACGTTCTTGGAAACGATGGTGATACCCCGCTCGCGCTCCAGGTCGTTGTTGTCGAGAATCAGGTCGTCGAACTGCTGGTGTTCGTCGAAGATTTTCGAGGCATGAATGATTTTGTCCACCAGCGTAGTCTTGCCGTGGTCAACGTGCGCAATAATTGCGATGTTCCGAATGTTCTGCATACAAAGGGTTTTGCGGGTGCAAAGGTACGCATTTTTAGCGGCAAAAGCGCACAGCAACAAAAAGATAACTCACTGTGACTGAAAGAGCCGCGCTGCGTGACAGAACCGAACGCAAAGCCAACTGCGTACGTTTCATTACAGACGGGTTTCCTACCCGTTGTCTCCTCCGGCCTTTCATTTCCTACCCTCATGCGTACCTCCTTGCTGGCTTTGCTGTTAGCCCTTGGCATCAGCACCACGGCTTGTTCTCAGAATAAAACCAAAACCGTCCCCAATGGCCCCGACGTGCCGGCCCGCACCGTCAACAACGTGGATAAGAAATATGCTGCGCCTAAGCCCGTGACGGGAAAGCCCGGCGAGTTTCCGGTGCAGAAAACCACCGCTGAATGGAAAAAACAACTCACCGACGAGCAATTTTACATTCTGCGTGAGAAAGGCACCGAGCGCGCGTACAACAACCCTTACTGGGATAACCACGCCAAGGGCACCTACTACTGCGCCGGCTGCCACAATCTGTTGTTCAACTCCAGCACCAAGTTTGAGTCGGGCACGGGCTGGCCGAGCTTTTGGGCGCCTGCTACAGATGCTAGCCTGAAGATAGCCAGTGATGAAAGTTTCGGCATGAGCCGCGATGAAGTAGTATGCGCTAAGTGCGGCGGCCACCTCGGTCACGTTTTCGATGACGGCCCTAAGCCTACCGGCCTGCGCTACTGCATGGACTCGTATGGCATGACTTTCGAGAAAGCGAAATAACTTAAGCTGAACTGTATTTTTGTGCCGCTGAGCTTCGGCTTAGCGGCATTTTTTATTTTCCTACTTATGTCCGCTCATCTCAATTCCATAGAAGGTCTGCAACAGCAGTTAGCTCCCGCCCGTCAGCAACTCGTCGACCATGGTGTGTACCACGCGCTCACGTCGCTCGACGATTTGCGCACGTTCATGCAGCATCATGTCTTTGCCGTGTGGGATTTCATGTCGCTGCTGAAAGCGTTGCAGCGTGAGCTAACGTGTGTAACCCTACCCTGGGTGCCTAAGGGTAACCCCGCTACTCGCCGCCTCATCAACGACATCGTGCTGGAAGAGGAAACCGACGTAGATCCTGAAGGCCGCCCCAGCAGCCACTTCGAGCTGTACCTGCGCTCCATGCAGGAGTGCGGTGCTGATACCCAGCCGGCAGAGCGCTTGCTGGCGACGTTGGCCGAGGGCAAAACTGTAGCCGAAGCTCTAGAAGCCGCGCAAGCACCAGCCTCGGTGCGGGAGTTTGTGCTGAGCACGTTTGCTATCATCGACTCGGGCAAGCCGCACGCCGTGGCTGCGGCTTTCACGTTTGGCCGCGAAGACGTGATTCCAGATATGTTTCGCCACCTCGTGGCCGACTTGCAGCGGCGCTTCCCCGGCCAGCTCGATACGTTTGCGTACTACCTCAACCGCCACATCGAGCTGGACGAAGAAGTGCACACACCGCTGGCCCAGCAAATGGTGCGCGAACTGTGCGGCGATGATGCCCAGAAATGGCAGGAAGCCGCTACCGTGGCCGCCGAGTGTATGAAGGCCCGCGTGGCTCTCTGGAACGGTATTCAGGCCGACTTGGGCGTGGTGACTTCATAATATACTCGCTGGAAGTAACCAATACCATTGTCATCCTGCACAAGTGCAGGATGACAATGGTATTACTGGCAACTGAATACAGAACGGGCGCGTTGTAGGAGAAAATACCTCCCACAACGCGCCCGTTCTGTATGTCAGCCCGATTTTTATTTTCGTTTCTCAGTGCGTCGTTGCTGCTTGGCAGTTCGGCCTGCACCATCTCGCAGGAGCAAGGCGTGGAGGTAGCCCGTCCGGCCGTACCAGCCGAAATTCTGACGGATGCCGACCGCCAGGCTGCCTACAACAGCAACGCGGGTTTCGGTAGTGGCACTGCGCCTGATGCTACCCCCGGCCGGGTACAGCCCGGTCAGCAGGCCAGCGATGTAAACTCCCGCAAACGTCCCGAGAGCCTGAATACTAACCTACCCAACAACACACCCACCGAAACGCGGCTTAGTCGCCTGCGCGGGGCGCCGGTAGATACGTTGCGGTTGCCCCGGTAAAACTAAGGCTTACTGCGTATCGGCAGGGCTATCGGCCGAAGTGGTTGGGGCAGGCTTCTTGGCGCGTGAAGGCCGGCTGCGGGTAGATGTGACAGCAGGTGCGGCGCGGCGGCGGGGCGCGGCGGCTGATTTCGGTGCGGCTTCCTCCGTATCAGCCGGCGCGGCGGCTAGCTCTTCCGTGTCAATGCTATCGGAAGCGGCGGGGGTAGGGGTGTCGTAGTGGCGCACTATGGTATGCAGGGCCTGCTCAAACATGCGTTCTGTGTCGGCATCGAGGCGGTTGGTGGCTTCGCGCACTACTTCTTTCAGCTTGGCTTTGGTTTCCTTGCGAATGCGCTTTACTACCTCGTTCATGCGCTTGTCCAGCTCCTTTTGCAGCTCTTTAGCGGCGGCTTTCAGCGCTTTCTTCTGACTGCTTTTCTTCTCGGCGCGGTTGTCGGTTACCAGTTCCGTGGCTTTGGGGCTGCTTTTCTTCTTGGTCTTGCCCTCGGCCTTGTCAGTATCTACCATAGACGCTTTTGTATTAATAAGATCAGCTTTGGCTGTCTTCAGTTTTTTCTCCAGTTTTTTCATGGGTAGGGAAACAAAAAGATGAGATGTTCTTGGTAGCAGATACGCGCACGCGGCTCGACTGTTGTGGCGAAAGGTAGTGCGCGTGGCGGGGACAAATTCATTAAGAATTTGTTACCACCGCAACTCCTGTTTTTTACTCGTTCCTTTGCCGGAAAATTGGCGCTCTTCTGCGCGCCATTTGCACTCCGCGACGACTGTTCTTGGTTTCTCTTTCTATGCAAACTCTTCCCCAACGCTATACCGTTACGGCGGCCCTACCCTACGCCAACGGCCCCGTGCACATTGGTCACCTGGCGGGTGTGTACCTGCCGGCCGATATCTATGTGCGCTACCTGCGTGCCCAGCAGCGCGATGTCAAGTTCATTTGTGGTTCCGATGAGCACGGTGTGCCCATCACCATTCGCGCCCAAAAAGAAGGCGTGACGCCCCAGCAGGTGGTCGATAAATACCACGCCATCATCAAAGATTCTTTCCAGGAATTTGGTGTGTCGTTCGATATTTACTCGCGCACTTCTTCCGAAACGCACGCTGAAACCGCCAGCGGTTTTTTTCGCAAACTCTACGACGATAACAAATTTATCGAGCAGGTTTCGGAGCAGTATTATGATGAAAAAGCCGGGCAGTTTTTGGCCGACCGCTACATTGTGGGCACCTGCCCGCACTGCGGCAACGAGAATGCCTACGGCGACCAGTGCGAGAAATGCGGCTCGTCGCTGAGCCCGAGCGAGCTGATCAACCCGCGCTCTATGCTTTCCGGCAACCAACCCGTGCTGCGCGAAACCAAGCACTGGTACCTACCCCTCGATCAGTACGAGCCGTGGCTACGCGAGTGGATTGTGGAAGGCCACAAGCAAGACTGGAAAACCAACGTGTACGGCCAGTGTAAATCCTGGCTCGACCAGGGCCTGCATCCCCGCGCCGTGACGCGCGACCTGGACTGGGGTGTGCCCGTGCCCGTAGCCGGCGCTGAGGGCAAAGTGCTTTACGTGTGGTTTGATGCGCCCATCGGCTACATCTCCGCTACCAAAGACCTGCTGCCCGGCGACGCCTGGAAACCCTACTGGCAGGATGCTGGCACCAAGCTCGTACATTTCATTGGCAAGGATAATATCGTGTTCCACTGCATCATCTTCCCGACGATGCTGAAGGCCCACGGCGACTACATCCTACCCGACAACGTGCCCGCCAACGAGTTCCTGAACCTGGAAGGCGACAAAATCTCTACCTCCCGCAACTGGGCCGTGTGGCTGCACGAGTACTTGCAGGATTTCCCTGGCAAAGCCGACGTGCTGCGCTACGTACTGTGCGCCAACGCTCCCGAAACCAAGGACAACGACTTCACCTGGAAAGACTTTCAGGCGCGTAACAACAATGAGCTAGTTGCCAACCTCGGCAACTTCGTGAACCGCGCCGTGGTGCTCACGCACAAGTTCTTCGAAGGCAAAGTACCCGACGCTGTAGGGTTTACGACTGAGGACGAAGACGTGCTACGTCAGCTCGCGGAGTTCCCGCAACGAGTAGGCGACCTGATCGAAGCCTACCGTTTCCGCGACGCGCTGAACGAGCTAATGAACCTCACGCGCCTCGGCAACAAGTACCTGGCCGACATGGAGCCCTGGAAACTCATCAAAACCGACCAGGCCCGCACCGGCACCGTGCTGCACGTGGCCCTGCAACTAGCAGCTGGTTTGGTGACGCTGCTGGAGCCGTTCCTACCTGCTTCGGCCGACAAGCTGGGCCAGATGCTGAACCTAGAAAAAAGCAGCTGGCCCCAAGCCGGCCGCCCCGACGCCCTACCTGCTGGCCACCAACTACAGCCCGCCGCCCTGCTCTTCGACAAAATCGAGGACGCCACGGTAGAAGCCCAGGTGCAGAAGCTGCTCGACACCAAGAAAGCCAACGAGCTAGCCGCCGCCGTAGCGGCTCCCGCCAAGGCTGACATTTCGTTTGAGCAGTTTCAGCAAATGGACCTGCGCATCGGCACCATCACGGCCGCCGAGAAGGTAGCCAAGACCAAAAAGCTCCTGAAACTAACGGTCGACCTGGGTCTACCCGAGCCGCGCACTATCGTGTCGGGCATCGCTGAGCATTTCCTACCCGAAGCCCTCATTGGCCAGCAAGTACAAGTGCTGCTTAACCTGGCGCCCCGCGAAATCAAAGGCATCCAAAGTCAAGGCATGCTGCTGATGGCTGAAAACGCTGATGGTGTATTGTCGTTGATGCAGCCGAGCAGCGCAGTGCTGCCTGGTTCGGGCGTGGCGTAAATAGGGTTAGCAGCAGTTCGCAAAAAGCGTCTGTCCACGGGCGCCTGCAAGGCGCCCTACTTCGTGTTCACTACGTTCATCGTGCGTTCCAGCCCAATCAAGCCGAACGACAGAATCGCGTCGGCTGCCCGCTCGATGTGGGTGGAAAGGTCAATCTGCTCATCGGCGGTGAAGGGATTAAGCACGTAATCCACCTGCCTACCCTTCGAGAAGTTGGCATCTACGCCGAAGCGCAGGCGAGCGTATTCGTCGGAACCAATGCTTTCTTGGATGCTTTTCAAACCGTTGTGCCCACCGGCCGAGCCTTTTCCTTTCAGGCGCAGCTTGCCGTAGGGTAGGGCCAGGTCGTCGGTTACCACGACCATATTCTCCTTCGGAATTTTCAGGCTGGTGAGGTAGTGCGCGGCGGCTTTGCCGCTCAGGTTCATGTAGGTGGTAGGCTTCACCAGCACAAAGGTTTTGCCCTTATGCTTGATTTCGGTAACGAAGGCATGACGGCCCAGCTCAAACCGGGCGTCATTTTTCTGCGCCAGATAATCGGCCACCATAAAGCCAATGTTGTGGCGCGTATCGGTATACTCCGGCCCAATATTGCCGAGGGCGAGAACGAGGAATTTCATGCGGTAAGGTAGGCGCTTAGCCTCTTATAAGAACGAAGTGCAAAGAACACGCTCTACAGTTCATAAAAAAAGCCGCTCTTGTGGGAGCGGCTTTTTTGTATACGATACGTGGCCGAAGCCAGTAACTTATTTTTCGTTGGCCATCTGGCCTTTCAGCGCACGTGGGATGGCCACGGTAGCGATAGGAGCCATCTGGTTGGTCAGGATAGTGTAGTTCTCAGGCTCCACTTTGCTTACTTTGATTGACTTGCCGAGGCCCAGGTCCGAAATATCCACTTTCACGGAATCGGGCAGGTTTTCGGGAAGGGCTTTCACTTTCAGCTTACGCAGCTTGCTTACCAGCTTGCCACCGGCCAGTACGCCCGGCGATACGCCTACGTATTGTACGGGCACATCCATCTTCACTTCTTTGCCGTCTTGCAACAACAGGAAGTCAACGTGCAGCAGCATTTCGTTTACGGGGTGGAATTGCGCGTCCTGCACGATAGCACGGTAGGTAGTGCCCTCAACGTTGAGGTCTACAATGTGTACTTCGGGGGTGTACAATAGTTCGCGGAACAGGATGGCCGGAGCTGAAAAATGCACTTGCTCGTCGCCGCCGTACAGTACGCACGGTACATACGACTCCAGGCGCAACGCCTTGGCATCTTTCTTACCGAGATTCGCTCTTTTAAACCCTACAATCTCGAGGCTTTTCATAAAAACGTGTGTTTGAGAGAAATAGAACGCCTACCCCACATGGGTAAACGGGCCGCAAAGGTAGTGAATAGTTTAGGTTTTACATATTGTCATTCCGAGTGAAGCGAGGAATCTGAGTAAGTTGTTGTTCTTGTTCACCCAGATTCCTCGCTTCACTCGGAATGACAGCTGCGCAACCTACCTGCAAAACAGCAGACTTTAGCAGCAGCCTCCGCAGGCAATTCTGTACTTTGAGGCACTCATTTTATTCCCTCTCCCATGAAACAAGCAGTTATGCTAAGCATGCTGGTGTGGTGCGGCGCCCCGGCGCTGGCTCAGCAAGCCGATAGCTACGCCAAAGCACACTATACCAAGCAGGAAGTGTACATCCCGATGCGCGATGGTACCAAGCTGTTTACGGCCATCTACACGCCCAAGGATGCCTCTAAGCAGCACAAGTACCCCATGATGATGCAGCGTACCTGCTATAGCATCGCGCCCTACGGCGAAGGCAAATACCCGGCGCGCTTAGGTCCATCGGAAACGATGATGAAGGAGGGCTACATCTTTGTGTATCAGGATGTGCGCGGGCGATACAAGAGCGAAGGCACCTGGACCAACATGACGCCTGTTATCGACAACAAGAAGGGCAAAAAGGACGTCGATGAAGGTTCTGATACCTATGATACCATTGAGTGGCTGACCAAGAAAGCGGCCAACAACAACGGTAGGGTAGGGCAGTGGGGCATTTCCTACCCCGGTTTCTACACGGCGGCCGGCATCCTGTCAGACCATCCGGCGCTGAAAGCGTCCTCGCCACAGGCACCCGTTTCGGATTTCTTCTTCGACGATTTTCACCACAACGGCGCGTTTCTGGAATCGTACATCTTCACCTTCCCGGTGTTTGGGGTGCAGAAGCAGGATACCACTAGCCGGGCCTGGTACGGCGCCCAAACCATCAAGCCGAACACCAAAGACGGTTACCAATTTCTGCTGGACCTGGGTCCGCTGAAAAACGCCGACCAGTACTACGCCAACAACTTCTTCTGGCAGGAAACCATCAACCACCCCAACTACGACGAGTTCTGGAAGAAGCGCGGCCTACCTGAGCACTACAAGTCCGGCATCAAACCGGCCGTAATGACCGTGGGCGGCTGGTTCGACGCCGAGGATTTGCGCGGGCCACTCACCATCTATAAGACTATCGAAAAAAAGAACCCCAACGCCTACAACACCATCGTGATGGGGCCATTTGGGCACGGGCGCTGGAGCCGCGAAACCGGCCACACCATGCACAGCAACGTGTATTTCGGCGACAGCATCGCTACGTTTTACCAAAAGAACATCGAGGCCAAATTCTTCCGCCACTTCCTGAAAGAAGATGGCAGCAAGAACTCTGGCCTACCCGAAGCCTATATGTTTGACACGGGCAAAAAGCAATGGGAAACATTCGCCAAGTGGCCCGCCGCCAATGCTACCCACCAAAAGCTCTACCTGGCCGCCGATGGCAAAATTAGCCAACAACCTGCCGCCACGCCCGGCACCACTACCTTCCTCAGCGACCCGCTGAAGCCCGTGCCCTACACCGAGGACCTGACAACCACGATGGGCTTCACGCCGCACAACTACATGAGCGAAGACCAGCGCTTCGCCGGCCGTCGCCCCGATGTGGTGGTATTCCAGACTGACGTATTGACCGAAGACGTGACCTTGGGCGGCGAAATCATGGCCAAACTGCAAGTGGCGACCACCAGCACCGACGCCGACTGGGTAGTGAAGCTCATCGACGTGTACCCGGCCGATGAAGCCAACAACGACTATATGCCCAACAAGAACATCATGCTCAGCAACTACTGGCAGATGGTGCGCTCAGAGGTGATGCCGGCCCGCTTCCGCAACAGCTTCGAGAAGCCCGAGCCGATGGTAGCGAATCAAAAAACGGAGGTGGATTTCCGGTTGCAGGACGTGCTGCATACCTTTAAAAAGGGCCACCGCATCATGGTGCAGGTGCAGAGCACGTGGTTCCCGTTCATCGCCCGCAACCCGCAGAAGTTTGTCGCTAATCCCTACAAAGCCGACGCCAGCGACTACGTGAAAGCCACGCACACGGTGTACGGCGACAGTTTTCTGGATGTGGAAGTGTTGCCGACAGGTAAGGAGAAGATGTAATAAACATCTGTCATCCTGAACGCAGTGAAGGACCTTATGCCGCCAGAACGATGTTCGTAACAACGAGTCGTTCTGGCAGCATAAGGTCCTTCACTGCGTTCAGGATGACAGAAAATTCTAAATAAACAGCGAGCTAATCGACTCGTGACTAACGACATTGTGGATGGCCTGGGCAAACAGCCCCGCCACCGACACGACCTTGATTTTGCTGTTCTCTTCGCGCAGCGGAATGGTGTCCGTGATAATCAACTCTTCCAGGGCCGAGTTGCGGATTCGGTCGTGGGCGGGGCCGCTGAGTAGGGGGTGGGTAATCACGGCGCGTACCGATTTGGCGCCGCGCTCCATCAGCAGCTCGGCGGCTTTGCAAATAGTACCGGCCGTATCCACGATGTCGTCTACCAAAACCACGTTGTGGCCGGCCACGTCGCCGATTACCTGCATGGAGGCAATTTCATTGGCCCGCAGACGCATCTTGTCGCACACCACAATCTCGGCACCAAAGCGCTTGGCGTAGGCCCGCGTGCGTACTACCCCACCCACGTCGGGGGAAGCGAAGAGCAGGTTGTCCAGGTTCATTGACTTGATGTAGGGTACCGTCACGGCAGCACCGTCAAGGTGGTCTACCGGAATATCGAAGAAACCCTGAATCTGGCCCGCGTGCAGGTCGCAGGTCATGAGACGGTCGGCGCCTACGCTTTGTATGATGTTGGCCACCACTTTGGCCCCAATGCTTACGCGCGGTTTGTCTTTGCGGTCCTGGCGAGCATAGCCCATGTAGGGCATCACCACGTTCACCTTGTAAGCCGAAGCGCGCTTGGCGGCGTCTACCATCAGGGCCAGCTCCATTAGGTTCTCGGCGGGTGGGTTGGTGCTCTGAATCAGGAAAACCGCGCAGCCGCGCACGCTTTCGTTGAAGCTCGGCCCCAGTTCCGCATCGGCGAAGCGCTGGATGCTAAGGTCGCCCAGCGGAATACCGTAGGCGGCCGCTATCTGCTCACCGAGTTCGTGCGATGCGTTGCCCGTAAAGATTTTAACCTGTTGTGCCATGAGAAAGAGGTAGGTGTATTGGAGAAGACGACAAAGAACGGCCAGCGAGCAGAAAGCGCCAAGCGCTGGCCCGAATAAAGCCAACGCCCCGGAAAAACCAGAAAAAGCGAAAGGCGCTGCCTTCCTGAAGAGGAAGATGCAGCGCCTTTCGCGGTAGTTGAGCAGTTGTCCGACCAGGGCTCGAACCTGGACTTTCTTGAATCAAAATCAAGCGTGTTGCCAGTTACACCATCGGACAATTTGTAATTCCCAACGGGGTGTGCCGTTTGGGTGTGCAAATGTACTACTGTTAGAATTCAAGGCAAACTTTCGGGCAAATATTTTTTTCGACCAACTCGTTTCAAATACCCTTTTTTTGCCGGTAATGGGTGCTGAAACCTTGATTTTCAGAGTGTGACGTTTCCAGTAAAAAGCTGAAAATTTCTCAGGCTCTCTATACAAGTAGACTTGGCAAAGCAACGATTTTGCCGTAGTTTTGCGGCCTGAAAACGTTGCACCCCCCTACATATAATAAGAACCGCATGGCGAATATCGGTAAAATCACCCAAGTCATTGGTCCCGTTGTGGACGTGAGCTTCGCGGGTGAAGGCGCTAAGCTGCCTAATATCTTGGATGCCCTCGAAGTAACGAAGGATAATGGCCAAGTTGTGGTACTGGAGTGCCAGCAGCACTTGGGGGAAGACCGGGTACGTACCATTGCCATGGACTCGACGGAGGGCCTGACCCGCGGCGCAGAAGTGCGCGACCTGGGCGCTCCTATTTCCATGCCCACCGGTGACGGCGTGAAAGGCCGCTTGTTTAACGTAATCGGCCAGGCCATCGACGGCATTCCGCAGCCGCAGAGCACGGGTGGCCTCTCTATTCACCGCCACGCTCCCGCGTTCGAGGACCTGGCTACGTCGTCGGAGGTATTCTTCACTGGTATCAAAGTAATTGACCTGCTTGCTCCTTATGTAAAGGGTGGCAAGATTGGTTTGTTCGGCGGTGCCGGGGTAGGCAAAACCGTACTGATTCAGGAGCTGATCAACAACGTGGCCAAGGCCTACTCGGGTCTGTCGGTGTTTGCCGGTGTGGGTGAGCGTACCCGCGAAGGCAACGACTTGTTGCGTGAATTCATTGAGGCCAACATCATTCGCTACGGTGAGGAGTTCAAGCACTCGATGGAAGAAGGCGGCTGGGACCTCTCCAAAGTAGATATGGCGGAGATGGAAAAGTCGCAGGCTACCCTCGTGTTCGGCCAAATGAACGAGCCTCCTGGAGCCCGTGCCCGCGTGGCCCTGTCGGGTCTGACCATTGCCGAGAGCTTCCGCGACGGCGACGGCACTGGCGCTGGTCGTGACATCCTGTTTTTCATCGACAACATCTTCCGCTTCACGCAGGCGGGTTCGGAAGTATCGGCTCTGCTGGGTCGTATGCCTTCGGCCGTAGGCTACCAGCCTACCCTGGCTACCGAAATGGGTGCCATGCAGGAGCGTATCACCTCCACCAAGCGTGGTTCCATTACGTCGGTACAGGCCGTATATGTACCTGCCGATGACTTGACGGACCCGGCTCCGGCCAACACCTTTGCTCACTTGGACGCTACCACGGTATTGTCGCGTAAGATTGCCGAGCTGGGCATCTACCCTGCTGTGGACCCACTGGACTCTACCTCGCGCATCTTGGACGCTACCATCCTCGGCGACGAGCACTACAACACCGCCCAGCGCGTGAAAGAGCTGCTCCAGCGCTACAAGGAACTGCAAGACATCATTGCTATCCTGGGTATGGACGAGCTGTCGGAAGAAGACAAGCAGGTGGTAACGCGTGCCCGTCGTGTGCAGCGCTTCCTATCGCAGCCCTTCTTCGTGGCTGAGCAGTTCACCGGTCTGAAAGGTGTGTTGGTTGATATTAAGGACACCATCAAAGGCTTCAACGAAATCATCGACGGCAAATACGACCACCTGCCCGAGGCTGCTTTCAACCTGGTAGGCAACATCGAAGATGCCGTAGCCAAAGGCGAGCGACTGATTGCCGAAGCGAAGTAATTCCTTTTGAGCTGTTAGCTGATGGCCATTGGCTGCTAGTCTTCGGGCTGTAGTCTGGCCATCAGCCAACAGCCAACAGCTAATAGCTCAAAGAATATGCATTTAGAAATCATCACGCCGGACCGGAAGGTGTTTGAAGGCGAAGTAACCTCGGTGCAGTTTCCGGGCATCGACGGGCTGTTTGAAGTGCTGAACAACCACGCACCACTGATTTCGGCGCTGAAAACCGGTGCGGTGACGATCAACGGCGCCAGCGGCCGCGAGTCGTTCAACATCGATGGCGGTGTCGTGGAAGTGCTGCGCAACAACGTAATTGTGTTGGCTGAGTCGATTAAGGCATAGCTTTTACGCTCCTGGTTTTTCTAAAAAAGGTCTTTCTCTGTAGAGAAAGACCTTTTTTTTGTGTCGTAAGCTGTAGCTTGTGCCGCCAACCACGCTTTGCTGTATCCGATGAAAATTCATCCCAAAATCACCCCGATTTACCAGACTTCCGTTTTCAAGTTTGAAGACCTAAACGAGTTGGAGCTGTATTTCGGGGAGCCGGGGAGCCGTTATATGTATTCGCGCAACGGCAATCCCAATTCCGACGAGTTAGCCGATGCCGTAAACAAGCTGGAAACCGGCGCGGGCGCCGTAGCTACGGGCTCGGGCATGGCGGCCATCTTTGCGGCCATGCTGTGCTACTGTCAGGCCGGCGACCATGTGCTGTGCGCCCAGGATATCTACGGGGGCTCGTCGTCGCTGCTGAACCAGGAACTGAGCCGCTTGGGCATCAGCGTTACGTATGTGCCGTTTGCCGATCTGATGGGCGATTTGCAGCCCTATCTGCAACCGCGCACCAAACTGCTGCTCTGCGAAACCATCAGCAACCCCTTGTTGCGGGTGGTAGACGTGCAGGCCGCCGCCGCCGCTTGCCACGCGCATGGGTTAAAACTGGTAGTCGATAATACGTTTGCTACCCCTGTGCTCACGCAAGTGCTGACCCTCGGCGCCGACTTGGCCGTGCACAGCGTCACGAAATACCTGGCCGGCCACTCCGACGTGACGGCTGGTGCCGTAGTAGCGCGCACCGAGGAAGATGCGGCGCGCCTCAAGCAAATCGGCGTGACGTTTGGGCTCACGCTGAGCCCGATGGAAAGCTGGCTGGCCGTGCGGGGGTTGAAAACATTGCGCTTGCGCGTAGAGGCACACTCGCGCAATGCTGCCCAGATTGCCGATATGCTGGCGCAGCAGCCCAGCGTGCGGGCCGTGTATTATCCGGGGTTGCCTACCCACCCGCAGCACCAATTGGCGGCGGCACAGGGCCAGGGTTTGTTTGGCGGGATGCTGTCGTTTTTGCTGGCTGATGAAGATGAGGTAGTGAACCGGATAATGCAGCGGAGCCAGCGGTTTCCGTTTGCGCCTTCGTTGGCTGGGGTAGATTCGTCGCTTTCCTACCCCGCTGGCACCTCGCACCGCGCCTTGACGCCGGAGCAACGCACAGAACTAGGCATCACAACCGGGCTGGTACGGCTATCCGTGGGTATCGAGCCGGTAGATGAACTGCTGGCTGATCTACAGCAAGCACTATCTGGCGGGTAGGGTTTTATACTGAGTACTTAGGCTTTTGTGCGTTATATACTGCCTAGTGAACTTTATGTACCTTATCAGGGCAGTATTCTACACAATCAGGATAGATAATACAGTTTTTTATAAAATGAAAGCCCCCGCAACATGCCATTGCGGGGGCTTTCATTTTATTCTTACGGTATTTAATGTAGTGGTCTTTTCTTCACCATACCGCCTTCCGTGTCATCAATTCGATACTGAATGACAAAGGCTTTCGGGTCGATGCTGCGAACTTCAGCGCGGAGCTGCGGAATTTCTAAACGCGTGACAACGGTGAAAACGATATCCATATCGATGTTCTGAGCGCCGCGCTTGCCGAAGCCACGCTTGCCCTGGTACATGGTGACACCCCGGCCAAGCTTCTCCGTAATGGCTTGTCGAATCTGCTCGCTGAACTCAGCGGAAATAATGGTAACGCCCGTGTACTGCTCAATACCGTTAAGCAAAAAGTCGAGGGAGTTGGAGGCCGCTACGTAGGTCAGAATAGAATATAAGGCCACATCGACACTAAGCACGAAGGCGGCCACGCTGAAGATAAAGATGTTCAGAATCAGAATAACGTCGCTGACCTTGAGCAGGGGCGTGTATTTGCTGATGAGTAGGGCCGCTATTTCGGTGCCGTCGAGAACGGCGCCGCCGCGCATGGCCAGGCCGATGCCCGCGCCGATGAACACGCCACCAAACACGGAAGTTAGGAGTACATCGTGGGTGACGTCGGGGAAGTGGACCACAGCCAGGCATATTGCCAAACCCGCAATAGCCGCTGCGCTTTTGATGGCAAATTGCAGCCCTACCTGGCGGTAGCCCAAAATCAGAAAGGGCAGGTTGATAAGCGGCAGCAAGCCCGCCAGCGGTATGCCCGTCACGTTGGACAAGAGCATGGAAATGCCTGTTACACCCCCATCGATGAGATGGCTGGATAACAGAAAGCCTTTAAGCCCCATACCCGCCGAAAGAATGCCCAACACTACCAAAGCGAAGTTGCGTAGTCTGGCTTGCGGGGTGAGGGTAGGGGCGACGGGCAGGGCAACGGGTGGCGCCGGTACGGGGGAGGCCTGGGGAATGGGGGCTTCGTCAGCCATGAAGGTCAGAGGATAAATCGACAGAAAGCGCAAAATAGGTAATTCGCCCGGCGAAGCCAGCCAGATTTCCTTTCAACTGCCGATAAAGGCCTAAGAAGGGGCGGGCAAAACTTCGCGCACGGCCTCTACCACGCGGACCAGATCCTCATCCGTTAGAGAGGAGCCGGAGGGTAGGCACAAGCCGCGGGCAAACAAATTGGCGCAGACGGTGCCGCCGTACATGGGTGCTCCGGCAAAAAGTGGTTGCAGGTGCAGCGGCTTCCAGAGCGGTCGGCTCTCGATATTACGCGTTTCGAGGTGTTGGCGCAACTGCTCGGGCGTGACCGGAGCGGTAGCCGGGTCGAGAAGCACGGTAGTGAGCCAGCGGTTGCTGCGGCCGCCCGCGGGCTCGGTGGGCGCGAAGCTCAGGCCCAGCAGCTCACGCAGCTTGTCTTGGTACCAAGCAAAAATTTCGCGGCGCTTCTTTACGCGGTCTTCGATTAGCTCCATCTGCCCGCGTCCGATGCCGGCCAACAGGTTGCTGAGGCGGTAGTTGTAACCAACCTCCGAATGCTGGTAGTGGGCCGCAGGGTCTTTGGCTTGAGTGGCCAAGTGCAGCGCCCGGCGGGCGTGGTCGGCGTTGTTGGTCACCAGCACGCCGCCCCCGCTGGTAGTCAGAATCTTATTGCCATTAAACGAGAAAAGACCCACGTCGCCAAACGTGCCCAACAGCCTACCCTGGTAGCGTGAGCCAAGGGCTTCGGCGGCGTCTTCCAGCACTGGAATAGCATATTCGGTGGCTATAGCTAGCACCTCCGTAAGCTGAGCGGGCATGCCATAGAGGTGCACTAGGATGAGTGCTTTGGGCTTGCGGCCTAGGCGCAACCGGTCTTCGATGGCCGTGCGCAGTAGGGTAGGGTCAATGTTCCAGGTGGTAGGCTCACTATCCACAAACACCGGTGTGGCACCTAGGTATAGAATGGGGTTGGCCGTGGCCACGAAGGTGAACGACGGGCACAGCACTTCGTCGCCCGGACCTACCCCTAACAGTTGCAAACCCAGGTGGATAGCGGCTGTGCCCGAGGTAAGCGCCACCGCGTGCGCCGCGCCAGTGTATTGACAAATGTCCTGCTCAAAGCCCGTGAGGTTAGGACCAACAGGGGCTACCCAGTTGTCTTCAATAGCCTTATGCAGATAATTCAGCTCGTGGCGGCCCAGGTGTGGGGGCGAAAGGTAAATTCGGTCGTAATCCTGGCTGCGCATGAAAAGCGGAAGGTGATAGCAAGGCGGGGAAGGTACGCAGGAACGGCTAAAACGCCGTGATGTCGCAATTTATACGGCCTTATGTTGTTTTATAACAGCGGCCGGCACGCCCACGGCCGTGCAGTGGGCCGGCAGGTCGCGGACGGCTACGGCGCCTGCGCCCAGAGTCGTGTGTGCCCCTACCGTCACTTGGTTGAGCACCGTGGCATTGGTACCTAGATACACTCCCGCGCCCAGGTGCGCTTCGCCACCCACGTTGGCGTGGGGCATCAAGGAGCAAAAATCTTCCAGCACGGCATCGTGGCCTACCGTGCAGCCCAAGTTGAGCAGCACGTAGTTTCCTAACTGAATATCCGTTGTTAGAATGCAGCCGTGGGTGATGATGCAGCCCGCCCCAAAGCGCAGACGCTGGTAGGACTGGCAGGCTACGCTAGGGTGAATGAGGGTAGGAAACGACAGAAGGGGCGAGGTGAGCCGGGCCACGATGGCGGCTCGGCTGCGGCTACTGCCCACGGCCACGGCCACGGCTAGGGGCTCAGGGGTAGCGTTAAGGTCGGCGGTGGTGCCGAGGTAGGGTAGGTCGTACAGGGTAGGGGTGGCGGGCGGCTGGTCGTCGTAGAAGCCGCGTAAGTCCCAGGCGGGCCGTGCCTCGTTGAGCTGGCGCACCAATACTAGCACCTCGCGGCCCAAACCGCCCGCGCCGAAAATGACCAGGGGAAATAGCGGGGACGGCGTAAGAATTTCGCTCATAAAGTAGTTGGTGGGGGCGAGCCAGTGAAAGCAGTGGTAGTGGCCTGGCCAGCGGCGGTGATGCCCTGCGCACCGAGCACCCGCTTAACCGTTTGTAGCAGAATTTGCAGATCCAGCCCTAAGCTTAGGTGGTCCACGTACCACACATCATACCGGAATTTTTCTTCCCAACTAATGGCGTTGCGGCCGTTTACCTGTGCCCAGCCCGTGATGCCCGGCCGTACGTGGTGACGCCGCGCCTGCTCGGGCGAGTACAGTGGCAGGTATTGCATCAGCAAGGGGCGCGGGCCTACCAGGCTCAGGTCGCCGCGCAGCACGTTCCAGAGTTGCGGCAATTCGTCGAGGGAGGTGGCGCGCACCCAGCGGCCAAGGCGGGGTAGGCGCTCGGCATCGGGTAGGAGGTGGCCGTAGGCGTCGCGGGCCTCAGTCATGGTTTGTAGCTTGTACAGCGTGAACAGCTGCCCATCGAAGCCGGGGCGCTGCTGCCGGAATAACACGCGCCCCTGATTTTGTACAGCCAGCAGTGCAGCGGTGCCGAGCAGCAGCGGGGCCGTAAGCACCACCAGCGGCGCTGCCAGCAAAACATCCAGCAGGCGCTTGCCGCGGCGGCTATACCAAGAAGCTGGGGTAGGGAGGTGGGCCATGCGTGCCGCAAAAATACGGTTTCTGTGACGGAGAAGCCGTAGCTTCGCCGCGGGCTGCGCCGGTGGTGTAGCCGTTTATCTACCAACGGGCGCCCTGGCACCGGGCGCCTGCAAGGCGCCCCCACATGCTTGTTTTTCCCAATGCCAAGCTCAACCTTGGCCTCTACGTTACCGGCCAGCGACCCGACGGCTTCCGCAACCTTGAATCGGTGTTTCTACCCTTGCCCTGGACCGATGCCCTAGAAGCTCTGCCCGCCCCAGAAACCACACTTACGCTCACTGGCTTGCCCATTCCCGGCGACCCGGCCACCAACCTCTGCCTGCGTGCCTATGAGCTGCTGAAAGCCGATTTCGACTTGCCGCCCACGCAATTGCACCTGCACAAAGTGGTACCCATTGGGGCCGGGCTAGGCGGCGGCTCGGCCGACGCGGCGTTTGCGTTGCGGGCCCTGAATGACCTGTTCAGCCTACAGCTTTCCACCGAAACGCTTGTTGGCTACGCCCGGCGCCTGGGCTCTGATTGCGCCTTTTTCATCGAAAACAAACCCGTTTTTGCTCACGAGAAAGGCGACGTGTTTCAGCCCATCGACCTCAATCTGACCGGTACGCCCTGCGTAGTGGTCTACCCTAACCTGCACATCAGCACTGCCGAAGCTTACGCCCGCGTGGTGCCCGCTACGCCCCGTCACGACTTGCGCGAGGCGCTTTCGCAACCTATGGAAACGTGGCGCCATACCATCAGCAATGATTTTGAGGATGCCCTCACGCCAGTGTACCCAGTGCTGGGCAGCATCAAGCAGCAACTGTATGATGCGGGCGCTACCTACGCCAGCTTGTCGGGCTCAGGCTCGGCGGTGTATGGGTTGTTTGCGGGTAGGGAAGAAGCCCCCGCGTTGAAGTGGCCCACAGAGTACACCACGTGGCACGGCCGGCTGTAGGGGCGCCTTGCAGGCGCCCGTCGTTGCTGACGCTGGTGCTTATTTCTCGCTGATAACCGGTCATTTCGAACGGAGTGAGAAATCTCGCGTGCAGCGGTAATCTCAATCGGTAGGAAACTACCAGGAACAACGATGGGTGCCTGCAAGGCGCCTCTACACCAGCACCTCAGCCGCGGCGGGCTGGCGCTGACGGCGCTTGTTCCACTGGTCCAGCACCGGATGAATTAGGACGCTGAACAGGATGATGGCCGTGCCCACGTAGAAACCGGCCGACATCTTCTCATGGAAAAAATACACGGCCAGCAAAATGCCGTACACGGGCTCCAGATTGATGGTGAGGTTGACTACGAAGGCCGAAATGCGCTTCATCAGTTCCACGGAGGCTGAGAAAGCATATACCGTGCACACGCCCGCCAGCACTAGCAATAGCCACCAATCGTTGCCGTGCATAGACAAGTGTAAGCCCGCGCCGTTGGTGAAATAGAGGCTGTAGAAGGGTAGGAATAATAAGATGCTCAGGCAGGCCCCGGTCATCTCATAAAAGGTGAGTTGGGTAGGCGTATGCCGCTTCACGAATTTGGAATTGAGCACGCTAAACAGCGCCGACAGCCCCGCCGACACAATGGCCACGCTCAGCCCCAATAACTGGTTCAGCTCAGCCTGCGACACAATATAAAGCCCCACCATCGTGAGCAGCCCCAGCCCTACCTCGTAAAAACGCACCGGCCGCCACAGAATAAGGGGTTCCAGCAACGATGTCCACAGGGCCAGGGTAGCCAGGCCCGCCAGACACACGCTCACCGACGACAGCCGCGCCGCCAGGAAAAAGGTAATCCAGTGCGCCGCTACCAGCGCGCCTACCCCCATCAGCCGCGCCGTGTCGGCCGCACCTATCCGCCACGACTGCCGGCGCATCAGCAGCAACCCCAGCAGCCCTATGCTGGCCAGCAACGTGCGCCAGAATACCAACTCCACCGGCGGCAACGAAATCAGTTTGCCCAAAATGGCCGTGAAGCCCCAGAGCAACACAATAAAATGCAGCCGCAGGTAATCTTTTAACATAAAAGTGGGTGAGTGACTGAGTGATTGTTTTAAGTGTGTGAAATGTGGCAGTGAGAACAATTACTTATTCACTCATCCACTCAGTCGCTCGTTAGCGCGGTACAAACCGGTAGAGGCCGGCGCCGATGCAGGAGAAAACGATACTAGGCATCCAAGCGGCTAGCATGGGGTGCATGTCGCCCACGCTGGCCAGGTTGCGGCCCAGAATCACGAAAATGATAAACAAGAAAGCTAGCACGAAGCCCAACGCAATTTGCCCACCTACCCCGGCCCGCGACTTGCGCGAGCTCAGAATCACGCCGATAGCCGTGAGAATAACGATGGCGAAGGGGTAGGAATACCGCTCATATTTCTCGCTGAGGTACTGCTGCGTGTCGTCGGCGCCGCGGTCTATCTTCTGCTGAATAAACTCGTTCAGCTCGGGCAGCGTCATGGTTTCGGCCAGGCGGTATTTGCTGGCGAAGTCCTTGGGGTAGAGGTTGAGCGTGGTATCGCGGGCGGGGATGGTGAGCAAGTTTTCCTGCTGCCCATCGATGGTGCGCACCAGCTGCGGCGAGAGGTGCCACACGTGCTTGGTAGAGTCCCAGCTGATAGCATCAGCCGTGAGGCGGCGACGTAGCTTGGTGCCATCAATGGTTTCTAGGGCAAAATGGTAGCCGATGTTGCTGGTGTTGTCGTAGCTCTCCATATAGGCGTAGCTCCGCTCGCCTACCTTCATGTGCACGTTGCGGGCACTAAAGTGATACGGGCGCTTCACGTACAGCCGCTCAAAATTGACGCGGGTTTTGTTGGCCACCGGAATCACCCAACCAATCAGCCCAAACGTAGCACCGCCAATAATAGCTCCACCCACCAGGTAGGGTAGCAATAGCCGGTTGAAGCTCATACCGCTGGCCAGCATGGCCACAATCTCAGTGCGCTCGGCCAGCCGTGCTGTCACAAACACCACCGCAATAAACACCGTGATGGGCGACAGCAGGTTGGCGAAATAGGGAAACAGATTGACGTAATATTCCAACATAATCTGCTTGGCAGGCAGATTATGCTGAATAAACTTGTCGTTCTTCTCCGTGAAATCCACCACGCAAATCACGCTCACCAGCAATAGCACCGTGAACACGAACGCCGTGAGGAATTTCTGGATGATGTATTTATCGAGGAGCCGCATGAGTTTAGCTGATAGCTAATAGCTGTTAGCTATTAGCCTTCTGTATAGAATAAATAAGCTAACAGCTATCAGCCATCAGCTAATAGCTTGCTATAAGCGTGTCATCACCTGCTTCACCATCTTGTCCTTCCATTCGCGGAAGGTGCCGGCCAGGATTTGCTCCCGCGCTTGGCCTACTAGCCACAGGTAGAAGCTGAGGTTATGGATAGAGGCAATTTGCGGGCCGAGCATCTCCTGGCTCTGAAACAGATGGCGCACGTAGCTGCGTGAGTAAAACGTACTGACGTAGCCACCTAGTTCACGGTCAATCGGCTCGAAGTCGGTAGCCCATTTCTTGTTGGTGATATTCATGATACCCTGCGTGGTGAACAGCATGCCGTTGCGGGCATTACGGGTCGGCATCACACAGTCAAACATATCTACGCCCAACGCTATATTTTCCAGAATATTGGCCGGCGTGCCTACCCCCATCAGGTAGCGCGGCTTGTCCTGAGGTAGGATGTCGCAGACCAGCTCGGTCATTTCGTACATCAGCTCGGCGGGCTCGCCCACGCTCAGGCCACCAATGGCGTTGCCTTCGCGCTGCTGCTCGGCCACAAACTCAGCAGACTTCACGCGCAAATCCTTGAACGTGCTACCCTGCACAATCGGGAACAGCGTTTGGTCGTAGCCGTAGTGGCCCTCGGTACTGTCGAAGCGGGCAATGCAGCGCTTCAGCCAGCGGTGCGTCATGTCGAGGGAGCGGGCGGCGTAGTCGTACTCACAGGGCCAGGGCGTGCACTCGTCGAAGGCCATCATAATATCGGCCCCAATGGTGCGCTGAATGTCCATCACGCCCTCGGGCGAAAACAGGTGCTGCGAGCCGTCGATGTGGGAGCGAAACTTCACGCCCTCTTCCTTGATCTTGCGCGTGCCGCTGAGTGAGTACACCTGATACCCGCCCGAGTCAGTAAGAATAGGCCGGTCCCAGCCGTTGAACTTGTGCAGGCCACCGGCTTGGCGCAGCACATCCAAGCCGGGGCGCAGGTAGAGATGGTAGGTGTTGCCGAGGATGATCTGCGCCTTGATGTCGTCCTTCAGGTCGCGCTGCTGCACAGCTTTCACGGTGCCGGCTGTGCCAACGGGCATGAAAATGGGCGTTTGAATAGCCCCGTGCGCGGTGTGCACTACACCAGCGCGGGCTTTGGACTGCGGGTCCTGGGCAACTAAATCGAAAGTCATATAAGCAAGAGCCTTTCTCGCAGAGATTCGCGGAGGCAGGGGCAGAGGTTCGCAGTGTGTTTGTAATACCGACACTGCGAACCTCTACGCCTCCCTCCGCGAACCTCTGCGAGAAATGTACGGTAGGAATTTACAAAGGTAACTAATGCCTACTTTTGCCTGCTTATCCTGTTTGCTGTGTTGCCACTTCCTTTTTCCCCGCTGGTATGGCTGCTGCTGGCGTGTGTGCTGGTGCAGCTGTTCTACTTCGCTTACTATTTCCTACCCTTCGCCAACCGGCCACCCGAGCCGGCAGCCGACGCACCCGGCCCCGATGAAGAGCCCGTTTCCATTCTCATCTGCGCCCGCAACGAGCTAGACAATCTGCGCCAGTTGATGCCGTTGTTGCTCCAGCAGGACTACCCCGCCGGCTTCGAAATCATTCTCGTCGATGACCGTTCCAGCGACGAGACCTACCTCTATGTGCAGCAACTCGCGCAGTACTACCCCCACGTGCGGCTGGTAGAAGTGCGCCGCACCCCCGATGGCCTGTCGCCCAAAAAATATGCGCTTACCCTAGGCATCAAAACCGCCCGCTACCCGCGCCTGCTGTTCACCGATGCCGATTGTATACCCGCTACCAATCAGTGGCTCAGGCTGATGCAACGCGGCTTTGCCCAACCCGCCGACATGGTGCTGGGCTACTCTGCCTACACGCCTGCGCCGGGCCTGCTCAATAAGCTGATCCGTTTTGAAACCTTAGTCACCGGAGCACAGTATTTGTCGTTTGCCTGGCGTGGTAAGCCCTACATGGGCGTGGGCCGCAACTTGGCCTACACGCAGCAAACCTTCCGCTCCACCAAAGGGTTTGCATCTCACATTCGCAGCCTGAGCGGCGACGACGACCTGCTGGTGCAGGATGCCGTAGCCCAGGGCGCCCGGGTGGCCGTAGTGGCAGAGCCCAGCGCCCATACCCTCAGTGAGCCAGCTGCACAGTGGGGCGCTTGGTGGCGACAAAAACGTCGGCATTTGTCGGCGGGTAAGCGCTACCGCTTCGCCGATAGATGGCGAGTAGGAAACTTTATTGGTACTAATCTGCTTTTTTATTTCACTGCATTTGGACTGTTATTTTCCCGCCCCGATTGGATACCTTTGGCTGTCTTATGGTCGTTACGGACCGGTATCATGTTTCTGACCTATCACCAATTGGGTCGCCGCCTTGATGACCGCCTACCCCCGGCGCTGTTGCCTTTGCTCGACGCCATCTATTCTTTCTACTATCTAGCCCTGGGAATCTCGCTGTTCCTTCACCGCACGCTCCGATGGAAGTAAACAATCAGGAAATACAAAAACAGTTCTCCGCCAAAGCCAAGCACGATTTCAAGCTGATTCGTGCTGCCGTAGAGCAAGGTGATGAGAAGGCCTACGCCGAGTTGATGCAGATCTACAAGAAACCCGTGTACCACGTGGTATTGAAGATGGTGCGCAACGCCGACGACGCCGAAGACCTCACCATCGAGGCCTTCGCCAAAGCCTTCCGCAATCTGCACAAGTTCAATCCCGAGTACGCGTTTAGCACGTGGCTGTTCCGCATCGCCACCAATAACTGCATCGACTTTATTCGCAAGAATAAAATCAAAACGATGTCAATTGACTCGGCCATCAAGATTGACAATGGCGACGAAATCACCATCGATTTCCGCGACGGCAACCTCAATCCGGCCGAAAACGCCATCAAAAATCAGAAAATCGAAATCATGCAGCACGTGGTATCACGGCTGCCCGATAAGTACCAGCGCCTCGTGACGTTACGCTACTTCGATGAGCTGAGCTACGAGGAAATCGCACAGGAGCTGAAAGCGCCCCTAGGTACCGTGAAAGCCCAGCTACACCGTGCCCGCGAGCTGCTCTATGACATGGTGAAAAATAAGAAGCACATTATCTGATGTGCTGATTGTTGATAAGTTGATGATTGATTTGAAAAGCCCTGGCCTCGGTCGGGGCTTTTTGTTTGGGTTGAAACCATCTGTCATCCTGAGCGGAGCGAAGGACCTTCTCACGCCGGAACGAACCGTTGAACAATTGATGAAAGAACGACTCTTTTCGGCGTGAGAAGGTCCTTCGCTCCGCTCAGGATGACAGTGTAGTTACTATGTAGCTGCACTATCTTTGCCCACATCATGGACATCCTCTTCAACTACTTTCCTACCCTCACCGACCACCAGCGTGACCAGTTCCGCCAGCTTGAAACCGAGTTCCGCGGCTGGAATGAGCGCGTGAACCTCATCGCCCGCACCGACGTGGAGAACCTGGCTGAGCGCCATTTTCTGCACTCGCTGGGTATTGCCAAGGTCATAGAATTCCCGGCGGGCTCGTCGGTGCTGGATGTGGGTACGGGCGGTGGCCTGCCCGGCTTGCCGTTGGCTATTTTGTTTCCCGAGGTGAAATTTCACTTGGTAGACAGCATCGGCAAAAAGATTCGAGCGGTAGAAGGAATGGCCGAAGCGCTGCACCTCACCAACGTCACGGCCGAGCAAATTCGTGCCGAGCAGCTACACACCAAATACGACTACATCGTGAGCCGCGCCGTGGCCCGCCTCGCTACCTTCCATACCTGGATTGCGCACCGCTACAAGCCTCACGCCGCTGCCAACAGTGGCCTCTATTACTTGAAAGGCGGCGACCTAACCGAAGAAATTGCCGAATCAGGCCTGAAAGCGCATAGTACAGATCTGAGCGACTTCTTCAACGAAGAGTTCTTTGAAACGAAGAAGGTAGTGTTTGTGCCGAGTCAAAAGGCATAAGAGTTGAGTGGTGAGTTAAAAGAAACGTGTGTCATCCTGAGCTTGCGAAGGACCTTATCACTCAAAGACGATTCGTTGTTACGATAGTCGTTCAACTGGCATAAGATCCTTCGCAAGCTCAGGATGACACACGTGTTTTACTACGCATTACTTTTCTTTTCCTACCCCGGCACTTCTACCGTCAGAAACTCTACGGCCCGGCGTTCGGAGTAATACTTCCCATCGGGTGTGCCTTCGGCAAAGCCTACGTGGCCGCCAGCGGGTGGCGTTTCTAGGAATACGTACTGGCTGCGCGCTGCTATGTCGCGAGGGTAGCAGGTAGGCGCCAGGAAAGGGTCGTTCTGGGCGTTTACGAGGAGGGTAGGGATGCGGATATGGCTGAGGTAGCGGCCAGAGCTGGCCGTCTCGTAGTATTCGTCGGCCGATTGAAAGCCGTGCATGGGTGCCGTAAACCGGGCGTCAAACTCCGGGAAATCGCGCAGTAAGTCAATGCCCTCCAAATCCACTTGGCCGGGTAGCAACTCGGCCTTCTGTCGCATCTTAGCCCGCAACGATTTCATGAAGCGCGTCATATACACGCGGTTTTCGGGCCGGGCAATCTGGTAGGAGCTGGCTTTTAGATCGGTAGGTACCGAGAAAACGGCTGCCCGCGCCACTTTCGGTGGCACACGCTCGGGGTTTTCACCTAGGTACTTCAGCGTCACGTTGCCACCAGCTGAGAAACCCGTTAGAAACACACGTTGGTAGCGGCCAGTAGCCAGCGCGTATCGAATCACGAAATCCAGGTCATCGGTGTCGCCGAGGTGGTAGGAGCGGAGCAGGCGGTTCATCTCGCCACTACAGCTGCGGTAGTTCCAAGCCAGCGCGTCGAAGCCCGCATTGTTCAAGGCTCGCACCATGCCACGCACATAGGGCCGCGAGGCGTCGCCTTCCAGCCCATGCGATACAATGCCCAGCGTGTCGCGGGCGTTGCCAGCCGGCCGCGACCAGTCGAGGTCCAGAAAGTCACCGTCTTCTGTTTCTATCCGCTCGCGTTGGTAGTGCACCTCTGGCACCGAGCGCCACAGGCTGGGCACAATGGTTTGTAAATGACCATTGAACAAATAAAATGGTGGTCGGTAACGGGATTCAGCAATAAAAGGCATGGCAGTTTAGGAGGGGTAGCAAGCAAGCACAGAAGCGTGGAAGTTGTTTCGTGCCATCTGATGTATTCCCGTGAAATAGCAGACTGTGCGCAAATCTGGCTTAGTCGTTTGTTAATTCCAACGAAAGCCGTACCTTTGCCACCCCAACTGAACTGAAACAGAGCAGAACGTACCTATTTCAACCCCATGGCAAACCACAAATCGGCCCTCAAGCGCATCCGTTCCAACGAAGCTAAGCGCGTATTGAACCGTTATCAGGCTAAATCGACCCGTACCGCTATCAAGAAACTCCGCGCTACCACGGTGCAATCCGAGGCACAGGAGCAGCTGAAGAAGGTTTCGTCGATGCTGGACCGGCTGGCTAAAAAGAACATCATTCACAAGAACAAAGCCGCTAACAATAAGTCGAGCCTGGCTAAGTTCGTAAGCTCGCTGGCCGCCTAAGGCGACTCTCTCCAGCGTTCCTGCTCTTTTTAATAGAAAAGGCCCTGCGTGCAAACGCAGGGCCTTTTTGTCTGAACCACGGATTACAGCGGATTTTGTGGACGGTTTGCTGATGTCGTGCATCATTGTTCTGGCTACCTGAGCGGTAGCAACATAAAAAGCGGCTGCCTATTGTAGGCAGCCGCTTTCAGTAATAATCGTCCAAAAAATCCGTGGAATCCGCTGTAATCAGAGCGAATCCGTGATTAAGCGACGCTTACCTTCACCATGTTGGTCTTACCTTTTTCCGTAATCGGCATAGAGGCGGTATTGATGAACACGTCGCCTTTTTGCAGGTGGCCGGTAGTGGTCAGGATGTTCTTGAGGTCGTCGATGGTGCTGTCGGTGCTGTTCATGCGGTCGTAGTAGAATGAACGTACCCCCCACACCAGGCTTAGGACTGTGAGTAGTTCGCGGCTGTCGGTGAAGATGAAGATATCGGCCTTAGGGCGGTATTTCGACAGTTGGAAAGCGGTATAGCCGCGGTGCGTCATGCCGGTAATAGCCTTGGCACCCGTGTTTTTGGCCAAGTGGCCCGCCGCCGACAACAGACTATCCACCATAAAACCGGGCGAGTTGGAATCGATAGGCACCCAATGGTTGAAGATAGTTTCCGACTTGCTTTCCACGCTCCGGATGATGGCCCCCATCTGCCGGATTACCTCAATGGGGTAGGCGCCCACGGCGGTTTCGGCGGAGAGCATCACGGCGTCGGTACCGTCGAGCACGGCGTTGGCCACGTCGTTGGTTTCGGCGCGGGTAGGGCGGGGGGCCGTAATCATGCTCTCCATCATCTGGGTAGCCACAATCACGGGTTTGCCGGCCTTATTGCACTTCTGAATAATCATTTTCTGCGCCAGCGGTACTTCACCACCGGCAATTTCCACGCCCAGGTCGCCGCGGGCTACCATCACGGCATCCGTGAGGGCAATGATTTCGTCGACATTGCGCAGGCCCTCGGGCGTTTCGATTTTGGCTATGACGCGGGTCTGCTTGCCGGCTTCGGCAATCAGCGACTTAATAAAACGAATGTCTTCGGCGCGGCGCGCAAACGACAAGGCCACCCAGTCCACGTCGTTTTCCAGGCCAAACTTCAAGTCGGCAATGTCCTTCTCCGTCATCGACGGGGCCGACACGTCGGAGTCGGGGAGGTTGATGCCTTTGCGGGGCTTCACGGTGCCGCCGTAGATAACTTCCACGTCTACCTCTTTCTCGCGGTCGGTGGCCAGCACGCGCAGCTCAATCTTGCCGTCGTCAATCAGAATTGCGTCGCCGGGCTTCACGTCGCGGGCCAAGCCCAGGTAGATCGTGCTCAGGCGCTCCGCTGTGCTGATTTCCTTTTCGCCACACACCAGCTTAATCTTGTCGCCGGCCTTGATTTCTACACTACCGCCTTCAACCTCACCCAAGCGGATTTTTGGTCCCTGCAAATCCTGCAACAGGCCCGTGTTGGTGCGCAGGTCTTTGTTCAAGCGACGCACCGTATTAATAACGTTCAGGTGCGTTTCGTGCTCACCGTGCGAGAAATTCAGGCGGAACACGTTGACACCCTCACGAATAAGGGCGCCCAGACGCTCGTACGTATCAGAAGCCGGACCAACGGTGGCTACAATCTTGGTTTTATTGAAATGAGGACGTGGTTCCATGCAAGAGAAGAAGAGAATGGTATGTCTGGTGGTACGAAAAAACAGGTAAAGTGCGGGGCGCAGTGCTACAAAGGTAGCGGAACCTAGGGCTTCTGCCCCAGGGCAATAGGATAAGGGGGGGTTAGAAAAACAAATTCTCCTTGAATTCCAGTTGGTTAGGGTCTAGCTGACACACATGTTGTACGTCTTCTAGCGCTGTAAGGCGTGCTAGCACCTGCTCCGGTGCCAGCGTGCCCGTGCCGTTGCTGATTTGTAGTAGGTAGTCGTACTGCCTCACATCGGGTGCGAGGTAGGGCTTTTTGAGGGTAGAGGGCGCCACCGAGCGGTTGCGAAACAGGCGTAACGTGCACGTGTGCGTGGTGTGCAGATAATTGCTGATCACCAGCCGACCGCGGCTGAGCAAATCGTAGATGATATCCTGCTGTTTTACTAGGCGCAGGCGCAGGTCGGCATTCAGCAGCCAGGCCAGGCGATGCTCTCGGGTAGAGGAAACCAGGCCAAATAACTCGAAGTCGCAGTCGTATTCAAAGTCGAGAGTCAGGGTTTTCATCGGCTGAGTATCAAGGGAAAACAAGCAAAAGTAGGGAGGCGCTAAACGCGTTGGAACCAGCCCGGCCATAATGTTGTACCTGTAAGATTAGACCGGGTTTGTTTGACAATGTTAGCGAAGATGGTGTTATTTGTGCCTAGTTTTCCTCAAACCCCCACGGAAATGTCTGAAATCGCAGAAAAAGTAAAAGCCATTATCATCGATAAGCTAGGTGTAGAAGCTTCGGAAGTAACGCCAGAGGCTAGCTTCACCAACGATCTGGGCGCCGACTCGCTCGATACCGTTGAGTTGATCATGGAATTTGAAAAAGAGTTTAACGTGTCTATCCCCGACGATCAGGCTGAAAACATTGCTACCGTAGGGCAGGCAATCAGCTACCTCGAGGAGCACGCTAAGTAGTCGTTCGCGACTTCTTTTTACGGCTTATAGCTCATCGGCCGGCTTGCCGCCGGCCGTTTTGCTTTTCCCACCCTTTCCTATTCTTTCGTTTCTTCCTTAGCCTATGTCTCTTCGGAGAGTTGTTGTGACCGGCATTGGGGCCATTACCCCACTTGGCAGCACGGCCCCCGCCTACTGGGAGGGCCTGGCGCAGGGCGTGAGCGGCGCGGGGCCTATCACCCGTTTCGACGCCAGCAAGTTCAAAACGCGCTTCGCCTGCGAAGTGAAAAATTATACCCCCGACGACTACTTCGACCGCAAGGAAGGTAGGAAGATGGACCTCTTCACGCAATTTGGTGTGATTGCCAGCGATGAAGCCATTAAGGACGCTGGTTTGCACGAGAGTGGCGTTAATAAAGATCGGGTAGGCGTGATTTGGGGCTCTGGCATCGGTGGCCTCACCACCTTCCAGCAGGAATCTTTCAACTTTGCCAAGGGCGACGGCACGCCGCGCTACAACCCGTTCTTCATTCCGAAGATGATTGCTGACTCCTCGTCGGGCAACATCTCTATCAAGAACGGCTTCCGCGGCCCCAACTTCGTGACCACGTCGGCTTGTGCTTCTTCGTCCGACTCCATCGTATCGGCCTACAATTACATCCGTTTGGGGATGGCCGATGTGGTCGTAACCGGTGGCTCGGAGGCGGCTATTACCGAGGCCGGGGTAGGAGGCTTTAATGCCCTGAAGGCCATGAGCGAGCGGAACGATGACCCTGCTACCGCCTCGCGCCCTTATGATAAGGACCGCGACGGATTTGTATTGGGCGAAGGAGGCGGCGCGCTGGTAGTAGAAGACTACGAACACGCGAAAGCCCGCGGCGCGAAAATATACGCCGAAATCATTGGCGGTGGCCTGTCTTCGGATGCCTACCACATCACGGCGCCTGACCCTACGGGCGAGGGTGTAGTGCTGGTGATGCAGAACGCCCTGCGTGATGCTGGCATCACGCCGGAAGATGTAGACTACATTAACACCCACGGCACCAGCACGCCGCTGGGCGATGGCGCCGAAATCAAGGCTATTCAAAAGGTGTTTGGTGAGGCCGCGTACAACCTCAACATCTCCTCCACCAAAAGCATGACCGGCCACTTGCTAGGCGGCGCGGGTGGTATTGAGGCCGTAGCCAGCATTCTGGCCATTCAGCACGGCATCATTCCGCCTACTATTAATCACTTCACGGACGACCCGGAACTGGATGCGCGGCTGAACTTCACCTTTAACGAGGCGCAGAAACGCGAGGTGAACATTGCCGTGAGCAATACGTTCGGGTTTGGCGGCCACAACACATCGGTGGTCTTCCGTAAATTCCGCGACTAATGCCGAGGCCCGGTCAGCCCTTGCCTGTGTTTGGATTTTTTCGGCGGTTGCTGGGGCACGACCGGGCCTTTCGGCAGGCCATTACCACGATGACGGGCGTTTCGCCCGACAACGTGCGCGTGTATCGGCTGGCATTTACGCACTCCTCGGTGGTGCGGCAGCAGCCAGAGCAAGGCAGGCACCAGAGCAACGAGCGCCTGGAGTTTCTGGGCGATGCTGTGCTGGGGACCATCGTGGCCGAGTACCTGTTTCGTAAGTTTCCCTACGAGCAGGAAGGCTTCCTGACGGAGATGCGCAGCCGCATCGTCAACCGCGAAAGCCTCAACCAGCTTGCCCTCAAGCTAGGCCTTGATAAGCTGGTGCAGCTGGATGCAACTCAGGGTAGGGCAGCCCGCTCGCGCTCCGTGAACGGCAACGCGCTGGAGGCCTTGGTTGGCGCCGTCTACCTCGACCAAGGCTATAAGGTAGCCCGCAAATTCGTGCTCAGCCGCCTGATTAAGCCCTTTGTGGATGTGAAGTCGTTGACCGAAACCACATCCAACTTCAAAAGCAAACTCATCGAGTGGGCACAGCGGCAAGGCAAGGTAGTGCGCTACGAGTTGGCCGGCGAGCCACGCGGGGGCGGTGTGATGGAGTTTTCGGCCACGCTGTTCGTTGATGAAGCTGTGGTGGCAACAGGAATGGGCCTCTCAAAGAAACAGGCGGAGCAACTGGCCGCCGAACGCGCCCTAACCGCACTGGGTCTGTAATCATCTTACTATCAATGTCAAAAGCCGGCTGCTTGCCCAATAAAAGGGTAGGCGGCCGGCTTTTTATTTATCATCTGAGCCAGAGTTTACGTACACCCTACCCAACTGCAGGCAGTCCTGACCTGAAACCATGCCCTACTTCAATGGTTAGAGACGGGTAGGACGTCTGCTGCCAATTACTACCTTCGCGGCATCTGCTTCCGCATTTCATCTCACACCTAACACCGCTAGAAACTTTCTTTCCCAATGAGCGCACCACAACCAAAAAACTACGCCTTCGGCATGATTGGCCTGGGTACTATGGGCCGCAACTTGCTGCTAAACATGGCCGACCACGATTTTTCCGTGGCTGGCTATGATAAGGACACCAGCAAAATTCCGCTGCTGCACAAGGAAGCCAACGAAGACGGGGTAGAAAATGTGGAGGGCTTTTCGGACCTGGGTGCTTTTGTGCAAAGCCTGGCCAAACCCCGCGTGGTGATGATGCTTGTGCCAGCCGGCAAGATTGTGGACAGCGTAATCTCAGAAATTACGCCCCTGCTCGACCAAGGCGATATGCTGATTGATGGTGGTAACTCCTATTTCTTGGATACTACGCGCCGAGCGCAGGAACTGGAAGTGAAAGGGCTGCATTTCTTCGGGATGGGCATTTCGGGTGGGGAGGAAGGCGCGCGGCGCGGTCCCAGTATGATGCCGGGCGGCGACCAGGATGCCTACCAGAAGATGAAACCTGTGCTGGAGGCTGTAGCGGCCAAAGTAGGCGGTGAGCCGTGCGTGACGTACATCGGGCCGGGCGCTTCTGGCCACTTTGTGAAAATGGTGCACAACGGCATCGAGTACGGCATTATGCAGCTGCTGGCCGAGACGTATGATGTAATGAAAAACGGCCTGGGCATGAGCAATGAAGCTATGCAGCAGGTATATGCCAAGTGGAACGAGGGCCGCTTGCAGTCTTTCTTGGTAGACATCACCAAGGACATTTTTGCCTACATCGCCCCCGACACCGACCACCTGCTGCTAGACGACATCAAAGACGAAGCCCGCTCCAAGGGAACCGGCAAATGGACTTCGCAGATTGCGATGGACCTACAAGTGCCTTTGTCGCTAATTGACGAAGCAGTAGCCATGCGCGATTTATCGAAGTATAAATCGCTGCGTGAGGAAATGGAAAAGGTGTATCAGGCACGTCCTACCCCCAGCAAAGAAGACCAGGAGCAGCAACTGCAAGAGTTGGAGCAGGCCATGTACTTCAGCATGATCATCGCCTACGCCCAAGGCATGCACATGCTAGCTCGTGCTTCGGAAGAGTACGCGTATAACCTGAACCTGGCCAATATTTCTAAAATCTGGCGTGGGGGCTGCATTATTCGCTCCGAGTTCCTGAATACTATCTACAACGCTTATCAGCAGAAGCCTGATCTGGCCCACTTGCTGCTCGATGACAACGTGCGCCAGCAGGTGCAGGAGTCGGTAGCCGGGGCACGTGCGGTGGTAGCGCGCGCGGCCACGATGGGTATTGGTACACCCGCGTTGGCTGCTTCGCTCAGCTACTTCGACACGCTGCGCACCGGTCGGATGCCTTCCAACCTGATTCAGGCCCAGCGCGACTACTTTGGTGCGCACACCTACGAGCTCATTGGACACGAGGGCGTGTTTCACACCCAGTGGACGCCCTCGCACGAAGCCGCCGAAAACAAAGAAGATACGCACCGCGGTACTGGCACCGAGAATGAAACGCCGGTTACGCCCAACAAATAATTCGTGTCTTCCACCATCACTCGCTACGACTTACGCATGAGTAATAAAGATAAAATCCGGCCGACCATTTTTGTCATCTTCGGGGGAACCGGCGATTTGAACGCCCGCAAGCTGGCACCGGCACTGTATAATTTGTTTCTGGATGGGTGGCTCCCTGCGCAGTTCGCTATCCTGAGCACGGGCCGCACCAAGCTAACAGACGAAGCCTACCGTGACAGGGTGAAGGAAGACATCAACAAGTTTTCGCGTCGTGGCAAGGCAGGGCTGGAGAAGTGGGAGGAGTTTGCGCAGCACCTGACCTACCAGGTATCCGACCTGAACGATGCGGCTACCTACACGCAATTTGGCGAGCGGGTGGCCGAGCACGAAGCCGAGTGGAACACTACGGCGCAGGTGATTTACTACCTGGCCGTATCGCCCAACTTCTTCCCCATCATCGCCCGCAACCTCTCGGAAGCCAAGCTGGCTGACGACCCCGACCGCGTGCGCATTGTGATTGAGAAGCCGTTTGGGCACGATCTGGAAACGGCCAAGGAGCTAAACGACCTGCTGGCTGGTATTTTTCAGGAGCGTCAGATCTACCGCATCGACCACTACCTGGGCAAGGAGACGGTGCAGAATATCATGGCCTTCCGCTTTGCCAATGCCATTCTGGAGCCGCTCTGGAACCGTAACTACATTGAGCACGTGCAGATTTCCGTGACCGAGCAGTTGGGCATGGGCGAGCGGGGCGACTACTATGACGGCTCGGGTGCCCTGCGCGATATGATCCAAAACCACCTGTTGCAGCTGCTGTGCCTAGTGGCCATGGAGCCGCCCGTGAGCTTTGAAGCCGACGAAGTGCGCAACCGTAAGGTAGATGTACTGCGCGCTATGCGCCGCTTTGGACCGGAAGAAGTGCGTTCGGCCGCTGTGCGCGGGCAGTATGCCAAGGGGTGGGTAGAGGGAAAAGAAGTGCCTGGCTACCGCGAAGAAAACAAGGTAGACCCCGACTCGAACACCGAAACCTTTGCCGCTATCAAGTTCTTCGTGGATAACTGGCGCTGGCAGGGCGTACCGTTCTACCTGCGCACGGGCAAGCGTTTGCATCGCTCGGCGTCCATCATTACCATTCAGTTTAAAGACGTGCCCCACCTGATTTTCCCAACCGAATCGGCGGAGGCGTGGCACCAGAACCGGCTGGTTATCAGTATTCAGCCCGAAATGAGCATTCGCTTGCAAGTGCAGGCCAAGCGCCCCGGCTTGGATATGGTGCTGAATCGGGTAGACATGGTGTTCGACTACCAAGGTACTTATACCAACGATACGCCCGAGGCCTACGAAACCCTGCTGCTGGACACGATGCTCGGCGACCAAACGCTGTTTATGCGCGGCGACCAAGTAGAAGCTGCATGGGACCTTATTATGCCGATTCTCAATGCCTGGGAAAACAAAAAGAGCATGAACTTCCCTAACTATTCTGCTGATTCGTGGGGACCAGAAATTGCCGAGGCGCTCATTGCCCGCGACGGTTACCATTGGTTTACGCTACCCCTTCACGATAAAAAAGAGTGCTAATGGCTATTCGCGTTTTTAAATCGTCGGAGGTAGCATCGCGGGCGCTGGCAGAGTATTTTGTGGCGACTGGCAACGAGGCCATTGCGGCGCGTGGTCGGTTTGCAGTGGCGCTGTCGGGCGGGTCGTCGCCCAAAAAGTTGTTTGAGCTACTGGCCGCTGACTACCGCGACCAACTAGCCTGGGATAAGGTGGATTTCTTTTGGGGTGATGAGCGCTACGTGCCGCACACCGACCCCAACAGCAATTACCTGATGGCCAAAAAAGCCCTACTCGACCCGTTGGACATTCAGCCGGCGCAAATCTTTGCCGTCGATACCAGCCTGAGCCCTTCGGAAGCGGCGGCCGCCTACACGCGCACGATGCAGCGCTATTTCGATAGCGAAAATTCCCTACCCCTCGATCTGGACTTGCTAGGGCTAGGCGACAACGCCCACACGGCTTCGCTGTTTCCGCACACCTCCGTGCTCACCGACGAAAGCGTGAGCGTGCAGGCGCTTTATATCGAAGAAGTGCAGGCCAACCGCGTTACCATGACGGCCCCGCTGCTGAATCAGGCCCGTGCCACCGTGTTTTTGGTGTACGGTGAGGGCAAGGCCGAAGCCGTGCGGCAAATCTTGGAAGAGGAGTGTGATATCCAGCGCTACCCTGCTCAACTGATCCAGCCCGAAAATGGTAACGTCACGTGGTTTCTGGACGAAGCTGCCGCCAGCAAGCTGACACAGAAGTAACTTTTTACTTATATAGAACGTCATGCCTCATCTGGCGTCTGGTTGCCGAAGCACCTCGCGTGCTGATGTTGGATACTATCTTCCGTCAGCGCTCGAGGTGCTTCGGCAACCAGACGCCAGATGAGGCATGACGTTCTGACGTTATTTATATTCACAATTTCACCTTTACAACTTCATTCTTATGCGTATCGCCGGCGCAGCGCTTAACCAAATTCCTTTTGCGTGGCAGCATAACCTGCGCACCATTCGCACGGCCATCGAGCAGGCCCAGGAGTCGGGGGTAGAGTTGCTGTGTTTGCCCGAGCTATGCCTGACCGGCTACAATTGCGAAGATTTGTTTCTGAGCGATTGGCTGTGCGAAGCGGCACTGGAATATTTGCAGCAAATCCTGCCCTGGACTGAAGGCATTCTGGTGTGTGTGGGCCTACCTGTGCGGCTGGAAGGACGCACCTACAACACCAGTTGCGTGCTGCGCGATGGTGAGATTTTGGGCTTTGCGGCTAAGCAGTTTCTGGCCAACGACGGCGTACACTACGAAACGCGCTTTTTCTACCCCTGGCTGGCTGGCGAAACCACAACCGTGCGCTGGCAGGGCCACGAATGGCCGCTCGGCGACCTAACCTTCGAGCACAAAGGCGTACGTTTCGGCTTCGAGATTTGCGAAGATGCCTGGCGCCCCGACAACGTGCGCCCCGCGTCCCGGTTGCAGGGTAGGGTAGACCTGATTGTGAATCCCTCGGCCAGCCATTTTGCCATGAGCAAAACGGACTTGCGTTATAAGCTGGTGCTCAACGCTTCGCGCAATTTTCATTGTACCTACCTCTACGCCAACCTGCTCGGCAACGAAGCCGGCCGCATCATCTACGACGGCGAGATTCTGGTGGCCCGCGAAGGACATTTGCTGACACGCAATCAGTTGCTAAGCTTCAAGGAAGTGGATGTGGAATGTGTGGACGTGGATTTTGCCACGCCCCTGGAGCCAGCCGCCGAAATTCAGCCGCTCCCTACCCCCGACGAATATCTGGAATTGAACCAGGCCCTGAGCTTGGCCTTATTCGACTACATGCGCAAGGCCCGCACCCGCGGCTTCGTGCTGAGCCTATCGGGCGGGGCCGACTCGTGCATGTGCGCGGTTTCGGTGGCGGAAATGGTGCGGCTGGGCACGGCTGAGCTGGGCACGGCCGAGTTTATGCGCCGTACGGGCTGCTTCACGGCCGAGGATATTGTGGCCATTACCGGCCAGACGGAGGCGCCCACCGCGCAGGAGCACCGCGCTGCCGCCGACGGAACACCGCAGGAAGCGCCTTCGGATAACCTACCTAAAGCCAGCACCGAAGTAACCTCCGACGAGCAGCGCCAGACCAACCGCCGCATCACTGGCCGCCTGCTCACGTGCGCCTACCAGGGCACCGTCAATTCCTCCGACGACACCCTGAATTCGGCGCAGGAATTGGCCGAGGAGCTGGGTGCGGTGTTCTACAACTGGAACATCGACGACGAAGTAACGGGCTACGTCAGCAAAATAGCCGGTGCATTGGACCGCCCTCTTACCTGGCAAACCGACGACTTGGCTCTGCAAAACATTCAGGCGCGGGTGCGTGCGCCCGGCATCTGGTTGCTGGCCAACGTGCTCAACGCGTTGCTTATCACTACCTCCAACCGTTCTGAAGCCTCTGTAGGCTATTGCACCATGGACGGCGACACGGCTGGCAGCATTTCGCCCATTGCGGGTGTAGATAAAGCTTTCGTAAAGCAATGGCTGCGTTGGGCTGAGGTAGAGCGGCACTACCCTGCCCTGCGCCACGTGAATGCCCTGCAACCCACTGCCGAGCTGCGCCCCCTGGAAGAAAAGCAAACCGACGAGCGCGACCTGATGCCCTACGTGTTGCTCAACCGCATCGAGCGCCTAGCTTTCTACAACCGCCTCAGTCCGGCCCAGGTGCTCGCTACTCTACTCGAAGAAGACCCCACCGCCGACCGCGAACAATTGAAAGTCTACGTGAAGCGTTTCTTCTCCTTGTGGAGCCGCAACCAGTGGAAGCGCGAGCGGTACGCCCCCGCCTTCCACCTCGACGACTACAACGTGGACCCCCGCTCTTGGCTGCGCTTCCCCATTCTCAGCGGTGGCTATACCGAGGAACTAAACGCGCTGTAGCTATCCAGGCAGCAGGGCTCGTTTCTCAATGGGCATGGTATGATTCGCTGATGAAGCTGTTTATGAAGTCGTCAAACCGTCATGCTGCGCGTGCTTCGACAGGCTCAGCATGACGGTCGAATTGGTTCGGAATAACCTGCTAATTAGCTTATGTGAAAATATAGTTCTGTTTCACAAGTAGTTGTGTTTTATTTGAAGGAGCTGAGCAAGTTTTCTACAATGAGGGGGCCTAAGCTGATGTAACCCTGCTACCCACGGCTATGGCCGGAATAGGTAGGGCGCTATTTCCTTTTTTCTGCCTCCCGGATGTACACTCTTCCGCTGCCTGGTTTTCAACAAATACCTGCTGCCCCGCAACCTGCTTCGGTTTGCGCGGAGGCCGAGTTGATAGCCCACTTGCAGCAGGGTAGCGAAGCGGCATTTCGCACGTTGGTGGAGCGGTATCAGCACCGCATCTATCGCACGGTGCTGGCGCTGCTTTGCTCGCCGGAAGAGGCCGAAGACGTGGCGCAGGAAGTATTCGTGGAAGTCTACCAAACGATTGGCCGGTTCCGGGGCGAAGCGACCCTGGCCACTTGGCTCTATCGACTGGCTACCTCGCGGGCTCTCAAGCAGCAGCGCCGCGCCCGTGCCCGCAAGCGCTTCGCCTACCTAACCAGCCTGCTGGGCTTCGACAACCGCGTACTCTACGAACCAGCCGATAACGACCACCCCCAGGCCCAGTTAGAAGGCCGGCAACAGGTAGAGCTTCTGCGGGCGCACATCGCTCGGCTGCCCGACCAGCAGCAAGTGGCTTTCACCTTGCGCCACGAGCAAGAGCTGAGTTACGAGGAAATAGCCGCGGTGCTTAGTACCACCGTGTCCGCCGTAGAGTCGTTATTATTTCGCGCCCGCAAAACGCTTCGTCATCATCTTCAACCCACCCAACGCCATGTCTGATTCAACTAATCGCACGGAGGCCGATGAAGAATGGGAAACTCTGCTGCACCAGTGGCGAGCTGAAGTAGCTGTTCCGCCTCGCCCGTATTTTTACGGCCGGGTGCACACTCGGCTGGTGAATGCCGCAGCGAAGCGCCCGCCTTTGCGGACTTGGCGGCACTGGCCCGCCTACGCTGTTATGCTGGGCATTCTGCTGCTGCTTAGCGGCGATGATGGGGGTCTGCACGCCGTAAGCGGCGGAGCACAACAAGAAAACGCCGATCAACCTGAGGCCAGTTTCAGCGGTGAGTAGCCGCGCTGACCACGGCGCCTTAGCTGCCCGGCTACCAAATGGGAAGTGACTACCTTTGAATTTCTATCATCTTTTGCCTACCCTATGCTTTCTTTTCTTGCTGCCATCACTTGGGATGTGTCGCCTCTCATTGCTGAGTTTGGCCCCTGGGACTTAGGTTTGTTCACGCTGGGGCCGCTGGCCTTGCGCTGGTACGGGCTGCTGTTTATGTCGGGCTTTGTGGTGGGCACGTTTGTGCTGGCGCACATCTATAAGTCGGAGAAAGTGTCGCCGATGTGGGTGGATGTCATCACGATTTACGTGCTGATTGGTACCATCGTGGGTGCCCGATTAGGCCACGTACTGTTCTATCAACCTGAGATACTGAAAGATCCGCTGGAGGTGTTTAAGATATGGCACGGCGGTTTGGCTAGCCACGGCGCTACCATCGGTATTATCCTGGCTGTGTACCTGTTCAGCCGCAACAACAAGTTCGACATGCTCTGGACGCTCGACCGCATCGTGATTGTGGTGGCGTCGGGCGGGGCGCTCATTCGTTTGGGCAACCTGATGAACTCCGAGATTGTGGGCCGAGAAACCGACGTGCCGTGGGCCTTCATCTTCCTGCGCGACCGGGAACATTTCGTGAATGGTATTGCCGTGCCGCGCCACCCTACCCAGATCTACGAGTCGCTGTTCTGCGTGTTCTTGTTCTTCCTGCTCTACTTCATGTGGAACCGCACCAAGGAGCGCACCCCACGCGGGCAACTATTCGGGCTGTTTGTAGTGCTTCTGTTCACGTTCCGCTTTTTCGTGGAATTCCTGAAAGTAAGCCAGGTTGATTTCGAAAACAACCTACCCCTGGATATGGGCCAAATCCTGAGCATTCCCATGGTAGCCATTGGCTTCTGGGTGCTGCTACGCGCTGGCAAAGACCCCAAGAATCCCTACGGCTACGCCCCACGCGATTTAGGTAGGGAAGAAGAAAACCCCAAGCTGGCGCAGGCAAAATAGGGGGTGAAATTTGCTAGGTTAAGAGGTCATAATTGAAAACCGCCTGTCATCCTGAGCTGGCGAAGGACCTTCTCACGCGTGAGAAGGTCCTTCGCCAGCTCAGGATGACAGGCGG
>NZ_JAGETX010000070.1:0-1253 GCF_017589435.1 Hymenobacter defluvii
AGCAGTATGTGCTCGAGCAGGTGGCGAAGGTGCGCCAAGAGCATCCCCGCCTCGGCGGGCGCAAGCTCTACAGCTTATTGGAACAGGGCTTGCGCGAGCAGGGCATCAAACTGGGCCGGGATGCCCTATTTTCGCTGCTGGCGGCGCATAACTTACTGATTCGCAAGCGCCGCCGGAAAGCATTAACGACCTTCTCGCGCCATCGCTTCCGCAAGTACCCGAACCTGATCCGGGAGCTGACCCCGCTGCGACCCAACCAGGTCTGGGTGGCCGACATCACCTACTGGTTCACCCAGGCGGGCTGTCTGTACATCTCGCTGCTGACCGATGCCTACTCGCGGCGCATCATGGGTTTCGCCGTGGCCGAGACGCTGGCCACGGTGCATGCGTGTCGCGCCTTGCAGATGGCCCTACGGCAGATCAGCAAACGGGCGGGGCGGAACTTGATTCATCACAGTGACCGCGGCATCCAGTACTGGCCTCGGTTAAAAGTTTGGTACAGAAGTTAAACGAGGCGCTTCCAAATGAGGCTACTACTCGCCAAAATCTTGCATTCAGCGCCTCTAAAAGCTGTTTGTTCAGTACACCTACGGTTTGTTGCTCATTCCAGTGCGTATCACAATGGCTCGGCGGGCTGGAATGATATGGCTATTGCCGGGCAAGACGTACCAATAAATTATTTGTGGTTTTATTTGACTTTTTATTAGGTGAACTAAAAAAATTCTTAACTTTATTCTAGACACCATCGGGATGGTTACTAGCACGTTAGCGATAAGCAGTCCCAGAGCTGTAGCGTAGCTCTTAGTTTTGATTGATGTCCTCGCGATGAATATTTCTTCACAAAGAATTTATTATAAGCATGTGCAACAGGTCAAAAAACTTTGTTAAACTCTCTTCTGGCAAAGAGTTTTGTTATGTATTCAATTACAGCCCAATATCAGTAACTAGGCTTGATATTAAAACTTCTACGTTACTCCTAATGTGCAAGGGCCAAGGTGTAGAGAGTTTAAAGAGGGATTATTTTTCAGCATTCGGTATTACAAACCCATCTCAGGAAGACGAAACTGCATTTCAGAACCAACTTGAGGTTCTTAATCAGCACTCACTAGTTTCTTAATTTTTCGTTCAACCATCAAACCACTCTCATCATGGAAAACCCACAAAATCAGAATGGGTCAACATTGGCAGAACTGCTTGTTGAAGCTAAAAAGAGTGATACGCAGTCATCCTTTTCACCATCATCAGTACTAATC
>NZ_JAGETX010000071.1:0-1250 GCF_017589435.1 Hymenobacter defluvii
TGGGATGGTCCAGTAAAAACGGACAGTGCGCTAAGATAGGCTGATTTGAAAGTCGCGTTCGAATTGATGGGGCGAGCGGTAGCCCAGGGCGGAGTGGCGCCGGTCCAGGTTGAAGTAGGTATCGAGGTAGTAGGCTACCTCTAGACGGGCCTCTTCGAGGCTGGCAAATGCGCCGCCACGGGGCAGCAGTTCCGTTTTGAGCGTGCTCCACCCGGCCTCGGCTTGGGCGTTATCATAGGGGTTGCCCGGTCGGCTATAGCTGGCCAGGGCCTGGGCTTTTTTGATGCGCGCTTGGCACGCCGAGCTGGTGTATTGACTGCCGCGGTCGGCGTGGACAATCAGGCCAGGAGCCGGTTGTCGCAGCGTCAGGGCTTGCTCCAGGGCCGTGAGCACTAGCTCGGTGGGCATGTGCTGGCCCAGGTGCCAGCCGACCACACGCCGCGAACAGGTATCGCGCCACGTGGCCAGATAACACCAGCGCCCACCGACTAGGGGCAGGTAGGTAATATCGCCGACCCACACCTGATTGGGCGCGGTGGGCGCGGGTTGACCGAGCAACAGGTTTTCGGCCACGATTGCCGCGGGGTCAGCCACGGTGGTGCGTGGGCGTTGCGGCCGCGTACTCAGCGCCCGCAAGCCGTGGCGACGCAGCCAACTGCGCAACGCATAGCGTCCGACCGCGTGCCCTTCGGCGCGCAATTCGGCCCGCAAGCGGCGAGTGCCATAGCGCTGGGCATGGCGCGAAAAGGCGGCGGTGGCCGCCGGCTCCCAGTCGGGCGTTGGGCGCACTGCTCGCCTCCGCCACTGGTAGTAGCCGGCAGGGCTGACGTGTAGTACGCGGCAAAGCACCTGCACCGGCTCGATAGCCGCCACCTGTTCGATAAAGTGGTAACGGCTCATAGTTGAGGCGGTTGCGCAAAGATGGTCACGACTTTTTTTAAAATATCGCGCTCTTGCTCCACGCGCTTGAGTTCGGCGCGCAAGCGCCTAATCTCGTCGCGCTCCGCGCTACTAGGCACAGCTTCGGCTAACGCTTGACGCTGCCAGCGGCCAAGGAGCGCGGGCGACAGACCTTGGGCCCGGGCCACGTCGGTCTGCCGAGCGCCAGCGGCTACTTGGCGCACGCACTCGGCTTTGAAAGCGGGCGTATATTTTTTGCGGGTCAGCGGCGGGCCGCTGGAAAGCACTTTGGTCGACATAGGCACTGGAAGGTAAGACTTGCCACTGTCTGTTTTCACTAGACCACCTCA
>NZ_JAGETX010000072.1:0-1238 GCF_017589435.1 Hymenobacter defluvii
TTGAAATACCACCCTTGTGTTCGTCGGTGCCTAATCTGGAAACGGAAACAGTGGCTGGTGGGTAGTTTGACTGGGGTTACATTTTGTAATGTGCCATAGTCTGGAAATTGATCGGTAGTCTCACCATTTGGTAGCTGGTAGTGCGTGCAAACTCGAATTTCATCGAATTCGTCTAACACATCCGCTTTCATCAAATGAATTTCTGTTACACCATTTAGCATGATGCTATAGCGTAGAGCAGGCAAATCGACCCAGCCACAACGGCGGGGACGCCCAGTAGTAGAACCGAACTCATGACCAGCTTGGCGAATTTGCTCTCCTACTTCATCATGCAGTTCGGTAGGAAATGGCCCACTACCTACTCGTGTGCAGTACGCCTTGCTTATACCATATACCTTATCTATATGGTGGGGCGCTATGCCTAGGCCGGTACAGGCGCCAGCCACGATAGTGCTAGAGGAGGTGACGAAGGGATACGTACCAAAATCTATATCCAACATAGCACCTTGGGCGCCTTCCGCTAAAATGCGCTTTTGCTGTTGTAGCAAGTCATTCAGCAAATACTCTGTATTCGTTAACTGAAGGGTACGCAGGAACTCAATGGCAGAGAAAAATTCGTCTTCGTGGGCTTCTATTTCCAAGTCTTGCTTGTAGAATGCAGCCAGTTGGGCATGACGGGCAACAGCTTCTGTGTAACGCTCTTTGAAGTCGGGTAGCAATACATCGCCAACCCGCAGTCCCGTACGGCCTACCTTATCCTGATAGGTAGGGCCAATACCTTTTAGGGTAGAGCCAATCTTCCCTCCTCCCCTAGCCTCTTCTAAAATTCGGTCGAGGGCGCGGTGAGAGGGCAGGATGAGCTGGGCCTTCTGTGAGATGAAGAGATTATTGCCCCACTGAATACCACGATCCGTCAGCTTTTGCAGTTCGCCGCGGAATACAACCGGGTCGAGCACTACTCCATTACCGACTACATTAATAATGTGCGGATGAAAAATACCGGATGGTACTTGGTGCAATACATGCTTTACACCGTCGAAAAATAGGGTGTGGCCTGCGTTGGGGCCACCCTGAAAACGGGCAACTACATCATACGTGGGGGCCAACACATCGACAATTTTCCCTTTCCCTTCATCTCCCCACTGTAGTCCTACGAGTACGTCAACTGGCATTAGTTTGCAGCTTTCAATTGTTCAGCGGCCGATTCTTCGTCGGCTGCAATAGTGAAAATGGCGTTT
>NZ_JAGETX010000073.1:0-1215 GCF_017589435.1 Hymenobacter defluvii
CACGTGGTCGATATCTCGCACCCGTCGTTTGAGGAGCACATTGAGGTAGTGAACGACACGCTGAAAGACATCGGCGCTAATCAACTGGATACACTCTCGACGCTGAAAGGCAAAAACGAGCTTATTGGTGAGGTTATCGGCCTTCTGCAGTCGCCTGCCAAAAATGTTATTTCTGCTCTGTCGAGCGGTGGCAACATTCTGGCTGGTCTCCTCAAAACGCTTTCCGAAAAAGAAGAGGTTGCAGGCTAACCGCTGCTCATCTTTTTCACTTTCAATTTATAATTCAACAACTCTTTTTTAACAATCTACAGAAATGGCAGATTTGAAAGCATTCGCTGAGCAGCTCGTTAGCCTGACGGTGAAAGAAGTAAACGAACTGGCTACTATCCTGAAAGACGAGTACGGCATTGAGCCGGCTGCTGCTGCTCCTGTAGCTGCTGCTGGTGGTGGCGCTGCTGCTGCTGAGGCTCCTGAAGAGAAAACGTCGTTCGACGTAATTCTGAAGGCTGCTGGTGGTCAGAAACTGGCTGTTGTGAAGCTGGTGAAAGACCTGACTGGTCTGGGCTTGAAAGAAGCCAAAGAACTGGTTGACGGTGCTCCCAAGCCTCTGAAAGAAGGCGTGGCTAAAGACGAAGCCGATTCGCTGAAGAAGCAACTGGAAGAAGCTGGCGCTGAAGTAGAAGTTAAGTAATTCTGCTGCCTAGCATCTTACCTCACAAATAAGGATAGGCCTGGCAACTAAGCCAGGTCTTTTCCTGTTTGTAGGTAATAAACTTTACGAAAGTCCTTTTACGCGCCGCTTTGCGGCTTTTCGTGGCTAAACGCATAGGGCTGTAGTTGAGTTATCAAGTGCCCTCTCAGTGTCCATTTTATAAACCCCTACCCATTGGCTACACCGAAAGAAACGGCTTTGCAGAAAGCCTACGAGCGGATCAACTTCGCCAAGATTAAAAAGGTTATTGAGTATCCGGATTTCCTGGACGTGCAGTTGCAGTCGTTCCAGGATTTCTTCCAGTTGGAGACGGCCGCCGAGAACCGCACCGATGAAGGGTTGTTCAAGGTGTTCGCGGAGAACTTCCCTATTTCGGACTCGCGCGAGAATTTCGTTCTGGAGTTTATTGATTATCACATTGACCCTCCGAAGTATTCGGTGGATGAATGTATTGACCGTGGCCTGACTTATTCAGTGCCATTGAAAGCAAAATTGCGCCTTAT
>NZ_JAGETX010000074.1:0-1141 GCF_017589435.1 Hymenobacter defluvii
GGTGAAAACGATCCTGAAATATGGTGTAGACAATGGCCCAACTTACACGGGTCAAGATCCGCACCATGCTCCTACGCATCATCACGCTACCCCTGGCGTACCGGCTTCCGCTCCCGTAACTTATACCAAACATGACTAAGCGTTTCGCCCTCGGCGTTTTCGATGACGAAGACGTACTCCTGCACGCCATTGAGAACGTGCGCGCAGCGGGAGTGAAGATCTACGATGTATTCACGCCTTTCCCTATCCACGGCATCGATGATGCTTTGGGTATTGAACGGAGTCGTTTACCTATCGCCGCTTTCTTCTATGGTCTGTGCGGTTTGTCCTTTGCCCTGTGGATGCAGATCTACATGTTGGGATTTGACTGGCCCATGATCATTGGTGGTAAACCTCATATTTCGCTACCAGCATTCATTCCGGTTTCGTTCGAGTTGACGGTATTGTTCACCTGTCATGGTATGGCCATTACCTTCTTCATCATCACAAGCATGTATCCTAAGCCGAAAGTACAGGTGATGGATGTGCGTTCGACGGATGACAAATTTGTGATGGCTATCGAACTGAAGGACGATACAAGCAATCTAGGTCAGTTGACTCAACTGTTGCGTGATAACGGCGCTTCAGAAGTCAACGAAAAAGAAATGACTAAGAACTAATGGCGCATTCGCTGAAAATAGGTCTGCAAGCGTCGTTGATGGTATTTGGAGCAATCTGTACGACTGCTTGCCACGACGCCAATGACACCGGCATTGAATATGCGCCGGAGATGTACGAGTCTATTCCGTATGAGCCTCTACGACAAGTCACGGCTAATACAATCAACCCAATGGGTATCAATCAGCGTACGCCGCCGGTAGGTACCGTTCCACTGGGTAAACTGGATTACTACGATCATATTCCAAAAGATAGCGTTGAGCAAGCTTCACGTCGTTTGACTAACCCGCTGGCCTACACGCAGGAAAATCTAGTGGAAGGTCAGACCCTGTATGCTCGTAACTGCCAGCATTGCCATGGTGAACAAGGCGATGGGCAGGGGCCAGTAGGTCAGAAGTTCAAAGGCGTGCCCAACTATTCTGCCGGAGCCTATAAGACAATGAATGATGGGCATATTTACCACGTCATTGAATGGGGCAAAGGT
>NZ_JAGETX010000075.1:0-1132 GCF_017589435.1 Hymenobacter defluvii
CTTAACACACAGATTTGCCGCCAACTGTGTTACCCGGTCATCATTAAGCGAGGCCGCTGCTGCGATAAATTCCTTAGGCTTACTATAGTTAATGGCTATTTGAAGAGCGGCAGTATTTGTGGGAGAACTATTTACAGCAAGGTGCTGCTGTATTGCCTCAAGGACCGGATATAAGCGCAGCAGACACATCATATGTAATCCTAGCCACTGACGACTGAGCGCGATGGAAGCTGTGTGTTTCCAGGCCTGCGATGGCCAAGACGTAGGTAACGAGGACATAAGTGACTCCTCAACCTGTTGGGTCGCAGGCAGCAGAGAAAGATAATCATCCACTAAGGACACTGGCTGTTCTAGCAAACTTACAACTAACTCACTGGCAGCCGAATTCCAGGATTTAAAATATACCTCAATCCCCACTTGCAAACTTCGCCGCCACCACTGGCGCTCAGGTACCTTCTTCCATGCCAGTAATTCCGTCAATTGAGAAGGACGTGCCGCTGCTACTAGCCGTGGTAATTGTTCACTTGTGGCTACAGCTAGCTGTTGTAATGCGTCTGCTGACAACATGGTGTCTGTCACTGATCCTAATCGGGACAGCTCAGTAATATCACTCTGTTGAATTAACTGCACCAGACGTGCCAGCGTTTGCTGGCTGATTTCTGATGGCATTTGCTGATACCAGTACAAGATGGTAGCTAGGGTCAATACTTCTTGCAAAGAGGCTTGATCTAGTGCAGCGGCAGTAGGCGCAGCCCGCTGTAACATTCCTAATTGCGTTATGCCCTGAGGAGGCACTCCCAAATGCATTAATAGGGCGGATAAGTGCGGTGAGCGGGTAGTATCCCCGGCTACATACGCTTCTGCTTCCGTTAAATCAATATGAGCATCACTGGTTTCGATTACAAAATACCGTCCTCGCCAACGCGGCAGCATAGTTTCGGGCACCGCGATAAGCTGCAATGGGGCTGAAGTATCGCGTAGTTGATGCGGCATGAAGCCCACATTAAAGCTTGCGTTTTCCCGCTCCGCAACACTTAAGCTTTGCCATAATAAGGCAGCTGCCTCCTCAAACTCCTCCTGACCAGCCCAGATGATAGGTCCGGAACGGGTAGGGGTAATTAGCTCTTTGAGT
>NZ_JAGETX010000076.1:0-1129 GCF_017589435.1 Hymenobacter defluvii
ATGCTAGTGCATTACCAAGACCCTCAGGTGGGGGCGGTTTCGGGCGAGAAGCATGTTCTCAGTAATGGCAGCGCCTCGGGCTCGGGGGAAGGACTTTACTGGAAATACGAGTCGTTTCTAAAGCGGTGCGATTCAAAAATTCACAGCCTGATGGGGGCTGCAGGTGAGTTGGTTTCCTTCCGAACAAAACTCTTTGCCCCATTAGAGAAAGATACCATTTTGGACGATTTTGTACAATCCATGCGAATTGTCGGGGCAGGATATAAAGTGGTTTACGAGCCTAACGCCTTTGCAATGGAACCGCCCTCATCTTCCTTAAGTGAAGAAATGGGGCGCAAAGTCCGTATTTGTGCTGGCGGGTGGCAGTCTATGGCTCGACTCACTTTCCTGCTCAATCCCTTCCGGCAACCGGTGGTGACTTTTCTATACATCTCCCACCGCGTGTTGCGCTGGAGCCTGACGCCGGCGTTGCTTGCTTTAGTGCTACCGTTGAACGCCTACCTAGCCTATACTGAGCGAGGCATATATGCTCCTCTTCTTCTGTTGCAAATTCTCTTTTACGCGAGTAGTTTAGTCGGTTGGTGGCTGGCCGCCACCAACCGGAAGGCCGGCCTCACGCTGGTACCGCTCTACTTTACAATGATGAATGTCGCAGCCTTCCGTGGCTTTGGCCGCTTTCTGGCAAACTCCCAGCCCGCTGCATGGGACAAAGCAAATCGAGCCGAGCCAGAAAAATTGCTAAAGCCAGAACCCTTAACAGGCAAAAGGTAGTCTTTTAGTAGTCCTTAGTTCAGTATTGATGGCTAGTTTTCCGGCAGTAACCCTATTAATCACACATTACAATAGAAGCAAGTCTCTGGAGCGCCTACTTGGTGCTTTCAAGGCGCTAGGTGTTATGTTTGGTGATATCATAGTGTCGGATGACAACAGCAAAGGACTGCATGTCCAGGCAATTGAACATCTGCAAACGCGGTATAGCTTCAAGCTAATCACTGCCCCAGTCAACCGAGGGCTAGGTAATAATTTGAATAAGGGACAAGACGCTGTAGCTACTCCCTATACACTTTATGTGCAGGAAGATTTTGTGCCGACCCATAAGTTTCTATCTGGTTTTGAAGAAGCCTACAGC
>NZ_JAGETX010000077.1:0-1106 GCF_017589435.1 Hymenobacter defluvii
TGTTTGACTCTGCACTAGCGAAAGCGCCTACTTTGTCAAATACGATGGTGGTACCACCTACCTTAGCAGCTTGTGCAGCCAAAGCATCCGATTCGTACTTCAAAACCTCAGCTTCTTTCTGCGATAGCACAGCTAATGCAGCTACAAGAGGCGTCTTTTCGAAGTTTAACTCAGCGAAGTCTTTCGTCTTCTGTGCTGGGTCAGCAGCGGTCAAAGGGTCCTCTTTGGCATCTAGAGCTAGAGGAGTAGCGCTGGGCACGAAACCTTTGATGTAGCTAGAGAACTCATTCAGTTTGCCTTTTAGGGGATAGGCTAAACCGTTTTTGTTCTGGCCCAACATGGCGTTTGCTACCTTATCATTAGCATCCATGTTGTTGTACGCATTCTGGCCTTTTTTATTCTCGGTAGCTACTACCAGTTTATCGCGCACATCGTTCAGATAGGCAACCATTGCCTTGCTGCGTTCCCGAATCTCTTCGCTTTGCTTCAGCACAGCCAAGTCACTGGCTTGGTTGCGGTTCTTCTCAACCTGTGCCTGAATGCCTTTTACAGCATTACCATTTGCTTTCTCAACCTTCTGGTTGATACCAAACAGTGCATCATCCAAGAATTTGAATTTCAGCAGAATTGCTGAGTCTACTTGCAGGGCTAGAAGTGCAGTCAGTACCAAGTACATCATGCCAATCATCTTCTGCCGTGGAGTTTCTTTTCCTCCCGCCATCTCGTCTTCCTATTAAAATATATAGTGGGGACAGAATTTCTTAAATCTTTCTACTTACCAGCTTAGCTGGTAGCACGCATGGCGTTCAACATGTTGCCATACACACGGTTCAGCGAGGTCAGGTTGGTGGTCAAACCAGTGATTTCCTGCTTGAACTGCTCGGTCTCTTTGCCAGCTTCGGTCAGGTTTTCCATTGCCTGGCTCAGTGTGCCGTAGAACTTATTCATCGATTTCAGGTGCGTGTTGGCATCCTGCAATTCCATTTCGTACACTGCGTTCAGAGCGCCCAGGTTTTTGGTCACGGTTTGTACCTGCGTATGGTACTCTTTGGCGTCCGAGGTAGCCTCAGCCATAGCCGACATAGCCTGAGCCGTATTGGAATATG
>NZ_JAGETX010000078.1:0-1062 GCF_017589435.1 Hymenobacter defluvii
TGTTCGTGACGGGTATGAATCCTTTCTTGGGTTCGGTCTTCATGTTTCTTACGCTCATTATCGCAGTACCCTCAGCTGTAAAAACGTTTAACTGGCTAGCTACTTTGTGGCGGGGTAATATTCGCTTTACTACAGCCATGTTGTTCTCCATTGGCTTCGTATCACTGTTTGTATCAGGTGGTCTGACGGGTATTGTATTGGGTAACGCTGCTCTGGATATTCAGATGCACAATACTTACTTTGTGGTGGCTCACTTTCACTTAGTAATGGGTAGCTCTGCTTTCTTCGGCCTATTTGCTGGTGTATACCACTGGTTCCCGAAGATGTTTGGTCGCATGATGGACGAGAAGCTTGGCTACATCCACTTCTGGTTGACTTTCCTCGGTGTGTATTTGGTATTCCTACCCATGCACTATGTAGGTATTGCTGGTTTTCCCCGTCGTTACTACTCTTGGACTGGTTTTGACACATTCAGCCAGTTTGCTGACCTGAATAAGTTCATTTCGGTAGCTGCCATTTTGGCCTTCTTCGCGCAGTTTATTTTCATCTTCAACTTCTTTTACAGCATCTTCCGTGGCCGTCGGGCTACAGAGAATCCCTGGCAGTCGAATACGTTGGAGTGGACTACGCCGGTTGTTCCCGGTCACGGTAACTGGCCTGGTGCTATCCCTGCTGTGTACCGTTGGCCATACGACTATAGCAAGCCTGGTGCTGAAACGGACTTCATTCCGCAGAACGTACCTTTCTCGCAAACGCAGTCGTCGAACATGCCTTACGAGCGAGAAATGGCTGACTAAGTTTCGCCTGAGTGTATTTCAAACGGGCCGCTGTATTTACGGCGGCCCGTTTCTATTTAATCAACCGAAAGATATAGCTCAGATAAATTCGGCATTTAATCAATTTTCTGGAGCAACACGCCAGTGAACTTTGTTTCACTAGTAAGAAGATTTATAACCTATGCGCACTCCTGCTTTTGTTCGCCGGTTTCGGTTTTTCGGTGTACTCACTGTTGTATCGGTTTACTTGTTGATCTTGGTAGGAGGCATTGTGCGTAGTACAGGC
>NZ_JAGETX010000079.1:0-1060 GCF_017589435.1 Hymenobacter defluvii
AGTGTGCAGTTCACCAGCTGCACGGGCTCCGTGGTGGCGATGCGCACGCACGGCACCGAGCTGTCCAAGCTCCGATATGACCCACTGTATACTCCGCCCTTCGTGATTGTAATAGGACTGCTATAAGTTATATTCGGAGCTTGTGCTTGCACTACCATTGGTAGCAGCATCACATATACGACGATTACAAGTCCCAGCGATAGCAGCTGATTGTACCAGCTATTAGAGCTTCTTTTTTTGGCAGAGAAAGTAAGTTGCTTTCGCATCTGTCAAGTATAAAGTTCAACAAGCGTAGAATCCCAAATAAATCCTATTATTTAGCTTCTACAATTGTAAAGATAGTGCTGAAGATGATATTTGTATAAATCCTGAACATAGCAATAGATATATGTTGTATCATTTTTAACATCTACTCAACTAAGTATTTCACGCATAATAATTCCTTAATCGAAGCGGATTATATATAAATAAAACTAAATATTCAAAAGAGCATTTATATATGAAAACGGCCAAATAGGTGATGTTGACGCGGTAAGTCGCATCTTTTTCTCTCTATTGGAACTTAATCCAATTAAGAAAAAACCAGTAAAATCTAAAATTTAATTGTATTATTTCTTGCTGACTCAACAATAAAATTCGGCGCAATTAGCAATATTATTCGTCTAATTCGTCACGACAAATGACCAAATTTTATTACTAACTATTTTACTCGTTAAATCGTAGCAGCCTCTTGTTTCAGTAGTTGATATGCGCAAATACGAATACAACAGTTTGCAGCAAGCACGGTAATTTATTATCCGTTACGATGTTCGCTAAATTGAGCAATGACTGCAATTGTGCCGTTGTCTTCGGATGGTGAAAGACAGTCGATCTATCCTTATTACAGTTTAGCTATCAAACCTTTACGCCCGTTGCGCTATTCTCTGGGCGATGCAAGTGTATTACTAGGCACCTGTTTCTTGCTTTTTTCGCTTGCCTCGGGTCCGACGGTGATGTTGCGCTGCTGTAGCTTTTGCTGCCAGCGCACGTCCTCGCCCCGCTCCGTGTCCACCGTCACCGG